>CBFGRV010000071.1:0-14314 GCA_965651265.1 uncultured Rhodothermales bacterium
AGGTTTGTCGCATGCAACACGAGGCAATTGTCCCATGCAACACGGAGCGATTGTCGCTACATCACGGGTAATTGTAACGGCGTGGGATTGTTCACGCGAGTGAACCCTTGTTTTTTGACGTAAGAGCGAGCTTTTTGGGATGGTCTGCGAAGGGTCGTTACAATTGCGGCGAGTTGAGTGACGCTGCGCGATTTCAAGCAAAGCTGCGTCCGCTGCGCGAGTTGAGTGACGCTACTTCAAAGTAACGCTGCGCGAGCGACGCTGCCTCAAGGGACGCTGCGCGGTCCGAGCAAAGCTGCTTCGAGGGACGCTGTGGGGTTCGAGCAAAGCTGCTTCAAGGGACACTGCGGGGTTCGAGCAAAGCTGCTCCAAGGGACGCTGTGGGGTTCGAGCAAAGCTGCTTCAAGGGACGCTGCGCGATTCGAGCAAAGCTGCATCAAGGGACGCTGCGCGATTCGGGCAAAGCTGCATCAAGGGACGCTGCGCGGTTCGAGCAAAGCTGCTTCAAGCGCCGCTGCGCGATTCGGGGAGCCGACGGCCCTGAGAGTTCAGTCCAATAGTTGGAGCTGCAGCAGGTACTCGAGCGCCGAATCGACGGGCTCTACCACGACGTAGTACGTGCCCGGCCCAAGCTGGCCCGGCAATGTCCGTTCTTCGCCAGGGCTAATCACCATCGTCTGGCCTAGTTGGCTTCCGCTTTCGTCAAGTACGCGCGTCACCACCCGCCCGCCGCCCGATAGCGTGGTTCGGATCGTGAGGTTTTGCTCGGCGGCGAGCGTGAATTCATAGGCATCGAAGGTGCGTGTATCCTCGATGGATCCCTCATGTGCTGATCCGGCCGTCAACGACTTGACTTCCGGTGCGTAGATGCGAAACGCGTACCCGCCGATCAGCGCATCCAATCCGGGAAACGCCCGGCTCGGATGCGACAGCTCCACGACCCACTCCCCAGACTCAGTGAGCAGAAACGGCCCGGTGTCCAACTCGTCTTCATCCGGCTCGTGTGCCACGTTGGCGTGGCTGACCGCATCGTAGAAGAGTTGGCTCGGGCGTTTGACAGTCAGCTGTGTCCGCGCTTCGGAGAGGTCCAGCACGATGTTGAGCAACCCGCCTGCTTCTCCGTCGAAGGAGTAGAAGTCTCGCTGGCCGAAAAAGTCCATCGATCCGAAAACCTCAGTCCAGTCTCCCTCAAGCGAGAACGGACTCGGATCGGCGAGCGTCGTGGCCGTCACGAGGTAGGCGCCAATGGCTCCGCCGGGGTCCAACTCCAGCACGTACGGCCGGTCTTCCTGTACGACGAACGTCGTCTGTCCGTAATGTCCCGACCCCGCCGAAAGTACAGCGGTGTTGACGCCTTCGTCGAGGAGATGCACCGTACCGCGAACCGGCACGTCAACATCGTCCGAACCAAAGGAAAGTGTAACCTCGTCTCCTATCTCCGGCCGGAAGAAATGCCGAGCGACCGTGTCGTCCTCATCGAAGGAGGTACCAACCGGTGTGTCAAGAGGGGCGAGAGGGCCGACATCGAGAAGTAGCTCGTATGTCGCCGGCTCGTTGAACGTCCCGTCAACCAGGATCTGGTAAAATCCCATTTCCGTCAGCTCAAACGTGAGCCTTCCGCAAAAGCTGCCGAAACCGCTTTGTCCAATCGTCCATTCGCTCGGCGCCCGAGCGGCCACCGTGCCGGATAGCATCGAAAACGGACCGGAACGGCACGTGGAGACGAGTGCTGCGTAGCCAGGAAGGCTTTCGAAGTAATAGGTATCGATCTCGCCGGCTGGGTCGATGGCCCGCACGATCTGCGCGGGTGATTCGAGCTGTTCGTTATCGCCTCCGGTATCCAGAGGTCCGCACTCAAACTCAGCTTCCAGCTCGAGTTCGCTATTTGGCTCGGCCACGATGATCTCCGACCACCTGCAAACCTCGAGTCCGCTCGGGCCCACACGAGGCTCGGTTTCTATGGCCAGCTCGACCTCGATGTCCGGCGGCACAAAAGTGGTCAGGGTGGATCCTTCCACGCTGGCCAGTCCTGCCCTCGAATCCGTGACCGTTCTAAAGCCGGGCAGCAATCCATCTACGGTGACGCCCGAGAAGGACGATCTAGACGAGGAATACGTTGGATCCGTGTAGACGGCCACCCTGGCCGGGTTGGCTGCGACATCTCCGTTCCAGACAGAAAAGTGCGAAACCTGCCCGCGAAGGGCATAGCCCGTGGGTGATCCAGGAGATGTGACCACCGTACCGACGGTCTCCTGTACCCACAAACCGGTACCCTCGTCTAATGACCAGAGTGGGATGGATTCTCCCTCCTCGAGCGGCTCACCTCGCTCATCCCGCTCGACGTAAAGCGGCAACTCAATGATGGCCGTCTGGCCGTCCGCAAGATTCAGCGCGGCCCCATTCTGTTCGAGTACGATGTCGGTTACACCATACGTTAACAGTAGCTTCAAAGCACCGTTGGGCTCGAACCCTGCAAAGACTCCCGGGAAAGCCTCGAGTCCCCCTTCTGCCGTCACATCCAGGGGCGTCAAAAAAGCGTCGATGGATCCGGTCACGGGATCGCCTGTTGCGTCGACCAGGGCATTTTCAGACAATTCAATTCTCGCCCCATCCGAACCCACGGCCGTACCGCCTTCCTGAATATTTTGGATCGTCACGGCAGCGGCACGCTCGCGCATCGTTGCTTCGACCAACTCGACGTCGCGATCCGGCGGCACTTCAGTTCGTACGATCTGGTCGGTGAATCCACCTTTCGTCAGCCGTACCACGACTGGGACTGCGGTGTACACGCTGTCAAGGATGATCTCGCCGTGTTCGCCACTCACCCCACGAACGGTGTCATCCACCACTGTCGCAGTTACGTCCGAAAGCAGCTCACCCTCACTATCGGCGACGCGCAGAACGAGTCGAGCCCGACCATCATCGATACGCTCGAGCGAGAAATCCCGCGCCGCAGGTTCGGCTCCACTGAACTGAACGTCCTGCTCCAGCCTTTCGAAACCTTCCTTCTCGACGACGAAGTGTACGTTACCGGCCGAACGCTTGGCGGTCGCAGTGAGCATCGACGATGTCGTGCCGCTCACAGCCTGGAGCCGTAGATCAACTCGGCCGCCGCGTACGAGAACGAACCGCTTCGGATCTGTGAGCGGGCCGCCATCAAACTGAAGCCGAACGAAATAGATGCCGGCGGCCAGCGCATCGGGCCTGTCGATTCGGCGCCCCAGCACGTCATAGAGGTACAGCGCAGGCGCTTCCGCGCCATCAACGGGCGTCAGGTACCGGATGTGAATGGGTCCGGCCGCGAGCGGATTCGGATAAATGTCGAGAAGCTCATATCCGACAGGAAGGCTCGCCCGCTGCGTACCAACACGTGCGGGGAGTACGATCGAATACCGCCCCTGAAAGTCGGTTAGAACGTCAGCGACGAGCGTATCACCGGCGGCGATATCGATCACGGCGATGCGCGCGCTCGAGATCGGCGCGCCTGACTGTTGGTCAATTACGGTGCCGGTTACGATGAGGTCTTGTGCCCGCGTCTGAGCCGCGAACGCGAGGAGCACCAACGCACTGGCCTTCAACGCAGTGGCCTTCGACGCAATGGCCTTCGACGCAGTGGCCCCCAACGCAATGGCGCCCAACGCAAGGGCACCCAACGCAAGGGCCCCCAACGCAAGGGCGGCGAACGCAAGGGCCGCCGCGCCAATCAACGGTGCGCGTGGTCGCAGAAGGGACCCGTAAGCTGAGTGGCTCATGAACCTGCCTTCCTCCACTGGGAAGTGAGGTCGGCGCCCGGTCCTCAGAAATGCAGAGCCGTTCTCATGCGTATGACGCAGAACTCACGCGTATGACACAGGAATCGCAGAACGTAGGATGAGCCGACTCCATCTGGCCACGAGGACGCCGCCGACCGTTCCGGAACGTCAATGCCTCGAGGCCCAGGCAATGTACGCCACGCCGAGATTCCATCAAAGAAATGCCTGAATGATGCGGACCTCTGACCATCGTTCGACGGCTGTATCTTCATTCTTCGCTGGCCAATTCCCGGACTTCCTCCCACACGCGGAGCAAGTTCTCGCCCAGGATCTTCCGGATGTCGTCCTCCGAGTACCCCTCGCGAAGGAGGTGGTAAACGAGGGTGGGATACGTGGATACATCCAGGAGGCCGGCCGGCAGTGCGAACACGCCGTCGTAGTCGGAGCCAAGCCCGACGTGGTCAACGCCCACCAGCTCCACAACGTGATTGATGTGTGCAATGACGTCCTCGACCGAGCCCACCGGCCGTGCCTTTCGCTCTCGCTCGAAGTAGGCGATGCCCTCGGGTGAGTTGAGATCGATCCCCTGCTCCCGCATCCGCTTCCTGAGCTCGGCGTTCAGGCTGTCACCGATGGCATCGTACTCGCCGCGCAGAAACGACGAGCCGTAGTTGATCATGATAATGCCGTCGTTCTCGGCGAGCAGTTCGATCATTTCGTCGCTCATATTGCGCTCCCAGCCGGGCGTGAAGTGGCGCGCCGACGAGTGCGACGCGATGACCGGCGCCTCTGAAACCCGCATCACGTCGTAGAAGGCGTCATCGGAGATGTGCGAGACATCCACCATGATTCCGAGTCGGTTCATCTCTCGAACGACCTCCTCTCCGAAGGGGCTCAACCCCCCGTGCACCTTGGTCGAGTCGTAAGAGGAATCACTGATCTGATTGACACGGCCGTGCGTGAGGGTGATGTACCGAATGCCCCGGTCGTAGAAGTACTCGAGGAGGCCCAGGTCCTCACCAATGGGCGCGCCATTCTCCATGCCCATGGGTAGCGAGATCAGGCCTCGAGCATGATTGGATCGGATGTCGTCGGGACTGAAGGCGAGCGCGAACTTGTCGGGCCAGCGCTCGACAAACCCTTCAACCATATCGATCAGCGAATCGGCCTTCTCGCGGGCGCCGCCCGTCTCCTGATAGCTCGCCGGGATGTAGATGGACATGAACGGTGCGTCGAGACCGCCCGCGGCGGCGCGCGGATAATCGAAGTCGCCGCCTATCGTCTTACCGGAGATGTCCTCCCAGAAATGATCGAGGCGATATGGGACATCGATGTGTCCGTCAACAATGATGAACTGTTGAGCGAGCTCATTGGCGCGGTTGCGCAGCTCGGCATCCGTGCGTGCGCTTTGGGCGCCTACACATCCGGCGATGGTTGTCACGACGATTACGATCAGGAAAATGGAAAGTACTCGGAGGGACATGGTGGAAGTTGAGGCTTGGCTGCGGAGGGCATCGACGGACGAGGCCTAATCGCAGGCCGATTCGTCGGGATTGATTTCATTCGCGGCTTCAGGATACAAAAAACAGGACCATCAATTCGTCATCCGTGAATCGACGTCTGCTCCCGGATCCGGAGGGCATCGAGCAAGCGGTCGTGCAGGCCGCCGAAGCCGCCGTTGCTCATGATCAGCGCGACGTCGCCGGGACGCAGTTCGGACAGGAGGGGCCCAAGGAGGGCATCGGCACCGGGTACAGCCGTCGCGCGGATTCCACGTTGTTCGATGAGCTCCACGACGCGGGTGGCATCGAGCAGCGTCTCGGCCTGGTCATTATGGCGCAGGGGAGGGGCACTGATAAAGACGACGTCCGCTGCATCGAAGGATTCAGCGTAGGGCACCTCGAATACCTTGCGGCGGCTCGAATTCGAGCGCGGCTCGAAGATGGCGACGAGTCGCCGGTCAGGCCAACGATCCGCTATCGCGCGGATGGTCTCTCGTACGGCTGTGGGGTGATGGGCGAAGTCGTCCACAACAGTAACGCCGGCCGCCTCACCGCGCACTTCTTGACGGCGTCGCAAGCCCTTGAAGCTGACGAAACCGGAGGCGATCTGCTCGGGCGTGACCCCCTCTTCAAGCGCGATAGCGCAGACTCCGAGCGCATTCAACAGGTTGTGGCGACCGCTCATAGGCAGAAAGATTTCCGCTCGAGGTTCGCCGTCAACGACCAACATGAACGTTTGGCCGCCGTTCACTTGTCGCACGTTCCTGGCCGTAACCTCGTCATCGGACCCTTCGAGGCCGATATACTGCACACGGCCTCGAGAACAACGAGCGAGTGCACGGACCTCCGCATCGTCACCGTTCAAAACCAGCAGGTTGCCCGGCTCGATGAGCCCGGCGAATTCGCAAAACGCGGCGCGATATTCGTCGAAATCATCATAAATGTCCGCGTGATCCAACTCCATCGACGTGATGACGGCCGTCGTCGGCCGATAATGCATCATCTTCGGCCGCTTGTCGAAGTACGCACTATCATACTCATCGCCTTCGATCACGAAGTGCCGACCACCCCCGATCCCATAGCTGACATTACCGTTCATCATCACGCCGCCGACGAGGAAGCCCGGATTCAGCCCTGCACTTCGCAGCACGTGAACGAGCATACCCGTTGTGGTCGTCTTGCCATGGGTTCCCGCCACGACCAATGAACGGCGGTCTTTCAGGAAGAAATGAGCGAGCGCTTCTGGCAGCGAGAGCTGCGGTAATCGCTTCTCACGCGCGTAGGTCGCCTCGACGTGCGTCGGTGTGCAGGCGTTTCCAACCACGACAAGGTCGGGAGCGGGATCGAGGTGCGAGGCATCAAATCCTTCCAGCAATTCGATCCCCATCTCCGCGATGCGTGTGCTCATCGGGGGATAGCAGTTCTCGTCGGAGCCGCGCACGTTATAGCCCGCCTGCTGCAGCAAACCGGCGAGCGAACCCATCCCCGTGCCACAGATCCCGATCAGATAGATGCTATCGATCGTAGCCGGATCCGGCGGATCGGGCCGCTCGAAGATCCGTAGATGTGCATCCGGCAGTTCACGCAGGTCTTTCATCGGTAGGATTGGTCAGGATGGCAGCAGACGAAGGCTCCTGCCGCTTCGGCTAGGACTCGGATCTCGGCCGCGTGCGAACCGTCGGCTCGCCGTCCGTGATCCCGAAGCGGATGGCGGATTCCAGTTGTTCGTCGGAGCCGTCCTCCACGTCTTCCGGTACAATGCCCAGTCGCTTTGCGCGTGCAAGCCACTGGCGGCGCGCGAGCAGCTGCATGTCCTCCGTGGTATCCGCTTCATCCACGATCTCCAGCCCGAGCAACGTCTCTACCACGTCCTCCATCGTGACCACGCCCGCAACGCCGCCGTACTCGTCGACCACGAGAGCAATGTGTTCGAGGCGATCCAGCATCCGCTCGAAAAGCTCATGCAGAGGCAGCGCATCAGGTACGACCAGAATATCGCGCTTGAGGTCCCGAAGAGGGACATCATGTTTCTCCTGTGCGGCTTTCAGGAGGATGTCGTCTTTGAGAACGTATCCAGTGATGTGGTCGCGCGTTTCCGTATAGACGGGGATTCGCGAGAACCGAAACTCGTTTTCCTCTTCGATCACCTCACGCACGGTCTTGGCTTCTGGGAGAGCAAACAGCACGATGCGAGGGGTCATGATGTCCTTGGCCCGCAGGGAGCTGAAGCGAAACAGATTGCGGATGATGCGTGTCTCGCCCGCTTCGAATACGCCTTGCGCCTCTCCGAGATCGGCCAGTGCTGCGATCTCTTCGCGACTCACACCTTCGACCTCTTTACCACGCGAGATCAGACGCGTGATGCCTTTCGACATCGCGACGAGCGGCCAGGCGATCCAGATTGTCGGGATGAGCACGCGCGTCATCGGAAGGGCGAGCTGGCGCCAGTACAAAGCCCCAAGGGTTTTCGGGATGATCTCCGTAAAGATCAGGATCATCAATGTCAGGATGGCGCTGAAGAGCCCGACCGCAGCATCGCCGTAAACATTCGCAGCCTGAGCACCCGCACCTGCGGCACCCACCGTATGGGCGACCGTGTTGAGACTGAGGATCGCGGCAAGCGGCCGATCGATGTCTGCTTTGAGCTCGTGCAGCCGCCTGGCAGCCTGACTCCCCGTTCGCATTTGCATTTCGACGAACGAGGGTGTCGCGCTCAGCAGAACCGCCTCCATGATCGAGCACAGAAAAGAGACGATGAGCGCCAGCAGTACGTACGAGATCAGAAGGGCCATGAGGGAGGCATTATATCAGCGCCAGACAGCCGTTCGGGCAAACGATTATTTCGACACAGAACGGCCGTCCACGTGAATGCTACATTACACATAGCAGTTTCTCTCTGCTGCCCGTTGCACGAACGTCACGTTCTCTCATCCGGCGACCATCACAGACTGAGTACATTCATCTCATGCAGCAGAAGAACTTTCGTCAGAATGGGCACGGGGAGGCACCCCATCGGGCCGGCAACGACAAACCAGAAGGCCGTCGAGATCCTTCAAAGCGCAGCATGCCGCCTCGATGGACGTGGATCGTCTTCGCGCTCATTCTCCTGTTCAACATCCTGCTCGGGCAGTACTTCTTTCCGGGAGCCGACGAGCCGACGACAGTCCCGTATACCCTGTTCAAGGAGCAGGTCCGTAGCGGCAATGTCGAGGCCGTATTCAGTCAGGGGCAGACCATCACGGGGCGGTTCGAGGAGCCCGTCACCTACCGTACGCGGGCTGACTCGGCCGCGGGTGTAGAGCCGCGCGAAGTTACAACCTTCGAGACCATCCTTCCGACCTTCCTCGACCCGGGTCTGGAGCAGTTGTTGATCGACAATGAGGTCGAGATCAGCGCGGAGCCCATTCCTGAAGGTAGCGGCTGGACCATTTTGCTGCTGAGCTTCCTGCCTGCGCTGCTGATCATCGGACTCTACATCTGGATGTATCGTCGGGTCAGTCGCCAGGGTGGTATCGGGGGTGGGCTGATGGGATTGGGCAAGAGTAAGGCCCGCCGCGCCGATCAGGAAATGAGCGAGCGCGTAACGTTCGACGACGTGGCCGGAATTGATGAGGCGGAAGCCGAGCTCGTGGAGATCGTGGATTTTCTCAAGGATCCTCAGAAATACACGCGTCTTGGAGGTACGGCGCCGAAGGGGGTGCTGCTGGTGGGTGCGCCGGGAACCGGCAAGACGTTGCTCGCCCGCGCGGTGGCCGGAGAGGCGGGCGTTCCGTTCTACTCTATGAGCGCTTCGGAATTCGTGGAGATGATCGTGGGGGTCGGTGCCGCGCGCGTACGTGACCTTTTCCGACAGGCGCGCGAAAATGCACCTGCAATCATCTTCATCGATGAGCTGGATTCGATTGGGCGTTCGCGCTCGCAGCTCGCCATCGGCGGATCTCTCGAGCAAGAACAGACGCTCAATCAGATCCTGACCGAAATGGATGGCTTTTCGAGCCGCGAAGGTGTGATCGTCCTCGCGGCTACGAATCAGCCGGAGGTGCTCGACCGGGCTCTCTTGCGACCGGGCCGATTCGACCGCCGCATCGTCGTCAATCTGCCCGATAGGAAGGGCCGCACCGAGATCTTGAAGGTGCACACACGGCGGGTGCCGCTCGCGCCCGACGTGGACCTCGAAGAAATAGCCGCGTCGATGCCTGGATTCTCAGGTGCGGACATCCGAAATTTGGTCAACGAAGCTGCACTGCTCGCTGCCCGGCGCGACCAGGATTCCGTCTATCAGAAGGACTTCCTGGATGCCTTCGAAAAAATCGTCCTCGGCCCAGAACGCCCGCTCCTCCTGGGTCGGGAAGATCGTGAACGAATCGCCTATCACGAGGGCGGGCACGCAATTCTAGGGCTCGTCGTTCCGGGAGCCGATCCGGTACACCGCGTCACCATCGTTCCGCGGGGACAGGCCCTCGGTGTGACGTACCAGCGGCCTGAAACCGACCGCTACAATTACCCCGAGGGATACCTGCGCGCTCGGATCGTCGGGATGCTCGGCGGCCGCGCGGCCGAAGAGCTCGTTTACGGCACAAAGACGACGGGCGCAGAGAATGACATCGAGCAGGCGACGAATCTGGCGCGGAAGATGGTCACTCGCTGGGGGATGAGCGAATCACTGGGCATGGTTCAGCTCGCCCCCCGGGAAAACCCGTACCTCGGCGTAGTGAGCGGCGGGGCGGACGGAACGGTCTACAGTGAAGAGACCTTGCGCCGCATCGATGCCGAGGTACACCGGATCATTTCCGAGAGTTACGAAGAGGCCCTACGCCTGCTCAGGGCGCACCGACGGGAGCTGGATGCGCTCGTGGAGGCGCTCCTCGATCGCGAAACCCTCGACGAGCAGGACATTCTGGAAGTAACCGGTCTGCCGCCGGCCCCTGCTCTGGAGACGTCCAAGTTACCGGGCTGATCACGTCACCTCACAGCCGGTAGGGGAGGAGCCGCTCCGGCCGGCGCTATCTCGCCCCCGCCGGCCGGTACGATCGCTCGATCCGTCCCTTACGACCGCTCTATCCTTCCCTTACGACCGCTCTATCCTTCCCTTACGACCTCTTCTTCCAGCGGCTTGCCGGCGCCATTCCCGCCGACGGCTGGAGCATGCGCATACGGCTGTCCGTCAAGTTCAGGCTCGACATCCCTCCTGAGGTATGCGGATAGTCGCTCCGACAGAGAATCAAAGGTCGAATACATCACCGGCACGATCACCAGCGTCAGGAAGGTGCCGAAGGACAAACCTGCGATGATCGCCGTGCCCATCGGTCCCCAGAACTGTGTGTTCTCCGATCCGAACTGGAAGTTCGGCTTGAAGTCGGTCAGCAGGCCCACGAAGTCGATGTTGATGCCGAAGGTAAGCGGGATCAACCCAATCACTGTCGTGAGAGCCGTCAGCACGACCGGCCGCAAACGTGTGGCGCCTGCCTCGATGATGGCATCCTGCTTCGCCAGACCGCGATCCCGCAACTGCATCGTGTAGTCGATCAGCACGATGTTGTTGTTCACCACGATCCCTGCAAGGGATATCACGCCGATGAAGGTGAACAGACCGAACGGCGTTCGCGTGATGATCAGACCCAGCAGGACACCGATGAGCGAGAAGCCAACGGCTACCATGATGATGAACGGCGAGCTCACCTTGTTGAACTGAGCCACCATGATCATAAAGATCAGTGACACGGCCACAAGGAATACGGTCGTGAGGAAGCCAAATGCCTCTTCCTGCTCCTCGCTTTCGCCCGTGTAACTCAATGAGTAACCGTTCGGCAGCGATTCCTCGTAGGGGGCGAGGTATTGCTGTACCTGCTGCAACACCTGCGGACCCGCAAAACCTGGAGCCGCCTGCCCGGTCACCGTGGCGACGCGTTGCAAGTCCAGACGCGTGATGGAGCCCAAACCGCCGGTTACATCGAAGTTCGCGACGGCAGCGAGCGGAATCTGCTGACCTTCATGCAGGATGGTCAAATTCTGCACGCTCTCCAGATTCGAACGGTCGACCTCACGCAACCGTACCGTTATGTCGTACTCATCCTCGCCCGTGCGAAATTTGCTGGCCTCGATGCCGTTCACGGCCGCACGAATGACTTGAGCGATCTGCGAGGTGTTGAGTCCGAAGCTCGCCGCCCGCTCGCGGTCGATCACGACGCGCAACTCCGGGCGTCCCTCGTTCAGATTGTCCGAAACGTCCACCAGACCGGGAATCGCGCCCGACTCGGAGGCATCCACAAGTCTCTGCCGCACCTCCCGCGTGATCCGCCGGATCGTGTCGAAATTCTCGCCAGAGATTTCGATGTTCACCGGTGCAGCCGTCGGTGGACCCATCTCACTCTTGTCGATCGTGATGTCGACACCCGGAATACCCTGAAGCTGGTTCCGGATTTTTGTCATCGTGACCGAGCTCGGCTCTTCACGGTCCGCATAATCGACCATGTTTAACGAGATACGTGACCGCTCCGGACTGCGTGCCCCGCCACCGAACTGGGCATCACCACTCACACCAACGTTGACGCTGAGGTTTTTTAGATTCGCCTGTGACTCCGGATAGTCATCTAACAGGTCGAGAATACGCTCGTGGGCAACATCTGCAATCTGATTGCTCGTCTCGAGGTTCGTGCCGAGTGCCGCCTCTAGCGTCACCCAGACCTGCTGCGGGTCCGTGTCGGGGAAGAAGGTGACGCCCGTTGGGGCCACCTGAAACATCATGATGATGGCCACGAAGGAGCCGATCGCGCCGGTGAGCAGCTTCGCGCGGTTGTCGGTAAGGATCAGGTGCGTTCGCTTTTTCCGGTTAAGCAGCCCGCCCACGACTCCAACAAGCACGATCACGATCGGCAGGATCATCAGGTTGACAATCGTGACTACCTCCACCTCGCGCGGGCCGATAAAGATGAGAGTCAGCAGGGTGAGCATGATGCCGGCGAATATCAGACCGGCTCGCACGCTCTTCCATCCGCCGAGAAAGATGGTCTCCAGCGAGTGGACCATGATGCCGATCAGACCGGCGATTAAGGCGATCATTCCCGGCACGAGCAGCAAAAGGCCCGATCCGCTCATCCCCCCGGCGACCGCCGGGCCCACTCCGCTGAGCATCATCCCCAGGATGACCAGGATGAGGCCACCGGTGAAAGACGTGAGTGCGAACATGTTGCGTAGATAGGCGCGTTTCACGCCGTAGTCCCGCTGGAGCATCCACGTCAGGAACGTCCGGTACCGCGCCACGAATCGGGGCAGCCCCTCCTGAACGAAGTTGTCGCCGATCGGCTTGAAGACGCGGGTGTGCAGGAAGTAAAGGACGGGGATCGCAACAGCGAGTACGACCAGCGTCTTCCAATTGGCCAGGCCGATCAAGAGTGCCAGCACCACCATCACCACGACGCTGATCACCTTCACACGCCGATTCATGGGGGCGCGCTCTTCGCTTTCGAGCTTCACAAAAATTCCCGTGATCACTGGATTGATCACCAGAGCCACGAACAGCGACGAGGTAAGCGTGATGATGAGCGTCAGCGGCAGGTAGCTCATGAACTCGCCGATGATTCCCGGCCAGAAGAGCATCGGCGCGAAAGCGGCGACTGTGGTGGCGGTCGAAGCCACGACGGCACCGCCGACCTCACCCGTTCCGAGTCGTGCTGCTTCGAATCGTGAGTGGCCCATCTCGCGATAGCGATAAATGTTCTCTACAATCACTATCGCATTGTCCACCAACATGCCGAGCGCAATGATCAGGCTAAACAGGATGATGAAGTTCAGCGTGTAGCCCAGCGCCTGGAAGACGATGAACGAAAGAAACATCGAAAGGGGAATCGCAATGCCAACGAGCGTCGCCGTCCTCACACCCAGGAAGAACAGGAGCACGGCCACGACGAAGATGAGGCCGCTGATCACGTTGTTCTCCAGGTCCGAGAGGAGCATCTCGATACTCTCGCTCATGTCCCCCGTGATCTCCACACGCGTCCCGCTAGGGAACTCGAAATTCTCTAGCACGCGGTCGACGGCTGCGGCCACCTCGGTAATGTTTGCGCCCGGCCGCTGCTTGACGCCCAGGTTAATTACCTGCAGCACGCTGGGATCGTCCACTTCAATGAGGTTACCGTCGGCATCCTCCGTGCGGAAGAGCTGCAGGCGGGCATACGACTCCCGATCTTTGAAGCCGAACTCCACATCGGCGACGTCACGAATGTAGATAGGGCGGCCGCCGGGTGCAGAAATGACGAGAGACTCGATCTCGTCGGGCGAGTTGAATTCCCCCGCTACCCGCACCAGGTAGTTCAGCCGATCGACGTCGACCGATCCGCCGGGAATGTTCGCGTTCTCCTCCTGGATGGTCTCGATCAAATCCGAGAAGGTGAGGTTGTATCCCTGCAGGGCCGCCAGTTCGACATTGACCTGCACCTCACGCTCGAGACCGCCCGAGACATCGACTTCGAGGACGGTCGGAATCTTCTCGATCTCCTCTTCTAGATCCTCTGCCACCTCCTTCAGCCGAACGAGCGAATAATCCGCCGCCAGGTTGATGTTCATGATCGGGAATTCCTGGAGGTCGATCTCGTTCACCATCGGCTCTTCCACGTCGGTGGGGAGGTCGGCCTTGGCGATGTCTACCTTATCTCTGACCTTCTGATAGGCCTCATCCATCGAGACGGAGGGATCGAACTCGATCACGATCGTGGACACCCCTTCCGTTGAGATAGACTGGATCTCCGTGATGCCGTTGATGCCCTGGATCTCCTGCTCGATTTCCTTCGTGATGAGCGTCTCGATGTCGTCGGGACTCGCTCCCGGATAGAGCGTCGTCACCACGATATTCGGTATCTCGATGGAGGGTTGTGCCTCCTTCGGAATGGTCGTGTAACTATAGAGTCCCCCGATCACCAGCAGAGCCGTCAAGACGACGATACTGGTCCGGTACTTTATGGCGAAATTGGTAATGCGCATATGTCCAATCGTTAAGCGCTAATTTCGATGAGGTCAGAGGTCAGAGGTCAGAGGTCAGAGGTCAGAGGTCAGAGGTCAGAGGTC
>CBFGRV010000072.1:0-13953 GCA_965651265.1 uncultured Rhodothermales bacterium
TGTCTTCAAGACCTCGTCCTTGGTGGGTTCCAGGACGCAATCGAAGCGCCGCAAGACGACGATCGGTAGCATCACGAGACGATATTGAGGAGGTCGATACGGACCGCGCAGCCGGTTTGCGATTTCCCAAATTTTCGATTTAAGCAGTTCGTGGGTGTGCTGGGTCATGCGGGTGTATAGTCCGATATCGGAAAGGGTCTACGACGTGTACCGAAGATGTCGTCGAGCGGTAGTGTAATCGGGTGCAGTCGAAGACGAAATCAAGCCAATTTTGCGCCGGAGATCGGTCGGGTCCGAACAATGCGCTTCCGCTTGCGTGTTGAGCGGTGATTAGGTCAGCAAACAAGAGAGCGCTCAGCCGGCTCTTCCGACTGAGCGCTCCCTACAACCTGCCCTTTCGCTGGATTCAGCCCTTGGAAGAGCCTCAAATCGTGCCCGGGACTGGATTCGAACCAGCACGCCCTTGCGAGCGCTGCCCCCTCAAGACAGTGCGTCTACCAATTCCGCCACCCGGGCGATAACGACGGCTTACAACCGCGACCTCGAAAAGCCGGTTGCATCAAGACTTTTCGAAGGGCAATTGTGGACCGCCTTAGATGCCGCGAGGTTCCACATTCGCGCACCGAGCCGTCGATCAAAATGTCGTCAGCACTCGGGGAGGAGGGCCGGCCGGCGAATCCGTGGACTCGAGCTCGTGCAGCATCTCCAATAGGCGATCGATCTTGTAATCGATGACCTTCATCTGATAGGACTGATGCTCTTGCGGGCCCTGATAATGGAGCTCGAGATCGATCTTGCGCTCGCCCAGGCGCGCAAGACGCGCCTTCACATAGTTGAGCGTCTGTTGACGCTCGATGGAATAGGGTCCGTTCATGATGGATCCTCCATCGAGTTCATGATGAGAGAACCATCTAATTTCGTCCATGCCTCCGGCTGGATGCATCGTTGCACGGACCGATCGGGATTGTGGAAATCGCTCCTCAGCCATTAAGAATTGGCTATCTGGAGCCGATGCTTTCGGAGATTGAATCCCAAAACAATTCGGCCGCCGCACGCGTTCGTTTCCACTCACCGGCGTCTCGCTTCTGAGGTGGGCCGTTTGTATTTAGGGATGTTGGCAGGTTTGGCTTCCTGCCGATCGATCGTTGATGCATCGCGCCGGCGCGCGCCGATGTGCCGAGTCGTCTCCGGCTACCTTACGCTTCGTTCTGGTCCGGCGAGCGAGAGACACTGATCATGGGATCCAATTCGCACTCCCGACGCGGCGATCGCAAGGCGATCTTGCGGGACGTCTACGAGGACAATGTCCGTGCCACGCGGCCCGGGAGTCCTCCGCGTGCGAACCTCCGGCCGGCCCAGACGGAACCCACGCCGCCTCCCCAAACCACCGGCCCACACCTTCGCGCGGCCGGCATCACGACGCTGCTCCTGGCCATCGTACTCGTGCTGGGCTCTGCGCTGACGGCTCGCCACCAGGAGCACACGGGCGAGGCCTCATCCAGTACGACCGACAGCGGCGACCTCTCACCCGCTGCTTCGAGCGGGGCGGAAGCCCTCGGCGCGGCCATGGCGGCGCCGACCCTCATGGAGGCGCGTCCCGTCGGAAAAGCGTCCGCGTTTGAGCCTCCGCCGGTCTCGCAAAGGCCTCCCTCTGTTGCCGACCTGTACGGCCTCCACGTGGAGACGATCGTCATCGACGCCGGACATGGGGGCATCGACCCGGGCGCCATTGGTTCGCAGGGCCTCTACGAGAAAGATGTCACGCTGGACGTGGCGCGCCGCCTGAAGGCCCGCCTGGAGCAGTACCCCGGCTATCGCATTCTGCTCACGCGCGACGGCGAGCGGTCCATGGACCTTCGCGAGCGCATCGAGTTTGCCAACACGAACGAAGCCGACCTTTTCATCTCGTTGCACGTGAACTGGCTGCCCGTCGACTCGATCGCGCCCATCGAGACCTACTACTATGGGCCCAACTCGGATGCGCGCGCCCTCCGTCTGGCTCAGCGCGAGAACCGCAACTCGGGCTATACGCTGGCCGAGTTCAACGACCTCACACGGCGGTTGAGCGTGGACCTCAAGATCCAGGAATCGCGCGAGGCGGCCCACGCCATCCAGGAAGGGCTCGTCAACGGGCTGCGGCATATGGGGCGCGACATCAGCGACTGGGGGACGAAATCCGGCGACTTCATGGTCCTGCTGGGCGTCGAGGCTCCCAGCATACTGGCGGAGATCGGCAGCCTGTCCAATCGAGAGGAAGAATCGAAGCTGCGCACAGTTTCTTACCGTGAGAAGCTGGCGTACATTCTCGCCGAAGGCATCACGAACTACTTGAAATTACACGAGCATCCACTAACACAGAATGGCAGCAAAGAAGACACAGAAGGGGTCTGAGGACGTACTTTATATCGGGATAGATCTGGGTACCTCGCGCAGCGCCGTCTCGGCGAGCAACGGTAGGCGCGACTGGGTGGAGAGCTACGTGGGATGGCCACGGGATTTCGTGGCCAAGAAGATGCTGGGAGCGGATGTGCTCTTCGGTGAGAAGGTCATGCAGAACCGGATGTCGCTCGAGGTCATCCGCCCGCTCGAATCCGGTGTGATCCGCGACGGCACACCCCGCCATGAGGAAGCCGTTCGGCTCCTCATCCATCATCTCATCGAAATGGCATCCCCGAAAGAGGGCCAGAAGATCTACGCGGCCGTCGGGGTGCCCGCCGAGGCCCTACGCATCAACAAGCTGGCCATCCGGAATGCCACGCGCGAGTACGCGGACTCGCTCATGGTCGTGTCCGAGCCGTTCTCCATCGCCTACGGGCAGGACACGCTGAATCACGCGCTCATCATCGATATCGGCGCGGGTACCGTCGACTTCTGCATCATGCACGGCACGATGCCGGGGGAGGAGGATCAGCGAACGCTGACCTCAGGCGGCGATTACATCGACCGGCTCTTCTTCGACCGGTTGATGGAGAGGTATCCGACAGCCAAGTTGAGCCTGCCGCTCGCGCGCCGCTTCAAGGAGGAGAACGCCTTCGTTGGCTCCGACTCCCGCCGGGTGAAGGTCAACCTGACGGTCAACGGCCGGCCCGACGAGATCGACGTGACGGATGATCTGCGCGAGTCGTGCGAGAGCATCCTTCCGCCCATCGTGGAAACGGTCACCGATCTGATCAGCCGATACGAGCCGGAATTCCAGGAGCAGGTCCGTCGGAATGTCTACGTCGGGGGCGGCGGCAGCCAGATCAAGAACATCGCCAAGACGCTGGAGGATATGCTCAGCGAGTATGGCTCGTTCAAGATCACGACGGTCGATGATCCGCTCTTCGCAGGCGCAGACGGCGCGCTGGCGCTCGCCCGCGACATGCCGGAGGAGTACTGGGAGGATATGAGCTGAGCGGACCTGGTCGGAGCCCGATTGGCTCCAACCGGGGATTTCGTCAGCCGACGGCGGACGCCCGCCTCAGCGGTATGCGTCCGGCACGGCGCAGCTCGCCCTCGATCCACTGATAGGTCGGCGTGAGGCCTTCCCGGAGGCCCACATGCGGCTCCCACCCGAGCGCCTCACGAAGGAGCGTGTTGTCGCTGTTGCGGCCCCGCACGCCCTGCGGCTTCGAAAGATCGTGCCGCTTGATGAGGGACTTGCCGGCGATCTCCGAGACGATATCGACGAGCTCGTTGATGGTCACCATCTCATCCCTCCCCAGATTGAGCGGCTCGTGGAAATCAGATCGCATGAGCCGGTAGATGCCCTCGACGCAGTCATCGATATACATGAACGAGCGCGTCTGTAGGCCGTCCCCCCAGATCTCGATCTCCGATCCGTCCTCGGCCAGCGCCACCTTGCGGCAGATTGCAGCCGGCGCCTTCTCCTTTCCACCCTCGTAGGTGCCGAGCGGGCCATACACGTTGTGGAATCGCACGACGCGCGTCTCCAGGCCGTAGTCCTCCCGGTAATACTGGCACATTTTCTCCATGAAGAGCTTCTCAAGGCCGTAACCCTCCTCGGGGTCGGCCGGCCAGGCATCGCCCTCTTTCAGAGGGGTGACGTCAGGGCTTTTCTGCAGGTACTGCGGGTACACGCACGCGGAGGACGAGAAGAGCAGACGGGACGCGCCCTGATGGCGGGCGGCCTCCAGCATATGCAGGTTTACGTACGTGTCGTGACGCGCGATATCGGCATGAAAGGCCGTGATGTAGCCGATTCCGCCCATATCCGCGGCGAGATGATATATTTCATCCACGCCGCGTGCGGCGACCAGGCAGTCGTCGTATCGGCGGAGATCGAGGATCTGGAACTCGTGGGCGGCGCTCTCCTCGAACTCGGGATGCTTCAGGTCCACGCCTCGGACCCAGTATCCCTTATCGACCAAATATGCGACGAGATGATGTCCGATGAACCCTCCGGCACCGGTGACGAGAACCTTCTTCCTGGGGGATGATGCGTTCACTTCTCTCGAGTTGAGTTACTGATAGGCCAGACACCGTGTATCGAAATCGTGCGGAGACGTTCCATTGCACTGAATATACCACCTCAGATCCTCTTCCTTCCCGTTGACGCAGGTACCTGAGGGTCGTAAGATATTCCATCATCTCGTTCAACCGAACAGACCGGCCCGGTACGGCGTGCCGCTCGGTCAGGTAGTCAGCTCTTGCTCAACGATTCGACGGCATGCAAGACCCGCGTTCCGAATTAGATCGTCTCTTTAGCACGACATATGAGGAGTTGCGCCGCCTTGCAGCGAGTGTATCGCGACATGGAGGTTCGGAAACGCTGAATCCGACGGCACTCGTCAATGAGGCGTACTTGAGGCTCTCGGCCTCGTGGGATGGTCGACCCATCTCGCCCCTGCACTTTAAACGCCTGGCGGCGCGGGCCATGCGGCAGTTGCTCGTCGAGGCCGCGCGCCGGCGTTCGGCATCCAAGCGCGGCAGTGGTCAGGCTCTGGTGACGCTAAACGAGGACATGCACGGTTTCACCGGTCGCAGCGACGAGTTGGTCGCCCTGGATTCCGCGCTTCACGAGCTTGCCGCCGTCGAACCGCGCCAGGCCGAGATTGTGGTGCTGCGATTTTTCGGCGGGTTTGAAGTCACCGAAACGGCGGACATCCTGAGCATCTCCCCGGCCACGGTTGCTCGGGACTGGCGGGCGGCCCGCTCGTGGCTGGCCGTCAATCTTCGGCGCGCTGGGTAGCTTCACCCCCATTCACACTCGAGCCCAGGCCCATGGACGCCGCACGCTGGGAACAACTGCAGGCCCTGTTTCACGAGGCGGCCGAGCTCCGCGAAGAGGAACGAGAGGAGTATCTGCGAGCGCGCAGCGGGCATGATCCTACCCTCGTGCCCGAGGTGCTTGCCATGCTCGCGGCCGATGCCGAGCATGGATCGATTCTCGATGAAGATCTCGGTCATATCGCCCTGGAGGTGCTCGACTCCTCGGTGTCAGGGCCGCAGATGATCGGTCCATATCGGGTTCTGCGGCTACTCGGCAAGGGGGGAATGGGATACGTATACCTGGCCGAACGCTCCGAGCTCGGTCATCAGGTTGCGATCAAAGTTCTTCGCGATGCTACGCTGTCGCCGGCTCGCCGTCGCCGATTCATGCGAGAACAGACGACGCTGGCCCAGCTGAAGCATCCCGGCATCGCGAGCCTATATGATGCCGACGTAGCGTCCGACGGCACCCCCTACATCGTGATGGAATATGTGGATGGGGTTCCGATCACCCGTTATGCCGCTGAACTCGGATTGTCGGTGACCGAGCGGCTTCGTCTATTTCGATCCGCGCTCGAGGCCGTGCAGTATGCCCACCGGCAGGCCATCGTCCACCGCGATCTAAAGCCATCCAACATCCTGGTCAAGAAGGATGAGGACGGATCATCGAAGGTGGTCCTTCTCGATTTCGGCATCTCGAAGTCGCTGCATCCACCTGCAATCGGCGAATCGCTGACGCAGACCGGCCTTCAGCTCATGACGCCCGCCTATGCGGCGCCGGAGCAACTGAGGGGTGAGCCGCTCGGGCTCTATACGGACGTGTACTCGCTCGGTGTCGTGCTCTACGAGTTGTTGACCGAACGGCATCCTTTCCTCCAGGAGGAAATGACCGCCGGTCGCCTCGAGGCGGCCGTGCTGGAAGGCGAGGCGGCGCGACCGTCTCAGGTCGTCCGCGCCCACGAAAAGCGGACAAACGGCCGTGGACGATGGAGCGCCGTGAAAGAGGAGTGGTCCGATCTGGACGTGATGTGTCTGACGGCCATCCACAGGGATCCACAGCGCCGTTATGAAACCGTCGAGCGGTTCATTCGCGACATCGACCACTATCTCGCCGGCGAGCCGCTGGAGGCGCAGCCAGATTCGCTGCGATACCGGATGCGCAAGTTTCTGCGGCGAAACCGGAATTCCGTGACCGCCGCCGGTATCGTTTTCGCCGTGCTCGCCGGACTCATCCTTTACTATACCGGCCGATTGGCGGAAGAGAGCACGCGTGCGCGCGCCGAAGCAACTGCGGCACGGCAAATCAGTGAATACCTGATAGGACTCTTCCAGGCCGGAGATCCGTTCATGACAAACGCGGATACCGTCGACGTCCGCACTCTTCTTCAGCGCGGCATCGAGAGGGCGGAGGCCCTGTCGGAGCAACCCCTGGTGCAGGCCCAGATGTTTACCGTGCTCGGACGCGTGTACACGCTGTTGAGCGACTACGACCAGGCCGGCGCACTTCTTCGCCGATCGCTCGAGATACGGAGGAGAGAGAATGCGGATGCCCTGGGTGTGGCGGAGAGCCTGGCCAATCTGGGCGCCTACTTAAGCGATGCCGGCATTTACGACAGCGCCGAAGTGTACATGCGGGAAGCCCTGGAGATCAGGAGGCGGCAGCTGCCGCCCCATGATCCGCTTCTGGCGACGACGCTCGACATGTTCGGTGTCGTCCTGAACCGCCGAGGAGCATATACGGAAGCGGAGTCGATGTATCGCGATGCTCTCGCGATTCGACGCGAAATACACCAGGAGCCGCACATCGAGGTGGCCACCACGCTCAACAACCTCGCTGTAAATCTTTTTGATCAGGGCCATTATGTCGAATCCGAACAGCTCTTCCGTGAGGCGCTCGAGATGGACGACGTTATACTCGGCCCGGACAACCCTTCGATGGCCATCGATCTGTCCAACTTCGGGCTTTTTCTCGGAACGATGGGCAAATACGAGGAGGCTGAAAGCGCTCTAACGAGAGCGCTGGGCATCAAGCGGAGGCATCTCGGAAATGATCATTATGAGACGGCCATGAGCCTGACCCAGCTCGGAGGTGTTCTTCGGCGAAAAGGTGACTTGCAGCGTGCGGAAGAATACCTCCGGGAAGCGCTCGCCATTGAAGCTCGCGTACTGGGAGACCGGCATCGAAACTCAGCCGTCACCCTGAACCACCTGGCGTCAACCCTCCAGGATCAAGGCCGTTTTGTGGAAGCCAGGCAGCACTTCGAGCGGTCCATTTCTCTCTTCACAGAGAATCTGGGGGACACGCACCCCTACACAGCCATTACCCAGTGTCAACTCGCTTATCTGATGCACGTTAGCGGCAGCCCGGATGCGGGTCCATTGTTCGTCCGATGCCTCGAGATCCTGGAGGAGACACTTCCACCGGGCCACGATCTCCTCGCCCTCCACTACGGAACGTACGCGGAGTACCTGATGGCCGGCGAACGATACGACGAGGCCGAGCCGCTGCTTCAGAAGAGCTACGACGTTCTGGTCGACCGATTCGGGGCCGACCATCCGGATACCCGGAAGGCGGCCACGCGAATCGATGACCTCAACAGGGTGTGGCAACGTTCACGAGCGACAGCTCTGACGTCCCCCGGCGGATGAGCACCGTGGTGGGTCGGTGTACCTGTCAGCCGGAGACCAGGTCACTTACCAAATCGGTAGTGGATGCCTCCACCCATTGCGAAGCCGGACCAGTCGTAGTAGTCGAAATCGGCGTGGACGAAACCGATGTCGAGATTCCAGTAGAGGGGCGGAAAGTCCGGGTTGTCGAGGATCTTCGCGAAGCTCAGCTCGACGCCTACGCCGGCCCCGAGCCCCAGCACGGATTCCGTGTCACTCACCGGGTTAAAGCCTACGAAGGTGGTGTAATCATAGCGGAAGAGGCCGACGGTTACGAAGCCATAGAGGTCATAGGTCGGGTCTTGCTTAAACCGGTACCACCCGCGCCCTGCGAAGCTCTGGACGGTTCCCATCATTCCAAGGATGACCTCGGCTGTGATGATTTCGCTAACGCGGTAGGTTCCGCTGACCCCGTACGCCGGCCACGAGGATCCGATGCCCAGGCTATACGGCCCGCTCTGGGCGCCGACGGGCGCCGTGATGTCGATGCCCGTGGCATCGCCCGCAGAAGAGGCGGCCGAGACGTCCTGCGCCATCGCCCGGGGAGCTGCGCAAATCGAGAACAGCAGGACTACGATGACAAGGAAAGGATGGATGCTGCAGGTTCGTGATGACGGCATGGTAGATCTGCATCTGATGTGAAGACGGACGGTGGCTCACGGTGGGCCTGCGTGGGTCGATGTGTGGCCGGTGCCCAGGGCCCTGGCAGAGCCTGCTACCTCTCTCTCTACGTATTTTTGCCGCCGAAACTGTCATGCAGGATCGAAAATCGCCGGCGCACCGCACTGGACTCCACCGGTCCACCGCCGAGAGCACGGTGTCCGACTATTGACCGATGCGCTGCGCACGACCGGCACCTACGCCGGTGGCGACCTTGGCGAGCATGGTGAGGACCAGAAAGAGGATGGGCGCCGTCCATCCCTGAACCAGATCATAGATCCACCCGAACACGATGGGCCCCACCGCCGCGATGAGGTAGCCGATGGATTGCGCCATTCCCGATAGCTCCGTCGCCGTGTCGGTGTCGTCCGTCCGCAGGACGATGAAGAGCAGGGCCAGGCCGAAGGTGCCCCCGAGGATGAAGCCGAGAAGTGATACCCAGATGGGCACGATGGTATTGTTCGGGATGAGCATGCCGGCCAGGCTGACGGCTTCGAGCAGCCCCAGATAGATGACGACGGACCGCTGATGGCGAAGCCGTCCGGCCCACGTGGGGATGATGATCGTCCCCAGGATCCCGGTGGCCTGTGATAGCGCCAGCATCCATCCCGCATATCCTGCATCCAGGCCGCGGCTCTGCAAGATTTCGGGCAGCCACGCGATTACCACATAAAACGTGAGCGACTGCAGGCCCATGAACAGGGCAACGTGCCAGGCGAGCGTCGATGTACCCAGATGGCGAAGCGACTCGCGGATCCCGCGGGAGGGTTCGGGGGGCGTCGCATCGTGCATCTGTGGGAGCCATAGAAGGAATGCGATCATCGCGGGGATGGACCAGACGGCGAGGGCCCCCCTCCATCCCAACCAGAGCGCGAGCGGAACACTGACTCCCGCGCCGATGGTCGCCCCTACTCCCATGGCGCTGGAGTACAGGCTCGTCATGCTCCCCGTGCGGTGCGGAAAATCGCGCTTCACGATACTCGGCAGCAGTACGTTGCCGAAGGCGATGGCCGTGCCCAGGAGCGTCGTACCGAGGTAGAGCACGAGGACGGACGGAGCGCCGCGAATCAGAACGCCGACGGCCAGCGCGGCGAGGGCGACCCCCAAAGCCCTCTCGAGGCCGAGCCGGCGCGTCAGCAGCGGGGTGAGCGCGGAAACGACTCCGAAGGCCAGGAGCGGCAACGTGGTCAGGAGGCCGAGCAGAGCACTCGAAAGGCCTGTGTCCTGCCGGATGTCCGCGATTAGCGGGCCCACACCCGTAAGGGACGGGCGAAGGTTCAGCGCGATGCCGACGATCCCTACGACAAGGAGCACGCGCCGAAGTCGATGGGAAGGCTCTCGGTCGGACGAGCCAGGCTGCTCTGGGTTGGTCACCTTCTCGGCACGGAATGGCAATGGGCGGCCAAAGAATGCGGGCTCATCTGGTTACTACCGCATGCGATTCATGCCGCGTCGCGCGTCGAGGGTCGGATTATCCGGTGAATCCTCGTCGTCGATGGCATCCAGGTCCAGGCGTCGAGGATCTCGTGGTGCCCCTGTTCCATGTTGCCGTTCCTGAGCGTCTTCGAGATCTGCCGTTCTCGCGTGCGCGCTATCGCCCTCCATCGCGGCCGTATCCCTGCCGGACGGCTCGGCGAGCTGCGCGGCCTGCGTATGTTCGGCGGCGATCCGCGCGACCCGATCGGCTAATCCGTTGAGCTGTCGTTGCTGTTTCTTGCGCCAGCGCCGGTCGGCCACCATGATCAACGGCGCTATGGCCGCGAGCGCGAGGAAGAACACCATCAGCCCGATGATGAGCGACGAAGCCACCGCCAGGCCGATCAAGCCCGCAAAAAAAGCCAGGATCGAGCCGTACGCCAGCCCTTCCGTCATTTCGCTCCCCAGCCCGACGCGCCGATTGAAACGCATCATGATCCCATCGCCACGCTCCCGCATCATGAGGCGTGTGGAGACACCGAAGAGGTTCGTGTGGCGCCACTCGACGGTCCGGCCGATTTGCTCCGTGGTGCCGATACCGTAGCCCGGCATCCCCATTGCGGACCCGAGATCCGAATCGAACCGATGCCGAAGCTCCGCCACGATATCCTCCCAGAGATCCATGGTGAGCCGGCCGGGCACCCATCTTTCGATGATGACGTGTGTCGATGTACTGCCCGAGCTCGACGAGAAGAGGTCGTGAGCCGGCTCGTCAAACTCCTGCGCGGCCTGTCGGACGAAGCCGGGATCGAGTCCGGATTCGCGGGCGATTTCCTCGAGCTCGGCGAGCGACAACCCCACGGCGTCATCGACCCGGCGTGCGGCATGCATTTGCAACTCGGCCGCCCGTTGGAGGAGGTCGCGGACCTCCTGCTCCGTATAGGTTCGCTTAGCCACGGTCGATGAAGGGGCGTATGTCTGAAGAGGGGTTAGTGATCATCGCCCGGTTGACTCCGTTGCGATGTTGCTGAGAAAATAAGCATTTCAATTCACCTACGAACGCGCCGCGCAAGCACCCTCTCGAGTGCCGCTTCGAAATCGTTCGAGATTCGCCCGATGTCGAAGGTCGATTCGGCGTACCGGCGCGCGTTCTCGCCGAGGCGGCGGCGGAGCCCGGCATCATCCAACATCTCCTCCGCAGCGGCCACGAAACCGTTCGTGTCGGTCGGTGCGACGATGCGCCCCGCGTCGTTTTCCGTCACGATGCGCGCGGCGAGGTTCTCCGGTGGGACGGCCAGTAGCACCGGCCGCGCCGCACACAGGTACGAGAGGACCTTCGACGGCACCGAAAAGATGCCGGCATCCGGCTCGAGGACGGCGAGGAGGACGGCCGCGGACCCGAGGACATCCGGCATGTCCTCGAACGGCTGGAAACCAAGGATGAGGAGGTTCTGGAGGTTGCGCTCGCGCTTTCGCTCCTCCAGCCAGTCGGCGCCGAGACCCTGGGAGACCACGACGACTCGGACATCGGCGCGCCCGCGAAACCGCTCGGCGAGTTCGAGCAAGATCTCGGGGTTGTGCTTCATGCCGAGGGTGCCCGTGTAGACGAGGTTCGTCGTGGCGTCGAGCCCGTGGCGGCGGCTCCAATCGTTCTCGCGCGGGCGCTGCGGCAATTCGTCCAGGGGCGCCCAGTTCTCGATGACGGACACACGGTGTGGGTCGACGCCCCACTCCTCCAGCAGCGGCCGGAAATCCTCCGTGATGAGGACCACGCCGTCGCTCTTCTGCAGGAGGGTGCGCTCCATGCGGGCGTAGTACTCGCCCACCGTCCCACCGACGATCGGAATCTTTTCTTTCAGCAGCCGCGCGGAGGCCACGCCGATCAGATCCTGCACCCAGAACACGAATCCGATGTCCTCTTGCCGGCAGTATTTGAGGATGCGTCGCTGCGCATCCAGCGGCGTGTTGCCGGAGAGCACGACATCCGGCCTGAAGCGGCTGGCAGCGCGCACAAGGAGGCGCCCGTAGACATTCTCCTGGCCCCACCGTCGAACAAACGAGTACTTCGTGATGGGGTGCCTTAGCGAGATAGGCTCGACGCGAAATCCGGCCGGATCGTCAGGCTGCGGCTCGAGCGCGCCGCGCGGCGTCGTCTGGAGCGATGCGCAGTAGGCATGCACGACCTCGTGACCTCGCTGCGCCAGGCTGCGGCTGAGCTGCACCTGAAAGGGGTGGCCGGCGAAATCGTGAACGAGAATGCGCATGGCGTGGTCTCAGAACCATGAGGGCCTCTTTTGACACCGAAGCACGAGCAAGTTCCCGCGTCGTTTGGCCGCGAGGGCTTACATTCCATCAACCGGATGTAGACCTGGACAAGGATGGGCTATGAGTGAAGACCTGCGAGACAAGCTGCCCGATTTCGAGAAGCTCGGCTATTTCTATCTGGGAAAGCGCCTGGAGGATGGAGAGCTGACGGACGACCTCGTGATGCTGCGCGCCAACGATCTGACCACCCACGGCGTGATCGTCGGGATGACGGGCAGCGGCAAGACCGGCCTTGGAATCGGCCTGATCGAGGAGACGCTGATCGACGGCATCCCCGTGATCGCCATCGACCCGAAGGGCGATCTCGGCAATCTGCTGCTGACCTTCCCGGAGTTTCGGCCGGAGGATTTTCGGCCGTGGGTGAGCGCGTCGGATGCGTCCATAAAGGGACTCAGCGTCGATGAATACGCGCGCCAGCAGGCCGAGCTCTGGCGCAACGGGCTGGCCGACTGGGGGCAGGGGCCCGAGCGGATCCGGATGTTCGAGGCCGCGGCCGAGCGCGCGATCTACACGCCGGGCAGCACGGCCGGCATCCCGCTATCGATCGCCGCGTCACTGAAGCGGCCGGGTCGCGCCGTGGCCGACGACCCCGAGCTGCTCGCCGAGCGCATCGAAGCGGCCGTGAGCGGGCTCCTCGCCCTCCTGAAGATGGAAGCGGACCCCGTCACGAGCCGCGAACACGTCCTACTCGCCAACATCCTGCAGCACTACTGGAAGGCCGGTCTGGATCTGGACCTGCCCGCGCTGATCGGCGCCATCCAGAACCCGCCGTTCGAGCAGGTCGGCATGTTGGCCCTCGAGGCCTTTTACCCGAAGGATGATCGCTTCAAGTTCGTGCTCAGGCTCAACCAACTGCTGGCCGCGCCCGGATTCGAGACGTGGCTCCAGGGCGAGCCGCTCGACGCAGCCCGGCTGTTCTACACGGCTGACGGGCGGCCGCGGCTCAGCATCATCTCGATCAGCCACCTGTCGGATGCCGAGCGGATGTTTGCCGTATCCCTCCTCCTGAACGAAATCATAGGCTGGATGCGCGCGCAGCCCGGGACGTCGACGCTCCGCGCCATGTTGTATGTGGATGAGGTCGCGGGCTACCTGCCGCCCGTGGCGAACCCGCCGACGAAGAAGCTCTTTCTCACGCTGCTGAAGCAGGCGCGCGCGTTTGGGCTAAGCACCGTGCTGGCGACGCAGAATCCCGTGGATCTGGACTACAAGGCGCTGTCCAACGCGGGCACGTGGCTCGTCGGGCGTCTGCAGACGGAGCAGGACAAGGCCCGGCTGCTCGATGGCCTGCGGACGCTGTCCGGCGCCGGGCCGGCGGATGTCGGTGCGCTGAGCCGCACGATCAGCGGCCTCGGGAAGCGGCAGTTTCTGCTGCATTCCGTGCACGCATCGGAGCCCGTCGTCTTCGGGACGCGCTGGGTGATGAGCTACCTCGCCGGCCCGATGACGCGCGAGCACATACAGCGGGTGCAGGCGGGGCGTCAGGCGGGGATCGGGGTTGCGCCGTCGACACACGACCAGGCCGCCTCACCGTCCGCATCTGCGGCGTCCGCGGCACCTACCTCATCGGGCACAGCCGGCGGAAGCACGTTGGCATCCGTGAGCTCGACGCGGCCCGTTCTCTCGCCCGACATCCTGCAGCGCTTCCTTGGCGCGGTCGGCGAGGCGCATTAT
>CBFGRV010000073.1:0-13908 GCA_965651265.1 uncultured Rhodothermales bacterium
AGCCTCAGGAGACCACCTCAAAGGTTTCGACCCACACGAGCTCGCAGGCCCCGTTGCCCGTATCGGTCCGCGTCAGCGACGTCGTCCAGCGCCAGCCGTTCGGCCCGATGGCGCGGACCAGATACCCCGTAAACCGCACGACCTGCCCCTCGCGGACGCTACCAATTGCATCGCGGACCTCCTTCGTGGATGGGATCAGATGCATGTTCGCGCTGCTCGATATGATCTCACTTCGCGGAATGGGATACTCGCGCACGGACCAGAAATAATACCGACGGCCCTGGCTGATCGAAATCTTTTCGAGGACGGTCGAATCGGACATCCGACCCCAACCGAGTGCGAGGTCGTAAGGGACCAGATCGGCCTCTCGTTCAACCCAGTAGCGCTCCTTTCCAAGCACCCGCGCCGCAACCTCGAAGCGTGCCACCTTCGCGATGACGAAGTCATCGTGGGGAAAGAATTCTTCCTCGGGAAGCTCCACCTGCAGAGGCGGCTCAGGCGCCAGCACGCCGGGCTCGCGGGGCACCGGCCGATCAGTCCACCAGAGAAAGGCGGCCAAGGCCAGAATGGCGACGAGCGCTACCCGCAGACGCATTCCTCCACCTCGCAGATGAACGAATTCAGGGGCACGCGCATGAGGGACGATTCTTTCTCGGATGGCACGGGGAGGGGCCGGCGCCGATGATAAAGTAGAAGGAGGTCCGCGGATTTACAATCGAACGGGTCGCCGTTGAGCTCGAGCAGTACTCAGCGAAACTCGAGCGATTCATCTTCCTGCCCGATGCCATCAGACCCCGACTCCATCTCGAAGGGACTCGATCGCGCGATGTCCCACTCGCCGCTTTCGAGCATCATCTGGATTTCGTCGCCGTCCACATCTCCGAAATAGGTCATCAGCTTCCGCTCGCCGGTCGTATCGTAGACCTGTGCATTCGGATGGAGCACGCGATACATCACGTATCCATCATTCTTCGTGCGTCGCGCACCCAGGACGCGATACCCTTCTTTATGTATCAAAAAGAATCTGAAATCGAGCATACTCATGGTATCGGAGGGCGCTCTCGCGCCTTCATTCAAACATCTATGTCAACAGCGCCTCAGGAGGTACGGGGCGCCGGCACGTTCATCGAGCAACGGACTTGCCCCGGGACGAGTGCCCGTGATTGTATCGGAGTATCGACGTGCCCAGTAATAAACTTGACATGTGCTCTACGCCTTTCCAGATCGTTTCCCGCGTTGCCCAACTGTAACAAACTATAGCCACCTCTTTCACGAAATGCGCTGCCGAGTACATTAGAAGGGACTGGTCGGGAGCACCACCCGAAGTCGCGTCGCGATAAGCCACGCAACTTCGCTCCTCATGGCCCTGCCTGGCGGACAATGAGTAGGGTTCCGGGGCCGGCATCTCTCTCGAATTCGTCCAGTCTTGCCCCACCCACCACTTCGCCGCTCCTGCGGGAGTCGGGGTATGGTCCGCATTCGGCATATCTATGTTCCCGACGCGCGTTCTCCGCCTTCGCGCGCACTCAGAAGGCCTGGCTGAATGTCTCTGTGTGTGAACGAACCATTGGAAGGTGGAGAAATGATTGACAAGACACTGCGGGCCGAGTATGCGGACTTGGCTCAAGTTCAGAAGAAGGCCGAGAGCGATCTGCTCGCGAAACAGAACGTCGTAGGCGTGGCGCTCGGCAACAAATCTGTGATGGGGGAGGATACCGGCGAACCGGCTGTGTTGGTGCTGGTGAGTCAGAAGCTGGATCCCGGCCTGCTCGCCAAGGAGGACATGGTGCCGAAGAAGTTAGGGGATCAGAAGACGGATGTCGTGGAGGTCGGCACTATCTTCGCCGGGCAGACGATGATCGAGCGGCCGCAGATCGACGTACTCTCCGGAGACGGCGCCATGAACGGGGCCGAACACATCGTGCGCACCGTGCAGATGCGCACCCCGGTGACCCCTTCGACGCTGGCCCCTCAGGTTCTGCAGCAACGCGTGCGTCCGGTGATGGGCGGCTTCAGCGTTGGTCACTATCTGATTACAGCCGGCACAATCGGGACGTGCTGCTACGATCTAACGCCCTTCCCCAGCATCCCGAATCGGTACTACATTCTGAGCAACAACCACGTGCTCGCCAACTCGAACCAGGCGCAGATCGGCGATCCCATCCTGCAGCCGGGACCGGTCGACGGGGGCACGAGCGCTGATGTGGTGGCGAGATTGTCGCGATTCGTGCCCATCCAGTTCAAGACGGCCACGACGGCGCCTTTGAACTACGTGGATGCCGCCATCGCAGAGATCCCGTTCCACCTGGCAAATCGGCAAATCTACTGGATTGGGCACGTGCGCGATCTGTACGAAGCGCCGGCCGTCGGGGACATCCTGCAGAAAACCGGACGCACGACGAACTACACGACGGGCCGGGTCACGGCCATCAATGCCACGGTGGACGTCAACTACGGCGGCGGCCGGGTGGCGCGATTCGCGAATCAGATTCTGACCACGAACATGAGCGCCGGCGGCGATTCCGGCAGTCTGGTGTTGAATCTGGACGAAGCGGCTGTCGGGCTGTTGTTCGCCGGTTCGGCGACGGTCACCGTCATCAACAACATCGCATACGTGCAGGCGCTCCTCGGTGTGCGCGTGCATGAGAAGTAGCCCTTCGAGCCGGAGTCGCGATGAGGGGAGGGGCCGCGTGCCCCTCCTCCTGCCGGCTCCGCAGTGGATGAGGCGGCCGGGATTCACCAATCAAAGAGAGGAAGATGGACACGTCATTCGAGAAAGCGCTCGAGGAAGCGCAATCGTCATGGATGGATCTCGACGGCGTCGAGGGCGTCGGCCAGGGAGAGCGCAACGGCCAGCCTTGCATTCAGGTGCTCATCTCACAGCGGACGGATGACGTTCGGCAGATTCCCTCCTCGTTTCGGGGCCATCCAGTGGAGGTGGTGGAGAGCGGGGGGATACAGGCGGGGGGATAGGTTCCTGATTGCCGGGATAGGTTACTGGTTGCCGGTTACTGGTTGGGGCGTAGGCGCTTTTGGGTCTCACGAGATCATTTTATATTCCAATCGTCGGCCAAGTAGCTGCTGGCAGTAAATAAGGGATCGGATGGAGCGACGTGACTTTCTTCGAGTTTCGTGGGCCGGGGCGCTTGCTTTAGGTGCCCCGATCGTAGCGGGGGCTGCCATAGCACCTCGCGCCACGGCGCCTATCGAGAGGTTCCGCATCAGGTCACCGCTCACGCCGGAATCTCTTCAGGCCCTGACCAGGCCGGAGATCCTTGAGCTTCTCGGAGTCACGAACGTCCGCGCCGCCGGCAAGCAATTCGTGGATATGCATCCCGAAGAGGGGAGCGCAGACGATCTCGTGTCCGCGCTCATCGCGCATCTTAGACTCCGTCCGAACGCTCCCGCCCACCGCATCCAGGCAGCACTCCGCACCGCGGTGGGGGCCGACTTCGCCCACGGGCGAACGCTCAGGCTGGAAGGATGGCTGCTTTCCCTCACCGAGGCGAGGCAGTGTGCCCTCTTCGCGATGGTGAAGTAGATTTCGACGCCCGAGGGTCCGGCGCCCGACATCCGTCGCAATTCCCACTCATCCAAACCGACACCATCCCACAGCCCCATGCACATCGATGCGAACGCTCTGGATGACGGAACGCTGATCGAGGGCGATCTGTGCATCGTGGGCGCGGGCGCGGCGGGGATCAGTATGGCGCTCGAGTGGGACGGATCGCCACGGAAGGTCATCCTGCTGGAGGGCGGGGCATTCGAGGTCGATGCGGAGATGCAGGACCTGTATCGCGGCGACAACATCGGCCGGAAATACTATCCGCTCCAGTCTTCGAGGCTCCACTTCTTCGGCGGGACGACGGGCCACTGGGCCGGATGGTGCGCACGATTCGATTGGTGGGATTTTGTCGAGCGGGAGTGGGTCCCCAACAGTGGGTGGCCGATCAGGCTGGAGGATGTGGAGCCCTACTACGAGCGAGCACAGCGGACCGTGGAGCTTGGACCGTCGGAAGCGTTCGATGTCGCGCATTGGGCTGCGCAGGATCCGGCCCTCGCGCCGCTGCCCTTCGATCCGGAACGCGTCTGGACAAAGATGTGGCAGTTCAGTCCACCGACGCGGTTCGGTACGCGGTACCGAGACGACGTGGTGGATTCGCGCAACGTCCACCTGTACACGCACGCCAATGTGTGCGAGATCGTCGCCAACGAAAGCGTATCGCAGGTTGAGGAGCTGGAGATTCGCTGCTTCAACGGCAGGAAGCACCGAGTCCGCGCGCAGGCCTACGTGCTCGCGTGCGGAGCCATCCAGAACGCGCGGCTGCTACTGGCTTCGAACAGACAGGCGCCGAACGGTCTGGGCAACGACCACCTCCTCGTCGGGCGCTATTTCATGGAGCACATCGAGGCGCCCTCGGCCTTTCTCGTCCTGATGAACCCGGGTCCCGTGCCGCTTTATCGGCTTGACCACGATAGCTTTGTCGAGCGTGGTGCGCGTGGGGAGCTGGCCCTCACGTTCGAGCAGCAGAAGGAGAACGGCTTGCTGAACTGCAGCGCCGATCTGCAGGCCGAGACGGACATGATCGTCGATGAGCACGTCAATCGCATCGATGTCTTCCCCGATGCTGCCGACGACGTGATCGAATGGATGAACGGACTCATGGAGACCCTCGCACGCGAGGACCGGTCCGAGCCCGTTCAAATCGCCGGCTACACGATGCAGTGCCGGAGCGAAACGGCGCCCAACCCGGATTCGAGGATCCTGCTCAGCGATGAGGCGGACGCGCTCGGCATGCCGCGCGTTAAGCTGAACTGGCAGCTCACGGATCTGGATCTACACACGCTGCGACGGACATTCGAGGTGATCGGCACGGAGGCCGGGCGACTCGGGCTGGGGCGCGTCCGGATCAATGATTGGCTGACGGGCGACGATCCCTTCGGTGACCCCGCCGCACCCGTGGCGGCCGGATGGCACCACATGGGCACCACGCGCATGCACGAAGATCCGCGACGGGGCGTGGTAGATGCCGACTGCAAGGTGCACGGCCTCGCCAATCTGTACGTCGCCGGCTCTGCCGTTTTTCCCACTTCCGGATCGGCCAATCCGACCCTTACGCTGATCGCGCTATCGCTGCGGCTGTCCGATCACCTCAAGCGATCGTTGGGCTAGGCCATCTCGCTGTGCCTGCCAGTGGTGGTCCGGGTTGTGGAGGGAGAAGATCCCGGCAACGAAATGACGAACGTCGAGCCCTTCCTGTCCGTGCTCTCCACGGTCAGCGTTCCACCGTGGCCATTTCTCACGATGTCGTAGCTGAGGCTCAGCCCCAGGCCCGTGCCGGAGCCCGGTGCCTTGGTTGTAAAGAAGGGCTCGAAGATGCGCTCCCGGATCTCTGGGGGAACGCCCGGACCATTGTCCTGAACGCGGATCTCGACTCCATCCTCCAATCTGCGCGTCGATACGGCGACGCGAGGGGCTGAATCCCCGTCGTGCGAGCGGTCCTGCACGGCATCGAAGGCGTTGGAGACCAGGTTCAGGACCACACGCCCGATCTCGTGCGGCACCATTTCCACGGACCCTACCCCCTCGTCGAAATCTCGCACGATCTCTACATTGAAGCCGGGAGATTGCGCTCGTTTGCCGTGGTATGCAAGGTCGACATATTCGCCAACGAGAGCATTCACGTCGACTGGTCGGCGCTCGCCGACACCTCCGGAGGCATGCTGCATCATGCTCCGGACGATGCCATCGGCCCGTTTGCTGTGCTGATGGATTAGACGGGCATTCCCGCGCAGGTTCTCGACGATGGCCTGCAACTCGTCACGCACCTCCTCCACGGTTCGCTCGCCGGAGGCGCGAAGCTCCTCATCCAGCTCGTCGGCGTACTCGACGTTCAGCGCAGCGAAATTATTGATGAAGTTGAGTGGATTCTTGATTTCGTGCGCGATGCCGGCCGTCAGGGCGCCGAGCGACGCCATCTTCTCCTGATGAACGAGCTGTTCCTGCGTGGTCCTGAGGTTCTCGAGCGCCGCGTTCAGGCGCTGGTACGCCTCGGCATTTTGCAGCGCTACCCCCACGTTCGACGCGATCGTAGATAGGAGACGCAGGTCGTTGTCATCGAAGCGGTTTTCGTCGGCCGTGGACTGCACGCTGATCACCCCGATCGCGTCCTCGCCGGCCATGATGGGCACACCCAGGTAAGAGGCCGCCTGCTTGCCGATGTTCTCGGCCTGTATCTGTCGCCGTACCTCCGACAAGTCCTGGTTCACCAAAAGCGGCTCTCGCGTGGTGATAATCTTCTCGGTCAAGCCGCTCCCGAACGGGCGCGATGGGTTGTAGTCCCCGTACTCGTAGGGGAAATGGAGCATGTTTGTCTCGCGGTCGTAGAGCGCCACGTAAACGATGTCGGCCTTGAAGGTCTCGCGCATTTGCTCGCCGACGAGATGCACGAGGGCATCGAACTCCAGTTGCGAGACGAGTGCTCGGCTGATGTGGTTTACCGTATCGAGCTCTTCGACGCGCTGCTTGAGCTGCGCCGTTCGCTGGGCGACGGTCCGCTCGAGCACGCGCTGCCGCAGTTGGAGCTGGCGCGTTCGGCCTCGCACGACGGCGGCAATGAGCGCACCCGCCGCGATCGCGTACAGCAGGTAAGCCCACCAGGAGCGGTACCACGGCGACAGGATGGTCAGCGGAAAGACGGCCTCGGCGCTGGTCAAACCGTAGACGTTCTGCGCCTGCACGCGGAATGTGTAATCTCCGGGTGGGAGATTCGTGTAGTCGCGGCGATTCTCGAACGTCCAGGGAGACCAGTGGTGATCGAAGCCTTCGAGCATCGAGCGATAGCGGTTTGCACGTGAATTCTCGAAGCTGATGGCCGAAAATGCGAAGCGCATCGAATTGAGTCCGAAATCGATCCGCGGCGCTTCCCACGGGCGCGTCCGCCCGGCACCGCCATATAGCAGAGAGTCTTCGCCGATGATGACTCTTCGGATGAGGGCGGGATAAGAAGTGGGGTACTCCTTCGATATGTGAGGGTCATATCGGATGAGCCCCTCGTAGCCTCCGAACCAGACCACGCCGTTCTCTTCCGGAAAGATGACCGAGGCCCGCTGGTCGGCGAAGCGCATCAGCGCGGTCTTTTCCGCGTAAAGCTTGCCCTCCGGGTCGCGAATAACCAGGGCGCTCTCTGCACCGAAGTTGATCCAGAGGTTCTTGTCGGCGACCTCGACGATGGAATACTCATCCTGCGTACTGCCGAATTCAACCAGGTCATCGAATTCGGGAGCATGAACAAATCGCGATTCCGCTTCATCAAACCGGAAGATGCGATCACTCGCGACGAAAAGCGGGCCGCTCGATGTCTGAAACACGGAGATCCCTCCTTCACCGAAGATGCCTTGTTCGGAACCGAATCGCTCGACGGTAATCTCGAGGTCGGCCGAATAGGTCACGCGGAGCACGCCCCGCTCGATCGTTCCAATCCATAAAGTCCCAGGCTCGGGCTCGATGATATGCGTGACGTACTCATGGACGCCGTCCAGATGCCCCAATTCTGTCCACTCCCCCGCCACGCCACTTTGCATCACCGCCACACCGTCGCCAAGTCCGGCAAACACATAGCTGGGATCGACTCGCGATTGGTGGAGCACCAACGCCGCAAAGTCACCGGCTACATCCGGCCGAATCAGTCGTGCATGGGTACCATCGACCTCATAGAGTCCACCGTTGGAGGCGGCGAGGAGTGTGTCGTCTTTCTTTAGAAAGCCGAACGCCTGCCGATTGCCTCGCATTCCCGAGACCAGCTCGAATCGATTGGTGGAGGGATCGAGATAGTAAATCCCCGTGTCGGTGCTTGCATAGAGCACGCCACGATGACGGGTTAGGCCGGACACGGCACCTTGAAGACCCTGACTGACCGTGAACCGGGTGAGCGGCGACGGCATCTCCACATGACAGATCCCATTGCTCGACAGCCAGAGTTGGCCCGAATGGTCGACGTACGCGTCGGTCATCGTAGCACCGAGTAGCCCACTGGACTGATCGAGCCTAGCGAGGAGGCGGCCCGAACGATCGATCACGAAAAAACCCGATTCGGTCGTGAGCAGTCCGAACGTGCCATCCGGCAATAGCACACCTTTGTACAGGGTCGTGTTTTGGAGGATGGGGTCGATTTCGGTGGGGAAGGGTCGAAACGAGCGGCCGTCGAAGATGTGGAGACCTAGGCTGAACGAACCTACCAGAAATAGCTCCTCGCCATTCTCTTCGAACGGCACCATGACCTGAGTGCGATCGTTCGCAAAGAATTCGCCGCCGGGCAACAATTCCAGCCGATCGTCGACCATCTTCATCAACCCGACGCTGGCCTGCGCGACATAGTATTCGTCACGGACCCAGAAGGCATACATGAAGCGATCGATCGGATGCCAGACCGTCACGTCCCATCCATCGGACGTCTCCGTGAGCCGGAACAACCGTTCACGAGCCTGAAAGTAGACGCCTCCCGGCGTGGCGTAGGTGGTCCACACGTCGTTGAACCTGCGGTCTTCCTCAGGAATGTGCTCGAGCAGGGATACGTACTTAAGATCACCCGAGGCATCGGGCGCGACATAGCCGACATTTCCAAACGATCCTAAGAACAGCCGGCCGGAGGCATCCACGGCGATCGAGCGAATGACCGATGCCTCTGTTTCGATCATCCTCCAGGTCGCGCCGTCGTATTCGAGGAGGCCCCGATTGTTGCCGGCATAGAGCACACCCCGGTGATCCTGGATGAAATCCCAGGTCTGGAAGTCCCCCCCGATTTCCTTGGGCTCGAAGCAGGTTAGGAAGGGCTGGCCCACTTCGATGTTGCGTGTACCGGACGCGGAAGGCGCCGCGAGGAGGTCAGACTGTGCTGTCGATGACGAGGTCGGGAGGACACACGCCAGAAAAGCGAGAAGAGCTAGACGCATGGCCAGGGATGCGACGATATGGAGGTAAAAGCACTCCAAACAACTTCATCGCTCCCAGATTCGCAATAGGTCGTCTTCCCGAAGCCCGCCCTTCTACCGGCGAATGGGCTGCCATGGCACCTCGGGCGCGTGATAGAAGTTGATGCCAAGTGCCGTCCAACGCGCGCCATGCGCCCCGAGCCGGTGCCGGTACTCCTCCCATGACCGATCGGACGATCGGGACCAGCCGATCTCGGCCACGCCTGCCAGGCGAGGGAAGGCCATGAACTCCACGTCAGCGATCTTGCCCAATGATTCGGCCCACATTGGCGCCTCGACGCCCAGAATGGCAGACTCCGGCACACCCTGAATGAATTCGGACGGCTCCCACTCGTAGGCGTTGCGCACGCTGCTCAGGCCGGCCCAGGAGAGGCCGAGCACCGTCGACTCGTCGTACTTCTGGTCGATGTAGATGCGATCGGCGGGCGAGAGTACGAGGCGCGCGCCGCGCGCCACGGCATTGGCGACGGCCCGCGCGGTGGCCTCCGTCTGCGGTCGCCACACCTGCACGATGCTGCCTTCGATCAGATCCAGCTCCACCTCGGCGATCTCATCCCATCCCATCACGATCTTTCCGTGATCGTGCACGATCTGCTGCGCGCGCTGCATGAAGGTCGCGTACTGCTCTGGCGTGAGCTCGTGCACCTCATCGCCACCGAAGTGGAAGACCGGGCCGGGGGTGACTTCCGCGATTTCCCGCACGATGTCATCCACAAACGCATACGTCTCCTCCTTCTCGACGCAAAGGTAGGAGAAGCCCACTTCCGTGCCCGTATAGAGCTCGGGCGCGATGCCGTCGCAGTTTAGCTCCGCGTAGGAGGCCAGAGCCGCATTGGTATGCCCCGGCATGTCGATCTCCGGCACGAGGGTGACGAAGCGCTCCTCGGCGTAGTTGACGAGGTCCATCCAGTCCTCTCGCGAGTAGTAGCCGCCCTCGCCCCCACCGACCTGCGTGCTGGCACCGATCTCAGTCAGGCGCGGTCGGCTCGGTATCTCGATGCGCCAGCCCTGATCATCGGACAAATGGAGGTGCAGACGGTTCATCTTGTACATGGCCAGATGGTCGATGTAGCGCTTCACGTCTTCGGGTGCGAAGAAGTGGCGCGTGACATCGAGCATGGCGCCTCGCCACTCGAAACGCGGCGCGTCGACGATGCGCCCGGCCGGCATCGTGAGGGGATTTAGATAGGCCGCCGTGTACTCGACGTAGGCGGGCAGGAGCTGGCGGATGGTCTGCACGCCGTAGAACAGCCCGGACGCCGTACGCGCCCGCAGTGTGGCCCCATCAGGGGTGATGTCCAGCTCGTACGCTGCTTCCTGTGCAGGCCCGCCACGCGTAATGCGGATGTGCGGGCCCTGGCCTTCGAGCCCGGCGTCGATGACCTCCGGCGTGGTGTCCTCCGTGTTGCCAATCAGGCGAGCCAGGATTTCGCCGATGCGTCGCCCTTCCGCATCGCCCGCATCCACGACGATTTGCGTGGCTTCGGTGAGGGTGAACACCCCGGTCGTGGAGAGATCTACCTGAGCCGGAGCAGGGATGATGGTGTGCACGGGCGCCACGACGGGCTCTTGCTCCGGAGCAGGCGCCGTCTCCGCGACCGGCTCCTGGGGTGTTTCAACGATCTCCGCCGAGCGCGCACATGCCGCGAGGGTGAAGGCGACCGCTAACGCGGCGAAGCTCGAAAAGAGCAGAGCGCCTGAATAGCGTCGACGTTCTCTATGGGTCCGATGGTCGGTGGACATCTCCGGTCGATGGCTGCATGAAGGGGCACGACTGCCGCATCATACGAAAGTCGCTGGATCGGAGGAAATGCGCGACGCAGAATCGCATACGACGGCGAGTCCGAGATCGCCTTGGATACCTCGGAGATGCCGTGCGGTATCTCTACGGCCTCGCCAGGCCCTTCTTGCGGCCAAACGAAACTTCAAAAGCGGCTCACACGGGGCCGACGGATCCCGACGCTCGTTAGTCGTACACCGCCGCCACCATCCAGCTCGACTCGTCCCCGCCCTCGGGCGCGCAGAGTTCGGCGGTGATGCGCTGCCGGAAGCCCTGCGCGTGCACCCGATAGTAGCGCCGCTTTACGGGCTTGCGGAAAATCCAGAATCCATCCTGCTGCGTGATCCATGTGTGCAGGACCTCGGAGATCTTGAAGGTCTGCCCGCTCCAACGAAAGGCCTGGGGTCGGCCATCGGTCAGAATGACTTCTGTCGGTTCTTCGACGACTCGCATGTCGATCCACCCTCTGCTTAGCTATGATGTGCCACTGGCCGCCCGGCTCGCCCGTGCGGCGCGCTCGCCTGCCGTACTCTTGCGAGCGGCGTGCCGATTCGCAAACGTCCACGGCATCGTGGCTACAGCCTCTGGAAGGGCAGGCTCGCGGAAGATGACACGACTCCCCGAGAAGAAGAGCTTGCCCGGCGAGAGGAATGGTTTTCCCTCGTGCGGCAGACGCCGGGCGGTCCTTTCAATCGCACGAAATCGAACGGTGATCGTATCTTCTGCCGAAATGCCCCAGGGTCAGGCCATGATCGAATCCCCCGCCCCCGCCCCGGCGACGCCGGAATACGCCGAGCTGCTCGCTCGGCTGGTGCAACATCGGACCATCGGCGACGCCCCTCAGGAAGAACTGGAGTGGTTGATCCGGCATGGAACACTCCAGCGGTACGAGGCCGGCGAGCTCATCGCGAGATCCGGCGAATACCTCACCGGCCTCTTCGTCATCCTCGAAGGCCGGGTGGGGCATTTCAGAGATACCGGAGGTGCTCTACGCAAGGTCATCGACTTCGCAACAGGAGACGTAACCGGGCAGCTTCCGTATTCTCGACTGGGTCAGGTTACGGGACGATCCATCGTCGAGGAGCCGCTCGAGGTGTTACACCTTCCGCGGGAGCTCCTCGATACATTTCCGATTGAGTGTCCGCACCTGACGGCGACCTGCGTGCACGTCATGCTCGACCGTGCACGGGTCTTCAAATCGAGTGATCTTCAGGTCGAGAAACTGGCATCGCTGGGCAAGCTGGCCGCCGGACTCGCCCACGAGCTGAACAATCCGGCCTCGGCAGCCGTTCGCGGTGCAAGACTCATCTCCGATGCGCTCGCGCAGGCCGACGAGGCCTCCCGAACCCTGAGGCGGGCCGGGGTCACCGACGATGAAATGTCGTTGCTTGAACGGCTGCAATCGATGTGTTTGGCCTCGCCTTCGGTCGGGATACTTTCGGCACTGGAGCGTGCTGACCGCGAAGATGGAATTGCGATGTGGCTGGAGGAGCACGATGTCGACGACCTGTCTGCTGAGGCTCTGACAGATACGGCACTGACGCTTGACATGCTGGATGAGCTGGCCGATGCCCTTTCCCCAGAAAAGCTCGCCTTGTCCCTCCGATGGATGGTCGCTGGCAGCACCGTTCGAAACCTAGCGCGGGACATCGAGCGCGCGGCCTCGCGGATACATGATCTCGTGAGCGCCGTCAAGGGCTTCACGTACGTGGATCATGCGGCGGTACCAGAGCCTGTCGACCTGTCCACGGGCCTTTCCGATACCATAGCCGTACTGGCCGCTAAAGCCCGGGCCAAGTCCGCCTCGCTGTCTATCGACGTCCCCACAGATCTGCCGCGGGTCCGGGGTATCGGGGGTGAGCTAAATCAGATCTGGGCCAATCTGGTCGACAACGCATTGGATGCGATCGACGTGGGCGGCCAGATCCACGTCCAGGCACGCAGCGAGGGCCCGTCCGTCGTGGTCCGAGTGATCGACGACGGTCCGGGCATCCCCGACGACATCAAGAGCCGGATATTCGATCCGTTCTTCACCACGAAGCCCGTCGGTGCGGGCACCGGTCTCGGACTCGATATCGTTCGTCGTCTCGTACAGCAAAACAACGGCCTCATCGACGTACACTCGGAACCGGGCCGAACGGAGTTCATGATCTCGCTACCGGCGACGAGCTAACGCGTAGGAGACGCATTGATAAAAATCCGAAAGGCGGCTGCGAAGCGATCGAGTCGAACATCGGACGGCCCAACCCGGCGGGTGACGTTTCGCGGTCTGGCTCCTAGCCCTGCGGCGAATAGTTGATCATCCAATTCACACCGAACCTGTCGGTGAAAGAGCCAAAGTAGTCGCCCCACACCTGATCGGCCATGGGCATCTCGACCGAGCCGCCCGCCGAAAGCCCGTTGAAGAGCCGATCGGCTTCTTCCTTGCTGGTTGGATGGAGCGAGACATAGACGTTGTTGCCTCGCACGAGCTCTTGCCCCAGGGACTCGAGCGTGTCGGAGGCCATGAGCACCTCGCCGTCGCCGATTGGCAGGCTGACGTGCATGATCCTGTTCTTCTCTTCATCCGAAATGGAGACGCCCTCCATGGGCATGTCGCTGAAGCGGGTCAGGTTGCTGAACTCGCCACCGAAAACGGACTTGTAGAAATTGAAGGCCTCTTCCGTTTCGCCGGCGAAGTTGAGGTACACGTGCACTTTAGCCATGGCCTGAGTCGGGTGGGTGATTGGGAATACGGGATGATGGAGTCATCTAAAGCGTAACGGCGAATTACGCGATTCGTTAAGGATGCAAATGTAACGGCTCTGTATACCCAGGCCACTCCACACCAGGAGCCTGCTCACCAGCCGGTACGATACTCTCGCCTCACGAATTCATTCGCCGGATCGAAATTCGTGATGCGCATATTCTCGCCATCCCACATCAACTTTTTGCGGCCATCGTAGACGAACCCCTCTCCCTCCGGTCGCCGGTGCATGTGGCTGTAGATGGCGAGGTTGCCCATGAGCACCGTCTCGGTGAGTGGACCTGCGATGTCGAACGGACTGCTGGTATACGCCCCGTATCCTTCCTTGCAGGCGCGAACCCACTGTTGTTGATGGCCGGCTTCCCCACCCTCCACGAACGGATACTTCGAC
>CBFGRV010000074.1:0-13686 GCA_965651265.1 uncultured Rhodothermales bacterium
ACTTTTGCACTCTCGCAACTCGTTACGTATTCTTAACGCGAATTTGCCGCAGCTCTGATAGGAGTTCACATCTAGCGGCCCGCGCACGACCGCTTCAGTAGAGCAGGGCTAAGGGGTCACGGGTTCGGTGACGTTCGAACCTTCGTATTTCACCCGCCTCAGGCAGGATGCCTATGAGAGTCCCCGCTCAGAAAACGCCCGCGTTGGCGTTTCTGCTTTTCGTTCTTGGTGCTCTTCTTATTGGATGGTTTTTCGGTGCGTTGCCGGTGCACGCGGCGCCGCAGGAGGTCGGCGGCGTCGAATACCGGACATTTCCCGTGGTGGGTAGCCGGGTGGCGGTCTGGGTGATCGCGCAGCTCCATCTGATGTTTGCCGCCTTCGTACTGGCCGTTCCGATGTTCGCTTTGATCATCGAGTTCATCGGCTACCGAACGAAGGACGACCGCTACGACGACCTCGCGTACGAATTCACGCGCCTGCTTTCGGTCTCATTCTCCTTCACGGCGACGCTTGGTGCCCTGCTCACGTTCGCCCTCTTCATCCTGTACCCCCGGCTGATGGAGTACCTGGTCTCCATCTTCGACTGGACCTTCGTGCTGTACGCGTGCACCTTCTTCCTCGAGGCAGGCTTCCTCTATAGCTACTACTACGGCTGGGGCAAAGTATCCAAAAAGGTGCACCTCCTGCTCGGGCTCGGCCTGAACCTCGTCGGCATAGCCATCATCTTCATCGCCGATGCGTGGCTAACGTTCATGAATTCGCCAGACGGCATCGATGCCCAGGGCAATCTCGTGAGTACCTGGGATGCCATCACGAACTTCACGTGGATGCCGATCAACATCCATCGGCTCATTGCCAACATCTGCTTCGGTGGATCGATCGCAGCCGCGTACGGCGCCTTCAAGTTCCTGGGGGCCAAGACGCCCGAGGATCGCGCACGCTACGACTGGATGGGTTACGTGGGCAACTTCATCGCCATTGCCGCCCTGTTGCCGCTTCCGTTCGCGGGCTACTACCTGGGTCGCGAGATCTACGCTTTTTCTCAGAGCCTGGGGATCGCCCTGATGGGAGGCACCTTCTCGTGGCTCTTCATCATCCAGGCCGTGTTGATCGGGAATCTCTTTCTGGCCGCCAATTACTATCTCTGGCTCAGCATGGAGCGGATCCACGGGGCTGAGCGGTATCGGAAATTCGTGAAGTACCTTCTCGGGGCCATTACGGTGTGCTTCATTGTGTGGGCCACGCCGCACTCGCTGGTCGCCACGGTCGAGGAAGCGCGGGCGATGGGAGGTTCGCACCATCCCATACTGGGTGTTCTCGGCGTGATGTCGGCCAAGAACACGGCCGTGAATATCCTGATCCTGACGACCTACCTGAGCTTCCTCTTCTATCGACGAGCCAACAAGGAGGCGACCGTTTCATGGGCGAAGACGGGTAAGGCCATCCAGTTCGGAATTTTCGCCGCGGTGGTAGGGATCGTGGTATTTCTCGGCGTCTACGGCTACTTCGTCGAGGCGGCGGTGCGCATCGGGCTGTCGGTGCCGCAGGTGCTCTCCGTGTTGTTTGCCATGATCTCGATCACCGTGATCGACGTGCTGATGTTCAAGAATGCCCGCATTCTTGGTCCCATCGAATGGGGCAAGATTCCAAATCGTGCCCAGTACGCACTCTTCTTCATCGCGATCACATTTGCCTGGACGATGGGGCTGATGGGCTACGTGCGCTCGGGCATTCGGCAGCACTGGCACGTGTACGGCGTGATGCGCGACACGTCGCCGGACGCCTTCACACCGACACTCGGCTATGCGGCGAACGTCGTATCGGTCACTGTTCTGATCTTCTTCACCTTTATCGCGATCGTGTTCTGGATTTCGAGCATGGCCGGAAAGCCCAAGCACGTCGCGGAGGTTGGCGCGTGAAGACGGCTCTGAAAATCTTCGGGTTCACCGTGTTGGTGGCCGCCTTCTACAGCTACGTCGGCCAGATGGTACCGCAGAAGGTGACGTATCCGCCCGAAGAAACTGAGATCGGCGCCGACATGTCGACGGAGCAACTCGTCGAGGCGGGAGCACAGATCGTGCAGGGAAAAGGAACCTGTCTTGCGTGCCACACGATGTCGGGCGAGACGGGCGGGCGCTTTCCCGATCTGGCAAATATCGGAGCCATTGCCGGAACGCGAATCGAAGGGATGAGCGACGTGGAGTACCTCGCCTCCTCGTTGTACGACCCCAATGGGTACATCGTCGAGGGATTCCTTCCGGGGATGCCGCAAATCGACGAGCCACCGATCGATCTGAGCGATGACGAGATCCTTGCGGTCATCGCCTATCTGCAGAGCCTTGGCGGCACACCCACCGTCACGCTCGCTACGGAGCTCGAATGGCAGTCAGATGAGGCGGCATCCGGAGGCCCCGTGGCTGCACCGCCGGTCAATGTCGCCGGAGCGTCGGCAGGCGCAATCGAAGAAATGACCGGAAGGCAACTGTTCGAGACGTACGCCTGCATGACGTGTCACAGCATCGACGAACAGATGCAGATGATCGGGCCGAGCCTGCACGATGTCGGACGTCGCCTGACGCGCGCGGAGATCTACCAGTCGATCCTGGAGCCTGACGAGACTGTTGCCGAGGGCTTCGTACCCGGTGTGATGGCGGCGCAACTGAATGCGACGAACTTCTACGAGCGCGTCACATCCCAGCAGCTGAAGGTGCTGGTGGACTACCTCGCATCGCGGGAGGGAGGATCATGAACATCCTCGTGCTCCTTGTGGTGATCGCCTTCCTCGTCGCGCTCCGCTTCGTGCCGCGGGTGAACGTCCTCGTGTGGATGGTGGCCTGGTGGATCGCACTGTTCGTGTTCCTGCGATGGGGCATCGACCCGCCGCTTCCGTCCTCGATCCTGTCGATGTTCATGGCGATCATCACGCTGGCACTTCTCGCGTACATGTCGGCCGATTCGGAACACTTCGCCTTCGTTCGTGACAGAGTCGTCCGGTTCATGACCGACCGCAAGTACACGATTCCACTCGCGGTCGTGCTTCTCCTGATCCCCGCTCTTGTGGCGCTGCGGGTCTACGTGGACATCACTCGCGAGCCGTCACCGCCGCTATCCGGGCGGACCATCCATCCGCCTCCGCCGACCAGCATCGAATTCCAGGGCAAGACCATCGATCTGGTGCGCGACGAGAATCCGTATCGGATACTCGAGGTCCAGAATACAGAACTGCTCGGGGCACACGTCGAAAATGGCAGGCGCATATACTACGAGAATTGTGTCTTCTGCCACGGGGACAACATGGACGGAGACGGCCTCTTCGCTCACGGGTTCGATCCGCTTCCGGCCAATTTCCAGGATCCGACCACGATAGCGATGCTGCAGGAGTCGTACATCTTCTGGCGCATCGCCAAAGGGGGACCAGGTCTACCGCAGGAATCCACACCGTGGTCGTCGGCCATGCCGGCATGGGAGAAGTTCCTCACCGAGGAGGAGATCTGGGATGTAACGCTCTTCCTGTACGACTTCACCGGGCACAGGCCTCGCGCCCGGGAGGTGATGGAATGATGGGGAATGGTAGAATGCGAGGCATGCTGGTCAGCACGATACTCGCGACGGTGCTGCTCCCCCTGACGGCCGTCGCCCAATCCGAGCCCAATCTCGGAACGGAGCAGCAGCGTGAGGCAGGACGCGTGCTCTACCTGGAGAAGTGTGCCCAATGTCACGGCGAGACCGGGGCCGGCGACGGTCCGGGCGCGCCATTCTTGCGTCCCGCCCCGCGCGACTTCACGGCCGGGGTATATAAGGTGCGGACGACGCCCAGCGGCCAACTGCCCACCGACGACGATCTCAAGCGCATCATACGCGACGGTATGCCCTACACCGGCATGCCCGCCTGGCCCTCGCTGAATAATCGCCAGATCGATAACCTGGTCTACTTCATCAAGACCTTCAACGACGATTTTGCCGGTCCGTACGGCGTGCCCGATGTCGTGGAGATTCCGAGGCCGCCTCGTTCCAGCGAAGAATCCATCGAACGTGGCCGCATCGTCTATGAGGAAAACCAGTGCTCCGACTGTCACGGCCGATACGGTCGCGGCGACGGCCCATCGGCCAAGACGCTTCTGGATCAGTGGAATCATCACATTCGACCCGCTGATCTGACAAAGCGCTGGACGTTCATCGGCGGCGACACTCGCCGCGACATCTACAGGACGTTCACGACGGGCCTCGATGGCTCGCCGATGCCCTCGTATGAGATCGAGCCGATCGAGGATCGCTGGGCCCTCGTCGATTATGTCTATTCGCTGTCTCGCGACGATCCCGAATACGCCACTGTAGTGGTGGCTCGCGGCGTCGAGGGGCCCATCGATGTGACTCAGGGTGAGGCGCTCTTCGGGGAGGAACGCGGGGCCTATTTCCCGGTGGTCGGGCAGGTCATCGAGCCGGGTCGGGCATACATGCCCGGTGTCGACGGCGTCGAGGTGAAGGCGATTTACAACGAACAGGACATCGCGATCATGCTCGCCTGGCACGACATGTCCGCCGAGACGGCTGGTAACAACGCGCCCGACATTGCGGTGCCCCGTATCGAGCAGGTCGTGCGCGATACGGCGTCAAGCCCGTACTCCGATGCCGTTGCCGTCCAGATTCCGTCCGAACCGGCGCCCGGTATCGAGAAGCCCTACTTCATCTTCGGCGATTCGCGAAGGTCGGTCGATCTGTGGTTTGCCGATCTGGCTGCAGACAGTGCAGTGATGTACACCGGTCGCGGGAGCGCGGACATCCAGGCCGGCGCCGACACGCTTGATTTTTACGCCCGATACGAGGACGGCGAGTGGATCGCCATTTTCAAGCGTACGCGCCGCGAGACTTTCCGGGAAGGTGCGTTCGTGCCCATTGCCTTCTCGCTCTGGGACGGATTCAATCAGGAGCGCGGCAATCGGAGAGGTCTGACGTCGTGGTATCATCTCTACATGGAACCGCTCGATCGGCCGTCCGCACTCGTACCGATGCTTCGGGCCGGCATCCTCACGCTTCTCCTCCTCGTGAGTGTCGTTGGCCTGGTGCGATGGCGGCACCGACGACCGGTATCCGCCTGATGCATGAACACGTGAGGTCTCAGGAAGTGGGCTCGATGAGTGATGTTCGATGAGTGCTCGAGTGACGATGTTTGGCGCATGAAGACAACGAGTGGCATAGGCACGGACCGGTATCGGCCCGCACTGATCTCCTGGAATCTCACCCGGCGATGCAATCTCCGGTGCCCTCACTGCTACATGGAAGGCGGTACGGCAGAGGAGAGCGAGCTCACGACGCGCGAGTGCCTTGATCTTGTCGACGCCCTGCCGGAGTTGGGTACGGAGATGCTCATTTTGACGGGCGGAGAGCCCCTGCTCCGGCGCGACATTTACGATATCGCCCTTGCTGCATCCGAACGCGGGATCTGGGTGGTGATGGGCACGAACGGCGTTCTCGTCAACGACCACGTGGCGCGCAGGATGGTCGACTGCGGTGTAAAGGGAGTCGGCATCAGCCTCGATTCCATCGATCCTGCGAAGCACAACAGCTTCCGCGGCGGCCCTAACGCATGGGAGCATTCCGTTCGTGCACTCGAGATCTGCCGGGCTCACGGACTGGAAGTGCTCGTGCAGACGACCGTCATGGACATGAATCGGGATGAGATTCCTGACCTGATCGCCTTCGCGAGGGAGAAGGGAGCTTGGTCGTTCAATCTGTATTTCCTCGTGCAGACCGGACGAGGCCAGATGATGAACGACTTGACGCCGGAGCAGACCGATGAAATGCTTCGCGAGCTGGCCCTGCGGCAGGGAGACTATCGCCCAATGCTCGTTCGCTCGAAGTGCGCGCCGCAGTTCAAGCAGATTGCCTATGAGATGGGCCTTGCCGGTCTCGAGAGCGGCGGGTGCATGGCCGGCACGCTTTACTGCAGGATCACTCCGAGCGGCGATGTGACGCCCTGTCCGTACATGACCGTCGTGGCGGGGAACGTCCGCGAGCAGAGCTTTGCCGACATCTGGAATTTATCGCCCGTTCTACGTGCACTCCGGGATCGTTCGAGCCTCAAGGGCCGTTGCGGCGCGTGCGAATTCAGCGAGCTGTGCGGAGGCTGCCGCTGTCGGGCGCTGGCTGCCTACGGAGATTTCCTGCAGGAAGACCCGGCCTGCACGTATCAGCCGACGGGTGAGCCGCTGGAGATTTCCGAAATCGCCTGGACGGTCGAAGCTCGCGCGCGCCTCGAACGCATCCCGATCACATTCATCCGTCGCAAAGTGCAGAAGGGCCTCGAGACGTACGCCGAACGACGAAAACTGGGCATCATTACCGTCGAGATCATGCAAGAAGCACTCGCCGGGATGGACCGGCCGCGGTCCTTTCAGCGACTGCCATCCTTCTCCAGGGAGGAAGCAACGCCTCCGGAATGGCTCGCGTGACATTAATCACAACCACATAGAGTCCCCATGCAGATTCCTGAGACACAGACCGAAGACGTACGAACCGTCACCAATCAGGTGCATGTGGTCGATGGTGTGGCGCGACACACGGCGACCGGGCGGGAGTTCGAGCTCGTCGAGCTGCCCGACCAGTTCGTTCGATGGCAGCTCGATTACAAGCACAGCATCTATGACGCGATCGAGCGCGACGAATACATCGCGTTCAATGCGGGTCACCTTCCTGTCGTGAGCACGTGGAGCGAAGACTCGTTCGTTCCGAACCTGGCGAATAAGGGGGTCGGGTTCACGCCGCGCGACGAGTACATGGATCGATACCTGGATCTCGTCGAAGATGCCGTCGCGCAGATCCAGGAGCTTCCGCCGCATGCCGTCAACGAGACGCGGGATCTTCGAATTCGTACAGCGCGGGAGTTCTATTCCCATCCCGAGCACATCGACTGGCGGCGTATCGGCTTATTGGAGATCTTCGAAGGATCAACGCTCCGAAACCTCGCCGCAAATCCTTTTGCGTCCGTGCTGTGGACCGGCAATTCACCGGTCTTCGTGAGTTTCCAGGCCGACTGTATCGTCGAGATCATAGAGCCGGGAGATAAGCGCTATCGCTTTTGCTGGGCGATGCGACGTCTCTTCGAGTACGAGCCGTTTCACGTCGTGCAGACGATGTATCCGTACTCCTACTGCTTCTGGGTCTTCAACTACAAGAACAAGACCCCGAAGAGACGTTACCCCGGCAAGGGCAGATGATAACAACCGCCGGCGAGTCACCTCGCCATCGGCACGCGCACATATGTACGTGATCACCGACCGATGTACGAATTGTGGACTATGTGTCGAGGTATGCCCGATCGGTGCGATCCAGGCCGGAGACCCCATTCACGTGATCGACGAAACGTGCTGCGATTTCGAGGAATGTCGCGTCGTTTGTCCGGAAGACGCCATCATTGAATCAACGATGATTTCCGGGGACGGCCGATCGGACGACGTGGAGGCTCCGCGATGAGAGGCGCGCTCGTCACGCGGAAGGTCCTTTACGACGTCTTGGATGAGCTCGGGCAGCGCTGTTCGGGTCGCGTATGGCTCCTTGGGGAGACGTCGCATGTCTACGAGGGATGGCGGTCCTGGACGGATGCCGTTCATGTGTGGTCGGAGGTTCGCCATCGAGACGAGTGGTTGGCAGCGCTCGCTATATGTCGCCGGACGCACGGCGTGGACATCCACGATGAATTTCCCGGGGACGTGATTCCTCTTCCCGACGGCTACGAGGAGCGTGCCCGCGAGGCCGGTCGTCGGGGCGATCTGCATGTCGCGCACTTCGATCCCTATAGCGTCGCGTTCCGGCACATCGCGCGCGGAGACGAACCGGATTATCACATCGTGATGATGTACATAGAGCGCGGATGGATCGATCCAAATCGTATGGATGCGCTGCTTCAGGACTTGCTGCCTCGCTTCACTATGAAGACGATCCAGCAGGACCCGGCGGAATTTCGGCGCAAGTACAAGGGCATGACACAGATGGCCGCGCGCCTGACTCCGGGGACCGTGCACCGGCCGTTCTGATCAATCCCATGATCCCACCAGTATGACAAACGCGGAAGATCATCGAACCCTCGAATCGAAGGCGGCGCGGCTTGCCGAAGGCCGGCTCGAGTGGAACGAGCTGGACTTCGTCGGATGGCGGGAATTCAGGCGCATGACACCCGCCGTCGTTGGGATGGAGATCGGGCGCATCGAACGCGACATGCGGCAAATGGGGCCGAAGGATCCGGCGTACAACGACATCGTCCGCATTCGATTTGCGCTGCGGACGTTCATCGAAGGACTCGAAAATGCACCGCAGGAAACATTGCCCGAGCGCGCAGAACACCTCCGGACCGCGCTGCTTGCGTTGTCCCTCATGGCCGATCGGCTCGACTCGGAGACCCTTCGGTACGCGGCGCATCGGCTGCGATACGTACACGACCGGATGAACCTGATCTACTGAATCGTCGAAGGAGTCCGCCGCAAATGCATCATCGCGAAAGCCTGTATCCAGAGAGGCCTATGTACGAGCAGATCTTCGTTCCCGTCGACAACTCCGACCACTCCCTGGCGAGCATCGACCTCGCGGTAGACCTCGCCGGCCGCCTGGGTGCGAGCCTCGTCGGCAGTCACGCCTACGCCGCGCGGATGCACGATTATCGTTTCAAGCAGATGGAGTTCACGCTGCCTGAGGAGTACCTCCTCGAGGAGGAGATGGAGAAACAGCGCAAGATCCACGACACGCTCATCACGATGGGCCTGGAGCTGATTTCCGATTCGTACCTGACCGTGATGGAGAAGCGGTGCCGGGAGGCGAACCTTCCGTTTCAGCCCAAGATGTACGACGGAAAGAACTGGAAGGTCATCGTGCGGGATATAGAGGAGAGCGGATACGATTTAGTGGTGATGGGTGCGCTCGGGCTGGGCGCCGTCCGGGATAGCGTTCTCGGTAGTGTTTGCTCGCGCGTCGTGCGGCGCATCCGGACGGACTGTCTCGTTGTAAAGAACACGGATCGGATGCAGGAGGTTGGCGAGCCTGTCGGCGGGCAGATCATCGTCGCCGTTGACGGCAGCCCGGAGTCGTTCGCCGGCCTGAAGACGGCCCTCGAGCTTGGCCGCCTGTTCGATCGCCCCGTGGAGGCGATTTCCGTCTACGATCCCTACCTCCATTATGCGATGTTCAACAGCATCGTGAACGTGCTGACGGAGAAGGCCTCGAAGGTGTTCAGGTTCAAGGAGCAGGAGCAGCTTCACGAGGAGGTGATCGACACCGGGCTCGCCAAGATCTACCAATCCCATCTGGAAGTGGCCCGGCGGATCGCCGCACAAGAGGGCGTGGACCTGAAGATCACGCTGCTCGACGGCAAGGCCTTCGACAAGATTCTGCAGTACGTGCGGCGGGAGAAGCCCTGGCTGCTGGTCGTCGGGCGCATCGGTGTGCACAGCGACGAGGAGATGGATATCGGCAGCAATACGGAGAATCTGTTGCGCCTCGCGCCGTGCAACGTGCTACTTTCGAGCCGCCGCTACATCCCTCCGCTGGACGTGCAGGCGGAGGAGTCGATGATCTGGACGGAGGAGGCGTCTGCGCTTGTGAACACGGCGCCCGATTTTGCCCGAAAGATCGCACGTACGACGATTCACCGCTGGGCGATGGAGCGTGGGCACTCGGTGATCACGCGGAAGGTGGTCGAACAGGCGATGGCGACCATTCTTCCCGAATCCGCCATGAAGTCGATGGGCATCGTAGCCGAGACAGTTGCGCGCGAGCGCATCGCGGCCGGCGATGACGTCACGTATCTCTGCCAGAATTGCGGATATGCGGCACGCGGATTCGAACCCGCGGTCTGCGCCGTCTGCGGCGCCCCTCCAGAACAGTTCGAAAAGCTGGACAAGGAAGCGATCAAGAAGTTGGCCCCACTGGAGGGCGCGCTGCAGGAGATCGAGACGTTTGATAAGAAGAAGCTGAGCTGGACGGGCGAGGCGCGCCAGCTGCTGCGCGAGGTGCCGGACGGCTACCAGATGCGGCGGGCGCGGGCGCAGATCGAGAAGAGCGCGCGCGTAAAAGGACTGGATACCATCACCTTCGAGATGGTGGCGGATGTCGTCGCAGATCTCCTGGAGGATACCTCCGCACTCGCGCCACGCGGCCGACTTAAGGCCGGCACTGGCGATACGACGCTCGAGCCAGGCGAGAGCCGCGCCGTAGATCTCGTGCCGCGTGACGGCTTCCGGTGGACGCGCGAAGCATGGGCTCGCCTGGAACGCGTGCCGGAAGGATTCATGCGCGACAAGACCAAAATCAGGATGGAAGACGCGGCCCGTGCGCGTGAAACGACTATCATCACGCTCGAAATCGCCGAAGAGGGCATCGCAGAAGCTCGCAAGGCGATGGAAGAGGCCATCCGAAAACAAGCCGAAGCTGGACGGAGCTGACATGAAATTCTTCTGTGTCTCATGCGACAATCCGATGGAGCTTGCGACCGTCGACGGTCCGGAGGAGGGAGCGATGCGTCTCGTCTTCGAGTGCTCCGCATGCGGGCGCCAGATGGCCATGCATACGAACGCCGGCGAAACGCGGATCGTGCGGTCACTCGGGCTGAAGATCGAAGGACGTCAGACGAGCAGGAGGCCGACCGCTCGTGAGGCGGAGTCGGGGTGTCCGTTCAGCAGCGTGGCGAACGAGGCCTTCGAGCGCGCCGGCATCCCATGGACGGCCGGTGCGCGCGTGCGCGTCGAACGGATCCCTTCCTTTGCGCGCGAGATGGCGATGAAAGGCGTGGAGGATTATGCAAGGGCAAAGGGGTACGCGGAGATCTCCGAGGACGTACTCGACGAGGCCCGCGGGCGACTTGGGATGTAGCTCGACGCGCCCGAAACCGGAGCGGCAAGCCGCGCTCAGCCGGACGGTCCGATTGTTAACCGGCCAAACCGGCTGTTAGCCCGCTGAACAGATCCGAGGGCACCGAAGACTCGGAATCCAGTCGATCCTCGAGTAAGGTCATAATCGCGCCTGCCTCTGGCGTGAGGTCATCCAACAGGTAGCCCGCATCGCGCACGAGAGCGCGCCAACGGTCGTCGATCGGGATCCGACGCCGGCCGCGGTCGCCTTCGGGCACCATCTCCAGCCGCAGCTCGACGAACCGATGAAACCGCTCGAGGTCCGCACACTCCTCGTCCGAGAACGCCGATCGGAAGACGTCCGCTGCCGTCGCAGAGTAGTCGCCCTTGAGCCCGTCGACGTAACGGGCACTTGGGAGATATACGTCATCGAACCAGATCCGGAGGAGCTCGAAAGCCAGCTGTTCCGGCTCCATCTTCGTTGTGAGTCGCTCGTGGGCGTGCGCCGAAGAGAGGAGGGCGAGAAATGCCGTGACTCGCCGCCGGATTTCGGTCGGATGATCGAGGCGGGTTTCGGGCTTCAAAGCTTGGGGTGATGATCAGAAGTCGGCCTCCGGCAAAAGGCGCCAGTGAGGTTCGCCATCCGGCTTGAAATTCTGGGTGGCGATGAAATTCCAGCCGTCGTGGAAGTTTAGTTTGAACTTCCCGCCTCCAAAGCGCGCATGCAGGTAGTCCGTCGGCGAGCCCAGTAGATCGAGGCACTCGCCGGCATGCATTCGGTCGAGTTTTTTGAACCGAACCGACCCACGCCACGGCTCCTGGACGAGGATGGTCACGGTGACGCGCCCGACGAGCTCGACGAACGCCTTGTTCAGCTCCTCGTCGGACGGATCGTGGCCCCTCCGCTCGAACTGCTTTCGAACGAACGGCTCAAAGAGTGTCCACAGCCACTCCATCAGAAGAATCAGGAATCATCCCTAAGTCGCACTCAAGTTTGAAAAAGCCTCTTGAATCTTAACTATATTTTCGATAATCACAAATGGGAGTGCGCTCGAGTTGGGGCGCCGACCTGAACGCGCTACCTACGGCGTTTGGTGGCCGGCCGTGGCCGTGTCACGCTGTTCGATAGTGGTCCTCTCAATTTCAAGAATGTACCCTATGAACAGCCTCAAGCACTCATTGATCGTCTTAGTTTCCACGGCTTTCGTACTCGCCGGTTGTGGGGGTGGAGGAAGCAATTCGCCCGGCGGAGCCGCTCAGGGCGAACAGACGGCCGCCACCCAGGAGCCCGCCGGCTCCGCCTCCATCACGGGTACCATAAACTTCACGGGCACCGCGCCGGCGCCTCAAAGGCTCAATCTTGACCGTGAATGCATGGACCTGCGCAGTGAGCCGGCCACGGCCCAGACGGTCGTCGCGAACGATAACAACACCCTTCGGTGGGTCTTCGTCTATGTGAAGGAAGGCCTCGGAGATCGGGAATTCGCTGTGGTGCCCGAACCGGTCGTCCTCGATCAGCATGGCTGCATGTACGAGCCGCATGTCCTGGGCGTGCAGGCAGGGCAGACGTTGAAGATCCTCAACAGCGATCCGCTGCTCCATAACATTCACGCGATGCCGGAAGACAACCGGCCGTTCAACTTCGGAATGCCGACCGCCGGACAAGAGCGCGAAGAGAGATTCCGCGTTCCCGAGGTAATGGTCCGCATCAAATGCGATGTGCATCCATGGATGCTGGCATGGGCCGGAGTCACCGAGCATCCGTTTTTCGGCGTATCGGATGAATCGGGTTCCTACTCTATCGAGAATCTCCCGGCCGGGGATTATGTGATCGAGGCCTGGCACGAGGAATTCGGGACGCAGACCCAGAACGTGACGGTGGGCGACGGGGAGTCCGTAACGCTCGATTTTACCTTCGGAGAAGGCGCAGCCATAGGTTAGTTCGGTCCGGCTCTGCCGATCGATCTACCTCACTGCTGCGCCGGAATCCGGTGCAGGTTGTTCCCATTCCTCTTCCCTCCCCCCACGTTCCGGTGAAGCGCTATGGCTGATCACGTCTCCGCCGTAGACGGTCACAACGGCCGCGACGACCACCATCACGAATCATTCTGGAGAAGGTATGTCTTCTCGACTGACCACAAGGTCATCGGGATTCAGTACGGCATCACGGCGTTGCTATTCCTGCTCTTCGGCTTCACGCTGATGATGCTCATGCGATGGCAACTCGCCTACCCCGGCGAGCCGCTGCCGTTCATCGGCAACCTCTTCAGCGACGAGACGATGCCGGGAGGCGTCATGCTTCCCGAGTTCTACAACCAACTCGGCGCCATGCACGGCACCATCATGGTGTTCCTCGGTGTGGTGCCGCTTGCCGTCGGCGCCTTCGGGAATTATATCGTCCCGCTGCAGATTGGGGCGCCTGACATGGCATTTCCGAAGCTGAACATGGCCAGCTACTGGTGCTACTTCGCCGGTGGCGTGGTCATGCTCTCGAGCTTCTTCGTGCCTGCCGGTGCGGCCAAAGCCGGATGGACTTCGTACACACCGCTCGCCTCGATCGAGACGATGGGCCAGACGATGTGGCTGTTTGGGATGATCTTGCTGATCACGTCGTCGCTACTCGGAGCGGTCAATTTCCTGACGACGATCATTCAGCTTCGCGCAGACGGCATGACGTTCATGAGAATGCCGTTCTTCGTATGGGCCCAGTTCATCACGTCATTCCTGCTCCTGCTGGCATTTCCGCCGCTCGAGGCCGCATCGGTGCTCCAGCTGATGGACCGCCTCCTCGACACCAGCTTCTTCATGCCGTCCGGGCTCATCATCAGCGGTGAAGTGGCCGACGCCGCAGGCG
>CBFGRV010000075.1:0-13636 GCA_965651265.1 uncultured Rhodothermales bacterium
CATCCTGGGTGGCATCACATGTGGATTGGGTGGACCGTCGGATATCGAGATCGATGTAGCGGGAAATACGCTCTATTGGGGTGAAGCATCCGAGTGTTATGATTACGCTCTGAATAAGGTAGATCTGGGAAGTACTCCTTCAGAAGAGTGGCATTTGCTCCCGGTAAGCCAAGGTTACGTCGTGGAGGGAATTGAGCTCGACATCCATAACCAGATGATCTATTGGGTAACAACCGATCTCTTCCCTGACCCTCCTCCCGGCATTGTGCGTGCTCCTCTTGACGATACACTGAATGATGAATACATCCTATCAGGTTGTGTAGGGGACATCGCCCTCGCCCATATGCTTTCCAAGATCTACTGGAGCCCCTGTAACAGTAGCCAGATCATGCGCGCCGATCTAGACGGTAGCAATATCGAAGACGTAGTAGATGGTCAGGGCGTGATAGGAAATCTGGCTGTTGATCATAAGGGAGGCAAGTTGTACTGGACCGAGCCCGCGGAAGGCATGATCTGGCGCGCTGATCTCGACGGGACCGAAGTGGAGAATCTCCTGTCGGGACTGGTAGTCCCTACCAGCATAGCGCTCAATTTCGGATGGGATGTTCATGTAAATGTAGAGCCGAAAACCGCGCTACCGGATCGCGTGGGATTGCGAGGGATCCATCCCAACCCTATACGTGAAGGAACGACCATCGATTTTGCTCTCACCGAGCCCGCTCACGTGACTCTTGAGATCTACGATCAGCTAGGGCGTCGAGTGGACATCCTCTCCTCGGGTACGTATCTGGCCGGGACGCATCAGCTTCGTTGGCATCCAACCCACTTTGCGAACGGGGCGTACCTTTTACGAATGACATCGGACCGCCGGTCGGAGACCAGGATCGTAGTCATACAGCGATAGATCGGCCTACCACCCTGAACGCAGGCGGCGCAGTACCAGCGTCTACTCGTCTACGCGCGCAAAATCGGCCTACTGCCCCGCCGCGGGAGCGTCCTGGCCGCGCATCCAGTCGTTGTCCGACAGATCGACATCCGGAAATACATTATCCGGGTCGATGGAGACGCGTACGACCGGACTCGGCGTGTCGAGCGTAAGCGTTGCGTTGCGGCGTCCTCGCAGCCAGGTGTCGACCGGGATATCCCGGCGCAAAACGTCACCATCCTCCAGCTCGATCTCCAACAGGACGGGCATGGGGGCCAGGCCTTCGTCGCGGATGTGGATCGTTGTGGTGTTTCCATCTACCCGCACGTCGGCAATGGCCTGATCCAGCGTCCACGTCTCGTAGTACCACGTGCGCCAGAACCAGTCGAGATCGCGTCCGGACACTCGTTCGAACGTATTGAAGAGATCCCAGGGGTACGGGTGCCGATACGCCCAATCCGCCACGAAGGTACGGTAGGCGCGATTGAAGACGTCCTCGCCAAGCACCTCGCGAAGCGCGGCTAGGACCGTCGCCGGTTTGGCATACGACGCGATCCCGAAGGCCATGGATGTGGCGTGATATGCCGACGGCCGCATCATTTCGCCCTCCATCTCCTGTGCGGCGATCGCTGCGTACGTGCGCTGATCACTGAGGAAATGATCCTCCCCGGGCAGGAAATCGTTTCGAGCACTGTTCTCGTTGAAGGTCGTGAACCCTTCGTCGATCCAGCTGAATCGTCTCTCGTTGGTGTTCACCACCATCGGGATCCACATGTGAGCCAGCTCGTGCGCCGTGACGTAATAGAGGGCGTCGGGTCCGTACTGATTGTAGTCGCCGATGAGAGTCATCATCGGATACTCCATGCCGCCGCCGATGATGCCCCCGCCTTCGACGGCCGTCATATGAGGCCACCGATAGGGGAATCCCGTGAACTCGGACAGGAAGGAGATGGCGTGCTGTTGGTACTCCGTCACCCGTGCCCAAAACGGGGCCGACTCACGATAAAATGTGTTGATCTGCGTGTAGTCCGTGACGCCGTCGCCGTCCCGGTCGCCGACGGGCGTCCGAGCAGCCTCCCAGATGGACTCCCGCGTGAGACTGAAGGCCACGTCTCGAACCTTGTCGGCTGTAAATCGCCAGGTGAGAAATCCGCCGCTAGTGCGGGCCGTCACGTTGCCGAAATCCTCAGGGCCGACCACACGCATGGGTTCGTCGCTTTCGTGCGCGCGCCGCATGCGCTCCAAGATCTCGGGTTGCAGCACCTCTTGGGGGTTCTGAAGCTCCCCGGTCGCCCACACGATCCAATCTTCCGGCGCCTCGACGGTGAGCTCATAATCAGCGAAATCCGCATAGAACTCGGCCGTTCCCGTAAACTGCTCGATATTCCATCCCTCCACGTCATCATAGACGGCCATGACGGGATACCAGTAGCCCGCGAAAACGAGGTTTCCACCTTGATGTCCCATGCGCGCCCCCGCACCCTTCTGTGGGATTACGAAGCTCCATTCCACGTCTATCGACACGGATTCACCTGGCGCCACAGGATTTGGTAGGTAGATGGCCAGGTCGGTGCCCGTTACTTCGTATCGAGCCCTTTCCGATCCGCCGTCACCTGGACCAGGCAGCGTCAGGCCGTCGATTGCCACCCGCGCGAGCTCGACCCCGCCGGTCACGGGCACGAATTCGTTTCGCAGCGCATCCTCGCGATGGATGTTCTGAACCAGCTCGAGGTGCAGCTCGCCGAGCTCATCGGGCGAGTTGTTGTGATACGTGATCTGAGCGGATCCTTCCAGACGCGGTACATCCGGATGCACTCGCGCATGCAGCACATACTCGGCCTCCTGAATCCAGTAGTTCGGTCCGGGTCGGCCATCTTCGGTACGCGTGCCGGCCGTCACCGCCCGTCGGAACGCTGGAGGCGCCGTGACTTCCCAGGGGATGGGGCGCTCGGCCGTAGCCACCGGGGGCACCTCTGGGATGACGGTTCGCTCCGCCGGGGCGCATGCAGACACGAGCAGAGCCAGGGATACGGCAAAAAGGGATGTGCGGCAACCTTGCCGCCAGACATGTGTGGAACGGCGCATTTTGACTACCTGCATCTCGGAGAAGACCCATCGACCGATGGGCATGAAGGGGAAGCCGCCCTTCGATCACCAATGTCGACGGGCGCCGGCTTCCATTATTCGATAGAGTCTAACCTATTGCGTGGCCCCAGTGGGAGACGGCGCATCCGGCGAATGATACAGCGCCAGATTGTGTGCCATATCCCAGCGGGCCATGGCAGCCTGTAATTCAGGGTCGATGGCCCGATAAATCGGGTGCCAGGCCTTATTGCCGAAAAGCTCCTGACCGATTCGGGCTTTTAGATATACCTCCAGCCGGTCGCGCTGACTCTCCACCTCCGACTGCGAATACACATTCGAAGCCGGATCGACCGCCGACTCGTCTGACGTGAACTTCAGGCCGTTCTCCATCGCGTACTCCCAGAACGCGTTCCAGAGGTCGTCACCTACCTCAAACTCATCTATGAATGCTTCCTGGCGATCTCCCCAGGTATCTCGAAGTTGCCCTTCTTGCTCGAGAAACCATTGGCGGACGAATCTGAAATCTAGCCCGTTATGAAGAACGGCCGTCGTGACCGGCGTCGTATCCGGTTGCACGATGACGTCAGGGAGGATACCGCCTCCCCCGAAGACGTCGCGGCCGTGCTCCGTCTTGTAGCGGAGTGAATCCGGAATGCTTTCGATGTACTCATTCGGGTGGAACGTCGCTTCACCCAGGGTGGCCATCTTCGTGGCGTAATAATCTTTCGTATCGCCGTTCTCGTAAGGCGTCTGGATGAGCCGACCCGACGGCGTGTAGTATCGCGCCACCGTCATGTGCAGATAACTTCCGTCGGGAAGAGGGAACTGATTCTGCACGAGCCCCTTGCCGAACGTGCGCTGGCCGATGATCAGCGCCCGATCATGATCCTGAAGCGCGCCGGCGACGATCTCGCTTGCGGATGCGGAATACTCGTTGACCAGGACGATCACAGGCGTATCCTCCAACACACCCGCACGCCGAGTCCGGTAAGCACTGGTAGCCTCATCCCGCCGGCCCTTCGTATAGACGATCATTTCGTCTCCGGGCACGATCTCGTCGACGATCTGAATGGCAGCCTCCATGATGCCACCGGGATTCGACCGAAGATCCAGGATAAGCTGTTGCATGCCCTGCTCCTGAAGCTCACGAACGTGGTCCATGAACTCGTCGTAGGTCGCCATCGAAAAGCGGCTGATACGTAGATAGCCGGTTGCGTCATCGAGCATGTACGACGTGTCCACGGTATACAGGGGGATCTCGTCGCGCGTGAGCGTGAAGGGAATCGGCTCCTGCACACCACGTCGCTTCACCTCGATCTTCACCTGTGTCCCGATCTTGCCCTTCAGCTTCGAGGTGACCTCGTTCTCGGTAAGACCGATGGCCGATGAATCTGCGATGGAAACGATTCGGTCGCCCGGCATGAGTCCCGCCTTCTCGCTAGGACCGTCGCTGATAATGGACACCACGCGAACGGTGTCGTCGGACGGATCGTCATCGTTGCGGAGAATCTCGAACCAGATGCCGATGCCTCCGAACGAGCCCTGATAGCTCTGTTGAACGGACTCGGCCTCTTCTGCGCTGATGTAGGTCGAGTGCGGATCGAGGTTTCTGAGCATGCTCAGGATGGCACTTTCTGCCAGATCGTTCGAGTTGACCTCCTCGACGTACCGCTGATTGATGATCACGAAGGCGTCCTCGAGCTTGCGGAGATTCGTGAACGTGTCGTCATCGGTCAGGCTCGCCTCGAGCTTCACTCCGAGAAGGGTGCCGATCAGGAGAAGAGCGATGCCGGGAAGGATGTACCACTTAGCTCGAGAGAAAGACATCAGCTTTGTACGTCTGTGAGATACAGAAAGAGATCGTCGACGCGGCGTGCACGATGTACGAAAGATCGGCTGGAAAGTGCCGCTCTGCCGATGTCTCGAGGGGAGCAAAAGCAGTGCCGGATGCGAGCAGTTGACCGGCTCCTCGATGAACGGGTACCCGCCCGTCCGAGGATGTCGCCAAATGAGAGTCCGACTCCCACCTGTAACAATCCGACAGGCTCAATCGTCTTGCATGCGATGACGGTCACTTCCCGGAATCATCCCGGCGGCCCATTCGCCCGTCCGGTATTTCCGAAAACCGGCATCATGCCGAATGAATCCTCACGAGCGTGCAGCTAAGCCAGTTTGAGCACTACGTCCATCGCTACAGCGATCGAGTCTACGGCTTTGCGTTCAGAATGCTCGACAACCGCGACGATGCGCGCGACGTCACGCAAGATGTCCTGATACGCCTGTGGCGATATGATGATTTTCTCCCGGCCGACAAAGTGCTGCCGTGGCTGATGCGGGTCACTCGAAATGCCTGCATCGATTTGCTGAGGCACCGGAAGATGGCGCGACAATGGATGGAATCCGGGACGGAGATCGAGGAGCTTTCGCTGGATGTTCCAGGTGCGGCCGATGAAGTCGAACGCCGTGACGAGCGACGGATGATCGAAGAGGCGCTCGGTCGCATACCCGAACCTCATCGGAGCTTGCTCATTCTTCGAGAGATACAGCATCTAAAGTATGAGGAGATCAGCGGCGCGATGGATTTGCCGATAAATACAGTGAAGGTGTATCTACACCGCGGACGCAAAATGCTTCGAGAGTTGTTAACGGAGATGATGGATTCGGATCGCGTGCGGAGTCAAGCATGAGCCTTTATCGCGCAGATGTTGGTGTTTGGATCTTGATTGGATGGAGATGAGTGAGTTTCGATCAAAGGATGGCGACCGATCGATCTCGGTGGAGGTCCGCTGGGCCGAAGCCCGGCTCGAGGCCTTCATCGACGGTACGTTGCCCGATGAGGAGGCCCGGCGCGTCGAGTATCTGATCGAACGCGATGCCGGGTTGAGGGAGCAGGCCCGTCTGGCTATGGTGATCCGCGAGCATATGGCCGATTTGGCGGCGCCGCCGTGTCCGCCCGAGGTCGTGCAGACGGTATTGGCGACGGCCGCTCGAGAAGCCACGCTTCGCGACCTCCGGCCGCACTCCGCTCCTTCCGGGCTGGCGGCCGTGACAGGGTGGTTGCAGCAGCTGCGAAAGCCCATGCTTCGGCCGGCCCTTGCCATTGGATTCGCGGCAGCTCTGCTCGTGGCCGTAGCCCTCGTCCTGCGTCTCGACGGTAGACGGGTCGATTCCCCGAGCCCGGTTCTCGCCGAGCGAACCGAGGCTGCCAGGCCGACCACTCCGTATGGGACCGAGCCCTCGAATCCCGCCGCGTCCGGAACGACCGACGTTGAGCACCCGACCCTGTCGGAAGACGTGGCTCGAACGAACGACACGACCGACTCAGAGCCGGCTATCGCCGCCCGCATCGGTCCTCATGCTTCGGAAGACGATGGGCCCGTACCGCAGACCGAATCGACGCCGAATGCCGAATCGACCCACGACGCGTCGTATACCTCGCGCGAGGTCGAGCAGGCGCTCGAAAAGACGCGCTGGGCCATCGCGTTTGTCTCGGAAGTAGGCAAGGAAGCCGGAGAGTCCATCCGAAAGGACGTCCTCAGAGATCGTGTTACGAGACCCATCCGTCGTGTTCTCGATACGGCCCTCGCGGAGGAGTCCACGGGCTGATGCATCGCTGAACATCCAGCAGATTTTCAAACCCGCCATCTATAAAGGATACCATCCATGAATACCCGCCTCAAACAATCTGTTAGACCCATGCGGACGATATTCTGTCTCGTCCCCATCCTGGCGTGTCTTGCGGCCGTACAGCCGGTCGCCGCACAAGAGGCTGATCTTCGCAACGAGCCCGGCTATCTCGATCTGGATAGCATCAGCGAGTGGTTCGACCAGGAGCCGTGGCTGGAGGTAAACGTCCGTGGAGCGCTGCTGCGGCTCGTGACCGAAGCCTCTCGAGGGGAGGATCCGGAGCTAACCGACATGCTCGAGCGCCTGAAGGCTATCGAAGTACGGGGGTACCCGCTGACGCCGGAGCAGTTCGATGACGTCGGCCGGCGAACGGGAGAGCTCGCGCGTCGTCTCGAGGAGCTCGGATGGGAAACCATCGTCCGCGTGCGAGAGGCCGAAGAGCGCGTGAACATCTACATGAAGATGAAAGAAGATGCGATCGCCGGCCTCGTCGTGATGGTTCTGGAGCCCGACGAGGAGCAGGGCGCCGTATTCGTGAACATCGTGGGTGAGATCGATCCGGAGCAGATCGGTAAGCTCGGACACAAGTTCAACATAGATCCGCTCTCCGATCTCGAATGAGGCATTCGCCCCGAAGCCCCCTGACGAAACGGTTCTGGCTCGTTCTGATCGTACTCGTTCTGCCGCTTTCGGGCTGCTTCTTCTCGCGAGAGATGGCCCAGACCCGGCGGGACATCGAACGGGCGTATCCAGACCTCCGCCTTCAGAAACAGGTGGTATTGAATCTGGGCCCCCTCTCGCTGAGAATGGCGGAGTGGCTCACACGCCTCGTGCCCGAGGAGGAGACGGCCTCCGCGGCGCGCTACCTGAGCGCCGTAAGTCGCGTGAAAGTGGGCATCTACCATGTCGAGCAGGGCGGGTCGCTCGACGATTTCGACGTGCGCCGGCTAGGGTTCGAGAAGAGCTGGAAGGTTGCACTCCGAACGCGCGACGACGAAAGCCGCGTCTGGATGCTCTACCGCGATGATGGCGAGACCGTTTCTGATCTCTATTTTGTGGTGTTGGATGAAGAGGACCTGGTGGTCGCGAGAGTCCGCGGGCGACTGAGCAATCTGCTTACCATGTTGATGCAGGATCACGTGTGGTCGCGCCAGCAGGAATCGGCTTCTGTACCACGGCCGCCAGGTGAGCAGCTTGACGTTGCCCACGAATTGGCGAGCGAATGATCGAGGATCTGACGGTTCTGGGAGATATTCTTCCCGAGGCGGCTATAAAAGTAGCGTTTGCCCTCCTTTGTGGCTTTCTGTTGGGGTCCGAGCGTGAGGTGAAGGACAAGCCGGCGGGCTTGCGAACCATCACGCTGATCACCATCGGGGCCACACTCTTCATGATCGTGAGCGACCTCATCGCTCTCATGACGGAGGGCTCTGCCGACATCACACGGGTGGACGCATCGCGCATCGCGGCCCAGGTTGTGACCGGCATCGGCTTTCTGGGGGCGGGTGCCATCATCCAGTCAGGCGGCGCTATACGAGGGCTCACGACGGCAGCGGCCATCTGGGTGGCCGCCGGGGTGGGCCTTTGCATCGGGGTCGGCTTTCCGCTGCTGGCCACGGGCATCACGCTCGTCGTGCTGATGGTTCTCACCGCCCTGGAGCCCTTTCGATCGTGGTTGGCGCGGCGCGGTCGGCGAGAGGAGCTGTCCATCCTGGTCCCGGACGACGCCCTCGCACTTCGACGCGTGCAAAACATACTCATCGACAACGACGTGTCGGAGCACGACATCCACCTTCGACCGGCCAACGGCCACCTCGAGCTGCAATTCGCCTACCGGGCCCGCCGGGGAGGCAAGCAGCACCTCCTCGACGAGCTGGCGGCCGTTTCCGGTGTACGCGGAGTGTCGACGAGCGTTAGCTGAGGCTGTTCTAGCCCTCCGATCCGAGCGCGGCCGGTTCGGAAATCTCTTCAACCACATCGACGATGGCATCATCCGGTCGGTGCCGGACGACATTCTCGTGCGGAAGAGCGCGGCTGCGTATGAACCTATGTCGGTTGGATGTCGTATCGCCAACCTGCTTATCACACAGCACTGAATCCACACACGACTCGCCATGCGAAGCAAAGGAACGATTGGGATTCTGTTGGTCGTCATCCTCCTCTTTTTTGCGGGATGCGCCGGTTGCAACACCTATAACACGATGGTGCAGGCCGAGGAGATCGTCGAGCAGGCCTGGGCTGACGTCGAAACGCAGTACCAGAGGCGTGCCGATCTCATCCCCAACCTCGTAAACACCGTCCGGGGAGCGGCCGATTTCGAGCAGGAGACGCTGCAGGCTGTGACCGAGGCACGGGCACGCGCGACCTCCATCAATCTGACGGCCGACGATCTCGACGATCCGGAGCGGGTTCGTGCCTTCATGGCAGCGCAGAACGAGCTGGGGGGCGCACTCGGAAGGCTATTGGCCGTCGCGGAAAATTATCCGCAGCTACGAGCAACTGAGGCCTTCCGCGACCTGCAGGCACAGCTGGAAGGCACGGAAAATCGCATCAACACGGCCCGGCGCGACTACAACCAGGCCGTTCAGCGATACAATACGCAGGTCCGGCGCTTCCCGACGAACATCTTTGCCGGCCTCTTCGGCTTCGAGCGCCGAACGCCGTTCGAGGCGGCCGAAGGTGCCGAGCGCGCGCCGGAAGTGCAGTTCTAGAGGAGAGCTTGCTCAGCGGGTTTGAAGGAAGGACCAGATCGGATGCCGTTATTTCGACTTCTGCAGGTGATTTCAGTCTGCGCGCTCGCCGGCTTCGTGGCTTCGGGCGCGCAGGCGCAGCGGATTGATGTCCTTCCACCAAGCGGCCGGTGGGTAACCGACAATGGAGGCATGCTTTCCGACGCGGAGGAGCGTGCCCTCTCAGAGAAATTACGACACTATCAGGACTCGACGTCCACCCAGATCATCATCGTTACCCTACCCTCGCTCGGTGGCCACGAGGCCGCCGACTACGCCACGACTCTTGGCCGCGAGTGGGGCGTGGGTCAGGAGGGGCAGGACAACGGCGTGGTGATTCTCGTCTCGCGCGACGATCGCGAGGTCTTTATTGCCACAGGGTATGGGCTCGAGGGCGCCATTCCGGATGCCATTGCGGCACGCATCGTACGCAACGTGATCGTACCCCGCTTTCGCCAGGGTAATTTCTACGCCGGGCTGGACGAGGCGGTCGACCATCTCGTGGCCGCAGCCACCGGCGAGTTCTCAGCCGAGGCGATTCGGTCTCCCGATCGGGAAGCCGAAGGCGTCCTGGGTTTCGCGACGCTCTTCGTACTGATCATCATCTTCGTGTTCGTGGTCAATGCCATAAAGCACCACCGGGGCGGTGGGGGCGGCGATGGCGGGCGTCGCCACCGAGGCCGACGAGGTGGACCCCCCATCATCATCTGGGGAGGGGGCTGGGGCGGCGGCCGCGGCGGTGGATTCGGCGGCGGAGGCTTCGGAGGCGGCGGATTCGGAGGGTTTTCGGGCGGCGGCGGTAGCTTCGGCGGGGGCGGCGCCGGGGGAGGCTGGTGAGCATGACCCAGGATCGACTGGAGGCACTGAAGGCCTTCTTTGCGGAGGATCCCAAAGACCCCTTCACAAGATTCGCCCTCGCACAAGAGTATCAGAAGCGCGGCGATCACGCGGCGGCCCTGGAATTCTTCGAAGGCCTGATCCAAGATGACCCGGAGTACGTCGGGACCTATTACCACCTGGGTAAGCTCTACGAGCAGCTCGGGCGACGAGACGATGCCGTAGCGACGTATCGGAAGGGAATCGAAGTAGCCCTACACAGGCGAGACACGCACGCACGCGCCGAGCTGCAGGACGCGCTATTGCGAGTAGAAGGAATCGGCTTTGACGATTAGCACCTGCTGACCCGCCGTGACGACCGCGCTCCGTCCACCCAGATCCGATTGGGAGACGTATCACCGCGTCTCCAGGACGGCAACGTTTGGCTTCCTGGCGGCGCTTCCGTTGATCATCACGTACGAGCTGCTCGTCGTGTTCGCGAATCGGGATGCGGTCGCGGAAATCCGCGTGGGTGCCGAGTTGTGGCTCAAGCAGCTTCTGGCGGTTGTGGGGGCGCCCGGACTGACGGCCTTCGGAGCCCTCGTCGTAATTGTCGGACTGGGCATCGTATGGGCGGAGCGCCGAAAGAATATTCCCCTCCGCCCTCGCTACTTCGGTTGGATGATCCTGGAAAGCGCCGTCTACGCCGTTCTGGTCGCCGTGATCGTCTCAGGGCTCGTCGGGATAATCCTGGGGGTTGCCAGTTTCCCGATTCAGGTGACGGCCTCCGATGTAACGCCCCCGGCTTTGCTTTCAGGCCTGGGCCCCGGTGATGGAAGTCTGCTTCTCAAGGTGGCGCTGTCGGTCGGGGCCGGTGTGTACGAGGAACTGGTTTTTCGGGTGATCCTCGTCGGGGGGCTTTTCCTACTGCTGCGAAAAACAATCGGCCGCAGCTCGATGGCGTACTTCATCGCTGCTATCGTGGGAGCCCTTCTGTTCAGCCTGGTACATTATCTGGGGCCACTCGGCGATGCCTTCTCAACGAGCTCGTTCCTGTTTCGCTTTCTTTTCGGGCTGATGCTGAATGTCCTCTATCTGCTTCGCGGCTTCGGCGTGGCCGCCTGGACCCATGCGCTGTACGATATCATGGTCGTGATCTGGTTTGGCGGCTAAGCAGCAAGGGGTAACCTCGCTCTGGAGCAGGGCAAGGCCTGGCCGAGCCTCGATGGGGACACGGAAGAATGAAGGGGCGTATAACCGGCACGGGAAATGATTCGCAGGAGATCAGCAGCCGTGATCATCCACAAATGAACCTGGATTTTCTATGATGAACGGATTTCGCACGACGGCCCTCATGGCCGTCATGCTCGTGTTATTCGCACTCGTCGGGCGGGCTATCGGCGGTCCGGACGGGATGATCCTAGCCTTCATTGTTGCGGTAGGCCTCAACTTCGCCAGCTACTGGTTCAGCGACAAGATTGTCTTGCGGATGTACAACGCGCACGAGATCGAGCGCGAACAGTCTCCGGAATTGTATGATATGGTGGATCGGCTGCGCCAGCAGGCCAATCTGCCGATGCCCAAGGTGTACGTCATCCCGTCCGACCAGCCGAACGCCTTTGCTACGGGCCGCAACCCTGCCCATGCGGCCGTCGCCGTCACCAACGGGATCGTGAGGATGCTGAATCGCGACGAGCTCGAGGGCGTGATCGCCCATGAGCTGGCGCATGTGCAGAATAGAGACATCCTCACATCGTCTGTTGCGGCCACGCTCGCCGCCGCCATAACGCTGGTGGCGCGCTTCGCCTTTTTCTTCGGGGGCGGCGACGATCGGAGAGGCAATGTGATCGGCTCTTTGCTCATGTTGATCCTGGCCCCTATCGCGGCCATGCTCATCCAGATGGCCATCTCGCGCGTCCGGGAGTACGCCGCCGACCGCGACGGCGCTGAGATTTGTGGAAAGCCGGGTGCACTGGCCGATGCACTCGCCAAGCTGCAGCGTGGGGCGGAAGTCATGCCGATGGAAGCGAATCCCAGCACGGCCCACATGTTCATTGTCAACCCGTTTGCGGGGGCGCTCGGCGGAATCCGTAGCCTGTTCTCGACCCACCCGCCGACGGAAGAGCGCATCCGGCGTCTCCGGGAGATGGAAATGGGGCGGCGCTGAGTTGCGCATTCGACCCGCAGCTTGCGCTACGCAGGAGAGTTGTAGATATTGAGGTCGTCGACCCAGCCCTCCTGCTTCTCGCGACCAGGCATTTCGAAAGTCGCGAGCAACGTCATCCACGTTTTCCGGCATGCCGATTCAGCCGCGTACGACGGCGTGGATCCGAGGCGCAACCATGGGTCTTGCCACCGCTCTTGCGGCGGTAGTGGCCTGGGTGTTCGCCCTGTCCCTTCTCGATACGGGCGGTGGGAAGGTGCGTATGGTTGCCGTTACGTCCGACCACGACCTCTTCCATGGCCTGCCCGAGCCGGAGCGGGCCTATTGGAGCTGGGTTCGATCGATCGGTTCGGACCCCGAGAGGGCGCTGGAAACCGGACTGGCATTGATTCGGCGACATCCGGATGTCGCGCGCGCCTATCTGCGACTGCCTGATCTCTGCGAGAATAACTATCCCACATGCCGTTCGGGCGTGGCGGTCGTCGAACCGAAAAGCACGCAAGCGAGAACGTACCGGGAAGCTGCGCTGGCTGCGATGATGGGGGCGGACGAACGATGGCTCGACATCGCCCGATCTGCGGACCTGGATCCTGCCCTGGCCAGGTGGCTCATCGATCGCCTGCGCGCACGCGACGAGACCGATCTGTTGCAACAGCTGGAGGCGGAGTGGGAGCACATCGTCGAGCGCAAGCGAAGCGTGACTGCGACGGCCGAATCCAGATGGATCGATTTTGACTCGGAAACGGCCGCTCTCCGCTTCGGGCTGGGGTACCTGGCCGCCCTTCGAAACGAATGGGAGAGCGCGCGCGCCCAGCTCGAAAACGCCGCCCTCGGGGCTCCAGATGACCCGCATATCCATCGTGAAATGGCTCGTATCGCCTACTTCCGAGGCGACCGGGAGCAGTTCGTGGCCTCGCTCGAGAAGGGTATCGCCGACGCGCGACGGCTCAGAGATCTAGAACAAGAGATTATCCTGCGGGGGAATCTCGGCCTGGGTTATCTGCAATGGCAGGGCGACTTCGAGCGCGCGGCGGAGATGTTCGAGGCTTCGCTCACGCAGGCCCGGGCGCTTAACATGGGCCGCAGTATTGCCATCGGCGGATACCGACTGGCAAACATCCGGGCGCGTCAGCATCGCTATGAGGAGGCGCTCGCGATTCTGGACGCCGTTGAGGAATGGTACACGAGGGTCGTTCCGGAGCGTCTTTCGGAGATGCTCTCACTACGGGGACAGATCCTCGCCAACATGTTCCGGTTCTCGGAGGCCGAGCGATCCATCCGAGCCAGCCTCGA
>CBFGRV010000076.1:0-13622 GCA_965651265.1 uncultured Rhodothermales bacterium
CGCGTGTGCGGGGAGAGGCGATCCGAAAGATCCGCTTCTATGTGGCGCGCCGGTTCATCCCCGCGTGTGCGGGGAGAGGGATGCCTCAGCCCTCGATGGAACGCGATCGCGCGGTTCATCCCCGCGTGTGCGGGGAGAGGAGCGCACACCGAAGCCGCACCACCTCGCCAAACGGTTCATCCCCGCGTGTGCGGGGAGAGGTGTGTGCCGGTGTCACCGAACCCTACCAGCCGCGGTTCATCCCCGCGTGTGCGGGGAGAGGACTAAGAAAGAATACAAAATCGCCGGTTTTTGTATGTCAAAGAACAAATAGTGTCCGCAAGGTCGCCAGCCTACATTTGTATGACGGGAGGCTGACCAGAATATCCTACTCTGCACTCTTCCAGGCGGCCGAGCCGCCTGAAGAGACTAGTGAAGACTTCGGATTCGCTCTCCGAACGAGCTCAATGCCAGTCGAAGCCGTCGCTTGTTGGCCATATTGAAGTTCGGAGGCCGACCAACTCAGCGATGACCTTTCGGCGTGACACAGTCCTATGCGCGTAACGGTATCGCATGACGCCAAACGACGCCATCCACAGAGGTGGGCACGACTGTATGCCTTCCTGACGTGAGAAATGAGGTCCCAGTCCAGAGCGCTGCAAACATCTCCCGATTATGCCGGGGCCAGAGAAAGGAGTCCGAAACCAAAGGCTTTGGCCGGCCCTATTCCTCGACAAACCGCGTCGTACACTCCTTCCTCATCCACGACGCGAAGAAGTCCATCGAATCGGACCCCAAAGTGGGGGATCGCGCGCTTAGTGTCATCTCCACCGCGGCGTGATGCGAACCTGGTCTGAACATCAGTAGCGTCTAGTACCTCAAAGCCCGCCAAAGCGGCTCGCCGGTAGAGCCAGTCCCAATACGTTTTCTCGTGTTCGTGCCTGCGAACATCACGTATCAGGGGGATACGACGACCATCAATCTTTTTCACAGGATTCGCCAGAAGTCGGAATCGAAGCACTTGACCGGATGAGACATGCAAATCGAATCCTTTTGGCCCTTCCAGGCGCAGGAGATATTGATTCTGCAGCAACTGACTCCAGTCCGGTAGTACCTGTGTCTGCACGAGTACCAGCGGACCACCCGGTCCGGGCTCGGGTTCGAGGCGAAAAAGCAGACGACCGCCATCCGAACGGCCATCTACTCCCCGCATAAGTGTACGATGTAGCTCGTAAGGCGTGGACAAGTCGCGACGAGCTCCCGCGTTCGACGGATTCAGTGTCAGGCGTGATAGAAAGAGAGACATTCTTCAATCCGGCGCAATGTGACTTACGAATTTCAGGCTAGGCAGCCTGGGGCGAGCATCTTGCTTTGGTCAGCTCTAATTCAGATGTCGGAACGGCTGCCGACGGCTAGGTGGCTGGAAATCGCAACGTGACCGTTTCACGTGTCGCATAGCGCCGACCATTCGAAAGAAATGAGAGTGGCATATCGGCGCCGGCAAAGACGCGGCGTGCCTCCGGAACTTCGACCGCATCCGCATCCAAGACGTACCGCTGCAAGCCTGTATCGTGACGCCGTCGGCCCCTGTGATCGGGTGGCGGTGATGGCGCAGATCGCAGAGCCTCGAGAAGAGGAAGCTCTACCTTTCCCAGGGCCGGATGCGCCGCAAGTGGGAATGCGCGTCTTCCCAGGTATAATGGCCAAACCGGATGGCGCAGCGCCACCTCAATGCTCTCCAGTAGTGCGCGTTCCTCAGCATGGTGCGCTTGTAGGCCTACCGTGAAACAAGCGTCCGCAAGGTAGAAGCGCTCCGAGACGATCACGTTTCGGCGCTCAACAGAGCCGCTCGCTCGATAGAAGCCATCTTTACCGGCCGTATGAAAATCCCGGAGGAGCCGACCCTCGCGGTCGACGCGGACGCCAAAGCTCAACGATGAGATGTCATCGATCGAGCTCGATCGCTCGCGCCCCATCGCTGCGGCCACAAGACCCACCACGCCGCTCTTGGTCGGCTCACGACGCGTCTCGCGAATGCTGAACCGGCTGTCGGTACCCCAGGCCTGCATCGGTCCGTCGAGACGGACAAGCAAGGTGCACACTTCCATCATCCCGCAACCTCCGCTTGCTGGATGACCTGGTCGATGGAATCAATCAGATCTCGAACTGTGGGCACGACTCGGGAGGCGAGAGAGTACCGCTGCGCGTCCTCTCGTTCCTCCCCCGATGGACGGGCCAGCGCCGCAGTGTGAGGCGTAACGACGAAGACATCCGGAGCAGCCTTTTCCTCTACAAGCCCCGCGTACATTGACTCCATGTTGATCCATTCTCGATTGAGAGCCTCGACACCGTGATAGGCTAGACTCTGCCCATTCGGCCGGACGGGGGCGGCGAAAGCATTCACGAGTGAAAGCGCCATACCGTCATGCCGAACTACGCTCATCACAAACTCGGGTCGGACCTGCGCGGCAAAGCTGTTCTGTTTCCCACTGGGCAGCGCAGTAACGGCCGCAGTGACGAACGCTCTAACGGTGTCGCGCGCCATTGCAACGTCCCCATCCAGATTCTTGACGAGCTGATCGAAATCGATGACGGCATAGCGGTAGAAACAGGCAGAGGTGAAGCCTGTCGTACCAATCATCCCGGCCCCTTTATCGTCATCACCTTCGGTGCTTTTCAGATCGTCAACTGCGGTAAAGTAGTCGAATGCTGGGGCCACACGATCGATCGATATCGCATGGGCGACCTGGCACGCGGCGTCGATGTTCAGGCTCGGCTCTTCGGCGAGCATACGTCCAAAAAGTGCGATGTCGGCCGCGGATGTCTTTCCCTGGTAGTCTTTGATGAACCGCGCAACGACCGGACCCGTCGAGGCTGCGAGAGTTTTGAGAAAGCCGTCAATGGCTTTCTGCTGCTCCGATGAGGGCGTCTCGCCGTCGGCTACGGCAGATTCCGCGCCCGCTGCTGCCTCGCCTGCAGCAACCACTTCATTGCTCGAGGCGAGGCGAGCGGCCAGATCATTGAGCTCCGGGCGGGCGGCGTAGTAGAGCACATTCGAGCGACCGTCGTTGCCAACCTTCTTCAGAAGGGCTTCAACGGCCGACCGCGCAATGGTATGCGCCGTCAGGTCCGACACCTCATGCTCGGACACTAGCCGCTCGGTCAGATACTTGACCGCAAGCCGGGTACGAACACCCACCCGCGACCCTACGATCTTGCTAAAGATCTCCGATGTCCGGATGGCTCGCTTGAGGCTCTGCGAGGATAATCGAGCACGCCGATGTCCGCCGAAATGGGCATCTTTTGGTGTGCCGCTGTCGTCGCGGTTGAGATTGGACGGGGGGACAGATTGAAGGAGATGAAGTTCGATTTTCATGAATCTGCAGGGTCAAGCGTTTGAAGGATCGGGTGAGGCTTCGGCCTGCGCAGATGCCCAGTAGTGACGTGCCCAGGTCGTTTGCACGATTTGTTCAGGGTGCTCCCAGCGAAGGAGGTCGTGCAAGAGTCTGTAGAAATCCACAGGAGCGTCTTTCGAGCGCAGCAACCGAATGAAGCGCCGAAGTTCTTCAGGAAGATCCTCGGCAGGCAGTGCCAGCAGGGCGCTGAAACGAGTTCCTATTCCAGGTTGGCTGTCTTCATAATCCCCGTTGGTATTGAGTTTTCGCGGATTGACATAGCGTGCGGATGCGCCCAATGTGTTGCGTCTGCGCGGCAGGAGGCGGCGATCAGGCATAGCCTCTCCGCCTGCTGCGTAGATCGCCAGAAGCTGCGCCGTAAGGACATAGGCATCGAGCTGCCACCCTCGAACGCCATCAGGAATTCTGTCGCCAAGGATCGATAGCGCACGCACGTGCTGCACGCTGTCGGTAGCGGAGCGTCGAAGCTCTGCAAGAGCTGCACGCGCTGCCCCGTCGTCTCGGCGGGCAAGACTGTAAGCGTAGCCCACGAAAGCGTCTATCGGATCCTCACGCGCGCGTTCTGCATCAGTCGTCGGTGTTAGATGGTCAGTCATGGGAAGAAGTGGGGGTTAAGGATGGGCTAGAGTTCTCCGTTTGAGCCAGTGCCTCGGAATAGGCCTCCACGGCAGAAAGTCTGGTACGGCCGAGTGCCACAGCTTCCATGTCACGTGGACTTCCGACGAATGCGTCCGTCGCTTCATCATAGGCGCGAACTGCGGCCCGGTGGATTGTGCGTGTCCACTGGAACAAATGCTCGCGTGACGCTTCGGCGCGGGCATCGCTCGTTTCCGCTCCGACCGAGGCGAGCCCGGCCAGCATCTCCAGCCAGGTTCCAAAGTCATGCTCGCGGTCTGAACCGAATTCAAAGCCCGTCTCGAGCAGGGACCAGTAGCGGCGCTCGCCTTGGAGTGCTTCTAGAACCGACCCCGCATCGCCGTCGGTGCTGATACGCTGCGCGAAGGTGTAAAGCGCGCCGCGGAGAATTCGAGCCTGTCGATTTGCTTGGTCCACAGCCGCCTCGACTCGCGACTGCAATATCTGCGAGCGAAGCAAGGACGTGTGGAGCACAAGTCGCTCATGCCGAATTAGCTCCCATTTCGCCTTATCGTTAGCCAGGCCAAAGACATCGATATTCCAGGGAAGATCGACGTCGTTCAAGTCTCCACCAGGGCCGCTCTCATTCGCCAGCCACTGAAAAGTCGATGGCGGAAGATGCTTCTTGTCTTCGAGCTGGAGTCCGAGCCAGGACGGTGCCTCGCGCCACAGTGCCTGTTCTTTTCTCAGCTTGAATGGATAGGGGGTCCCGTCATTTTTCGTGCGGCGGGCCCAGAGCGGATCGTGTATATCCGATATCCACTTCTTTCCCTGGGCGATGAGGACTGCATCGATTTCGGACCCATGTTCGGACTTAAGTAGGCGGATGTGTCGAGAAGGCCATGTCAAGAAGTTGAGATAGCCTGTTTCGGCACCCGGCGTACTGTCTGGAAGCTCGTCCCATTCCCAGGTCGGGAGGTCATCGCTGCCGGATCGCATCCGCGCAAAGCGGGCCGGCGGCGTGTTTAGCAAAAGAGCTTCAAACAGATTTCCGCCTCTTATCCAGAAGACAAGCCCACGCGAGAGGGGCGCGTCCTCAAATCGGAGCCGACCTGGGCCGGCCAACCCCCCGAGAGCCCAGGCTTGTGTTTCCACCACAGCCCGGGCTGCTTCGGCCAGCGACAGCGATTGACAGGCGTCGTCGGTCGTGTGATCGAACAGCGTTTCGTTGTTTCCCTTCGCCCACACGGGCACCAACCAGTTGGTACGCCCCTCACTTGGTTTGACGGGGTTTGGATGACCGTAGAAGGGGCGCTCAGGATGTAGAAGATCGAAACGTTCTCGCTGGTCCTGCCACCGGTCGAAGTAATCGTGTACGCGGCCACTATCCAGGTGTCCACGTTCCCAAAGCTCAAACCAATCTTGTTCGTCCCAGTCTTCGTCGTCACGTTTCTCCTCGGGATGAACGTAGAGCCGAATGAACAGCGCCTGGAGGAGACGATATAGTGCAGCCGTTTGAAGTGGGGGCGCCGTCAGCTCGCGAATCCGGTGAGCCTCGCAAAGGGCTTTCCGTAGATCGATCTCGGGAGGGCCCCCTTCGGAGGCAATCCACCGGACAGGAATCCAGGGTTCGCGCGTTAAATCGAATGTCATGAGGGATCGGGGTTGTATCGAATACCAAGCTCGGGATGTATCTCGACAACGGTGCCACCCACAGTACATCGTCCCTTGTCAAAGACCAGGGGTTTGTGGAATGCGATAGCTGGATTCTTTGCGGCGAGACGAATCCATTGAGCTGCCTCGTCCTCCGGAAGAGGTACACATGTCATCAATGCGTCGACCAGTCCGCGCCTTCGGAGAGAAACAGAGCATTCGAGAAGCGAGCGTAATTCCTCCGCACTCAAGACCGGACCTGGAGGAAGAGGGACGTCGGTGCCCTGCAAATAGAACTCCCTATCCCGTCGATCCAGACAGATCACATCGACCGAGGGTCCACCCAGCCTGGTCTGCACTCTTAGGTCTAGTGCGGGTGCGTCGTCCGACTCGCTGTACTCCGTCCTCTGCGCGGCACGAACATTGTCAAAGAGCTCTTTTAGCCTCTCCGGTCTTTCGATTCGCGCAGCGTCCGCAACGCGCGACTCGCGTTCTTCCAGCGCTCTTTTTGCCTCCACACTGGCATCCCATAGAAGCATGTCGTTTGGTTCGAGGGTATCCGGCATTCGTTCATCATCATCGCCATATACAGCCTCGATAAGAGGGCGATAGTCCCTGGGCAATGACCAGCTACCACGATCTTGAAGAGCCAGATAGGTGCGGTAAAGTGGAAGGTTTAAATAGATCGCGTCCGGCCTGTCATCTCGAAACTGACCGCCAATCGAGCTGACGTCCGGTAAGACGCCACCCTGGGTTGACTGAGGGCAGAGCACATGAAGCTTTGGCCGCTCGTAACCACGCGGACGCTGTAATTTATGTCGGTGCAGTCGACCGGCCCGCTGTAGAAGTAGGTCGATGGGGGCCAGATCGCTCAGCATCAGATCGACGTCAAGATCCAGGCTCTGCTCGGCGACCTGCGTGGCGACGAGGACGGCCGGTCGATTTGCCGCGCTTCTTCCTTCTTTTCCGAACCGCTTTATTACATTGCGTTCACGCTCGGCTCTCTCTCGAAAGGGAAAACGGGCGTGGAGTAGGTACAGGTCTGCCTCAAGGTTTCGGGTCTGAAGAATTCTGAAGATTTCCTGCGCACGATCCACTCTGTTGACGATGACGCCGACCGTTGCTCCCTCGCGCACCGCATCGGTCACGATCGCGACGACGCGTTCCGGAGCGCTGTCCTCAAGACTCAACTCCGCGTCCGAGTGCTGGCTCGTTGGAAATCTGCCTTGGAAGTCAAAGTATGCCTGGTCCGTGTCATCTCTCGCCCCGGCGACGATGAATGCCGGATATGCACAAGGATCGGAGACGTCGGATGTCTTCCAGGCCTCCAGGAAACGCCTGCGAGTCCGCGTCGGAAGCGTAGCACTCAGTATGATGACATCGGTCCCCAGTAGTCTCAGCCATTCGAGCAGGCGCGTAAACAAGGCCGTCATATAGCCGTCGTAGGCATGGACCTCATCGAAAATCAGTGTCTTTCCGGCAAGGCCATAGAGGCGTAAAAAGAAGTGTCTCGACGTTATCGCACCCAGAAGAACCTGGTCCACAGTGCCGACGCCGTACGGGGCAAGGAGGCTGCGCTTGGTGGGCAGAAACCATCGCGCGGCGTACGCCGAAGATCGAACGCCCTCATCCTCATCGAGGGGTAGGAGGAGCTTCTCGAAATCGAGGTTCAGAGCACTCGCTCCATGAACCAGCAGCACGTTGGCCGACGCTTGGGCCAACTGCGCGTCGTGGGCCTCTTCCAGGAACTCGACAAATCGAGGAAACAGGCCATTAGATGTTGCCTGCGTCGGAAGTGCGACATACACGCCACGCGCATCGGCACGACGCGATTGGAGGCGTGCCGCGAGGTAAAAGGCTGCTTCCGTCTTGCCTTCCCCCGTAGGTGCTTCGATGATGGCCAGCGTGGGCACGTCAGCGGGCGGGAGTTTGATAGTTGCCGCGTGGTGCTGAAGCGGGTGAGGCCGTTGAGCCTCCGGTCGCACGAAGACTCCGGGAAACCGTGCTTTGAAGTCATCCTCCGAGCCGATCACACGAAGAGCCGAAGGATTGTGGAGATGCGTATGCTCAATCGCGGCACGCACCGATGACATACTGCGTGGAATGTAACCGGCAAGGTCCGCGTCGGGCCGCGTGCCTAAGGGAATGAACTCGTCGATGGACCCAACCCAATCGGCCAGGGTAGTCCAGCCGGCCAAGGCGATCATTTCGGGCGGCAGCGGTGCCCGCTTTACTGATACTGCATTTGTAAGATCGGGCCAGTCGCCGCGAGCTCCCAACCATGCGTCGGCAACGGCAGTGACCAACTGCTGCTGCGACTCCTTCCAGACTTCGCTTCCGAGCGCAATGGGGTCCTGCCACTCCTTCCTCTGGGACAGTCGACCATGGTGGAAGCCGGCGGCAGCAGCGAAAACCTTCAGTAGGGACCTAGCCTCGTCCGCAACGGGGGCGTCATCTAACCATTGACTGATTATAGGAATCGAGGCGTGCCCATGGTGTCTTCGATCGATGCTATTGGGGTACTGATCAGCCAGCGGCAAACCCATCTCCCGAAGCTTCGCGCGCGTGCCGACGTGCTGATACTGAAAGGACGGGATAGCCTTACCCGCATCATGGAACCCGACAATAAGGGAGAGTAGAGGCCGAAGTTCGGACCACGCACACCCGAATCGAGTAGAGAGCCGCTCACGAACCGGAATCGGAAGCCGATCGCTCAGAATTTCGGCTGCCGAGGCTACATCCAACAGATGCGCCCACAGTGGGTGGGTCCAGTCGGATCCTCGATCCGGGTGGGTCCAGGCTCTGTTCGTTTTAGCCCAAAAAAATCGCCAGGCTTCGGTCGACATTTGCGGTTGGTTGTATGCACCTGACGCGCCAATGCTCAGCATGTGGTCATCGCCGTTCACCTTACCTATTTCTTGATCCGTACACGCCCATCTGCTCGGTATGCGCCGACCGCCTGGGCTTCCGGGGAGAGCGTGACTCTTAATTCCGAATCATCGCAGCCGGTCACGACGCGAAGGTCGATCACGCCTACAATAACGGTGGCAATTCAGCCATGTCGGACATGTCATGTCCGGAGTGCGAACGATGCGCGTATCGCTCCACGATGTTCTCGGCTTCGGCACAAATTCGCTCAGCGAGCTCTCCCGGCTCCAGCACGGTCACGCCGTCCCCCCAGCTCTGGACGAAGCTCTTCATCTCTTCGAAGCCAATCGACTCGAAAGAAACCTGGGCGCGGCCGTCTGGCTCGATATGTTCTATGTCCTGTGAAGGGTGGTAATCGCGATCCTCGAAAAACGGTACGCGATCCGGTTCCACGAGCAGTCGCAGTACATGCACGTCACCGCCCGCCATCGCTCCGAAACGATTGAAGTACTTCTTCGGCTCGAAGTCGCGACGGCGCCCGAAATAGGGCATCGGATCCGCAGCAGGATCACACAGCTGCGCTCGTTCTATCCGCGCCAGCGAGAAGTCGCGCATTTCTCGGCGCCGATGGCAGTACGCTGCCACCATAATCACATTGCCTACGATCGCAATGCAGTGCGGGTCGACCTTTCGGGCTTTGTCCAGCGGCGAGTTGGGCTTCCGATAATCGATCTGTATAGAATGCTGCTGTTCCAGCGACTGCAAGATGACTTTGAAGACATCCGGGTCGATTCGGTTAAGCGCCACAGCATCGAAATACCATCGATCTCCTTGCTCCTCGAGTGCGAATAAATCGTTGTAAACCCCGAGATGTGAGACCAATTCCCGGGCAGCGGCCGTTAGGGGTCCAAGGAGCGGCGTGCTTCGAAGCACGGCGGCACCAGCTCGGACAGCAACGGAAAGTGCGAGGGCCTCCTCCGCACTCAGAGTCAGCGGTGGTGCCTGCAGTCGCTGATGTTCCGGTTCGAGAAAGAACCTCTTTGTTCGACGGTCCCTTTCTTCTTGAATGGGCACACCCCGATTTCGAAGAGACGTAATCAGGCGACGCGCCTGCCGCTCAGTTATGTCAAGACGAGATGTGATGTCAGCATAACTTAGCCGATGCCCGGCATCTAGAAGCCGACGAAGATGTTCTTCACTATACATGGAGATGAAGGATTCGTGACAGGACAACGTCGGCAAGTTTATGCGATAATGCAACAGACCGGACGCTCAATGTCCGAATCGCATAGAATGGATTCGATACTGGCAGCATCAAATTGTCAATCGGGTATAGATCATGCTGCCTCATTCATTTCGCGACCTTCCCAAACTACGCGATAGCATCTCATACTTGTATTTCGAGCGCGGTCGCCTGGAGCAAACAAAACTCGGCGTCGAGTTTGTGAACAAGTTGGGTCGCACCATCATCCCCGTTGCAAACTTGACAGCACTCCTGCTCGGCCCCGGTACCACCGTGACGCATGCAGCGGTAAGGTCTGTGGCGAGAACGGGTTGCAGTCTTTTGTGGTGTGGCGAAGAAGGGGTTCGCTTCTATGCACAGGGACTGGGCGAAACCCACAAGGCATACAAGCTGCTACGACAGGCGTCTCTTGCCTCCAATGAAGAACGACGGTTGGAGGTCGTAGAGCGCATGTACCGCATGAGGTTTGACGAACCGCTACCCTCGAATGTCACGCTACAGCAGATTCGAGGCATGGAGGGCGCGCGGGTGCGCAAAGCGTATTCCGAAGCCGCAAAAAAATATGACGTGGAATGGTTGGGTAGGAATTACGACAGAGATGAATGGGATACGGCAGATCCCGTCAATCGCGCACTCTCAGCTGCAAACGCCTGTCTCAACGGAATCTGTCATGCAGCAGTTCTTTCAGCAGGTTACAGCCCGGGTCTTGGATTCATCCATCAAGGCAAACAGCTTGCCTTTGTATATGACATCGCCGACCTGTACAAAGCCAAATTGAGTATTCCTGTAGCTTTCGCTACTGTTGCGGAAGAGGTAGCCAATGTGGAAAGTGAAGTGCGGAAGCGATGTCGCACAGCCTTTCGCAACCTTCGCTTGCTAGAACGAATCATTCCCGACATCGAAAAGGCACTGGACGTCGATGGAGATCCGCCTCTGCCGGACGGGTTTGATCCAGATGAAGATCCGGCTCTGCCCACGCCGTGGTGGACACCAACCGAACTCACAGAATTCGGGAGAGGTGATGGACAATGATGGTGTTGATCCTTGAACGTGTCTCACCCTCGGTTCGAGGAGATCTCAGCCGTTGGCTCGTCGAAATATCTACCGGCGTGTTCGTCGGACGTGTGAGTAAGATCGTACGAGAGGCGATCTGGAGTCGATGTCTTCACCGCGCAGGACCTGGAAGCGCAGTCCTGATCTGGCGCGCACCAAACGAACAGGGATTCGACGTCAAAGTCTTTCAGCCCAAGGGGCGAATGCCTGTCGATGTCGAAGGCGTCTGGCTGGCTATGATCCCTTCAGCCGACGGCAATGGAGAGTATGACGATGCGCCTGACGACCGCCTCCATGGGACGGGTTGAGACCGTGCTGAATTATCAAGGCGCCCGAAGTCTGCTAACTTTTAGGGCAGCTGCAACTCATTCATAGAGGCACGTTTGCCCCTGGATGAGCCCAGCCTCCACCTCCACCCCCGGCAGCCAGATGAACCGGTCGTCGACGCCCTCGCGCTCCCAGTAGAACGGCTCGCGCTCGCGCGCATGGTGGCCGATTTCGTCCATCGTTCGCGCGTCGAACAGCCGCCCATTCACCATCACGTAGGCCACGTTCTCGGTCGTCCGGAGATTCTCGAGGGGATTGCCCCCGACGATGAAGAGATCGGCGAGCTTGCCCGGCTCCAGGGAGCCGATGTCGCCATCCATCCCCAGGTACCGCGCGCCGTAGAGCGTCGCCGAGCGGAGCGCCTCGTGCGGCGTCATCCCGCCCTGCTCGAACATCCACAGCTCCCAGTGCGCGGCGAGCCCCTGCAGCTGCCCGTGCCCGCCTAGCTGGACGCTGTTCCCCTGATCGATGAGCTTTTTCAACTGCTCGGCCACGATGATGTGCTGGTACTCCTCCTCGGGAATCTTCGTCGGGCGCCGCGCACGACTGTCGATGATCGGCCGGGGAACGAACTGAAGCAGCCGATCCTTCGCCCACACGTCCGTCTTCTCGTACCACCAGTACTCGCCGTTCGGGCCGCCGTAGTTGACCACCAGCGTGGGCGTGTAGCCGACATCCGAGTGGCGCCAGAGCTCGATCACGTCGCGATAGAGCGGCGCCACGGGAAGGTTGTGCTCGATGCCCGTGTGCCCGTCGATGAGCTGCGTCAGGTTGTGGTAGAAGGTGGAGCCGCCCTCCGGCACCACCATCACGCCCAGATCGCGCGCGGCCGCGAGGATCTGCTGCCGCTGATCGCGCCGCGGCTGGTTGTAGCTCTTCACCGAGAAGGCTCCGACCGCCTTCATGCGCCGCAGATGCGATAGCGCATCGCCCAGGCTGTCGACCGGCGCACGTGACAAACCATCCGCGCCGTACAGAATCCTCCCCGTCGAGAACACACGCGGCGCCACGATGCGCCCGGCCTTCTGCAGCTCGCTCTGCCGGAACACGAACTCGGTATTCGCCGACGGATCGTGGATGGTCGTGACACCATAGGCCAGATTGGCGTAATAGGGCCAGTTTTGCTGCGGCGTCGGTCCGCTGAAGAAATGATTCGCGTGCGCGTGCACGTCGATCATCCCCGGCAGGATGGTCATGTTGGATGCATCCAGCACGAAGGCATCGGCAGGGATATCGATCTCGCCGGACGGCCCCACGGCCTTGATGCGATTCCGTTCGATAAGGATGGTGCCGTCCTCGAGGACCTCGTCATCCCGCATCGTGACTATACGTGCGCCCGTGATCGCGATGCGCCCGGAGGGAACGTCCGCCTCGACCGTCAATCCGATCGGGATGCCCGTCGCGTCGATCGGCGGAAGCTGCTCGGGCGCGCCCTCGACGAAGTCAAACGTGTCTTTTAAATCGCGGCTGAAATATTCCGGGCCGATCACCCAGTGCAGCGTCTGCGAATCGCCGCTCCAGTGCAGGTCGCGGCCCGCATCCCGTGTCACCTGCTTGACGGGCACGCCGCGCTGGCTCTTGCTGAGCTCGATGGCGCCTCCTGTGCGGGGAAACGGCATCAGGAAGGCGTTGAAATGCTCCCGAAACGCCACCCACTCGCCGTCGGGGCTCGGCACGACGTCATCGGCATATTTCAGCTTGAAATGGGTCCGCTCATCGCCGCCGTCGAGCCGCACGCTTCGGTATTCGCGATTCATCCCGCCGCCCTGCTCGAAGTAGACGCGCTCACCCGTGTGATCGAACCGCGCGTCCGTGCCGTTGCTGCGGATCTTGTGCATCTCGCCGCCGGATGCCTCCATCCAATAGATGCCCGTCTCGGTGCCGTGCGCGAATCCGAGGAGCGCATTGCCGCCGCTTCGACGGAAGACGATGCGTTCGCCGTCCGGTGAGAAGCGGGGCTCGTGGTAGTATCCGGGCCGGGAGGTGAGCACACGCGCGTCGCCGCCGTCCAGCGAGATGGACCGGATGGTCGATAGCTCCTCATCGTCCCAGGTCGTGTACACGATGCGCCGGCCATCGGGAGAGAAGCTGGGATCGTACTCGAAGCGCGCATCGTCGCCGGTAAGCGGTGTCGGCCGGCCATCCGGGAGCCGCTTCTTCCACAGCCGCCCGACCGCGTGGAAGACCAACCACCGGCCATCGGGCGATGTGGTCACGCCCGTGATCATGCGGGCATCGAAGCGTTCCGGGTGGACCTCCACGGGGAATCGGATGGCCCTCGTGATGGTTTGCTCGACCTCCGCCTCGAAAGGGATCACCGACACGGCACTCTCCGCGGCGCCGGCAGGATCGCGCAGAGCCGACTCCACATCGATGCGATGGATCTTGCCGCCCGCCCAGAACACGATCGATGCTCCATCCGGCATCCAATCCATGGCCGGATACGTGCCGAAGATGGCCCAGACCTCCTGCTGATCGTGATCCAGTCCATCCCACAGCGGGCGCGA
>CBFGRV010000077.1:0-13402 GCA_965651265.1 uncultured Rhodothermales bacterium
GAAGTGGCCGACGCCGCAGGCGGCGGCAGCCCGCTCCTCTGGCAGCACCTGTTCTGGTTTCTCGCTCATCCGGAAGTGTATGTCCTGATCCTTCCGGCAATGGGCATCGTGACTGAGATCATTGCCAACAACACGAGGAAGCCCATCTGGGGCTACAAGGTGCTCGTTTACGCGATCGTGTTCCTCGGCTTCATGTCCTTCATCGTCTGGGCACACCACATGTTCATCACGGGGATGGGAACCGTCATGAGCACCTTCTTCCAGACCACGACAATGATCATATCGATCCCGTCCGTCATCATCCTGACGGCGCTATTTATCACGCTCTGGGGAGGATCGATTCGGTTCACGACACCCATGCTGTTTGCGCTCGGATTTCTGCCGATGTTCGGGATCGGAGGGCTGACGGGGCTGCCCCTCGGTCTTGCCCCGACAGACATCCCGCTGCACGACACCTACTACGTGATCGGACATTTTCACTATGTCGTGGCACCTGGCTCCATCCTGGCCCTTCTGGGCGGCGTGTACTACTGGTTCCCGAAGGTGACCGGCAAGCAGATGAACGACGTGCTGGGGAAGATCCATTTCTGGGGCACGATCATCTGCATGAATTTCATCTTCTTCCCCATGTTCATTCAGGGTATGGCCGGAGTTTCGCGGCGCCTGTACGACGGCGGCCAGATCTACGAGCATGCACAGGGTGTCCTGTATCTGAATGAGGTGATGTCGATTGCTGCCTGGCTGTTGTTCGTCTTCCAGATTCCGTTCATCGTGAATCTGGTGATGAGTATCGCCAGGGGGAAGAAGGCGAACGACAATGTCTGGGAGGCGACCACGCTCGAGTGGGCCGCCGCGCCTTCGCCGCCGGTGCCGCACGGCAACTTCCAGAAGCTGCCTCGGGTCTACCGCGGCCCCTACGAATACAGCCATCCCAATTACCAGGCGGACTACTGGCCGCAGCACGCCACGCCGGAAGAGCAGCGCGAACCTGCCGGCGTTTAGCGATCAACGGCCTCTCGATTGCCGAACACAGACCCATCCACACGTGAATATTCCCTACACCGTCACGGCCAGACCGGATACCGGCGTCTACAACGCCAAGGTCGGCGTATGGCTGTTTCTGGCCTCCGAAGTCATGCTATTCGGGGGCCTTTTCTCCGCCTACATCTTCCTGCGGATCGGCGCACCCGAGTGGCCGGGCACCATTCTGGGCCACCAGTATGCTCGCGCATCGGACATTCTGAACGTTCCGCTCGCGACCCTGAACACGATGGTGCTCATCGCATCGAGCGTCACGATGGTGATGTCATGGGCGTCCCTGGCGATGAATCGATTCGACCGATACCGCCTCTACATGGGGGCGACGATCGGGCTCGGATTCGTATTCCTGGTCATCAAGGCATTCGAGTACGGCTCGAAATTCGAGCATCATCTGTTACCGGCCGAACACAATTTTATGGGGATCTACTTCACCCTCACGGGGCTGCATGCACTGCACGTGATTGGGGGGATCATCGTCAATAGCTATTTCTGGGGACCCGGTGCACGCATGTGGAAGACGGATCCGAAGAGATTCACGAATCGGATCGAGGTGGCAGGTCTCTACTGGCACTTCGTGGATCTCGTCTGGATCTTCCTCTTTCCCACCATCTATCTCCTCTGATGCCATGAGTGATTTGACGCACGCCGAGGACATCAAGAAACACGTTAGGGTCTATATCTCTGTATTTGTGGCTCTAGGTGTTTTGACGATCGTGACGGTCGGAGTGGCCTATCTCGAGCTTCCGATCGTACCGGCTCTCATCGTCGCCCTGACGATAGCGACGGCGAAGGGAACCCTTGTAGCTCTCTACTTCATGCACTTGATATCCGAAGAGAAGGTGATCCGCTGGCTGGTAGGCATGAGCCTCGGCCTGCTGCTGACCATGTTCGTATTGCTGACGATCTATTACTACGACCAGGGAGGAGGCATCCTGGCCGGATTCTAGGGCGCCGGCGCTACGGGGCCGACGATCATGTCGCTAAAGGCTTTCCATATCGTCTTCATCGGACTGTCCGTACTTCTTCTCGTCGGCTACTCCGCCTGGGAGACGGTCGAGTTCGGGAGGACGTCGGGCATCGGTCACTTGCTCGCCGGTTTGGCATCGCTCGTAGTAGCCGGGATCCTCGTGGTATACGGCGTCCGATTCGTCCGCAAGCTGAAGCACACGAGTTATCTATGATGTGGATAGGAGAGCAACTCGACGCCGCTATGGTTGATGGATTCACACGGAGTGGTCGGAATCATTGAGAGAAGGATCCCATGGAACTCGCGAAGGGGAAGACCTGGAAACCAGTCGGACTTACCGGCGCCGTATGGCTCGGCTGGATGCTGGAGCCCACTCGGGCTGCGGCCTGTGAGCTATGCTGGGGTGCCCGGGGCGATGATCCCACCGTCCATGCAATCAGCCTCGCCATGTTGGTACTGATCGGTATGACGGGGATCGTTGGAGGCGGAATCAGTGCTTTTTTCCTGAATGCGAGGCGACGATCGAAGCTGCTGGAACCGGGTGATCTGGTGATCACCGAGGAGGGGGAAATCCTGGACTCCCATACACCCGACTGACCTTCCATCAAGCAGACACGAACGAGCCATGTTCGACTGGCTGGACCTCACGCCGTATCTCGGGATGCCTGAGAACGCCTCCCTGCATGGTGCCGAGATCGACTACATGATGAGCCTGGTTCACTGGCTCATGATCGTGCTCTTTCTGATCTGGGCTCCGTTCTTCATATACACACTGATCCGGTTCCGGGCCAAGAAGAACCCGAAGGCCGATTACCACGGCGTGAACAGCCACCTCTCGACATATCAGGAGGTAGGCGTCGTACTGGCCGAGCTCGTGCTGCTATTCGGATTCGCCGTTCCGACCTGGGCGACGCTACGCAGCGACGATGCTTATCCGGCCGAGGAGGAATCGACGGTCGTTCACGTCATAGCCGAGCAGTTCGCCTGGAACATGCACTATCCCGGTGCGGATGGTGTTTTCGGCCGGCGTGACGTACACCTGGTGGATCTACAAACGAATCCCGTAGGGCTCGATCCCGAAGACCCGGCCGGAAAGGATGACATCGTGACCGTTAACGAACTGCATCTTCCGGTCGACAAGCCGGTGATCGTGCATCTCACGGCCAAGGACGTGATCCACAGCTTCAACATCCCGTCGATGCGGGTGAAGCAAGACGCCATTCCGGGTTTATCTATCCCCCTGTATTTCGTCCCTACCGAAACGGGCGAATGGGAGATCGCCTGCGCCCAGCTCTGCGGCGTGGGCCATTACCGAATGCGGGCCTACGTAACAGTCCACACTCAGGAGAATTTCCGGGGATGGTTGGCGGAACAGGCGCCATCCCCAGAGACCTAGCGGACCTTGTACCGTCAGGGGTATCTGAACTGCCTGAGCACCTCCTGCTCGCGCGTCGCTTCTATCACCTCTCCGCAATCACCGCACCGGTAAATGATCTCCCTCGGCGGTGCCGTGATGCCCGTCAGGAAGTACGCAGCGCCCCAGAAGCCATATCTGGCCTGCGGGAATACGCGCGGATGATCGCGATCGTGTCCACACGAGCACGTACGTGTCGGATGCCCATCAGCGGTCGCTAAATGCCCCATCAAGGGCTGCGACGTTGCCGCTCCGAGTGGCCCGGAGTGCCGGTAGAGTTCCTCTTCGTCGGGGTGTTCGAGGATGAACCGATCAAGGGCCAGAGAGCCGGAGCCCCAGATCAGCAGGAGGATCAGCAGAAACAGCACCAGGGCCGAAAATTCGAGCGATTGGCTTTCGGCAAGCAGGCCGCCCTGGAAGTGTACGACGAAGACGGCGCCGATCAGTACAGGCAGTTGCACGAGAGCCGCCGCACGCGTGAATAGGCCGACTGCGATTAGCACACCGCCGACCAGGTGCGACAAGGCGACGTAGTGAATCAATACGATCGATGTGAGCCAGGCGGACGACGAGGACCCGATGAGGTCCATGAATGCTCCGGAGTTAGAGATAAAAATGACCCCGCGCACGAACAATCCGATTCCGAGATAGATGCGGAGCAACTCGAAGGCCAGGTTTCCGGATCGATCGAATCGATCCACGTATGACTCGAACGGAATCCATTCACGCTTTCGCCGAGCGTCTACCGACCACCGCCCGGAGCCGTGCAGGAACACGAGCAGCAGTAGAAAGAGGACCAGCGCGGCAAACTCAAAGGACTGACTGGCGGTGAACAGCCCTCCTCGCAGGTGGATCAAGAAAACGGCCACCAGCAGGATCGGAAGGTTGGCGATTGCCGCGAGCCTGGTGTAGAAACCTGCCGCCAGCATGGCGCCGCCAACGATGTGGACGGCGGCGACGAGATACATCACCACCGGAGAGGCGAACAGCGATCCATCGGCCCCGGCGGCGAGGGCCGTGTACGACTCAGGTCTAATGATGAAAAGGACTCCGCGAACAAAAAGTCCGACACCCAGATACATCCGAAGTAGATCGAAGGCGACGTCGCGGTGTGATTCGATCCATCGAGAAAGGTTGAGGAATGCACTCATGGTGCACCTCCACGGGTAATGACGGAGAAAGAACAGGTCGTATGGCATCCGCACGCCGGCCATGCTTGGTTACGGCCGGGCGGCCCCAGAACGCGCCAACGATCTCGCGTACGAAGAGCAATGTGAATATCACGAGAATCGCCACCAGAATCAAGTTGGCGACGCACTCGTTTCGTCGTCCCTCTTCAGCCAAGAGGGCGGCATCAGAGGGGGCTATGTACTCCGCAGCAGACGCCCTCCCTCAACGGCTCCTCTCGAAAGCCTGCTGCAGGTCTTCCAGGATATCCTCGACGTACTCAAGTCCCACGGAGAGCCGGATAAGCCCGGGAAGGATGCCGGCATGCTCGCGCTCCTCATCGGAAAGCGAGCTGTGCGTCGTGCTGGCCGGGTGAGTGGCGATCGTGCGGACATCGCCCAGATTGGCCGTCAACGAGCACGTCTCGAGGGCATCGATGAAGCGCTGCCCACGCTCCAGCCCGCCCTTGATGACGAACGAAACAATTCCTCCGCCCAGTTTCATCTGCCGGCGCGCCAGTTCGACCTGCGGATGGCTGGGATGATGGGGATATCGGATCGTTTCCACTTCCTTGTGGTCGGCGAGATAATCTGCAATGGCTGCAGCGTTTTCGCTATGCCGCTGCATGCGCACGGAGAGCGTTTCGAGGCTTCGGCTCAACGTCCATGCGTTGAACGGCGAAAGAGCAGGGCCGGTATGCCGCGCAAAGGTGCGGATCTCGTCGATGAGGCGCCGTTTCCCGACAACGACGCCGCCCACCGTACGTCCCTGACCGTCGATATACTTCGTCGCCGAGTGCATCACCAGATCGGCGCCGAATCGCATGGGCTTCTGGAGGGCAGGCGTTGCGAATACGTTATCGACGAACAGAATGACATCCCGCGAGCGACAGAGAGCCGCCAGCTCCTGCAGGTCGACCAAATCCAGCGCCGGGTTCGAGGGCGTCTCGACGAGAACGATTCTCGTATTGGGTCGAAATCCGGCTTCCCACGAACGGATATCCGTCGGAACCGCATACGAGTGCTCGATTCCCCATCGAGGAAGAATCCTCTGAAGGATCTGATGGGTGGATCCGAACAAGGAGCGGGATGCGAGGATGTGGTCACCGCTGTTCGTTAGTCCCGCCAGCGTCGTAAAGACGGCCGACATCCCGGACGCCAGTCCCACACCGGCATCCGCGTTCTCGAGGATGCACATTTTCGCTACGAATTCTTCGACGGTGGGATTGGTGAATCGAGAATAGATGTTTCCACGAATCTCGCGGGCGAAGAGCGCACGTCCGTGCTCGGTGTCGTCAAATGTGAAGCTTGAGGTCAGAAAAATGGGGCTGACGTGCTCCCGGTGATGGGTGGGAGCGGTGCGCAGGCGAATCATACTGGTATCCTCATGGAGGATCCGGCCGTCCGCGTCGGACCTGTCAGGGGTCTGCTCTTCAGTCATAGCGCGTCCCGTTCACGCTGAATGAGTACTCGATGGTGGCGGTCTTTCGTAGCATGGCGCTAACGGAGCAATACTTCTCGATGCTCAGTTGCACGGCACGCTTCACCTTCTTGGGGTCAAGCTCCCCATCCAGCGAATAATGCACATGGATGTTGGTGAAGACGGCCGGAGTCTGGTCCTTCGCTCGCTCGTAGTCGATGTCGATGTGCAGATGCTCGATCTCTTGCCGCGCCTTTCGCAGGATCATCACCACGTCTACGGCGCTGCACGCTCCGAGCGCCATGGCAACCGTTTGCATAGCCCCCGGGGCCTTCCCCGTTCCGCCTTCTTTGGTGCCGAGGTCGAAAAAGGTCTCGGCGCCGTCCTTGTTGCGCCCTCGGAAGTAAAAGTTCGCATCTATGCGATCGAGTGTCACTCGCATCGTTGAAGGATGTCTGTTAGACAAAAAAACCCTCCGCTCTGTGGAGGGGAGGGTACAATACGGACCGATGAATCTACGTGGCGATGACGGGCAATACAAGCGCTTGCGACGAAGCCGTCTAAAGGTGCCTGTGCCGGACCCGGCCACGAAGCGGGTCGTTCTCTCTGTATGCCGGGAGCTCCCAGAATAGCGTGGCACGTTGCAGTGGCTCTCACGTTGCTGATTGCCGCCTGTGGTGGCGATGGAAGCGATCCGTCTGGAGACCAAACGCATCGTTTGCCTCACCTCAGCGCACCGCTTGACACCATCCAGATCATCGAGACCACAGCGGATTCGGGTCTGGTTGAGATGGCATCCGAGGCGAGCCTGGAGGAGCCGGGTTGGATGTCTCTCAGCATCCGGGGCATTCCGCATCCGAAAGATCTTCGATTTTCACGATACGAGAACCGTGCCTTCGGATACTCCATCGCATACCCCGACACGCTCTTACGCATGGTTCAGCCGGTCGGCGAGAATCGAGGGATGGAGTTTGCGTCGTCCGACGGCTCGGTTCGCATGCTCGTCTATGCGGTAGAGGCGTCTACCCGCGAGGATCTGGATGCGCAGTACCGGGCGGCGCTCTCCAATCCAGATGTCGAGGTTACGTATCGTGCGCGAGACCAGAACTGGTACATCGTTTCCGGTCAGGAAGGGGCGGAGATCTTTTATGAGAAATCTTTCTCCGAGGATGGGGTGCTAAAGACCTTTCGAATCGAGTACCCTGCTGCCGAGAAGGCCTACTATGATGCGGTGACGGCGATGATGTCAGCATCCTTTGGGAGCTCTTCGGGCTCGGTCGGTGGCGAAGTGCGCGACGTGGCCGCCGTTCCTTGAAGAGGCGCCCTCAGTCCAAATTCACGCGCATGTGGAGGCCGACCCCTCCGGGCGTAAGACCCGGCGTGATGTGGATGCGTGGATCCGGCTCGGCACCCGACACGCGCTGATGGCGCTCCGTAAGAAACCTGGCGGTCAGGTATCCGATCGCCGCACCGGCGACGACGTCCGTCGGCCAGTGCCGATCTTTGGCGACTCGCGCCAGCGCCGTACCGACCGGGAGCGCCATGAGGGCGTACGATGCCGGCGTGTCATAGTACAGCGCCCAGGGCGTCACCAACGCGAACGCCGTGGCGGTGTGACCGGAGGGGAAGGAGGTGTTGCCTGAAAACATCTCGAATTCCCGCGCACCGAGGCCTTCCTCCGGCCGGAAGCGGCCGAAGGTGTACTTCAGGGCATACATGGAGATGCCGCTATAGATTATGGACTCGAGGGAGGTGAAGGCCGCATCCTGGAACTTCGTGTCGTCCGTAAGGAGCGAAATAGCGAAGATTCCGGCCGCTGCCGGCGCCACTTTGGGTCCTCCCAGCTCATTGGTGACGCGGAGATAGTCGTGGAAGAGACCACGGTCGGCGGACTGCACCCCGTTCAAGACGACGGGGTCGATTTCGGGGCCCGGCAGAAGTAAGGCAGCGCCGCCGGCTGCGATGTAGGGCATGTGCGGACGAACTTCATGGACGAGCGCCGCACCATCCTGATAGGTCCACTTCAGGAAGCGATCGGCATTCTGCGCGGATGAGGTTTGCGCCTGCCCGAGAGCGAACAGGAGCAGGCAGACCATGCCGACGATGGCTTTGTATGCGTCTGCGCTACGCAGGGGGAGAGAGGGCACACTCATAAGACTACTGCTGGGGTGGGTACTTCGTGCTCACCTAAGTACAGTAGCAAGAGATATGCCGGGCGGACGTGGGGTTGGATCACAGGGGGACTCGGGATCTCGGCACGCACGAGATGTCTGGGTGGTGTCCGAAATCCCTTACACACCGCTCAAAACCACAGTGCCAGAAAGGGGTTTCTCGTGCCGAAAAAAAGATCGAAGAGAGATTGCGCGATCAGGCGGCTTCGCGGGAGGCCTGCCGGTCCACGATGCGAACGGCTTCGTCGAAACGAACACCGACCAGGCGCGAGACGCCCTGCTCCTGCATGGTGATGCCGTAGAGTCGATCGGCAGCCTGCATGGTGAGCTTGTTGTGCGTCACGAGGATGAACTGGGTGTCGGCGGCGAACTGTCGGATGAGCCGCATGAAGCGCTCCACGTTGGCATCATCGAGTGGGGCATCGACCTCATCCAGAATGCAGAATGGGCTCGGTTTTACAAGGTAGATTCCGAAGAGCAGGGCAATGGCAGTGAGGGTCTTCTCGCCGCCGGAGAGCTGTGAGATGGTGCTGGGTCGCTTACCGCGCGGGCGAGCCTTGATTTCGATGGCCGACTCGAGGGGATCATTGGGATCTTCGAGCTCGAGATCGGCAGCGGCTTCCGCGCCGAAGAGGTCCGTAAAGATGCGTTGGAAATTACTTCGAATCAGCTCGAACGTCTCCAGGAAGCGTTCGGAAGCCGTCGTGTTAATCTCTCGGATAGTCTCCAGCAGCGTTCGCTCAGCCCGCTCGAGATCCTCCTGCTGCTGCATTAGAAAATCGAGCCGCTCCTTCTCTTCTTCGTAGGCCTCCAGGGCCAGCTCGTTTACGCCGCCCAGGGAGCGTAGACTTTGCCGCAGCTCGCCGACGCGCGAACGTGCGGAACGCTCATCGAAATCGTCGGGGATCGGAATGGATTGCTGCTCGACGGCTACGGGAAGATCGATGCTAAATTCCTCCTGGATGTGCTCGACGAGGTCGGCGGAGCGGGTTTGCACCTCGGCGAGGCGCACGTTGCGCAGGTTCTCCTCGCGGAGGAGCTGCTCACGACTGCGCCGGATACCCCTGAGCTCGGACTCCACGTTGCTGATGGCTTCGCGCGTCTGCCGAACCGCTTCGTCGGCGTAGGCCACCGCTTCTTCGAGCTCGTTTCTCCGGCCTTCGAGCAGCTTCCAGGCATCGCGTGTCTCCTCGAGGCGGCTGCGGGATGCCTCGATGGTGGCGTCGAGCTCGGTCATCAGGCGACTCCGCTCCTCGGTGCGGTCACGCAGCTCGCTGATTTCCCGACGCGTACGATCGAGGTCGCGCGAGAGATTTTCATGCTCGTTGCGCGCCTGAAGGGCATGAATGTTGGCCTCGTTCAGAGCGGCGGCCGACTCGCGGGTTTCGTTATCGGCGACTTCGAAGGAGGCTCGTGCCTCTTCTACCTGGGCCGACGTGGAATCGAGCCTGGCAGTGGCGACCTCTACAGCCTGTTCGAGTCGCCGGACCTCATCGAGGATGTTGCCGCGATCACGAAGAGCCTGGTCGCGACGTTCCTCGAGCTCGGAAGCGCGATTGACGGCCGCTTCGAGCTCATAGGATGCGCGATCGGCGAGCTTCTCGAGGTCGTGCACCCGTCTCCGCGCCTCCGCAAGCGAGGACTCTAGCTGCTCGATCGGGACATCGAGCAGGTTCTGGCGAAGCCGAGTTTCTTCCTCGATGGCTCGCTTCGCCTCCTCGGTTGCAGTCGCGAGCTCGACTCGCGTTCGCTCCAGTTGCTCGCGCCGCCCCAACCGATTGCCGACCGCGGACGGGGTATCCTGGCGCCCACCCGCGTGGACCATGCCGTAAGCATCCACCCATTCGCCTGAGGGCGTGAAATAGCGGGCGCTCCCGCCTGCTTTAGCAGCCAACGCTTCGGCACGTTCGAGCGTGTCGACGAGATAGGCGCCCTGAAGGAGGAGGTCAGCGAGAGGATCGTATTGCGGATTCGTTGTGCGGACGAGCTCACGCAACGGCTTCACTCCTACGGAAGGCCGGGTCGCCGCTGTTCCGGAGACTCGACTAAGGACGATGAACGTAGCCCGTCCCTGCTCATCCGCGCGGAGTTTCGCGATGGCCCGGTGTGCATCGGCGTCGGTGTGTACGACGATGCATCCGGAATACGACCCGAGAGCGGCATCAAGCGCGAGCCGGTGTGCATCGTCACACGCCAGTACATCGGCTACGGTCGTGAACCGATCGGCGGCCCAGTCACTGGAGGCGAGGTACTGGACGGCTCCGGAGAGGTCCTCGTATGAGCTCAGCATGCTCTCGAGTAGCTGTACCTCAGCATTCAGGGCATCCCGCCGTCTTTCCGTCGACCTCACACGCTCCGATGCTTGATCGATGCGCGTCTGGAGAGCATCTCGCTCCGCCATCGCGGCCTGGAGCGCTTCTTGCGCCGCTTGAAGTGACGCATTGGCCTCTTCTCTATCCTTTTCGGTCAGCGACGCGCGGTCCTGTAGTTCAACCACGTCCGCCTGCAGATGCTCGATCTGCGACGTGGTTCGGGCAATGTCTGCGTCGAGAAGCTCCTGCCGATTCAAGGCTCGATCCAGCGCGCGGCGTTGCTCCGTGCGACGAGTCTCGAGGGAGCGCTGTTCATCGATGAGATTCTGGAGAGCCTGATGGAGCTCTTCCGTGGCCGCACGGCGCGACTCGTGCTCGGCGCGGGCATCATCGAGCCGACGAGCAGCTTCCTCTAGGCGTGGCTGTGCATCCTCGAGAGCAGCCTGCAGCTTCACCCGTTCCGCTTCCAGAGCCGCCGAACGAGCGAAGGCCGCTTCCTGATCCTGTCGGGTGCGTTCCAACTCGCGGCGTGATGCCTCGAGCCGTTCCTCGGCGAGACGCCGTTCGGTCTCCAGCGTACGGACCTCGTCGAGATGCTGCTCGAGTTTCGAGCGGTGCACGGCAAGCTCCTCCTCCCGCCGCCGAAGTTCTTCCCGAAGGCGCGCCAGCGACGCATCTTCGCGCGTTTCAGCGGAAGAAGCCTTCGTCGATTCGTTCTGTAGCGTGGCGATTTCCTGCTCGAGTTCCGCTCGGCGCTGGGAAAGGCGAATAAATTCCACGGCGGCCAGAGCCAACTCGAGTTGATGGAGCTCCGCTGCGACTTCCTTGTATCGCTCCGCTTTTCGCGCCTGTCGCTGCAGGCTCCTGACCTGTTTTCCGATTTCTTCGGTCAGGTCGCGAATTCGAGTGAGGTCGGCCTGCGTGCCGTCGAGCTTATTGAGCGTCTGGCGACGTCGCAGCTTGTAGCGGGTGATTCCGGCAGCCTCCTCGAAAAGCCGTCGCCTGTCTTCGGCGTTCTCGGACAGGATCTCATCGACCATCTTGAGCTCGATGACCGAATAAGCGCCTGCACCCATCCCGGTATCCATGAACAGATCCGTGATGTCCTTCAGGCGGCACTGCACGCCGTTCATGAGATACTCCGAGTCACCGGACCGGTAAAGGCGACGGCCCAGCTCGACTTCCGAATATTCGGTCGGAAGTACTCCCCTGTTATTCTCGATGGTGAGCAGGACCTCCGACATCCCCAGGGGCTTGCGCTTTGAGGTACCGTTGAAGATCACATTCTCCATCTTGTCGGAGCGGAGGATGCGAGCGCGCTGCTCACCGATTACCCAGCGAACGGCATCGACGATGTTGGATTTCCCGCATCCATTCGGGCCCACGATGGCCGTAATGCCCGGGTCGAAATGCAGAACGGTCCGCTCGGCAAAGCTCTTGAATCCGTGCAGCTCGAGCTTACTTAGATACATACGTCCGAGGGGGAGCTAACTGGGTCTGGAAGCGGGCCAGATGCAAGGTCAGCGACAATAAACATCTTTGAAAGCCGTTTTGCAACCGATCTTATCCACACGAAACCTCCTATTTGCGCCTGGCTTTTGCTCTGGAAAAACAACGACGTAGAGCCGAGGTTCACGTCTGGGTTGCCGTTATTGCGAGGAGTGACTGAGGAGGCTGAGGATAAAGAATCGTCGGCCGGCATGGAGAATATGAGCCCGTCGTCTCGACGAGGCTACTCGAGTGTGGAACGAAATTGGCAGGGCACAAAATCATGCCGCCCGTAACCGGCATGAAGAGATCTCGTAACGAACGAAAGCTGCGACAACAAGGAGCCCTCCGACCCTATAGAATCTCAGAATCTTGAAAACAGACGGGGTGGTGCCCGTCTGGGCATCTCTCAGAGATTACCTCCTCTGAGAGTGTGTGCCACAGAAAAAGGCCTCGCGTGCAACAACAGGAGCCAAAGCACGCCGGGCCTTTTTCTTTTGAACGGGCCACGATTTCTCCCCTTGTCGGATAGGAAGCCCGTGCGTACGCTACTCCGTCGACGAAAGCCTACTCCAGTGTCCACGATTGAATGCGCCCCCTGATCCTTTTCTTTCTGGCGCTACTTGCGAGCACGCAAATCGCCGCGGCGCAGCAGCAGCGGCCCTGCGACATGCCCGAGGGGCCGGCAATTCGATTTTTGGCTTGGTGAATGGGATCTCTCGTGGCCCGGTGGCCAGGGCGGAACGCCGGAAGGCGAGGAGGGGTGCGGGACCAATGTCATCACGAAGATTCTGGATGAATGCGTGATCCAGGAAAATTTTTAGCTCACCGGGGTTCACCGGGATGAGCGTCTCAATGCTCAAGCGGCAGACCGGCAAGCGGCATCAGACCTGGGTCGATTCGCAGGGAGGGTATCTGACCCTTGCAGGCGAGTTTCGGGATGGGATCATGGAGCTCCGCACGGAGCCGTTTACGAACCCGGCCGGAGAAGAGCAGATTAACCGCATGATCTGGACGAACATCGAGCAGGATTCTCTGATCTGGCGATGGCAGCGGTCGCTCGAATGCGGGAGAGACAAGGGACGATTTATGGGTGATCCGCTACCGGCGTAAATAGCTCCGTGATGACGAGCAATCGAGTTCGTCCGTGAACGCGATTGTTCGGAAATGAACGAAATGAGGGAAAATCAGCGGCGTAGACACATCGGGGCGTAACCCGGGACATAATTTGAACGTCCTGTGAACGGGGACTGAGCCCAACTTGGTTGGACTCGCGTTCTCACAACGACACCGCTCGTCTGCGCCTTTAATCGCCGGATGACCTTCCGATGATGCGAGCGGGAGAAGGCTCGGCAGCCTAGCTGTCGGGCCTTAGTCGTAGGATCGTGCGGGATGGACGGCTCAAGCGGCGTCCTGGTTCGCT
>CBFGRV010000078.1:0-13140 GCA_965651265.1 uncultured Rhodothermales bacterium
CCGCCCTCCATTCTCGAGCAGCTCGTTGGCGCGCCGCTCGATGCGCGACGTCGTGCCGGTGTCCGCCGGCCCTCCGGAAGGTGGATTGTACTTAAATCCGCCGTCTTCCGGGGGATTGTGGGATGGCGTGATGACGACCCCGTCTGCCGGTGCGCCCGAATTCGCAGCATTGAACGTCAGGATGGCGTGCGAAATCACCGGCGTCGGCGTATAGCCGCCCCCCGACTGAATCCTGATCTCGACGCCGTTCGCCGCCAACACCTCGAGGGCCGTTGCGAACGCGGGCTCCGACAGCGCGTGCGTGTCGATGCCGATGAACATCGGGCCGTCGATGCCGTCCTCGCGCCGCACCTCGGCCAGCGCCTGGCAAACCGCCGCGATATGATCGTCGTTGAACGAAGAGTCGCGTGAGCTCCCCCGGTGCCCCGACGTTCCGAACGAAACGCGCTGAGCCGGCTGCTTCGGATCCGGTCTGAACGCGTAGTAGGCCGTAACGAGACGCGGGATGTTCTCCAGAAGCTCGCGCGGCGCCGGCTTTCCGGCTAGTTCGTGAAGCGCCATATCAGTGGTTCGAGCGACGGAATGTTGGGTGGATGGAGTTGTGCGGGCGACTTGTACAGATCCAGGGGATCGTGCACGGAGTACTCGTTAAGTATAAAAACAAGCCTGGTCTAAAGGCGACATGGGATGAGCCTCCGAACACTCTTCATAGGATGAGCCTCCGAACACTCTTCATAGGATTAGCCGCCGCCCTCGCCCTGGTCGCAGTCGTGGTTCTTCTCCGACCGTCGGGGGAAAGCGACGGCCGGCAACCGGAAAATGACGAGGCGCCTCCAGGCCTATTCGATCGAGCCCGCGGCGATAGCGGTAGTCGAACATTCGACCCTTCCGCGGAGGTCTACACCGACACGTACGACCACGTGCACGATGATCCTCTACTGGAGATCGGCACACCTGCGCCGAACTTCGAGCTGGCGCGCCTCGACGGAGGCACCTTTTCATTGAGCGAGCAGCGCGGGAAGGTCGTGCTGCTCAACTTCTGGGCCACCTGGTGCGAGCCCTGTCGAGAGGAGTTGCCCGCACTTCAGCAGCTCTGGGAACGATATCACGCCGACGGCCTCGTCGTCGTGGGGATTTCCATGGATGAAGAGGGGCGCCCCATCGTCGAGGAGTTTCACCAGACCTTTCCGGTCGAATACCCGCTGCTGATCGACGGCCTGCAGGTCGCCGAGACCTACCGCGCCCACTTCGTCGTGCCGACCAGCTACCTCATTTCTCGCGACGGGCGCATCGCTGACCGGCACATCGGTGTCATCGACCGCGATGGTTTCCGACCACGCGTCGAGGCGCTCCTCTAGGTTGCCTCAGCCTACGATAGCCTCTCTCCAGGATCCACCTGGCTGACTCCCACCTCCCCATTCCTCGGAAGGACGGCTTCCGGAAATTCTCGCACCGCCCCATCGCGCAGATTCTCGAGGTGGACCAGCAAGTTCAGGATGCCGTCCTCCTCCTCCGGGAAAACCTCCCGCATCCGCATCCACATCGCGATCGATCGTTCGATGCCGTTGAGAGCATCGCGCGCCGAGCTCTCGCCCGCATCGCGAGCCGCAACGAGCAGCGGCGAATTAGCCCGAATCCTCTCACGAACGGCGCGAAGCAGCTTGACGTGAATCTGGTAGCGGTGATCGGCGATCTCCTGGACGGCCTCCTGCAACTCCACCACCTCGCGCTCCAGGTCTTCGGTGACCGCATCGAGCTCGGCGGCTCGCGCCGCCTCGCCGCTCCATCCGTAGATCAGCGACTTCGCCCGCCGGAACCATCGATTTACGCGCTCCGCATACTCCGCGGCCGACCGAGGCAACGGATGGTCATAGGCCCGTTCATCGATCTGCCGCTCTTCCTCCCTGATGACCTCGTCGGACGGGACCTTGATGCCCTGTGCATCCGCGAGCTGATGCAGGAGATCCAGGGCGTTCTCGAAAGTCTCCTGCAGGTCTTGCCAGAATGCAGGATCATTGTGGGGATTGTGGCCTGGCCGATCGCCGGTGGATTCGTTCATGGTGACCCTCTGGAATGGAACCATTTCCGCCAGCGAACCGCTTGCCGGCCGATGTGTAACCGGTTCCCGAAAAGGCTGTTCGTGATAGGGTGAGTTGCTTACAAGAACCCTACATTCTAGGCGCGGCGGCGCACAGCGCAGTGCGACGAAGCTGTGAGGTCGCGCGGACTCTCAAACCGCGGAGCTACCACCAGAGTACGGATCAACCATGGCGCATCTTCGATCTACGACCATCCTGGCTTTCTGCATCCCGGCGTTACTCGCCCTCCTTGTCGTCGGCGGCTGCCAGACAGACCGAGGGCAGGAGTCGGCTCGATCCTTCGTCGCCGACGAACCTCTGCTGCCCGTACGGGAAAATGATCGATGGGGGTTCATCGACCCGGCCGGCAATCTCGTCGTCGCTCCGCGCTTCGACCACGCCTGGCGCTTCTCGGGCGGATTGGCGCTCGTTCAGGAGGGGCAGGCATTCGGATACGTTCGGCCTGACGGCAACTATGCGATCGAGCCGCAGTTCGACGATGCCTGGCACTTCCTCAACGGTCGTGCTCCCGTCGAGGTGAACGGACGCTGGACGTACATCGACTCCTCCGGTTCGGTCATCGCGGACTCGCAGTCGACCCTCCCGCCGGAGGTCGTCGTCGAGGCCCGCTACGATGATGATGCCTTCGAGCTCATCCGCGCCAACGGGCGCTACGGCTTCCGATCCGAGGACGGCGAACAGGTGATCGACCCACGGTTCGAACAGGCCTGGCGCTTCTCCGAAGACCTCGCGCGCGCAAAACTCGATGGTAAATGGGGCTACATCGGACGTGATGGGAATTTCGTGATCGAACCGGCGTACGATCAGGCGTGGGATTTCCAGAACGGCATCGCTATGGTCGAGTTCGGCGACACGATCGGCTACATCGATCGGGACGGCCGGAGGATTTGGCCGAGGGAAGGGGAGATGGGAGATGGGAGATAGAGGGGAAAACGTCCGAAAGGAGAATCGAGAAACGGAAGACGGCGAACGGGTGACAGGGGACGGACTCTATCACCGACGTCGGAAACCAAAACAGTAACCAGAACCAGCAATCTAGTTGAACGAGGCGCGCATCCTTTGGGCGGACGATGAGATCGATCTTCTCCGCCCCCACATCCTTTTTCTGGAGTCGAAAGGCTACGACGTCACGAGCGTCGCCAACGGCGCCGATGCCGTGGAGCGCGTGAAATCGGCGCGCTACGACCTCGTACTGCTCGACGAGCAGATGCCGGGAATGGGCGGCCTCGACACCCTCGAGGAGATCAAGTCCTTCGCGCCTGAAGTCCCCGTCGTGATGGTGACGAAAAGCGAAGAGGAACACCTCATGGAGGAGGCGCTCGGCGGGCAGATCTCAGACTACCTGACCAAACCGGTTAATCCCAGCCAGATCCTCCTCACCATCAAGCGCCTTCTGGAACGCTCACGGCTGCGCACGGAGAAGGTCTCGCAGAGCTACCTCCAATCCTTCAGCGAGATCACACGCGAGCTCATGAACCCGCTATCGCACGATGAGTGGGTCCAGCTCTATCGTCGCCTCGTCCGGTTCGATCTGGATCTGGAAGGGGACGATAACGCCCGGCAAATCCTGGAAGATCAGCACCGGGAGGCAAATCGCGCCTTCGGACGCTTCATCGAGGAAAACTACGTCCAATGGATCGCCGAGGCCGAGGCCGAGCCCGACGATTTCCGGCCCATCCTATCGCACGAAGTCGTGCCCCGCTTCGTCCTTCCGCATGTCGACGGCCGGCGTCCCATCGTCTTCTTCGTGATCGACTGCATGCGGTACGATCAGTGGCTGGTGTTCGAGAAACTGCTGTATCAGGCCTACGAGATGGAGAAGACCTTCTACTACTCCATCCTCCCGACCGCCACACCGTATTCGCGCAACGCCATCTTCAGCGGCCTCCTGCCCTACGAAATCGCGCGGAAGTACCCGCAGATCTGGGAGAGTGGTGAGGACGACGAGCACAGCCGCAACCGCAACGAGGAGCAGTTCCTCCAGGAGCTGCTCGATCGCCGCCGGCCGAAGACCCGCCTGCGCTATGAGAAACTCATCGGCACGCAGGACGGCCGCGACTTCGCTCAGAACGTGGCCGATTACACGCAGTATGACCTGAGCGCCATCGTCGTCAACTTCGTGGACATCCTGGCCCACAGCCGCTCCGACTCCGACGTACTGCGAGAAATCGCCCCCGACGAACGCGCCTACCGCGCCCTCACGCGCACCTGGTTCGAGCACTCGTGGCTCTACCAGGCGTTCCTCGACTTGGCCCGCATGGACGTCACGGTCATCGTCACAACCGATCACGGCGCCATCCGCAGCCTACACGCCACAAAGGTCATCGGCGACCGCGAAACCTCCACGGCCCTCCGCTACAAGTACGGACGCAACCTGAAGTGCGACGAGCGCCATGCCATCTTCGTCCGCGACCCCGAAGAGTACGGCCTGCCGAAGAGCAGCATGAGCACGAACTACATCATCGCGAAAGAGGATTACTACTTCGTCTACCCGACGAACTACCACCACTATCAGAACATGTATCGGGATACGATGCAGCACGGGGGTGCGTCGCTCGAAGAGGTCATCCTGCCCGTTGTGACGATGCGTGGCAGGTAGGGTCTGATGAGGCGCTTCGATGACCTGCTGCCCCGCGTCACATCGTCCGCCGAGGAGACCATGAGGCTCGGGGCCGAGCTCGCGCGGCGCCTTCTGCGGGGTGATGTCGTTGCGCTGTACGGCGACCTCGGGAGCGGAAAAACGGTCCTGACGCGGGGTATCGGGTCGGCGCTCGGCATCCCGGAGAGCGAAATCAACAGCCCCACCTTCACCATCCTGCACGAATACGCGTCCGGCTCCATCCCACTCTATCATTTCGATGCTTACCGCATCGAATCGCTCGAGGAGTTTTACGATCTGGGGTACGAGGACTACTTCTTTGGGGATGGAATCAGCATCGTCGAGTGGGCGGATCGAGTCGAGGGGCTACTTCCGGATGGGGCGCTCCGTCTACGGCTCGAGCACGCCGGCGAGAGTAGTCGACGCGTGAGGCTCGTAGGCGCGCCGGCCCCGGCCGATCAATCCGTCGCCTCATGAGACCCTGACGGGAGGTACGAGCGGATGGATGAGTTCATCAGAGAGGCAGAAGCGATACTCGAGCGACTTCCCCGATTTGCCGATGTGGGCGTGGATGCCTACAAGCCGGGACTCGATCGGGTGCGCAGCCTTCTGGAGGCCATGAGCCACCCCCACCGCGGGATGTGTTTCATTCATGTGGCCGGCACGAACGGCAAAGGATCGACGGCCTCTATGATCGCCTCGATCGCCACAGCCGCCGGGCTCCGGACCGGACTCCACACATCACCACACCTGTTCCACGTCACGGAGCGATTGCGCGTCGACGGACGGGCCGCGCCGCCCGATTGGCTTGCCCAGGCCATCCTGAAGTACCGCGATGACATCCATCGCATCGATGCAAGCTACTTCGAAGTGATGGTCGCTCTCAGCATCCTGTATTTCGCAGAGATGCAGGTCGATCTCACGGTGATGGAGGTGGGAATGGGTGGGCGCCTGGACGCCACGAACGTCATCCGACCTGACCTGTCCGTCATCACGGATATCGGGCTGGATCACGTCGAGCACCTGGGCGAAACCGTGGAGGAGATCGCACTCGAAAAAGCGGGCATCGTCAAGGAGGGCGTTCCCGTGTTGACCGGATGCGTTCCTGCCGCCGCGCGCGTCATTCGAAGGGTAGCTGCCGAAAAGCGGGCCGACTTCCACCTCGTAGACGAAGAGACGGAGGTCGAGGCCGCCACCTCCGACGTACGCGGCTCCATCATCACGCTGAGAACACCGATGCGAGTCTATCGGGACCTGTTTATCGGCCTTCCCGGAACCCATCAAATCCGGAATGCGCGAACGGCTGTGCGTGCAGCCGAACTGGCGCTCGAGGAGGTCGGGCGGGACCACCGTTTCGTTTTCGAAGGGATGCGGCATATTCGCGAGCTAAGTGGCCTGCGGGGCAGGCTCGAAGTCGTACGCAGCGAACCGCTCATCCTCGCCGATGTCGGGCACAACGTGGACGGTCTCGCATCATCCCTGCGCTACCTCGGCGAATCGGGGCGCATGAAGGGTCGTCTGATCGTGCTCTTCGGGGCGATGAGGGACAAAGACGTAAAGCAGATGGGCCGCCTCCTTGCGGAGGCAGGGGCCATGGTTCGGCCCGTAACGCTGAGCTCAGCTCGAGCATTGAGCGTACAGGAACTTCGAGAGATCCTTGAAGGTAGTGGAGTTGAGACCGGCGAGCCATGTACGGTCCAAGAGGGCATTAGCGCCTTTCTGTCGGAGGCCTCCGAATCCGACATTCTCTTGATCACCGGCTCGCACCTCGTGGTCTCTCAGCTCGAGAATGCGTCCTTTTGATTGTTGTGCCTTCTCAATGGACGCGTTTCGTATGACGCTATTTTTCGATTAACACAATTTTCCCAACGGGAAGTACCCGCACAATTGAATTTACACTGGGAAGGCCTATCTTGCGCTCAGAGCAATTCGTGCATGAGCACCGAATCCTCCGGGTAGTCCTTACCTGCCTCTTGTCCGGGCTGCTTCAGGGTTTCCGAACCTCGCCCAAGCCTACCGCTTTTGTCTTTGTTTTCCCTCCGATTCGGGTATTCACGCAAGGGCTTTAACGGCCTTACGTGACGTACCGGGTAGATCCCGCCACGAGTGTACTCGTCCTGCGCGGCTCGGCCCATGGAGCATACGGCTCCATGCGAAGACACCATCCAATCGCCATGAAAATCAGCGAACTACAAGAAAAGAAACTTCCTGAGTTGAGGGACATCGCCCGGGACCTCGGTCTGACGGGCTATTCTCAGAGTCGCAAGGAGGATCTCATTTATAGGATTCTGGAAGCGCACGCCGAGGCCGCCGCCGGCAATGGCGGCCCGCGTTCAGGCGACCGGCGCCAGCGTGAGCAACAGCCCGGCGGGCGTGAGGAACGTCCCAATAACAACGGCGGGGCGGCGCCTCGCGGCCCCGATCGGCGGGAAGGCGAGAACGGCCCGCCATCGCAGTCGGTGCCTCGATCGCAACAGGATGGCACCCCGCGCGACCGTTCGGAGGCCCCCGAGTTTCGAGGTGGTCACGAGCGGCGGTCGCAAACGGGAGAGCGCCCGCAGGAAGAGCAACGATCTGGCGAGGGCCGGCATGCACAGGCCGAACAACGCTCTGGAAACGGCTCGCGCCCACGTGACGACCAGCGACAGCGTGATGATCGGCGCCTGGCCGACCAGCCCCGCGCCGACGATGATCAGCACTCGCAAAGCGAGCAGGGCACTCAGGGTGATCAGACCGCCCAGCGCACGCAGCATGAACAACGCGCTCCGGCAGAACAGCGCCATGGAGGCGAAGCGCGTACCCGTGATGACCAGCGGACGCAGGATGACCAGCGGACGCGCGACGATCAGCGTGGCCGGGATGATCAGCGTCAGCGCGACGACCAGCGGCGACCTGACGGCCATCGCCATGATCCTCGAGCCAAACATGGCTCCGAAGGCGGCCGGCCCCAGTCCGGCCAGCAGACTCCGGTGAACGATCGCGACCGGCACAACAAGCACAACCGCGACGACGACCGGCGCAACAAACGGCGCAACAAGCAAGACAACCGCCGCGGCCGGCGCGACCGCGACAACCGGAAGGGCGGCAACCGCGACGAGCGCCGAAAGAAGGTCTACGAGGGCCGGCCCGAGTATATGGCCGATCACGATCCCCGAAAGACCGAGCTCGAGGGGATGATCAGCAAGATCGGCGTCCTCGAAATCCTGCCCGACGGCTACGGCTTCCTTCGCTCGGCAGAGTACAATTATCTCCCTAGCCCGGACGACATTTACGTCTCACCGTCGCAGATCAAACGCTTCGGCCTTCGCCTGGGCGACACCGTCAATGGCGAAGTCCGTCCGCCCAAGGAAGGCGAGCGCTTCTTCGCGCTCATCCAGGTCAACGAGATCAACGGACGCAAGCCGTCCGAAATCGAGGAGCGCCAGGCCTTCGACTACCTGACGCCGCTCTACCCCAACGAGCAGCTTCGGCTCGAAACGACACCTACCGAATACAGCACGCGCGTCCTGGATCTGTTCACGCCTATCGGCAAGGGCCAGCGCGCGCTCATCGTGGCCCAGCCAAAGACCGGTAAAACCGTTCTCCTGCAGAAGATCGCCAACGCGATCACCACGAACCATCCCGAAGTGTACCTCATCGTGCTCCTCGTCGACGAGCGGCCCGAGGAAGTCACCGACATGGAGCGGACCGTGAAGGGCGAGGTGATCTCGTCCACCTTCGACCAGGAGGGCGAGCGCCATGTACAGGTGGCCGATATCGTCCTCGAGAAAGCGAAGCGGCTCGTCGAAGCCGGGCAGGATGTGGTCATCCTTCTGGACTCCATCACGCGACTGGCACGAGCGCACAACTCGGTGGCACCGACCTCCGGCAAGACCCTTTCGGGCGGTCTAGAGGCCGGCGCGCTTCGCGGCCCCAAGCGCTTCTTCGGCGCGGCCCGCAACATCGAAGAAGGCGGCTCCCTCACGATCATCGGCACGGCGCTCGTCGACACGGGCAGCCGAATGGACGATGTCATCTTCGAGGAGTTCAAAGGTACCGGCAACTCCGAAATCGTGCTCGACCGCAACCTCTCTGATCGCCGCATTTTCCCGGCTATCAACGTGATCATGTCAGGCACACGGCGGGAGGAGCTGCTTATCCCCGAAGCCAAGCTGGGTCGCATCTGGATCCTCCGAAAGCTCCTGGCCGACATGGCGCCCATCGACGCCATGACCTTCCTTCTGGATAAGATGCGCGGCACCAAAGACAACGATGAGTTCCTCGTCACTATGAACTCATAGTCCTGGTGTGGATGAGGAACTGGGCGGAACGGGGTATGTGCAAGTAGGTCGCAGCGGCGTAATGGGCCGATCATTGCCAATGTTGGAGAAGTTGGAATTGAAAGCGCTGTTTTTCGATATGGATGGCGTCCTGGTGGATGTCTCGCGATCGTATCGCCGCGCGATCGAAGAAACCGTCGAGCAGTTCACCGGACGGCGAATCTTGCCCGGCACCATCCAGCGTTACAAGAATGCGGGCGGGTTCAACGACGACTGGAAGCTTACGCACGCCATCATCACGGACACGAGCATGACCGTACCGCTCAGCCGTGTGATCGACGAATTCCAGCGCCGGTACCGCGGCGAGAATTGGGACGGCTTCATCGCGGAAGAGCCCCCGCTCATCCAGACGCGCACACTCGATGCCCTCTGCACGGACAATCGAATCATGGGCATCGTAACCGGCCGGCCCGAAGCCGAGGCCCGATGGACGATCAGCCGGTTCGGCTGGAAGAAGTATTTCCCGCTGATCGTGGGACGGGAGAAGCAGGAAGGCCGCTCTAAGCCCGATCCGTTCGCGCTCCAGCATGCCCTCGCCGTTCTGGCGGCCGCCGGCCGGCGAGTTTCGCCGGACGCGTGCGCCTATGTCGGCGACACGGTCGATGACATGACCTCCGCAAGAGCGGCGGGGATGTGGGCCATCGGATTCATCCCACCCTACACGGAAGACAAAGGCTCGCTCGAGGTGCTGCTCCGGGAACGCGGCGCGCACCTCGTGATCCACGACATCGACCGTCTTCCCGAAGTGCTGCAGAATTTTGGCGAGCGAGTCGCCATGGATGCGATGGAACGCGAGGTGTGAGGGACCATGCTCTCGTCTCGCGCGCGTGCATCCTCCCTGGCCTTCGCCTTCATCGTCGGTCTCGCGCCAGGTTGGGTAGCGGCCCAGACCGCGCCTGACACCTTTCGATCCGATGTCGCCGGCGCGATCCAGCGTGCGCTCGATGTCAGCCCCGAGGTCGATGTCGTCCGCGCCGAGCGCGATTACGCCGCCGCCCGCCGCGATCTGGCGCTCGCCAGTCGCTTCGCGACGGATTTCAACTTACAGACGGCCCACGCCGTAGCTCCGGGTCTCAAGAATCTGCCCGAAGGCGTTCCCCCCGAGGAGTACTACCTCTATCCGGAGGTTCGCAACGACTGGGAAGATGTTCGGCCCCTGAATCGCTTCGAGGCTGACCTCATCCAGCCGCTCTACACATGGGGGCAGCTCAGCGGTAGCATCCGGGCCGCGCGAAAAGGGGTGGATGTCGAGGAGGCATCGATCGCCGAGAAGCAGCTGGAAGTCGCCCTTCGCACCGGTGAGCTGTATTACGGCCTCCTGCTGGCCCGCCAGCTCTCGCGCCTGACGGATCGGGCTGGTGACGTGGTCGACCAGGCGCAACGAGAGATCGAGCGGCTGCTCGAAGCGGGAGCGGAGGATGTAGACGATGCGGATCTTTTCCAGGTGCGCATCACCGAGCAGGAATTCCGCCGCCGCGTCGTGGAGGTGGAGCAGGCCATGGCCACGGCGCAGAGTGCCGTTCGCCGGCAGCTCTTCCTGCCCGACGGTGCAGTCATCGTGCCGGAGGATCTCGTCCTCGAGCCGATCCCCTTCGTGCTGGATTCGCTCGAACGCTATCAGCAGCTGGCCCTCGATCATCGGCCGGAGATACAACAGGCCAGGGCGGGCATCGAGGCGCGGGAGGCCTTGTTGAGAGTCGCCCGTTCCGACTACTTCCCGAAGCTCTTTCTAGCTGTGCAATCCCACCTGACCCTGTCGCACGGGCGATTTCGTCAGCCGAATCCATATGTCAACGATCCGTACCGCGGCCGCGCGCTGCGGGCCGGCCTCGGGCTGCGTCTCCCGCTGAACTTTGCTCAAACGCGGGCGAAGGTCGAACAGTCGGCGGCCGAGCTGAACGAGGTGCACCATCAGCTCCGGGCCGCACGCCAGCTCATCCTGTTCGAGGTCGAGGAAGCGTATCGAAATGTGGTGACGGCCCGGGCAGCGGTGGAGTCGCTCGACGAGGCGCTGACCATCAGTCAGGAGTGGTTGAGGACCGAGCAGATCAACTTCGACCTCGATCTCGGTGATACGGAGAACCTCGTGCGAGCCGTTCAGACGAGCCTCGAGTTGGAGGCCGGCTACTACGAGCAAGTACGTCGCTACAATGTGGCCGTTCTGCGCCTGCTGGATGCAGCGGGCGTTCTCGTCGATGCCGCCAGACGGGGGAGCCTCGCTTCGCTGTAGCCGCAGGGCGTCCCGGACAGGCGAGTGCGGCATAGTTATTGAACATCTAGCCCTCTACCGGTGTGAACCCAGGGTTTTTGCCGGGAATCCGGAGAGAGAACCATCGAACTGTCATAGATCCCCCGTTATGTTGCACAGAATAGTCTCCACCCTGATCGTAGCGCTGCTGCTTGCCGGCATGGCATCGCTGGGGCCCGTCCCGACGGCGGCCGCGCAGGATGATAGCCGGGCCGTCCGCGAGCTCCTGGAGCGACGCGATCGCGAGATCAAGGCCCTGCTGGGCGACCGTGATACCTTTACCGAGGCACAGCGCGAGCAGCTGAAGGACGTCATCAACGACGGCATCGACTTTCAATCGATGGCCCGCGGCGCCCTCGGACCCTTCTGGGGCCAGATCACACCCGAGCAACAGCGCGAATTCGTCGATGTATTCAGTGCTATTGTTCGCAATCAGTCACTTTCGAATCTCAACGTCTATCGTGCCACTGTCACATACAAGAGTGTCGACGTGAACGGAGATTCGGCATATGTACTGACAAGTACGTTGTACAAAGACGTGCCGACGGATGTCGCATACGTACTCGGACGAAGTGGCGGTGAATGGCGCGTGCGTGATATCATCATCGACGATGTGAGTACGGTGGAAGGCTATGCGCGCTCATTTCAATCGGTCATCCGCAAGCGCGGCTTCGATGCATTGATGCAGAGCCTGTACAAGAAGCTCGATCAGACGAAGTCCTGACGCCCGGTTCGAACCACCCCGGGCATATTGCATCCTATGCCTGTGCGAAAACACTCGACCAAACGAGGCCCTTTCACCCCATTGCGCTGTGGAGAACATCAATTGGGGGGTGGCGTAGACGTAGCGTTTCATAACGGCGGTCGCGCGCATCGCCACCACTTGGATGCGCATCACCCGGATCGGCGTTGTGCAGTCCCCGTTTGGGTTCCGTCCAGCGAGCCAGGCTCATGCGCCCTCAGCTAGAAGGATACGTTTTTCATACCTATGGTCCGGAGCGGTTTGTGCGGCACGCCGTAGCGTCGGTCGTCACCCTCCGCCGACACGATCCGAATCGCCCCGTCGCGCTGTATTGCCCTCCCTCCCACCTCGAAGTGTTGGAGGCATCCGGCCTGGACACGCTCTTCCAGCACATCGGTGAACTACCCGTCGAGAACCAGTCGATTGTCGGGTTCAAGCACCATCTATACGAGTTCATGCCGTTCGATCGGTGCCTGTTCGTCGATTCGGACATCATCTGGTGCAATGATCCGGAGCCCATCTGGCAGCAACTGCAGGCCTATTCGTTCACGGCGACGGGCCTCGAGCGCGCCGACTTCTTCTTTGGCGGCCCGAAGGGATGGCAGGTCATCGTCGACATCCTGCTGAACCGGCGTGGTCGCACGCTCAAGCGATTCGGTCTGACTCATCTGCCGCGCGTTCAGGCGGGGATGATCTACAGCGGCGACCGTTCGACGGCCGAGGACGTCTGTGCGACGGCCGCAGCGTACCTGGCGCGGCACGAAGAGACCCATTTTCGCAGTCGCCTCAATGAGGGGCGCAATGAGGAGTCCTGCGAATGGAGTCTGGCCATGGCGATGAGCCGGCTCGATCTCCCGGTCTTGCCGTGGCTACAGGGCCGGCTGAGCCCCCAGTTGGATTTCGTCGAGGGACTCACGCAGTACGATCCGGATTTCCGTCACGTTACCTATCGCTACTACACGGATCCCTTCGTTTACTCGCTGAGGGGGATTCCGAACCCCTCCGTGCGTAACGCCCTCATCCGCCTTGCCTCGTCGCTGCCTGGCCGCAGTGATTATCAGGAATTTACCCCCGTCGCACTTCACTTCGGGTGGCTCCATTACAAGGCGCCGTTCTATGCGTTCTCCGAACGC
>CBFGRV010000079.1:0-13059 GCA_965651265.1 uncultured Rhodothermales bacterium
ATGAGCATGCCGAGACACGCCGCCGCAAAGACCTGGCTGCGGTTAAAGTCGTTCACGAGCGGTCTGCTTCCTGAGGTAAGGGCATTTCGTCGATTTGCATCTGGCGCCTCTCAGGCGCTCTGCGTTGGCCGCACATTATCGCGGCCGGAGGTGCCATACCTCTACCTGCTTTCTCGGAAGCCGAACGTCCATCGACAGCATCGCGCCCGAATTTCGAACGACATTGGTCCTGCCGGAGGTGAGCTCTGTCATTTCGAGCCGATTTACTCCGTTAAGGTCCAGATACTCGAGATCCAGCTCGATGGTTATGTTCTGGGGCGCCTCATCGTGGTTTATGAGGAAGAGAATGTGCTCGTTGGTGCCTTTCCTCCGGTGGAGGCGGGCAGTGAAGGACTCACGTCCATTGGCGCCCGTTACCTGAATGGGTCGTCCCACACCGGCCCACGAAACTAGCCCATCTAGCAGCGATTCATTGGCTTCGGCCGCTCGTTCCAGTGTTTGATTTGCGAGCCCCAGGAAGCTGCCTACGAAGATCGCCTCGCCCTCTCCGTAGGCGTATCTCGTCATGGCGGGAGCACCGTTGGCAAAAGTGGCAAGCACTGTCACGTCTTCATTCAGGGGCTCCAGGATTTCTTCGAAATACGCACCCACGACATCCCCCCCATGCAGCGCCTCCGCTCCGAGTTCGCCGCCACCTTGTCGAGTCCGGATCGAGATGGGTTCCTCCTTCTTTCGAATCTCAGCCTCCCGGACACCGAAGAGTTCGGTGAGGCCCATCCCGGGGAGTGAGCTCGAGGCAAAACCTCGCTCGTCGTTCCATGCCATTCGAGCCTCTCCGATTACTCGCCCTCCGCGCGCTACGTAATCACGAAGCCCCTCTGCCGCTTCATCCGTAAACATTAGTGACATCGGAATGATGATTAGCTTGTACTGATCAAGCTGACCTTCCTCCAGATGAAATCGATGGATGAAATCCATCGGTATGTGATTGTCGGCAAAATATCTGTAGTATCCGATGAGCGAGTTCGTGTGCATTCTAGGAGCGGGATTATTTGACCCCAGCCCACCCGCTAGCTGCGCCAACGGATTATAAACGAGCGCCACCTCCGCGTCGATAGGATAGGAGTTGCCGAAAAGTGCACCATGCTCAGTAATTACTGAGGCGATTTTTCCTGTCGAGCGTGCACGATCCGGAATGGTTCCGTCCACGTTCGTCAGCCCATAACCTCCGGATTCGTATCCGGATGACATCGGCTTGTAGGCATAGATGTGCACTCCCTTCGCGCCACCTGCAATCACTGTCCAGAGCCACTCTCTTTGATCATCGGCTGTAACAGGATCGCTGATGGTCAAACCGATCGTGCCAAATCCAGACTGAAACTCACCCACCTGAAATCCCCCACGCAGCTTGTTCGCACTGTAGGCGAAATCGGCCAACGTTCGCATCTGCCACGTCTGGTAGTGGCGCGATGGATCGTTGTGCTTCGGGTAGAGCGACATTCCGTAATAATCGAGCTGCTGCGAGATAAGAAAGTCGTCATTTGCCGACCGCCCATTGAACGGCGACTCGTAGAGAGAAACGGGAGAGGCATGAGAGGTAATGATTCCACGACGATCTACCTCTCGAATCGTATCGTATCTGAACCTGACGTCTTCCTTCATCTTGTCGTAAAGAAAGAGTCGCCAATCCACATAGTCTGTGAAACTCAGAATGGTGCGAAGCCGCGGAGCTTCCACATCATCCCATTCCTCGAACGTGCGGTACCAGGAGGCATTGAGCGCCTCTATCTGGCCATCGTATTTCCGCTTTAGCCACTCTCGAAAGCGTGCCTGCGTGTGCGGATTAAATCCGAAGTGGGCGTTGGACATCCACGGGGCACTCGCCCAGTTGATGAGATGTGGTTCGCTCCAGATGTCCCAGCCGAAATGCGCTTCCGAACGCGAAGCTACCTCCGCCGCGCGCGTCATGAATTGGCGTGCAGCCTCACGAACGCCGGGATGGTCGATTGAATAGCCGGGGGCCGATTGGGGCTTCATTTGCTCACCGTTCTGCGCCGTGAAGTAGGCATCCGGATATTTCTTTCCAATCCAGTCCGGAGCCGAGTCCAGGTACAGCTGGATGAATACTCGAAGGCCGACTTCTTCCGCCAATTCCAGGAGCAGCTCGAGATTGCGGAAATCATAGTGGCCTTCTCTCGGCTCGCACTTTGACCACTCGACCCAGGTCCGGACCGTATTGTAGCCGAGATCCTTTATTTGCCTAAGGTCGGTAAGCCATTCTTCACGCGAGGTGGGCGTAATCTTCGAAAGCATCGGCGCCCTGGCATTACCACCGCTGTACCAGACGGAGATGGGCACGAAATCACCCACGTCGATGGTGCCTGGTTCGATGTATGTTGCCCCGCGACTCGATACACTCTGCCCCCCCGCCCGTGACGGCAATAAACAAGCAACTGACAGAGCGATGATGACTCCCGGCAACCATCGGCCAAGTAAACCGAGTGCTTCGATTCGAGGAAAAGCACTGATTGATGAGGAAGAAGGGTACATGAAATCCTCCTGTAAGCTTGTCACGAGCAGATTCGCATTGATGATTAGAGCCCTCAGTATCCAGGGTTTTGTTTGAGCACGGGGACGCCGCCAACAGCGCTCAGGTCGATCTGCCGCTGCGGAATCGGGTAGTACTCGTTTTTCCCTGACATGAAAGAGCCGCCGCGCACGTCGGGATATAACGAGCCTTCGTAAGCGAAATAGGCATTGAGCTTCTCCTGGGCCTCTCCCCAACGAACCAGATCAAAAAATCGATGGCCTTCCATCGCCAACTCGAGCTTTCGCTCGAAGTGGACGGCTTCGCGAGCAGCTGATTGCGAAGCAAAGGCCGGGTGACTGGCCGGGTAGGGCTCGATGTCGTAGTTGAGTACCGGGTCCGGGTACTCCTGCCAGTTGTTGATGTTGGACGCCTCTCCCTGCAGCAGCACGAACGTTGAATTGCGATCGGTCCGAACGACCCACTCCCCGGGTGCAGCGCCCGAACTGAGCATGGCCGCCTCGTTGTCGACTACTGCCTCGGCATAGTCCACATTCAGCGCGTTCGATACCCATCCATCCGGATTGGCCGCCCGTTCTCGGACGCGATTCACGAGCATCCGGGCTCGATCGAGGTTGCCCAGCTCGACCTCCGCCTCAGCCGCCATCAGCAGCACGTCGGCGAATCGAATGACGACGTAGTTGATGGCCGTCCCGGGGGCATATGAGTGTCCGTCATAGTAGAGGTCAGAAGTCGCCTGCCACCATATGTGCTTCTTCCCGTGATACGGTCCGGCGTATTGCTGATTTCGGATCCACACTTTTCCAGGAAATGGCCCCCAGTCGTGATAGGGCACTCCGCGGCGCCCGACCGTCCAATCAAGCCTCGGATCCAGGGATCCGGCGTACACCTCGAATTTCTGGTTTGAATCGACGTCCTGATCGCTGGTGACCATCTCGTCGTTGTAACCGTTCGGGATGGGCAGACCGTCTTGCGTGCGATAGGAGTTCACGAGATCCTGCGTGGGCTGGAAGAAGCCGCAGCATCGGAAGGGACCGCCGAATGGGAAATTGAGCATATCCCCCATGTTGGCATGAGAAATCGTGCCCGTCCCATCGTTAGCGGTCATCTGGATCGCGAATACGGACTCCTGATTGTTCTTGAATGCCGCGTCGAAATTATCCTTGTAGCGAGACATGAGGTCGTAGGGCAGACCATTCGAAGTTCGACCCTGCGATATGACCTGATCGAAGAGCGTCTTGGCCTCGCTCCATTTTTTCTGGTAGACGTAGGCCTTAGCGAGATACGCGGCTGCCGCCCATCGATTCGCTCGCCCTACCTGAGGCTGGGTCTCAGGAAGGTTTTCCATCGCGTACTGGAAGTCCGCCTCGATTCTCGGCCAGACATCCTCCTCGTTCGGTTGATTGAAATCCGTCGTGTTCTCGTCAATCCACGGCACGCGATTGAACATCTTCTTCAAGTCGAAATAGTAGTGGCCTCGAAGGAAGCGCGCCTCGCCAGCAGCTGCAGCCATCTCACCTTCCGACATGTCCTCGACACCGCGGAGCACCTTCAGCACCGCGTTCGAGCGTGAAATGCCTTCGTAGTTGGCGCGCCACTTCTGATCGAAGAACGCGATGGTCGGGTCGTGTCGGAAGGTCGCGATCAGATCGATAGCCGACTGGTCGCCGGATTCACTACCTTTATGGGCATCACCTCCGGCTACGCTACCGTAGATCCAGTTGCTCGGGGATACTCCCCAGCTGCCTGAGCCGAGAGACTGTCCGTCCAGAGCAGCATAGGCACCCACCAGAAGTGCATCGATTCCGTGCCGGTTCGCCAGGACCTCCTCGTTCAAGGACCCCGTGGGCGGATTATCCAGAACGGCGTCGCATCCAAACGCCAGCACGGCGACCAGCGCGGCGGTGGTCCAGGACGTGGCTGTTTTTATCGTGGTCATGTCTGCCTCGGGAGTTCTGACGTTATCAGAAGGAGAGATTCACACCGAACGTGTACTGGCGGACCGGTGTGTACACACCCTCGTCTATGCCGAAACCGGTCGGGTTACCGCGGCCGCCGATCTCCGGATCGATCCCGCTGTATCCCGTGATGGTAAAGAGATTGGTGCCCTGAACGTAGAGCCGCAGCCGGCGGAGGCCTGCGCGCGAAATGAGTGAGGCCGGCATCTCATATCCGAGCACTACACTCTTTAGACGAAGGTATGACCCGTCTTCAACGTAGTAGGAATTAGGAACGCCGTTTGAGCTGAAAGAGCCGGCCTGTTCCTGCCGCACGACCTTGGCGTCCGGGTTGTCCGGGGTCCACGATTCGTATAGTGCGGTGTAACTGCGCGGGCCGGGGAAGGAATTTGAGAAGTCCGTAAACCACTTCACGTTATTCCAGATCTGGGCTCCCTGAACACCATAGAGGAATAGAGAAAGGTCGATGTTCTTGTAGTTCAGGCCGAGGGTCGCTCCGTACGTAAAGTCTGGATGTGGATCGCCAAGAAAGACACGATCCTCCGGCGTGATCAGGCCGTCGCCATCGACGTCGCGGTATCGGAAGCGGCCAAGGCCCATGTCTGCCTGATAGACGGCCGATGGATTGCCGGTAGCCTGCTGGGCTGCTGCGTTGGCCTGCTGCATTTCGGTATCCGTATTCCAGAAGCCGTCGATCTGGAATCCGTAATAGGATGAAATGGGGTGCCCTACTTCATTGCGAATGATGGCCGTTCCAAATCTCCTCGTCTCCGTCTCAAAGTATTCTTCTCCCTCCGCAATCTTTACTATCTCGTTGTTGTACGTGGTGAAGTTCAGGTTGACATCGAGACGCAGATCTGATGTCAACTGACTGATTCCTTCGAGTGATAGATCGATACCATCATTCTTGATGTGCCCAACATTCACATAGGGTGCCGTAGCCGTACCGGCCGCACCGATTAGCGCCTTGTTGTACAAAAGGTCGCGAGTATCTTTGCGATAGTAGTCGGCCGTAAGGTGGAGTCGATAGTCGAGGATCGAAAGATCGACTCCGACATTCATATTCTCGTTCTTCTCCCACTTCGCGTCCGGATTCCCGACTCGTGCCTGGCGAAATCCGAGAACCAGATCACTGCTGGTACCTGCGATGTCGTAGAAGGACGCCGTTTGGCTCCCGCTGAACAGCGTGTAAGCATTGTCGGTGGCGACGTTCAATTGATTTCCCATCACGCCATAACCACCGCGTAGCTTCAAGTCCGACAGCCAGGAAATGCTGTTCATGAACGACTCCTGCGAAATGCGCCACCCCGCCGTAATCGAAGGAAACCATCCATAGCGGTGTGTGCGGAACTTGGACGAGCCGTCTCGCCGAAGCGTGGTTTCGATCAAATATTTGTCGGCAAAGCTGTAATTGATGCGCCCGAATACTGAAACGAGGCCTTCGGTGCCGCGGAAGCTGCTGTTTGTTCTCTCGCCAGATCCGGTAGAGAGGTTTAAGAAATCGGGGTCGAGGATAAAATAGCTCTGCGTGGAGCCTGATAATGATCGGCTTGTCCCTTCGAATACTTCGCCTCCTAACAGCGCCTCGAAGGCATGTGACCTACCAAAAGTATTTCGATAGGTAAGGGCGTTGGTAGCGGTCCATTCTTGGCGGTAGGTAGACGTTTCGCCGTAGGCATTTGTAACGACATTAAGCGTATTCTCATACTCCGGATATGTAATCACGCTCTGTAAACCGCTGCGTAAATCGCCACCGAAGCTAGAACGGAATGTGAGAGAAGGCAGCAGGTCGATCTCTGCATATACATTTCCGAATAACCGGTGGACCTGATTTCTATTGTCCCGCGTGCGATGCATCTGGCCGACGGGATTCTTCGCGGCTCCAGGCGCATCCCCGTTTGTACCAGCCAGATTGCCCATGATGTCGTACACGGGAATTATGGGGTGCATTCTATATGTCATTCCTATGGCATTCTCCGAACCCTGACCTGCACTGAGCCTGGGGTTCTGCGCTATGCTATATGACAAATTCTCCCCAACTCGCAGCCAATCCCGGATGTGAAACTGTGTATTAACGCGGGCAGTGTATCGTTCTAGATATGTATTCATCAGTGTTCCTTGCTGGTTCAAATAGTTGAACCCTAGCATGAACGAACTATTGGCCCCTCCTCCACTTATGCTAATGTTGTTGCTACTGATTGGGGAAGTGCTGAATATCTCTTCATACCAGTTCGTTCCTTCCTTGTTAGCAGGTATTATCTGATAGAAACTATTTAGCTCCGCGGCGTCCGTATACAGTGGATTCACGTAGTAGAGTCGGGGATCAACGCCGGGATCGCCTTCCATCAGACCCCCCGGATTGATGTAGTCGGGTAGCCGTGGCTGCGAGCCATCTCCATAGAGTGGATGCGGACTTGGATTACCCCCTGTGTTTTGGATGGCGAGCCATTCCACTTCGGCCTGTTCCAGTGGCGATAGGAGATTCCACACATTTCCTGATGGCGGGGCCTGCCAGCCGAAATAGGAGTCGTAGTTCACCGTGAGACCACCGTCCACACGTCCACGGCGCGTCGTGATCACCACCACACCATTCGCCGCCCGCGCACCGTAAATGGAGGCCGCGCCCGCGTCCTTCATTACCTGGAGAGACTGGATGTCATTCGGGTTCAGGTCAGAGATATCCTGAGTCGGCACTCCATCCACCACGTACAGGGGCGTGCTGTCTCCGAATGTGTTTAGCCCTCTGATGGTGACTTTGGGCTGCTCGCCGGGCTGGCCCGTCGAGCTCACGTTAACGCCGGACGCAAGGCCTTGCATGAGATTCTCCACCATTGGCTGCGCCTGCATACTGAGATCATCGACATCTATGGTCGAGATCGAGCCCGTGACGTCTCGCCGTCGCTGTTCGCCGTACGCGACGGTGACGATCTGATCGAGCTGAATCGCTTGTTCGGAAAGTTGAAAATCGACTATCGTGATCTCACCATCGACGACCTCGATGCCGCGGGCGATTCGCGTTGCGAAGCCAATGAATGAAGCCTGAACATCGTACGTGCCGGAGGACACACCTGGAATCGTATACCGACCGCTTGCATCGGTGGAGGCACCTTGTTGCGTTCCGAGGATCACCACATTGACGCCAGGAAGCGGTTCACCGCTCAAGCTGTCCGTCACCGTGCCCATTATGGTGCCCTGCACCGCCCGCCTCGATGGGGATCGCTGAAAGAGGGTTGGGCGGGTACTTTTTCGCACGACCGAAGAGGATAATTCGGTGACATCCAGCTTAGCCTTCTCCGGCATAATGGCGAGGTGATCCGGAGGAAGTAGCTTGTACTCGAGCTCGCTCCCATGCAGCGCAGCATTCAGTACAACTTCTAGCGCCGTCTCATCGAAGTGAAGCGTCACAGGCTCGGAGAGGCGGACCAGGTCGTTGCTGTATGCGAGCTTGACCCGACTTAGTGCTGCTATCCGCTCGAGAGCGTCCCTTCGGGAAACGTCATCGACATGAACAGAAATCTTCTGCTTGAGCAGATCGAACATCTGTTCAGAGCCGGCGATGTACGCAGGCCGTGAAGGCCTCAAAAGCTGCTCCGACAGGAATCGTGAGCGCACGCCGCTTGCGTCTGGCACTTCAGGCATCTGGGCCCAGCTTGGATCATAGAGAAGGCAGACCAGCATGGCGCCGATGAGCATCGAATGAATCCGACGCTGCGCGGGGACCTCCGCACGGAGAGTAGAGAGTCTCGAGGACATCATGGGTTCGTGGCTCATTCGCCGGCTATCTTCCAGAGAGATAAAAGGTCACGTTGGGACCGGAACGGGCGTATTTGGCATTGAGGGCAGCGGCCACGACTTCAAGCACGGTTTCCGCCGGCTCGTTGTCGAAGGTCGCGGTAAGAGGCCGGTGCGCGAGGGCTGTGTCCTGGATGCCGATACTGAGGTCATACCAGTTCTCCAACTCCTCCACGACTTCCGAGAAGGGGGTGTCGTCAAAGATGAGGACGCCCTCCTGCCATCCTAGGTGGCGGATCGGATCCACATTCGAAATGACTCGCTCTATGCGTCCGGCAACGACTTGGCCGAGATCCGCTTTTTCGAGGAGAACGGTTTCGCTTGAGACACCTTCGCTATCGGTGGCGGACAGATCGACGGCGCCTTCTACCACCACGACCTTGATGCCACCATCTCGTTCGTAGGCTCGAACCCCGAACGACGTGCCCCGAACGCGTACCATGCCCCCGTTCGCCCGGACGACAAAGGGGCGCGAGGGGTCAGATTTGACATTGAAGAATGCCTCTCCGTTCAGTGTGACCTCTCGCGTGTTCCCGACGAAGAAGCGTGGGTATTCGAGCTTGCTGTTGACGTTCAGTTGGACCTTGGATCCATCGCTGAGTGTCAGCCATCCTCGTTCACCGGGTTCCGTGATGGCTACACGCTCGAGGTCAGAGCTCGACATTTCTGGGTCGGCCGGGTCCTGCCACAGGTGAAGAATGGCCGCCCCGCCCAGCGCCACCACGAGAAAAGCGGCGATCCGGAGGGAAAATGAATGCTGATGCCGGACTCGTCTCACTCCCCTGTCCCGCTCTCTGCTTTCGCGATCGGCTGCGCCGCCGACCTGCGAGGCATATACTTCGGATGTGGCCTCAGGCATAGCCGGCTCCGGAGTCGGAGGAGTGGTTGCCAGCCCAAGCTGAGATTTCAAGTGTTGCCAGTCGCCATCCAAATAGGATTCGTGTGGCGCCGATTCAGTCGGAGGAAGCGCCGATATTCTGACAATCCGCTCGAGATCCTCCACCATCTTCCTATTTGCGGGAGCACTCTCTATCCAACGCTGAACAGCGCTTCGTTCGACCTCGGAGCAGGTCCCCAGCACGTACCTCGTCAATAGGGCCCAGTCGATTTGCTCCACCGATTTTTATCCTTGAATTGAACGTGCCTTTTGCGAAAGACACCGAGAAGAAATCGAACCCGTACATAGGTCACCGACTTCACAATGTCTTCATCTCAGGGCCGCGGCGGTAAGGCCGGATCTACCTACCGAGGTGATGCCTGCTTCGCAACGGGATCAGGCGGGATGTCAGCATCGATTGCGATGGGATGCCGCAACTCCCATGGCAGGCTGTAGCCGAAATACGATGCCCTCGCAGTCAGTCTCTTAGTGCCAGATAGAGTGTGCGAAGTGCCCTCGCGATATGAACCTCGACGGTACGCTCTGATATGCCTAGTGCAGCAGCGATCTCTCGGTAATTCATCCCATGGCGTCGATGTAGAAGAAATGCAGCTCGCTGACGCTCCGGGAGTTGGTCAATGGCTCGATGCACAGCCTGGATCTGCTCCATGTGGCAGAACTCGTCTTCAGGTGTGTGCTCCTGTAAGATGGGCAAGGTACCCCCAGCCGCTAGCGAAGCGTCACGCAGTCGCGCAATGCTTCGATGATGATTGAGGCTGGAATTTCGAATAGCTGAAAACAGGTAGGATCGCAGGGATGTCTCCACCACCCAACGCTCTCGATTCTCCCACAGCCTGACAAAAACGGATTGAACGATCTCGCGAGCTTCATCGAGGTCGGAAGTGTACATCACTGCGAAATCACACAGCTCGACGTAGTAGCGCTGAAACAGCACTTCAAACGCGGCCGAATCCCCTACTCGAATACGAGTCACCAGCTCGCGATCGGGCGGTGCAGACTCGAAACCGCGCCGATCATCTCGGCCGGAGGATGCCTTTGGAGCGTTGCGAGAATTGCCTTTCATTCAGAGCCGCTTTGATACGGATGTGCGGCTCTATCATATAACGAAATATTCAAGATCAATCAATCGGACGACGCTCGATTGTCGCTTATCGTGCTCTATTCGGCAGTCGTCCAAGCTCTCAGGATGTGAGACTTACATTCCGTAATGTTAGTCATCCTCCTTTTTTGGGTACTGTCCGTTCTTGCCCTCAGACAAATATGTACTGGACGTATACCGCAGATGAAGACTGTCCGGATCACCCTCCTCGTTACCTTTCTGGCTGCCATTCCGTTGACCGTTCTTGCGCAATCGGACTCCGACGACGCCGCCTCATCCCGTGCCACGGTGGAATCCCTCAAGGGGCTGCACCTTCTCACGATATCGAACATCATCCGCACCGCCGAGATGCTCGACGACAGTCTGTACGCATTCCGCCCGACCGATGACGTACGGTCGGCCGGTGAGATCCTCGCACACGTGGCCGACGGACAGTATCTATTCTGCTCGGCGGCGGCGGGTGAGGAGAATCCCTCTAAGCAGTCCTTCGAGGAGACGGCCACCTCGAAGGAAGGGATCATCGCGGCCCTACAGGCTGCGAGTGATTACTGCTCCGGAATCTACGATTCGCTCACGGATGTAGAGGGCGCCGAACTCCGGTCTCTCTTCGGCCGCGACCTTGCCGTGTCAGCCATCCTTGCCTTCAACTCAACGCACAACTACGAGCACTACGGCAACCTGGTCACCTACATGCGGATCAACGGAATCGTACCTCCCTCCTCGCAACAGTAGCGGCCCGGAACACGCGGCATCGCAGCGTTCATCCGTTCCGATCTTCGAAGACATTGGCCAGATGTGGATTCTCGGTTTCTCACGATTACGCACGGAACATTGAAGACTAAACCGTCTTGTATCAGGGTCTCCGTTCCACAATGAGCTCGTGAACATGCAACTCACATCCGACATCCGCCGGCGCACAGTAGGTGACCTCGTCGCGGAAGACTACAGGCTAGGCAGCGTCTTCAAACGGTACGGTATCGATTTCTGTTGTGGCGGCAATCGCACCCTTTCGGAAGCTTGCAACAGTAGAGGCGTGGATCTGAATGAGGTCGTGACGGCCATGGCAGAGACCGTCAGTGGTACCGTGCCTCGTGCGCAGGACGACGCCCGAACGTGGCCAATGGATTTTCTGGCCGACTACATCACGCACGTGCATCACCGCTACGTTCGCCAGCAGATGCCGATCCTCACGCAGTTCGCCGATAAAGTCGCTCGCGTGCACGGCGAAGCACATCCTGAGCTGCATAAAGTGAGAGATCTGGTCGCGAGGCTTGCGGATGAATTGCTCGATCATCTGGAAGACGAGGAGAACATCCTTTTTCCCTACGTGAAGCAACTGGTGGTTGCCAGGACGCAGGCAGTGCGACCGACCCGCCCCGACTTTGGCTCCGCCAAGGATCCTATTGCTCAGATGGAGCACGATCACGACGAAGCGGGCACGATCATGAAGCGCCTCCGCACCCTCACAGCGGACTACACGCCTCCCATGGACGCTTGCAACACGTATCGCGCGTTGTTCGCTTCACTCGAGCAGTTTGAAGACGACCTGCATCGCCACGTGCACCTCGAGAACAACGTGCTCTTCCCTCGCGCGCTCGCGCTCGAGGCGGAATTGAGTGGGGCACACGCCTGAGCCCGCAGAATTTTCTGGGCGAGGTGCGAATTTCCGGATCCGGGTTCTTCGCTTTGTCAGGATGACTATCCGTTAGCCGGATCGCCCTTTCTCGACGCTTCGGCGAAGGGTTCGCGCGTTGTCAGTGAGCTTGTCGAAATTGCCGTCCGCAATGGCACGCTTGTCCAGCAAGGCGCTTCCCACACCGACGGCGCAGGCGCCGGCTCGTATCCAGTCCCCGGCGTTGTCCAGGGTCACGCCACCCGTAGGCATGAGGCGCAGGTGCGGCATGGGAGCGAGAACGGCCTTGAAGTAGGCCATCCCGAAGGCATCTGCTGGAAAGACTTTGACGACGTCCGCACCGGCTTCCCATGCCGCCTGAATTTCTGTCGGTGAGAAGGCGCCCGGCATCGCGGGTACACCGCGCTCGTGTGCGGCGCGAATGATTTCCGGCTTGAAGATAGGACTCACGACGTAGCGAGCACCCGCATCGATGGCGCGGCGCGCCGTGTCGGCATCCAGAACGGAACCCACACCGATCTCCACACCGGAACCGGCTTGCGCAACACGAGCGATGACCTCGAGGGCATCCGGCGTCGTCATCGTCACCTCTATAGCCGTGACCCCGCCGGCGCGTACAGCATCGATCACGCGCAGCAGACGCTCGGAGTCGGCCATTCGGATTACGGCTATTGCCCCTGACTCTAGAATGCGGTTCAAGACATGCTGTCTCGTCTCGTCTGCGGAGTCTCCGCGAACATCGGGGTCGATCTGGATAGATGGAGTGCCGGAGGTGCTAGCCACGCCCGCTCGCTCGTGGTTGGTGTGTGATCCTCGTTCGTTGGCCTACAAGGAAAGCAAGCGCGAGTCGCTTTTCAATGAAGTCGGCGACCTGACTGCAGTCAAAGCGCCATGCCCCACGCATCAGGGTCGCAGAGGCCATCGTGAAAGGGCAAAAAAAAGCCCTCATCCGCCAAAACGTGTCTGGCGGATGAGGGCGAGGAGCGGATTATCGCGAATGCAGTCCCCTGGCCAGACCGCACGGCGAGATCCCTCCTATTCTTGGAGAGCAGTAGAATGAGAGTGGAGGCAACGTGCCGGGCGATCCCCTGGCCAAATCGCGCGGCACGTGTTGCCTCCGGTATATTCTGT
>CBFGRV010000080.1:0-12395 GCA_965651265.1 uncultured Rhodothermales bacterium
GGACGCGATCGTCCAGCGCCTCGAAAACGGCGCGCGCGTAATTCGCGAACCATCCCGAAATATCCCGATTCAGCCACCCTCCACGCTCGTCGAGGGCCGCGGGCAGATCCCAGTGATACAGGGTCACGTTCGGCTGAATGGCGTGCTCCAGCAGGGTATCGACGAGCCGGCTGTAGAAGTCGAGCCCCGCCTGGTTCACGCGCCCGATGCCATCGGGGAAAACGCGACTCCACGCGATGCTGAACCGATACGAGCCGAGACCCAGCTGCGCCATCAGATCGACATCCTCCTCGAAGCGCCGGTAATGGTCGCACGCCACGTCGCCCGAGGTGCCATCCGCCACGTTGCCGGGCATCCGCACGAACCGGTCCCAGATGCTCGGCCCGGCGCCGTCGGCCAGGGGCGAGCCTTCGATCTGATAGGCGGATGTGGAAGCGCCCCAGATGAACGATTCGGGAAAGGACTCGGGCATGCGGCGGAGATGGATTTGGTGGATGGACTTAGGCGATGAATTTGGCGAAACAGAGCGTGATCCGTGATCTCGCGATCCAAGATAGAAAGGCCGACACTCATCGTCTTCCTTCGTACCTTGCAGGCCGCTCACGTTGAGCGCATCGAACCGCATCCTTCACCCATCCGAAAGAAAACCAGATCGCCATGTACGAACCGAAGCCCGAGCATAAGTTCACCTTCGGCTTGTGGACCGTCGGCAACGTCGGCCGTGATCCCTTCGGCGAACCCGTGCGCGGGGCCCTAGACCCCGTCGATATCGTGCACCTGCTCGCCGAGGTCGGCGCCTATGGCGTGAACTTCCACGACAACGACCTCGTGCCGATCGACGCGAGTCCGGCCGAGCGCGATCGGATCGTCCGGGACTTCCGGCGGGCGCTCGATGACACCGGCCTCAAGGTGCCGATGGCCACCACGAATCTCTTCACCGATCCCGTCTTCCGGGATGGCGCCTTCACGTCGAACGACTCGGCCGTGCGGGCCTATGCCCTCCAGAAGACGATGCGGGCCATGGATCTCGGCGTGGAGCTCGGCGCGCAAACGTACGTGTTCTGGGGCGGGCGCGAGGGCACCGAGTCGGATGCGACGAAGAGCCCGCTCGATGCGCTCAGGCGGTTCCGCGAGGCGCTGAACTTCCTGTGCGAGTACGCCGTGGATCAGGGCTACGACCTGAAGTTCGCCCTCGAGCCCAAGCCGAACGAGCCACGCGGCGACATCTATCTCTCGACGGTCGGCGCCATGCTCGCCTTCATCGAAACGCTCGACCGCCCCGAGATGGTCGGCGTGAATCCGGAGGTGGCCCACGAGCACATGGCCGGCCTCAACTTCACCCACGCCGTGGCGCAGGCCTGGGATGCCGGGAAGCTCTTCCACATCGACCTGAACGATCAGAATCCAGGCCGGTACGACCAGGATTTTCGCTTCGCAGGCTATAATCCCAAGCCGGCCTTCTTCCTCGTCAAGTTCCTGGAGGATGTGGGCTACGAGGGGCCGCGGCACTTCGATGCCCACGCGTACCGCACGGAGGATCTCGAGGGCGTGAAGGAGTTTGCCCGCGGGTGCATGCGCAGCTACCTCATCCTGAAGGAGAAGGCGCGGCAGTTCAATGAGGATGACGAAATCCAGGCGCTGCTGCGGGAGGCTCACGCGTCATCGGCCGACCACCCGGAGTTCGCGGGGGGATTCTCACGCGAGAAGGCCGATCAGCTCAAGGCGCACACTTTCGATCGGCGGTCGATCGCCGCACGCGGCAAGGGCTACGAGCGGCTGGACCAGCTCGTCACCGAGCTCTTGCTGGGCGTGCGTTAGGATCGCAGGAACGCGAAAGCCGGGAGATCCGCGTCCCGTAACAGGATCGGATCGGATCGCCACGATTGATTACCACAAGGTTGCCCCATTTCCTAAACTCGCTGTCATCTCGCAGATAGTCAGTTCGACAACCTCGAAAAGGAATCGACTGACATACAATGCGACGAACTGCTACGGCGGCGATCCTGGCGGTCGCCCTCCTGATGCTGGATGCTGACACGGCTCGCGCCGTTCAGCAGGATCTGGCGCAGGTGAGATGGGATGATGACATCGAGCGAGCCGAAAACGGTGCTCCGGTCGGTCCGCACCGCGTGTATACGCAGGGAATCTGGACGGGCAACGCCGATGATCGGTTCGAAGCCGGCCCTGTGAAGGAGTACTTTCTGGGAGACGAGTACCGCGACTTGTGGTCCGTTCCAATCGAAGTTCCGATTATCGATCTGTCCAGAACGGCCGGTGGGCTGACTCCCACCGGAGCGGCGGGGGGCCTGCAGACCTCCATCCTGTTTCTGGAAGGGGCGGATGGGCGTCATTTCATTTTGAGGAAGATGGAGAAACGCGCCGGCGACGCGCTGCCCGAGGGCACCCGGAGAACGATCGTGGAATCGTTGGTCGAAGATCAGATTTCCTCCCTCAATCCGTACTCCGCTTTCGTCATTGCACCGCTGGCCGAGGCGGCCGGCGTTCTGCACACGTCACCGCAGCTCGTCTTCATCCCCGACGATCCGCGCCTCGGTGAGCACCGCGATGCGTTCGCGAACGCGCTAGGAATGCTCGAGCGGAAGGTCGACGAAGACGTGAGCGACGAGGCCCGCTTCGCCTATTCCAGGGAGGCCATCGATTTCGAGGATCTTTACGAGCGAATCATAGCCGATGCGGAGACTCGGGTCGATCAGGAAGCCTACGCTCGCGCGCGCCTCTTCGACATGTTCATCGGAGACAGAGACCGGCACGATGAGCAGTGGTTCTGGGCCGCCGTCGACGATGGCCGCCGATTTCTTCCAGTTCCCATCGACCGCGACTTCGCCTTTGCCCGCTTCGACGGACTATTCAACCAGGTCGGGCGATTCACTGGGAAGACGGTGCTTCGGAAGCAGACGTACTTCAGAGACGAGATCGATAACCTGATCGGGCTGAATTACCAGGGGGCCAAGCTTGATCTTCTTTTCGCCTCCGAGCTCGACCGCACGGATTGGATACGAATCGCGGACGAGCTTCGGGAGGCCCTTACCGATGACGTGATCGACAGCGCCCTCCGCTCCTGGCCGGCGCCCGTCTATGCGCGTATGGGCGAGGAAACGGCCGCGGCACTGAAGTCTCGACGAGACGACCTAAGCCGGGCCGCCGAGGAGTACTACGAGCTCCTGATGCAGAAGGTGGATGTCGTGGGTTCGGACGAATCGGAGCGATTCGTCATCGATCGCGTCGACGATTACCGCACCATCATCTCAATCGAGCATGATGGGCAGAAGCTCTACCGTCGCGAGTTCTTGATCGAAGAGACCGACGAGGTCCGGCTCTACGGACTTGGAGGTGACGATGAGTTCATTCTCACGGGCCCGGTGAATCGCGGAGTCAACGTATTTGCAGTCGGCGGCGACGGGGATGATGTCGTGGTCGCTGACCGGGGGCACCAGCCGCGTGATTTTCGCTTCTACGACGACGAGGTCAACACCGTGTCTCGTGAGACGGCGCCGGATGTGAAAGTGCTGGAGGATTCTGTGGGGTACACCTACACCCTCCATCGATACGAATTCGATCGTGTCGGTCCCGCTGTTGCTTTCGACTATGATTCGGATGAAGGGATCTATCTGGGAGGCGGCATCCGCATGGTGCGCTACGGATTCATGCGCGAACCCTACGCGGCACGGCATCAGATCGTGGCAAACTACGCGCCGCGGAGCCGGGGCTACAACATCCACTATGATGGGCTCATAACGGATTTTATTGGCCGATGGGATCTGGGGATGGAAGCCGATGTGCTGGACTTCGACCGCTACGATGACTTCTACGGATTCGGGAACGAGACACCGTCGGGTGCCAACGATCAGTTCGTGGCGCATCTGCGCTGGATTCGGGCCAACCCGGCGCTCGAACGGGACCTCAGCTCATTGGTCCGAATTTCGATCGGTCCATACTTCGAGTTCACCAACGTGGAGCCGCCAGATGGCGTCTCCGAAAGCAATCCGACGCAGTCCGGGTACACGCAAAATGATTTTGCCGACAAGTATTTCGGTGGCTTGGTGACGCGTTTCGAAATCGATGGGCGCGATACCACAGCCGCGATGCAATCCGGACTACGGTTCATCACCGAGGCGAGCATCAATGCGAGCCTGCGGCGGTCGGACTATCGTTTCGCGCGGTTTGCGTCCGAGGCAAGCTATGCTCTACGGCTGCTGAGTCCCGTGACCGTGGCCTTCCGCGCCGGCGGCGCCACGAACATTGGGGACTTTGCCTTCTATCAGGCCAACACTGTTGGTGGGCGAGAGAACCTCCGCGGGCTGTCTCGAACGCGCTATTCCGGCCGGACGAACGCCTATGCGAATAGTGAGCTGCGCCTGAAATTGATGGATTTCAATGTCTACCTCACGCGCGGCGAGCTTGGGACGTACGGCTTCTACGACATTGGACGCGTGTGGGCGGACGGCGACGACTCGAATCGCTGGCACCAGGGTTACGGCGGCGGAGTGTGGGTCACTCCATTCTACCTGCTTACGGTGCGCGCCGGTGTCGGCTTCTCGAAGGACGATCGCGTCATGATCCTGTCGACGGGTATGTTTTTCTAGCGCGCCTCTTCATCGCTACGTGAAAAGCATCGCTCATTTCGCTTGAAAGACGTCGCTCATTCTTTTGAACGACGTCGCTCATTCTTTTGAAAGGCGTCGCTCATTCGCTTGAAGGGCATTGCTCATTCGCTTCCATAACGTTCCTCTCCATCGCTTCTTCTTCAAGCGTGCCGCTACTTCGCATCTTCGTTACGGAGATTGCCCTGGGTTGGGTGTATCATATATCAGTCCCACCCAAAATGTAGAGCCAAAATGCAAGTCGAAACCAAAGTGGATCGAGACACGCTGGTCGAGGGCCTCAACGAGGACCTCTCCTACGAGTACCAGGCGGTGATCATGTACAACTCGTTTACGGCCATGGCCTCAGGCATCCATCGGCCGATTCTGACGGGATTCTTCGAGACCGAAATCCTCGAGGAGCTGAGGCACGCTCAGTTCCTGGCCAACAAGATTACGGCGCTCGGTGGTACGCCTACGACGACGCCCGCACCGGTGGAGTTGTACACGGGTGCCCGCGACATGCTCGAGGCCGTGCTGAAGGCCGAGACCGAGACTATCGAGCGCTACGTGCAGCGGCGGAAGCAGGCCGAAGAGTTCGGCGACTATGGACTTGCCGCGGACCTCGACGAGATCATCAGCGACGAGACCGAGCACAAGGAAGAGACGGCCAAGCTGCTGAAGGACCTTTCGCATTGATGATTACTCGTCGGCGGCTTCGCCGGCTTGGGCCACCGCCGCGGTGACCGATTCGTACCACAGCGATTCCAACGGATGGATTGAGGCCGCCTGGCTGGCCTATGAGTCGCACGGCACGCGGTTTACCACGCATCATAGATGCGGTCGGTTTGTCCAGACGCCTGGACAAACTCAGGGGCACGCGCTACGGAGGCGGCCGGTTTGTCCAGACGCCTGGACAAACGCAGGGCACGCGCTACGGAGGCGGCCAGTTTGTCCAGACCCCTGGACAAATTCATCGCACACGCTACGGAGACGGTCGGTTTGTCCAGACGCCTGGACAAAACTCATCGTACGCGCCGCATCGACATTGTCAGCCAGCAGCCCGTGACATAGCGGTGGAGTAGGTTCAGCGCGATTTCTGCCAGATTTACATCGTACTGCATCTCAAAGGTTTGCGGGCCGCGACCGTGAAACTCGTTGTGATGCGCTCGGCATAGGGGCACGCATCCGAAATCACTCGGCTTTACGCCCACGCCTCGGCGGCCAAGCGCGTGATGAGGCTCTGCAGGGTGCGCGCAAACGACGCACGGATACGAGCCTACGAACGTCAAATATTCGCTGCTGCGGGGCGACCGACGACTCGTATCACCGAGCAGTTGAAGGCCAAGAATGCTCTGCCGCATAGCTTCGAGTACGCCTGCGGCCTCCTCATTTCCTTCGTGGGCACGAATGATGATGCGTTCGATGGCCTCCACGGCGCGCTCGGCATCGTGATAGTCGCGCCTATCCGCCTCTTCCCGGCCTATCACGTCGGGATTGTTTCGACCACCGAGCAGATCTCGCTGCACATCATACCAGTACACCGGCCGCTCGTATAGCAGCTTTATCTGATCGATCCACCGGAGATAGGCCGCGACGTCACCTCCCATGACATCGTAGAGCTTCAAGCACTCGTAAAGGGAGGACTTGCTCAGCCGAATTCCATAATCCCGATGGAGAAGCTCTACGATCTGATCGATCGTTTTTCGTCGCATCCCGCGCTGCGCACGAGTATGGCGAAGAACGTAACCCATCCACCACTTCAGCTTGAGGCGGTAATCCTCGATCGATTCGAGGCCTCCATGGATGCGCGAAATTATTTGGGCCGCCTGCGTGACTGTATAAGGCCCTGCGGGGAGGCGAGAGACCTCTAACACCTCCAGCTTGAGAGGCTGGCCTGGTGTCGGAGACCGAGCTCCGGCTTGGTCGAAGGATTGAAGAGGACGTGGAACGATCACCGTCGAGGTCCAGACTGCTGAATAGGACGCCTCGGTACCGGCGCCCTTCAACACTAGACACTTCAGAGCGGGATTTATAACCTCGGACGACCCAGATTCTTTGGATTCCCGGAGAAACGACCACTCTACCTCTCCAACAGGTCGAGCGGGGTGCCGCCCGGAGAAACGGCCACTCTACTTCTCCAATCGGTCGAGCGGGGTGCCGCCCGGAGAAACGATCACTCTACCTCTCCAACCGGTCTAGCAGGGTGCCGTCCGGAGAAACGACCGCTCTACCCATCCAACCGCTCGAGCAGGGTGCCGCTCAGGAGCAGAAGCTCCGTCTGCGCCTGGGCCGCCTCGAATTGGGCCGTGATGTAGCGGAGCTCTGCGCTCGTGTAGGCGCTCTGAACCTCGCGGAGCTCGACCGAGGTGATGGTGCCCACGCGGAACTGCTCCAGCGCCACCTCGACGTTGAATCCGGCCAGCGCCACGTTTTCGCGCTCGAGGTCGACGTGTTGGAGCCTGTTGGTATAGCTCTGATATGCGGTCTCGAGCCGCGTCAGCACCTCGGTACGTGCATCCTCGAGTACCAACTGGCTGTTCCTCAGGGCGATATCCGCATTCTGCAGTCGCCGCCGGCGATTGAAGCCATCGAAAATACCCCAGGATGCCGAAATCCCGTAGTTCAGCCCTGGAGGGCGGCCGGAGGGGAGCCCAAGCTCGGATGTCAGATCATTGAAGGCGTATCCTGCCGTGAGCCCGATCGTAGGGAGCCGCTCGGCGCGAGCCTCCGCCTTCACGAGCTCCGCCGTTTCGCGCGCCTGTGTTGCGACGGCCAGCGTTCTGTTGTTTCGCAACGCCTGCAAGCGCACGGCCTCCAGCGTCAGTGACCGGTCGATCACGATCGTGTCGGCGACCGTGAAGTCGAAGTCGCCGTCGCGTGCAAGAAGCCGCTTGAACGAGGCCTTCGCGTTGGCCAACTCGACCTCCTGCCGAAGCAGCTCCGCGCGGTCGGCGTTCAAATCGACACGCGCGCGGCGCACCTCCAACTCCGAAGCCGATCCCAGATCGCGACGAAGCTCGGCGATCCGGTGCCGCTCCTCGGACACCTCGACGGCATCGAGCAGAACCTCCAGCTGCTGCTGCCGCCGGACGAGATCGTAGTAGGCTACCACGACGTCGGCCAGGACGGACTCCATCGTGCGCTCGGCCGACCGCTCGATCAGCTCCAGCTCCGAACCCAGCCTCCGGTATGTGGCGAAGCGGCCCCCGCCATCGAAGATCGTCGTGCTGAGGTCCATCGACAGATCTACGGTGCTCGCCGTGGCGAACGATCCGCCGTCGTCCGAGAAATTCCCGAAGGCGCGCCGGCTCTGATTCGCGTTCAGCGAGAGCGTCGGCAGAAATCCGGCATTGCCGATCGAATAATCATTCTCCGCCATCCGCACCTCATTGTCCGCGATCCGGATGGCGTAGTTGTTCTCCCGCGCCAGGCGGATGGCCTCGCTGAGCGACAGCTCCGGCTGCGCCGCGGCCGCACCTGCCATCCACACACCCACAAACAGGATGGAGAGCGTTCGCGCAATCATCATCCAACCACCTCTTGCGTGACGGGCCGAATGGTTTCCACCTCGTCGGCCGCTCCAAACCCGTCGCCACTCTGGGCCAGAGTCAATCGCGCCTTACGGGACGTCAAATAGGTATACATGACCGGGATGACGTACAGCGTGAACATCGTTCCGACGACGAGGCCGCCGATGACGGCGATGCCCATCGGCTTGCGGCTTTCCGCTCCGGCGCCGAGCGCAGCAGCAATCGGGAGGATGCCCAGAATGGTCGAGAACGTCGTCATCAGGATTGGGCGGAAACGCTGAGCCGCCGCGTCGCGTGCAGCGTCCATGATGCTGCGTCCGGCTGCACGCCTCTGGTTGGCAAATTCCACAATCAGGATGGCGTTCTTGGTGACCAACCCGACCAGCATCACGATGCCGATCTGGCTGAAGATGTTGAGGCTCTGATTGAAGTACCAGAGGAAGAGCAGCGCGCCTGCCAGCGCGAGCGGCACGGAGAGCAGGATGATGAGCGGATCGCGGAAGCTCTCGAATTGTGCGGCGAGCACGAGGTATATGAGTATGAGGGCCAGGAGAAAAACGAACATCACGCCGCCGGAGCTCTCGACATAATCCCGTGACGCGCCGGCGAGGGCTGTCGAAAAGGATTCATCCAGCACGTCCGCCGCGATGCGGTCCATCGCCTCGATGCCATCCGCTACCGTGAAGCCCGGGTTGAGCTGCGCCGAGACGGTGGCCGAGACGTAGCGGTTGAAGCGATACAGCTGCGGCGGCGAGCTTTCCTCGCGCACATCTACCAGATTGTCCAGCAGCACGGGCATCCCGTTGGCGGCGCGCACGTACAGGCTCCGGAGGTCGAGCGTCTGGCTACGGCTCTCTCGATCCACGTGGCCGATGACCTCGTATTGCTGCCCGTTGCGGATGAAGTATCCCAGCCGCTGCTCGCTGAGGGCCAACTGCAGTGTCTGCGCCACATCGAGCACAGAGACGCCCATGCTCTCGGCACGCTCGCGGTTGATGGAGACCTGGAGCTCGGGCTTGTTGAATTTCAGATCCACATCCGCGAAGGCGAACACGGGATCCTGGTTGGCCCGATCCAGAAACTCGGGGATCACGTCGATCAGCTTCTGGAGGTTCGGCGCCTGAAGCACGTACTGCACGGGGAGGCCGCCGAAGCGTCCCACAGAGATGGTCTCCTCCTGTGAAACGAAGACGCGCGCACCCGTCAGCGTGGCGACGCGCCTCATGAGTCCATCCACAATTTGCTGCTGCGATCGCTGGCGCTGGTCCGGCTTGCTCAATATCACGAACGCGAATCCCGAATTGACCGATCCCGCCGCTCCCCAGCCGGGCGAGGTCACGGAGATGATGGCGTTGCCCTCCGGCACCTCATCTTGCACGGTCGCGATGAGGCGCTGCATATAGGTATCCATATACTCGAATGTGACCCCTTCCGGAGCCGACGCGAACATCCTCACGCTGCTCCGATCCTCGAGGGGAGCCAGTTCCGAAGGCAAGATGTTGAAGAAGAGCACGATCATGCCGGCGGCGAGCGCCATCAGCGCGAACGCCCTCCAACGATGCTCCATAAAGCCCGCCAGCGAGCGGCGATACGCGCCCGTCAGCTTGACGAAGAACGGCTCCGTCTTTTCGTAGAACCACGGATGCCGATCGCGCCGCTTGAGCAGCCGCGTAGCCAGCATCGGCGTGAGGGTCAGCGCCACGAACGAGGATATGATCACGGCGCCGGCCAGCACGACCCCGAACTCCCGAAACAGCCGGCCCACGAGGCCGCCGAGAAACAGGATGGGCAGGAAGACCGTGACGAGCGCCAGTGTCGTGGCGATGACGGCGAAGAAGATTTCGCGCGTGCCCTCGACACCGGCTTTGACGGGCTCTTCGCCCCTCTCGACACGCACGTAGATGTTCTCGAGCACGACGATGGCGTCATCCACCACGATTCCGACGGCCAGCACGATGGCCAGAAGCGTGAGCACGTTGATGGAGAAGCCCATCAGGTACATCACGAAGAACGCGCCGATCAGGGCCACGGGGATGACGAGGACCGGAATGACCGTAGTGCGCCAATCGCGCAGGAACAGAAAGATGACGAGTACGACGAGCAAGAACGCCATGAACACCGTCTCCTGCACTTCTGCGATGCTGGCGCGCACCTGCTCGGTGTTGTCGAATCCGATTCCCAGCTCCAGATCCGGCGGGATATCCTTCTTGATCTCCTCGACGCGCTCGTAGAATTCATCCACGATGGCGATGTAGTTGGCGCCCGGCAGCGGGCGCAGCACGACGCCCACCATCGGCTCCCCATCGCGCATGAGCACGCTACGCTCGTTCTGGGCGCCGAGCCGCACGGTTCCGACGTCGCGGAATCTCACGATGCGCGAGCCGTCCTGCTTGAGGATGAGATTCTCGAAATCGGCCACCGTGGCTAGGCGGCCCATGGTGCGGACGGTCAGCTCGACGTCGGCCCCTTCGATGCGGCCGCTGGGCAGCTCGACATTCGCCCGCCGGAGCGCATTCTGCACGTCGAGCGGCGTGAGGCTGTAGGCGGCCAGCTTCTGCGGGTTGATCGACAGCCGCATCGCGTAGCGCTTCTCGCCCCAGATGTCGACCTGGCTCACGCCGGGGATGGTCTGAAGCCGCTCCTTGAAGATGTTGTCGGCGAGCTCGCTGAGCTCCAGCAGGTCGCGCCGGTCGCTCTTCACGTTCAGGAAGACGAGCGGCTGCCCGTCGGCGTCGGCCTTCGACACGGTGGGCGGCTCGACGTCCGGCGGCAGCACGCGCATGGCCCGCGAGACGCGGTCGCGCACGTCGTTGGCCGCACGCTCCAGGTCGGTGCCCAGGTTGAACTCGACCGTGATGGTGGATCGCCCCTCGCGGCTCACCGACGTCAGCGTCCGAATGCCGTCGATCCCGTTGATGGATTCTTCGAGGGGCTCCGTGATCTGCGCGTCGATGACATCCGCGTTCGCGCCGCGATAAACGGTGCTCACACTGATGATCGGCGGATCCACGGCCGGGTACTCGCGCACTCCCAGAAAGAAAAAGCCGATCACGCCGAAAATGACGATGGCCACGGACATGACCGTCGCCATGACCGGCCGCCGAATGCTCAGTGAATAGAGGCTCATGCGCGGGTTCGTTTTCGGCTGGATGGAGTCATGGTCGACCGCGGCGACTCAGGCGCATTCAATTGGCCGCTGCTTCAGCCGGAACGACGGTCGTGACCGTCTCGAGGCCCAACGTATTCTCGACCGTCACGTCCACGGGCACGCCCGTGCGGGCCAGCTGGAGTCCGGACGTGAGCACGGTATCGCCCTGCGCCAGGCCGCTTAGGATCTGGACCACGGAGTCCGTGCGGATGCCCGTTTCGACCGAACGCTCCTCGACCGCGCCGTTCCTCGCGACGAACACCTTCTTGCCCCCGAGCTCAGGAACGACGGCGATCGCCGGCACGGTGAGCGTCTCCTCATGTTCCGCCAGCACCAGCTCGATGTCGGCGAAGGCGCCCGGCGTCAGCCGGCCGTCGCGGTTCGGGCTCGTCGCACGGATCTGCAGCGTGCGCGTGCTCTCGTCGATTCGCGGCTCGACAGCGTACACCGTGCCCTCGTAGCGCTCGGTCGAGCCTGCGACGCTGAAATGCAGGATGCTTCCCGGGCCCACCTGTCCGGCGTATTTTTCCGGCAGCGAAAAATCGATCTTGATCGGCGAGACATCCTGCAGGGATGCGATGCGCGATTGCGGGGTGATGTAGCTGCCCTCGCTCACGTGCCGGAGGCCGAGCCTGCCGGCGAACGGCGCGCGCACTTCCGTCTTGGCGATCCGCGCCTCATTGAGAGCGAGCTCGGCCTCGAGAACGCGGAGCTCGTTTTGCGTCAGATCAAACTCCTCCTGGCTGACGCCGCCTTTCTCGAGGAGCACGCGGTGCCGCTCCACTTGCTGCTCGGCCAGTCCGATGCGCGACCGAATGCGCTCGCGCTCGGCGATCAGCTCGGCATCATTGATCTTGAGCAGAAGCTGCCCGGCCTCCACGTACGAGCCCTCCTGGAAGAGCACGGCCGTCACCTTCCCCGATGCCTCCGCCGCGAGCTCCACCTCCTCGTTTGCACGGAGCGTGCCCGTCGTGAGCACGCGCTCCTGCAGACGCTCCGGCGTCGTCATGTGCGCCGTCACGCTGAGCGGTCCCTGGCTGCGCTGTGCCGTGGCGGCGCCGCTGCTGCCCTTGAGGTCCAGCTTCGGCCACGCCAGGGCGGCCACAGCTACTA
>CBFGRV010000081.1:0-12336 GCA_965651265.1 uncultured Rhodothermales bacterium
TTGTCCGGGAGTTCGGATTTTTTCCCCAGCGTTCGGATTCTGTCCAAGACTTCGGATTTTTCCAGAGTTCGGAATAGGCTCAGACTTCGGATATAATCAGCGCCGGATTCTATCCAAAGTCCGGGTAAGTCCGGGTTTGTGCGGGTTTGTCCGGGTTGTCCGGGTTTGTCCGACTTAGTCCGAGAGTCCTGATCGAATCGTTCGAACAGCCATCCCAATTCTCCGAATCTGTCCGGAAAATTGGCTCTACCACGCATCTCGGACTTTGAGTTTCGGGTAGCGTCCGAGGAGTCGGATTTAACTGTTGCAACAAACACCCGCATCGCGAATTGTCCGATAGTATGGATTAACCGTTGTAACAAGCATCTGCCTGGGTGATTTGTCCGAAAATACGTATTACCTGTTACAACAGGCATCCGCCTTTAGACTCGTCCGTAGGTCCGGATTTGTCGTTCAAACGAGTGTCTGACTGAGTACCTCTCCATATTCAGGTTTATGCCGTATTCCGCCGAGATTAGCCGCACCCACCCGACGGCCATCCTTTTTCTACTGGATCAGTCTGCCTCAATGCAGGATCCTTTCGGCGGGGCCGAGCAACGAGGGGACGCGGCGCCAAGCAAGTCGCGTGTGCTGGCCGATGTCGTCAACCGTCTCCTGCAAAACCTCATCCTCCGATGTGCCAAAGAGGATGGTGTCCGCGACTACTTCTACATCGGAATCGTCGGCTATGGGGATCGTGTTCAGCCCCTCATCCGTCCGGTCGACGACATCCACCAGGATCTCGTCGCCATCAGCCACCTGGCCGAGCGGCCGCTGCGGATGGAGGAGCGCCTCCAGCAGATCCGCCGCAACGGCGAGATCATCACACAGCGCACTAAATTTCCGGTCTGGTTCGATCCGCATGCGAAGAATGGCACGCCGATGTGCCAGGCCCTCGACCTCGCCGCGCAGATCGTGCGGGCGTGGATCGATCTGCATCCGCGCGATTTTCCACCCATCGTCATCAACGTCACCGACGGCGAAGCGACCGACGGCGAGCCCCTTGAGTTCGCGCGCCGCGTGACCTCGTACGCTACTGACGACGGCGACGTGCTCCTCTTCAATGTGCATCTGTCATCCTCCGAGGAGCCGGCCGTCGAGCTGCCGGATTCCGCCGCCGAGCTGCCGTCCGACGAATACGCGCTCCAACTCTTCCAGATGTCGAGCCCGCTGCCCTTCCCGATGCGTGCGGCCGCCGAGCACGAGGGCTACGAGGTGAGCCTCGACTCGCGAGGTTTCATCTTCAACGCCGATCCCGCCGCGCTCGTCCGTTTCCTCGAAATTGGAACGCGGCCATCCCATCTACGGTGAGCGATCCAAAGTTGATCATCCGGACGGCATGGCAACCCAAGGCGGGTCATCGCCCTGAGGAATACGAGGACGCCTTCGCCGTCTCGTCGCCGCGGTTGCCCTTTCGCGCTGCCATCGCCGACGGGGCCACGGAGTCGATCTTTTCGGGTGGATGGGCTCGCGCGCTCGTCGACGCATTCGTAAGCGGATGTAAGACGAACGAGGATGCCGGTGCTTTGAACGCGGGAGACATGGCTTCGAACTCCGCAGACATGGCCCCGAATGCGGGAGACATGGCCCCGAACGTGGGAGACATGGCCACGAACTCCGCAGACATGGCTTCGAACTCCGCAGACATGGCATCGAACGCGGGAGACATGGCTTCGAACTCCGCAGACATGGCCCCGAATGCGGGAGACATGGCTCCGAACGCGGGAGACATGGCCACGAACTCCGCAGACATGGCTTCGAACGCCCGAGATCTGGCCCCGAATGCAGATGGTGCGACCCCGAACACCTACTCACCGATGTCCGAAGCCATCCGTCAGGCGCGCGACTCTTGGTCGCCTGAGCCTGATACCCGCTGGTACGTCGCAGCCAAAGCGGCCGAAGGCGCCCACGCCGCCATCCTCTCATTCGAGCTCCGGCAGGACGGCTGGGTCGCCGAAGCCGTCGGCGACTGTTGCCTTTTTCACCTCCGCGGTGACGCCCTGTTGAAGGCCTGGCCGATCGACGATCCGGATGCCTTCACCCATCGCCCGCCGCTAGTCTCGAGCCGCGACACACCCACGGAGATTCTTGGCGCATCCGGCGATTGGTGCCCCGGCGATGCTTTCGTCTTCGCCACTGACGCCGTGGCGGAATGGCTGCTTCGCGGTCGGTCGATCGAAGCATTGAACGGCGAGCCGGTGGAGCGCTGGCTTGAGGCAGTAAAGAGGGGCGGTATGCGCAACGACGACGCGACGCTCATTCATGTCTACATCCAGCCGTAAGCCGCTATATCCGGCCGTAAGACGCGTTCGACGATGAGCTACCCGACGCCGGGCGAATATCAGGAGGCCCTCCAGTTCCCTTCGATCGCGCTGCTCGATCCCGATCTGCAGGATGCAGAGCCGGAAACGAACGCCCTCGGCCTGCCGCGGGCCATCACGGGCGCGTTCGCCGTCGTCTTTCCCGTCCGCACGCGCACGGCGCGCTGGGCGCTCAAGTGCTTCCTGACGGATGTCCCTGATCAGCGGCGCCGCTACCGCGCCATTGGCGAGCACCTGGCGGGTCTCGAACTGCCGTACATGGCCGAGTTCGTGTACCAGCGCCGCGGGATTCGCGTCGGCGGCGGCGTGTACCCCATCCTGAAGATGGAATGGCTGGATGGGCATGGGCTCAACGCCTTCGTCGCGAAGCAGATCGGCGCCGGGCGAGTGGATGCCGTCGCGGCGCTCGTGCCGATGTGGCGCCGCATGATGGCGGCGCTCGAGGCGGCGACGATCGCACACGGCGACCTCCAGCACGGCAACATCCTGGTGGATGCAGACGGGCTCCGCCTGGTGGATTACGATACGATGTTCGTGCCGGGGCTCGAAGGGCGGCGAAGTCCGGAAGTGGGCCATCGGAATTACCAGCATCCGGATCGCGATGAGCGCGATTTCGGGCCGTACCTCGATCGCTTTTCGGCGCTGCTGATCGACACGGCGCTGCAGGCCTGTGCCCTCGAGCCGACGCTCTGGGAGCGATTCGACACGGGCGAGAACCTCCTCTTTCGGTCGGATGACCTGCTCGATCCGGGCAGCTCGGCGCTCTTCGAGGAGCTCCGGCGGCTCGAGCAGCTAGCCGGCCAGGTGGATCTGCTGCGCCACGCGTGCTACATGGAGCCCGAAGACGTGCCGCCGCTGCACGAAATCGTGCAGGATGCTTCCGGAGCAACACGCGACGGGCGCGCCGGCGCGGCCGCCGATGGGGCGCGAGGTCGCTTAACATCTCTCCGAAAACGCAGACAGGCGAGCGACGCCGCCAGCGCAGAGCGGCGAGTGTTCGGGGAGCCAACCCCGTTCGAGCGGTGGGCAATGCCCCTATTGGTCGGAGGTTTAGCGCTCGCCACCCTCGTTGGATTCGTCGCGTCATGGACGGCGGCCCTCCTGATCGTAATCATCGTCGCCGCCTCATGGGCGGGCGCGGCCGTCTGGAGTTACCGGCGCATCCCGGCCGTCCGGCGCATCCGCCGCCTGAAGAAGGAGGATGCCTACTTCCGGTCGCTACTTGCCGGATTCCGCGATGAACTGCGCCGCGGCGACGAGCGACGCCGGGAGATCCTCACGTCGCAGGAAGACCTCGCCGCACGCCGCCTGGAGGAGATTCGCGCCGAAGCCCTGAACAATCGGCTCAAACATCATTTCATCGGCGAGATTTCGGGGTTCGAAGGGCTGACGCACAAAGTCGTAGTGCGCCTCAAGGCCTCGGGAATTCGGACGGCCGTCCATGCGACCCCGGAGCGCATCCAGGAGGTGAAGCAGCTCAGTCCCGAAACGCGTGCACGCGTAGTGTTGTGGCGCTCGTCGCTCGTCGCCGAGTACAGGGATGTGATGCCAGCGCGCTTATCACCGGCCGAGGAACGTCGCCTTCGCCGTCACGTCGAGCGCCGGCTCGAGGAGATCGACCGAGCATCGGCGCGACTCAGGGAGAAAATGTCCATCCAGGAAAACGAACACGCCCGAATTCTCGAGAGGATGGAGGAATCGAACGCCCCCGGTTGGAGAGAGTACGCGGCGTTTCTGTTCCGAGTAAGGTGATGATAGGGCGCCGGATCGTGACTCGAGATCCCCAATCTTCGACGCGCTAGGACAGCAAATCCTTCAAATCCACCCCCTCCACGTCATCCGGCAGATCCTCCGGGTGGTGCCGTACGAGTGCGAGAATGGCCGAGTGCGGGACGATCAGGTAGTCCCGACCTTCGAATCTGATTTCGATAGCCTCCTTCTTCACGAAAAAGGCCTGATCGCCGGGGCGCGCCTGAAGCGGGAGATATCGGATGGAATCTCGTTCAGCAGCCCACGGCTCACCGGTATAGTCCGGATTCGGCATCACGTAGCCCGGTCCCACCTTCTCCACGCGGCCGAAGCGCACCTCCTGCCGATCCGCGACGGAGGCCGGCAAGACGAGCCCCGTCTCGGTCTGCTTCTCACCCGAATCGGGCGCAATCAAAACGCGATCGCCTACGATGATCAGTTCGTTCATACCAAAACGCCTTCGTTTCCGAGGGTGAGTCCCACGAGCCAGGTCGCGTCCAGTTCCGAGGATCAGACTTGAAGCGCGCGCTCGCGCCGGCCGATATCCCACCAGAGGAAGGCGGCGGAAGAAACGGCGAGCACGAGACACAGCAACATCGGCCCGGTACGGCCCATCAGGAGATATCCGAAGCCGAAGAGGGTGGTATATACCAGCACCACACCGGCCACCCAGTCGGCCAGCAGGGCACCGAGCCCGGTGTCCGGCTGCACATCCGAATTGCGCGCAGCAACCGGTTTCCAGCCGGGCCCGCCCGGATGGATCCTCCGGTAGAAACGATCGAGCACCTCAGGCGATGTGGGCCTCGTGACAAAGGTAGCAATCACCCACACTATGGTCGTGAAAGCCGTCACCGAGAATAGATTGACCGGAAACTCGGCCTGCAACCCGGGCACCACGACACCGAACGCGCCAAGGATGAGGGCCACGATGAGCAGAAAGACGGGGGAGAGCGTCGCCACGAGTTCGCTCCAGGCATTCACGCGCCACCAATACCACCTCAGGATGAGCACGAGGCCGAGTCCCGCCGAAGCCGTCAGCACGAGACCCCACGCCTCACTGATCGAGCCGAGATTGGCCGTCACGAAAATCGAGATCAGCGCCAGCACGAACGTCAGCACGCGCGACACGAGCACATAATGTTTTTCATCTCCATCCTTCTTGATGAACCGTCGCCAGAGGTCGTTCACCAGATAAGAGGTCCCCCAATTGAGCTGCGTGGAGATGGTGCTCATAAAGGCGGCCAGGAAAGCCGCGAACATGAGTCCGAGCAGGCCCGTCGGCAGCACGTCGCGCATCACCAGCACGAAGCCTTCCCGTGGATCCTCGAGGCCGGGATAGAGGACGAGCGCCGCAAGGGCGACGATAATCCACGGCCACGGTCGAAGGCAGTAATGGGCCATCGTGAACCACAGCGTGGCGAAGAGTGAGTGCTTTTCGTCCTTCGCGCTCATCATCCGCTGCGCGATGTAGCCGCCCCCACCCGGCTCGTTGCCCGGATACCAGCTCGCCCACCACTGCACGCCGATGTAGGCCACGAAGGACGCGACGCTCAGCGCGAGGACGGCGCCGCCTTCTACGGCGGTCCCAATGGTGGGGAGGAAGCGGAACGTCGTCTCCGGCAACTGGGCCATCAGGCCGCTCATGCCATCGATCTCGGGCCGGCGGAGGACGACGATCGCGAGGATGATGCTGCCCGCCATCGCGATAAAGAACTGGAAGGCATCCGTCACGACGACCCCCCAGAGTCCGGAGAGAAGCGAAAAAACGGCCACGACCAGCAAGAGAATGGCCACGACGGCCAGCGCCGCGCTGATCTCCGCTCCCAGGATGTTGAAGGAGGACCGCCCGAAGACCGTCAGGTCGGGAAAAAGCACGGAAAGCACGGTCTCCATCGCCAGGGACACCCATCCGACGATGATCGCATTGAGGAGCAGGCCGAAATAAAGCGCCTTGATCCCGCGCAACCAGGCCGCCGCCTTGCCGTCGTAGCGCAGCTCCACGAACTCGACGTCCGTCAGCACCCCGGAACGTCGCCAGAGCCGGGCGAAGAAGAAGACGGTGAGCATCCCCCCGAAGGCGAAATTCCACCACAGCCAGTTACCCGCGATTCCGTTTTGCGCGACCAGTTCGGTGACCGCCAGCGGCGTATCGGCCGCAAAGGTCGTGGCCACCATCGACGTTCCGGCCAACCACCAGGGCATGCTGCGCCCCGAAAGGAAGAACTCGAAGGTATCTCGCCCGGCTCGCCGGGCATAGTAAACGGCGATACCGAACGAGATGATGAAATAGGCGACTATGAGGAGCCAGTCGAGAGTTGCCAGCGCCATTCGCTTCCGCAGTGTGGTGTGGAGGGACGGATGGGCGGCATCCCGGAGGCATCGCTCAGCCGTATGCCGCATACCGCGGCGGAGGAGAATGAAAATCGCATTCCGCCGTGCGGTCGGAATCTACATCCTGAGGACTAGAATCGCACGGCAATGCATCCTCAAAACCGGACATCCGCAGCCGGCGAGGACGCTCAGATGGGCGAGCTCCGATCATCTCAACCAAGAGACGGCCGATCAGCCCAATTGGAAGACGGCGATTACCAGAATGGCCACGATCACGGCTGCCACGGCCGAGGCTCGAATAGCCAACTCCACTGGATTGTACATACTGGTCGGGATTCTGCTGATACTAACGCCGGGGAAATCAGCGGCCGCCTTACTTTCCGTATCGTCAAAACTCACTGTTTCTTAAACCAGGTGAGCAGACCGTGCGCACCGGTTTCGCGGAGGCTTCGGCCCGAGACAATTCCCTCCTTTGCAACATTTAGGCTATTCGTGCGCGCAGGGACGTTTTCGGCGGCACGACATCCTAGATTGAACGGTTCCGCGACTCAGGTACGCCGGGATGGGCAGTGCCGGACAACCAGCACGGGCGGGGGCCGCAGCATGGAGGGACCGGTCATAGATCCTACACGATTGCGAATATGGGACCATGCCGACAGCGATCCCGCGTTGGTCCCTGTCCCACATGCCGTCACGTTTTGCCTCCTGGCGTTCGAAGGTCCCGACCGCTATGCGCAAGCCGGAGGCCTCGGCGTCCGTGTCACGCACCTTGCCCAGACGCTCGCCGAAACCGGCTACGAGACGCACGTATTGTTCGTGGGCGATCCCTCGGCCGCGGGTCGCGAGGAGCGTCTGGCAGGGCGGCTCATTCTCCACCGCTGGTGCCAATGGATCAGCGCCTATCATCCGACCGGCGTGTACGATGGAGAGGAGGGCAAGCTTCTCGATTTCACGGACTCTGCACCCCCCTTCATCCTGGAAGAAATCATTCGTCCGGCGCTGGAGGCGGGTCGCCTGCCTGTCATCCTCGCCGAGGAGTGGCATACGGCCGAGGCCGTCATACGCCTGCGGGAGCTCCTTGCCCGCGAAGGCCTCGCCGACCGCGTGGTGATCTTCTGGAATGCCAACAACACGAAGAGCTTCAACCGCGTCGATTGGCCACGCCTCGGGACGGCGGCTAAGGTTACCACGGTAAGCCGTTACATGAAGCACCGGATGTGGGAGTACGGCGTCAACCCGCTCGTCATCCCCAACGGCATACCGTCGGAGATCCTGGAGCCGGTGGATCGCCGGGAGATCCGTGCGGTGCGAGAGGCGCTGGATCCGGAGGGGGAGGCCATTCTGCTGTTCAAGGTCGGCCGGTTCGATCCAGACAAGCGATGGATCACCGCCGTCGAGGCCGCCGCGCGATTGAAGGCGGATGGGGAGCACGTGGTTTTCGCGCTGCGCGGAGGCATCGAGGGCCATGGCCACGAGGTGCTTTCGTGCGCCCGCGCTCGCGGCCTCAGCATCGTCGACGTGGAGGGCAATCCCTCATCCGTCATCGACCTGGTGATGGCGTTGCGTCAGACGTCTCCGGCCGATATCTACAACCTGCGCTTTTTCATGACGCAGGAATTGCTTCGACCCTTCTACGCCGCCTCCGATGCCGTCCTGGCGAACAGCGGCCACGAGCCGTTCGGACTCGTCGGGCTCGAGGCTATGGCAGCCGGAGGTCTTGTCTTCACCGGCGCCACCGGCGAGGACTATGCTACGGACGGGCACACCTCCATCGTCGTAGATACGGACTCACCCGACGAAATCGCGGGCGCCGTATCATCGATGCGAGCCAACCCGGCTCGTGCTGCCGCCATCCGCGAAGCGGCCCGCGAGCGTGCCGCCGTATTCACGTGGGATCAGATCGTGCGTATCCTCATGAGCAAGGTGCACTTTGTGGCCCGCTCGATGGGGATCGCTCTCGAAGAATTGATGGATGAGCGCGGACGAGAGGCCGTGCAACTGCGGCTCGAGCTCGGCCTAAAGCGACGCGTCTGGAGTGGGACCGGGGGCTGAGTTGCGCGGCTCGAGACGCCGGCCCGGCGAACCGCGACGCCGGCCCCTGGAAACAGCGGTCGGTTTGACCTAGTTTTTCGATGTCGACATCCAGACGCGGCATCCTGGCGCCTCAGCATCATGGCGCCTCGGCATTCCTGTTCCTCATCCAACGCCACTACCATCACCGCAGTGTATCAGAGATTGAATACGTGGGCACCCCTCGGCGCAGTCGCCGTCGTCCTTGCCATCCTGACCATCTGGGCTAGCGGATGTACCCGCACAGTCGTCCGCACGACCGCCGTTCCGGGCCCGGTTACGGCCCACAACGGCATGGTCGTCTCGGCCGAGGTCGAGGCTTCACAGGCCGGCGTCGAGATCCTGCAGAAGGGAGGCAACGCTGTCGATGCCGCCGTGGCCACCGGCTTCGCTCTGGCGGTCGTGCATCCCACGGCGGGGAACGTCGGAGGAGGAGGGTTTATGGTCATCCGCTTCAACGACGGCCGATCGACCTCCTTCGATTACCGCGAGAAGGCGCCGGCGGCGGCATCCCGCGACATGTACCTCGACGAGAACGGCGAGGTGATCGAGGACCTCAGCCTCCGCGGGCATCTGGCCTCCGGCGTCCCCGGCTCACCGGCCGGACTTCTGCTCGCCCACGAACGCTACGGCCGACTTCCACTGGACGTCGTGATGGCGCCCGCCATCCGGTTGGCAGCTGACGGATATCGGATAAGCCGCGGCAAGGCTGCGAGTTTCAACCGTAATTACGAGCGCTTCTCGCAATATCCAGGCACCAGGAAATACTTCACAAAGGGCAGTCCCGAACTCCAATACAAAGCGGGTGAGCTGTTCGTGCAGAAGGATCTGGCGGATGTCTTGCGCCGGATCCGCGACCGCGGCCGCGACGGCTTCTATCGCGGCAAGACGGCGGAGCTGATCGTCGCCGAGATGGAGCGGGGAGGGGGCATCATCACGCTGGACGACCTTGCGAGCTACGAGGCCGTCGAACGGGAGCCACTCGAGAGCACCTACCGCGACCATCGCATCATCTCGATGGGGCCGCCGTCGTCCGGCGGCGTCGCCCTCGCGCAGCTGCTGAACGCGGTCGAGCCTTACGACATCCGCGAGATGGGCTACAACGCCAGCGCGACGGTTCACCTGATGGGCGAGGCCATGCGGCGCGTCTACGCCGACCGCGCCGAGTGGCTCGGCGACCCGGACTATTACGACGTGCCCGTTGAAGCCCTCATCGACAAGGAGTACATGCAGCGGAGGATGGCGACGTTCGATCCGAATCGCGCGGATTCGAGTGTTCAGATCACCTACGGTGATCCGCTGGCCTACGAGTCCACCGAGACGACGCACTACTCGGTCGTCGACCGGGAGGGGAACGCCGTCAGTGTCACGACGACCATTAACGGCAGCTACGGATCGTACGTGGTCGTGGATGGCGCTGGATTCTTCCTGAACAACGAGATGGACGACTTCTCGGCCAAGCCGGGCGTCCCGAACATGTTCGGGCTAGTAGGCTCTGAGGCCAATGCCATCGAGCCCGGCAAACGGATGCTCTCCTCTATGACGCCGACCATCCTGGAGGATCCTGAGGGCCGCCTCTTCATGGTCATCGGCTCGCCGGGCGGAGGGCGCATCATCACGATCGTATATCAGGCCATCCTGAACGTCATCGATCATGGGATGAACATCCAGCAGGCCGTGAATGCGGGGCGCGTGCATCATCAGTGGCTGCCCGATGTTCTCGAGTACGAGCCGCGCGCCCTCGCGCGCGATGTACAGGACAACCTCCTGGCACGAGGCTGGAATCTTCGGTCTGCCGGAACGTGGGGCCGCGCCGACGGCATAGTCGTCCGCTATCTTCCGGATGGTGTGCTCCTCGAGGGCGGTGCCGATCCCCGCGGCGAAGACGTGGCGGTGGGGTACTGACGCCGGCCGAAGATCAGCTGGTCCAGGTCCACGACGACGTTCTCTGCCGTTGCATAGCGATCGTTCGGATCCTTCTCCAGGAGCCGACCAACGATCCGCACAAGCCACTCCGGAACATCCGCTCGTAGACTGGGGAGGGGAACCAGCTCGCCGTGGACAATCTCATCCATGATGGCCTGTTCGTGCCGGCCCTGGAAGGGTGGCTGACCGGTCAACATCTCGAAAAGCACCACGCCAAGCGACCACAGATCGGAGCGCGGGTCCACGCGCCTTCCCCGGATCTGCTCCGGACTCATGTAGCGAACGGTGCCCAGGGTCATCCTCGTCTTTGTCAGGTGCACATCGGCCATCTTTGCGATGCCGAAGTCGACCAGCTTGACCATGTTGTCCTCCGTCACGATCACATTCGCGGGCTTGACATCGCGGTGGATGATGCCTTGCCGGTGCGCACGGCCCAGCCCTGAGGCCAGCTGCCGTGCGTAATCAACGGCGTCCGAAGGGCGAAGTGCGCCACGCGCGATCTTTTCCGCGAGGGTTTCGCCCTCGTACAGCGCCATCGCGATAAAAAGCCGGCCATCGTCGGTCTCGCCGATGTCGTGGACCACGGCGATATTCGGATGATCACAGGCCGATGCCGCTCTTGCCTCCTGGATAAACCTCTTCTTGGCCGAGTCATCCGAGCTGAGGTGAGGGGAGAGCACCTTCAGGGCGACGGCACGGCCCAGCCGTGCGTCACGGGCGCGATAGACGGTGGCCATACCTCCGCCGCCCATCTTTTCCTCGATCCGATAATGTGCGACGTCCTGCGCGACGAGGTTCTCGGGTGGATCGATGGACGGCCGGAGCCGCCCAAGGAAGCCCTGGAGCTCGGCGACGCCGTCGTGGGATGCTAAGAGGGACACGATTTCATCGCGGAGGACGGGGTCGTCGAGCTCGTTCAGCCGGTGGGATCGCTCGAGTGGCTCGAGATCCGCAAGCTCATGGAAGACCTCCTGGATGCGATGAGCGCGATGGGATAATGGCGAGCGGTTCATGCGCGGCGCCCGGCAGGTGCTCCGGCCTGGTGGGCGGCCATGGGAGCCCGCAGCACGTCGAAGCTGCCGTTCCACTCCCGGTTGAGCCACGCCTCGGCGAATCGCAAATCACGCATTGCCGTAGCCGCTGAGATTCCGAGCACCTCGCCGACCTCCTCGAGCGTGAGGCCACCGAAATAGTAGAGCTCCAGGGCCTTTGCCGCCCGAGGAAAGCTCACACTGAACCGTTCGAGAGCGTCATCGAGCTCCAGCAGAGGGTCGACCGCTTCCGCAGGAATCAGCTCCTCGATGAGCGTGATCTTTTCGGCGGAACCGCCTCGCTTGGCCGCCCGACGCCCCCGAGCGTGATCGACCAGAATTCGGCGCATCATCCGGGATGACAACCCCAGGAAATGGGATCGATCGCGCACGTCCACATGCTCCGCGCTCACCAGCCGGAGGTACACCTCATGTACCAGGCCCGTCGTATTGAGGGTGTGGCCGGCCCGCTCACGCCTGAGGCGAGCGTGCGCCAACTCCTTCAACTGGCCATAGAGTGATTCGACGAGATCAGGGAGAACCGACTCGTCTCCATCACCCCATTTCCGGAGCATTCGAGTGATCTCGTGTGAGGCCTTCACGTGATCGGCCCTGAGGGCGCTAAGCCATCAACTTGAGATCTCTACACGACTTCAGATCTCTACGTAAATCGAACAGCTACAACCATTTGCAACGGTAGCGCGACACCGCGAGAAATGCAATAGGCCTTGGAGGAGTCGCCGAGATGCCCCGAGTGTCACCTGACAGGTAGTGCCGTCGGTTCGTGGCAGCCGTCTGGTCTCCACCAAAGCGACGGCCACAATTTTTTTGACACGATGAAAAAAGGTGCCGGGAAATGCGCTGTGGAG
>CBFGRV010000082.1:0-11755 GCA_965651265.1 uncultured Rhodothermales bacterium
ATCGAGAGGCAGTAGGGAGCACCGAATCGAGAGGCAGTAAGTCGCTACCGAATCGGGAGGCAGTAGCCGGCATCCGATTCGAGGGCGTGGCTACTCCTCACCGTCCTCGAAGTCCTCATCTTCGAACTCCCCCTCCTCGTCCTCATCGTCGTAGGCATCGGGCGGGTTGGCGTCGGCCGGGCGGACGTCCCAGTTGAGCATCGTCTCGATGTCGGCATAGTCTTCCTCGCCGTCCTGGTCGACGAACTTGTAGTCGCCCAGTGTGTCGCGCTGGCTCTCGGGGACGCGCGTCCAGGTCATGCCCTCGCGGTCGACGAACTCGTCCGGGAAGGGGCTGCGCACGCGGAAGGAGGGATGGTAGGATCGGTAGGTCTTTTGTGCCTCGTAGAGGGCGGCGCGGCGGGCACCGGCCTTCGTGCGGCTCTCCCCCTGAACGCGGAACGGCGCGATCGTGATGGTGGCGCGGAAGTATCCGTCTTCCAGCTCCGTGTACTCGGGCCGCATCACTTCGAATTCCTCCGGATGAGGATAGGCGCTGCGTTCTACGGATTCCTGTAACATATCGCGAGAATGATCAGGTGGCGGGGGTTGAATGTGGAAGCCGATTTTTCGACGGCCGACCAACTAACGGCGAAGATCGGAAGCAGGTTCGATGCGAAAGGATCGGGCCCTCCTAATTGAATGTTAATTTTTTCGACAACGGGCGGAGACTCCCTTGATTTTCGCGGAGGGCTATATCTTATTTTGCCGCCTATCACATTCAATACATCCAGACGAGACCATGACATCCCGCTACCCGCTCGGGGTCGACGAGCAGGACGACCTCATTCCCGTAGCTTTTGAGGACGACGAAGATTTCGGGGACGATTTCGACGACGATCTCGAGGAGGACATCGACTACGAAGAAGACGATGATTTCGACGACTTCGACGATGACTTCGAGGACGATGATTTGGAGGACGACGACGATTTCGACGACTTCGATGACGACTTGGACGGGGAGGACGATTTCGAGGAAGAGGAAGACTTTTTCTAGGATCTAAGGATTTCGGTTGCCGGGTCGGGAGCTCGGCTCCCGATCGATCGCGCGGTGCCTGCCGTGCGGCGCGCTTTTGCGGCTCCGGCCGTGTTAAGCCCTGCGCCTTCCGGGTGCAGGGCTTTGTTTATGATGCCGTAGCGGCGGCTTGCGCCCGCTTCGGTGTTTTCCAGCGAAGAATCTTTTATTACCGTTATTGCCCGACGAAAATTCAGGACTGTGGATTCACACACACTGCGTAAGGTGGATAAGCTGTGCACAGCGTGTGGAGGAGGTGTGGATCCGTAGACAATAACGGACATTATCCCCGGAGGGAGAACATCGCACGTCCAACTGCCCCGCCTCGAGCCTCACAGCCAGTGGAAAACCTGGGGATAAACGAGAGAAAGGTTTTCTCAATTTGTGCTTGCATAACGGCTCTCAAGGTCATTAATTGCCAGGTACCCCAAAATCCAAAAGGCTGCGGTTTACCATGAGGCGATCTGGTAAACCGTTATTTTTCGCCCGCACCGCTGCGGCGGATTTCGGCACAAAGAAGGCTCGGCGGCGTACGATCTGATCGGCCCTAACCTGAGGCGCCGGCATGTACTCCATTGGCGAGTCCGGCCCGATCCGGCCCGGCGAAGCGCACCGAATCCAGAGCCGAGGACATCATCGAACTCAGAGCCGGATACATCATCGAATCCGAAGCCGGAGACACCAAAGACCCGGAGGCGCTATGTCCCATCAAACCATGAACTCCGACGGCACCGCCGCCCGGAATACGCACGTGCCGGAATCCCACGACCTCTCCCGCGGCCTCAACATCGATCGCATCTTTTCGACCGAGGGCCAGGATCCGTTCGACTCGGTCGAATGGGAGCGGCGCGATGCCGCCATCCGCAACAGCAAAGGCGCGGCGATCTTCGAGCAAAAAGACGTCGAGTTTCCTGTGTCGTGGAGCCGCCTCGCGTCCAACGTCGTCGCCAGCAAGTACTTCTACGGCGACGTGTCGAGATCCGGGGAAGATCCGGCCAGGGGCGGGCGCGAAGCCTCCCTCAAGCAGCTCATCCATCGCGTCACGCGCACCATCACGGACTGGGGCATCCAGCAGAATTATTTCGCCACGCGCGAGGACGGCGAGCGCTTCTACGACGAGCTGACCTGGCTCTGCCTGCATCAGTACGGCTCCTTCAACAGTCCCGTCTGGTTCAATGTGGGCCTGTACCACCAGTACGGCATCCGCGACACGGGCGGCAAGACCATCTTCGGATGGGATAAGGAGCGGCAGGAGGTCGTCCCCGTCGATCCCTACGAGCATCCGCAGGCCTCCGCGTGCTTCATCATCTCCGTCAACGATTCGATCGACGACATCTGGCAGCTCATGGGCGAGAGCGCCCGCCTGTTCAAGTTCGGCTCGGGCGTGGGCGCAGATTGGTCCAAGCTGCGCTCCTCGAAGGAGAAGCTCTCCGGCGGCGGCCAGCCCTCCGGCCCGGTCAGCTTTATGCGCGTGCAGGATGCCACGGGCGGCACGATCAAGTCGGGCGGCAAGACGCGCCGCGCCGCCATCATGCAGACCCTGAAGTCGTGGCATGCCGACATCCTCGAGTTCATCGAAGCCAAGCAGACGGAGGAGAAGAAGGCGTGGGCCCTCATCGAGCAGGGCTACGACGGCTCCTTCAACGGGCCGGCTTACGGCAGCGTGGCCTTCCAGAACGTGAATCAGTCCGTGCGGGTGGATGATGCCTTCATGAGGGCCGCCGTCTCGGATTCGGAGTACGCGCTTCGCGGCGTGCTCGACGGCGCGACGATCGAGACCGTTCGGGCCGCGGAGCTCCTCGAGAAGATCGCCGAGGGCACGCATGTCTGCGGCGACCCGGGTGTGCAGTACGAGGACACCATCCAGCGATGGCACACCTGCAAGAACTCGGGGCCGATCAACTCCAGCAATCCATGCTCCGAGTACATGTTTCTGGACAATTCGGCCTGCAACCTGGCGAGCCTCAACCTCCGCAAGTTCCAGAACGACGACGGCACGTTCGACATCGAGCGCTTCCGTGCCGCCTCGCGCATCTTCATCACGGCGCAGGAGATCCTGGTCGACAACTCGGGCTATCCGTCTGCGGCCATAGCGAAGAACAGCCACGATTACCGGCCGCTCGGCCTCGGCTTCGCCAACCTCGGCGCCTCGCTGATGGCGCTCGGACTGCCCTATGACAGCGACGAGGGTCGCGCCGTGGCCGCCGCGCTCATGGCCATCGAGCACGGAGAGGCCTATGCCCGCTCGACGGAGATCGCCGCCAACGTGCAGATCGGCCCGTTCGCCGGCTTCGCGGCAAACCGGCTGCCCATGCTCGAGGTGATGCGGATGCACGCCGCCGCCGTGGACGAGATCCATTCGAGCTGCCCGGACTACCTGCTCGAGGCGGCGCGCCAGACCTGGCACTACTGCGTCACCATGGGTGAGCAGTTCGGCTACAGGAACGCGCAGGCGACCGTGCTGGCGCCCACCGGCACCATCAGCTTCATGATGGATTGCGACACCACGGGCATCGAGCCCGACATCGCCCTCGTGAAGTACAAGCTCCTGGCCGGCAAGGGCGACGGGATGATGAAGATCGTCAACCGCAGCGTACCCCAAGCCCTGCGGCGCCTCGGCTATCCGGAGAACGAAATCGAGGCGATCATCGCCTACATCGACGAGAAGGACACCATCGAAGGCGCGCCCTACCTGAAGGAGGAGCACCTGCCCGTCTTCGATTGCGCCTTCAAGCCGTTCAACGGCACGCGCTCCATTCATCACATGGGGCACATCAAGATGATGGCCGCCGTGCAGCCGTTCATTTCGGGCGCCATCTCGAAGACGGTGAACATGCCCGAGGATGCGACGATCGAGGACATCGCGGACGCGTACGTGAAGGGATGGGAGCTCGGCCTGAAGGCCCTCGCCATCTACCGCGAGAACTCGAAGCGGAGCCAGCCGCTATCGACCACGAAGGACGGCAACACGAAGAAGAACAAGGCGGAGGCCTCGGAGCCGGCCGGGACTACGGCCGACGCACGTTCGGACGCCGAGGCCCTGGGTGACGGCGTCGCCGCGCGCGAGCCGGAAATCGTCGAGGTAGTGAAGGAGAAGGTGGTCGAGAAGGTCGTCTACCAGCCCATCCGGAAGCGACTACCCGACGAGCGGCCCTCCATCACGCACAAGTTCTCCATCGCCGGCCACGAGGGATACCTCCACATCGGATTGTATCCCGACACGCAGATGCCGGGCGAGATCTTCATCACGATGGCGAAGCAGGGCTCGACCATTTCGGGTCTGATGGATGCCTTCGCGACGGCCATCTCCATCGCGCTGCAGTACGGCGTGCCGCTCGAGGATCTCTGCAACAAATTCAGCCACATGCGCTTCGAGCCGAGCGGCTTCACGAACAACCGGCAGATCCCCATCGCGAAGTCCATCATGGACTACATCTTCCGCTACCTGTCGCTCAAGTTCCTGGGGACGCAGAAGGAGGATGACGTCGTGGATCCGAACAAGGCGGTGTCCGATGAAGCGACGCGGCGCGGCCCCGCGGCCGACGTGGAGCAGGGCGAGATCCGGTTCGAAGGCCCCGATGACGACGTGGCGGGCATCTCGGAAGCGGAGTTCGACGAGCCGGTCGAGAAGGTCGACCCGCTGGTCGGGCAGACGGTCGAGGCCTTCATGGATAGCCTTGGCGGCAATCCCGGCAACGAGCACGGCGGTAACCCCGGCGGTAACCCCGGTGGTAATCCGGGCGGCAACCCCGGTGGTAATCCGGGCGGCAACCCGGTGGGCCAGGCGCCGGCCTCGTTCCAGAACCAGGAGGACAGCCCCGCCTGCCCGAACTGCGGCTCGATCACGGTGCGGAGCGGCTCGTGCTACTCCTGCCCGAACTGCGGCTCCACGAGCGGGTGTGGATGAGATCGGAGGGGCCGATTCGAGAGCATTCAGGACGCCTTTTTAGCAAGGTGCACACTCCGCCCTGCCAAAATCTCATTTCGCCACGACGAGCTGCCGCATCTCTGAGTATCGCCCGGCATCGAGCCGGTAGAAGTACACGCCGCTCGGAAGATGCCCAGCATCGAACCGCACGTCGTGCGTACCGGCCGGTCGCGCGCCGTCCACCAGAACGGCGACCTCGCGCCCGAGCAGATCGTACAGGGCCAGCCGAACGCGGGATGTCTCCGGGAGCGCGTAGCGAATCGTGGTCTGTGGGTTGAAGGGGTTGGGATAGTTCTGATGGAGGGCAAGGGCCGTTGGCAGTTCGCCCGGGTCCACGTCGTCACCCTCCTCCACGTCCTCGACCGACGTAAACACGTTGCCGAACTCATAGGCGCCCATGTCCACGATGTCGCCGATGAGGCGCACGCCGCCGTTCAGATCCGTGTCGATCCCGAGGGCCAGGGTGTTGCTGCCGGCATCGATGGCCGGCGAACCCTCGCGCAGGCGCAGGTCGAAGTCCGGGTCCGATTCAAAGCCGCCCGTATGCGCGGCCCGGCCGGCATTCCCGCCCTTCGACGACGGAGCAGAGAACTCCACGCCCGCTACGAATTGCGGATCCGCGTCGATGTTGTTGCCCAGATCGATTCCCACCAACGAACCCCAGCCGGCTCCGCTTCCTCCTGAATGGGCCACAAGGCTGGAGATAATGGAGGTCGTCGCATCTCCTGCGTTGAAAACGGACGCGGATGCCGAACCCGTGACTCCATCGACCCTGTTGTTCCAGATAATCACGTTGGCCAGCTCGGTGTTGCCCATGTCTTCGTTGTAGATCGCCCCGCCGCCTTCCCACGCCGTGTTGCCGCTAAAGGTGCTGTTCGTCACGCGGGGGCGGGCATCTCGATTGTACAGCGCGCCGCCCATCCGCGCGTAATTCTGGGCGAAAAGCGAATTGGTCACCACGGGCTCGCTGAGCAACGTCGCCATCGCCCCGCCAAACGTATCGGCAATGTTGTCGACGAACACGGCACGATCCATCGTTGGAGCGCTGTTCTCGATCAATACGCCGCCGCCGTGTATGGCAGAGTTCCCCTCAAAGAGAACATCCGACAGGACGGCAGAGCTCTCGCCCGCGAAGGCGGCACCCCCGCCGGAGAGGGCTTGATTAAATAGGAACTCCGTCTGCTCGATCGTCGGTGCTCCGGTGGCATAATGGAGGAGACCGCCTCCCGCTTGCTCGGCTTGATTGCTCTCGAAGGTAACGCCGCGAAGCCAGGGTGCACCGTTCTCGATGGCGAGGCCCGCGCCCGCCTCCGTGGCGTTATTGAAGGCGAACAGTACGCTGTCCAGCACGGGATTGCCTCCTGAAGTTCGCATTCCACCTCCCCGAACGGCCGTATTGTTCACGAACCTGACGTTTTCGAGCACTGCGTTGTTAGAGCTCTGCATCCCGCCGCCAAACTTACCCGCGGTGTTCTCCTCGAAGCGAACGTCCATCAATTGGATCGGGGAGGACGTCACCATGCCACCGCCGTTGAACTCTGCGACGTTTCGGACGAACGTGACGGCGGAAAGAGTGGATTCGTCAAGTGACGTATGGAATATCCCGCCGCCCTCGCGTGCTTCATTTCCGGTGAATGTCGACTCCGAAATGGTGAACGTCGAACCGGCGCCATTAATGGCTCCCCCGAAAACCGCGGCCGTGTTACCGCTGAAGTCAACGTCCAGGAGTACCGCCGCGCTACCGGAGAAATTGGCCAGCCCGCCGCCATCTTTTGCATAGTTCTGGCTGATTGTGACGCTCACCAGGCTAGGCGCACTCTCCTCCGCGCTATACATGGCGCCTCCCGCCGAGACGGCCTCGTTTCGGATAAACGTCACTTCCTTGAGCGAAGGGGCGCTCGCGACATTGGCCATCCCTCCGCCCCGCAGCGAAGCACGGTTCTCGCGAAATAGGCTTTCCTCGATAGTGGGCCCGCTTTGCTCATTGACCATTCCGCCGCCCTCCTCGGCGGTGTTTTCAAGAAATTGAACGCCCGTCATCACCGGCACGCTCGTCGCGTTGTAGACGCCGCCGCCCCGCTTCGCCATGTTGGCCGTGAAAATCACGGCATCGAGTTCGGGCGCAGAATCCCCGGCGTTGAACATCCCGCCGCCGTCTTCCGTCGCTTCGTTCGCCGTGAATGCAACCCCCATCAGAGGGGGCGAGCTCGCAACGTTGGTCATGCCTCCGCCATGCATGGCCGTGTTGCCCTCGAACGTGCAGCCGGTCAGCGACGGAGAGGATTGCTGGTTATACATTCCGCCACCGCTGCCGCCCGCCGCCGTGTTCTCGAAAAAGCGCACATCCTCGAGCGTGCCGGCATCGAGCAGGTCCTCCGTCGCCATCCCCGCCCCAACCAGCGCTGAGTTGGTCGAGAACTCCGTGCCGCTAACCGCGACGCTCCCCATCCTCACGTCGAGACCACCCCCCACGATGCCGGCTTCATTCAAGCGAACATCCCCATCCTCGAGCCTGACATCCGCATTCATCGATGCGATGCCGCCGCCCCGTTCGTTCGCGCCATTCCGGATCACCGCGACGTTGATCAGGTGCACTTCCATGTTCTCCGCATAGATTGCTCCCCCTTCCTCGCTCGCGAAATTGTTCTGGAGCTCAACATCGCGGAGCGTCAACGTGCCTCCATCGGCATAGATACCGCCGCCCCGCGCATCCGCACCCGATGCGCCGTCTGCCCGGCCGAAACGGATCAGGACGGCTTCGATCACTACGTCCGGCTCACCTACGATGGTGATCACCCGCCGGTCGCTCTCGTCCGAGGTAACGAACGCCTGAATCGTCGTGCCCCCGGAGGCGCCTGCTCCCTGCACGTGAACGGACTTGTCGATGATCACGGATTCGGTAAACGTGCCCTCCCCGATGCGGATCGAGTCGCCGGCCGAGGCCGCGGAGATGGCCCGCGCGATCGTCGCGCACGGCGCCCCCGGGTCCACGCACGTATTCGTTCCGCCGCCGTCGTCGCCGGCCGCGGCCACGAAGCGCACGGCCTGCGCGCGCGCAGACGAGGTGATGGAGGCGCTCAACATCGTGCCGATGATCGCACCGATGCCCAGAATGAGGCGCGGATACCTTCTCATCATGACGCCTTCAGGATGGTACCAGGGTGGTCCAATCCGACAATATTCATCTCTACCATAGGCCGAATCGCGCGCGGACGGATCATGCGGCGGGCACTTTTCTCGCCGCCCCAGTCCTTGTGCCGCGCGGTCTCCGCCGAGAATTCCGTACCTTTGGATAGCGCCCACGGCCGACCATCCGACCCATGACCCCCGAACGCTGGCGCCGGATCGAATCGCTGTTTCACGAGGCGGCTGACCTGCCGGCCGATCGGCGCGCGTCGTATATCGAAGAGGAGTGTCGGGGGGATGCGGAGCTGGCCCGGAACGTCGAAGTGCTGCTCGCGGCCGACGCCGACCCCGCGGCGCTGCTTGAGTCCGCTGCCGACCGCTCCGCACTGTTCGAGTCCGTTGCTGCCCCACTGCTCGAGCGTGCGGACCGCGAACCCAATCGTCCGCACGATCCGGCGGCGCCGGCGCGCGTCGGGCCCTACCGCATCCTCGAGGAGATCGGCCGAGGCGGGATGGGCACCGTCTACCTGGCCGAGCGCGCCGACGGCCTCTACGAGCGGCGCGTCGCATTGAAGCTGGTGAAGCGCGGGATGGACACCGACCAGATCCTCCGTCGCTTCCGGCAGGAGCGGAAGATTCTGGCGCGGCTCGAGCACCCGAACATCGCGCGGTTCTACGATGGCGGCGTCTCGGAAGAGGGGCGGCCCTACCTCGTGATGGAGTACGTCGAGGGCCGTCCGATCGACGCGTACTGCGACGCGCACCGCCTCGGCATCGACCAGCGCCTCGCGCTGTTTCGCACGGCCTGCGAGGCCGTCCAACATGCGCACCGCCACCTCATCGTGCACCGGGACCTCAAGCCGAGCAACATCCTGGTGAACGCGGCCGGGCACGTCAAGCTGCTGGACTTCGGGATCGCGAAGCTCTTGACGCCCGATCTCGACGAATCCGTGCCCGTCACGCAGTCGGGCGTGCGCGTGCTGACGCCCGCCTACGCCAGTCCCGAGCAGCTGCGGGGCGAACCGGTCACCACGGCGAGCGACGTGTACGGCGTGGGGGTCGTCCTCTACGAGCTGCTCGTCGGGCGGCGGCCCTTCGAAAGCCGGCCCGAATCCGGCCCGCAGCCGGGCGACCGCGAGCCGACCCGGCCCAGCACGGCCGTCACGCGCGCCGTCATCCGCAAACGCGCTGACGGCACGACCGAATCCCTCGAGCCCGATGAGATCGGCCGCCTCCGCGGCACTACACCGCTGCGCCTCCGGCGCCGGCTGCGCGGCGATCTCGACACCATCCTCCTTCGGGCCCTCCATCCCGAAGCCGACCGCCGCTACCCATCGGCCGAGGCGCTGGCGCACGACATCGAGCGGCATCTTTCCGGCCTGCCCGTCACCGCGCGGCGCGATTCGGCCATCTACCGGATGGGCAAATTCGCCCGCCGCCACGCCGCGGCCGTCGCCGCTGCCGCCCTCGTCGTGGTGCTCGGCATCGTCTATGCCGCCACCATCACGGTGCAATCCCGCCGCATCGCCGCCGAGCGCGACAAGGCCCACGAGGTCACCGCCTTCCTCGAGAGCCTCTTCGACGCAGCCGATCCGTTCTCCGGCACCGACGAGCGCATCGATACGCTGCGTGTGCGCGCCTTCATCGAGCGCGGCCGCCTGCGCCTTCAGGACGAGCTCGACGGACAGCCCGCCGTACGGGCCCAGATGCTTGGCGTCCTCGGTAACGCGTACCGCCGGATGGGGCTGTATGAGGATGCAGAGCCGCTCCTCGCGCAGGCGCTCGCGATCCGGCAGGAGCTCTACGGACGCGAGCACGTCGACCTCGCCGCCAGCCTCTTCGACCTCGCGGAAGCCCAGGCGAACATGGGTGATTTCGAGGCAGCGGAGAGGATGCACCGCGAGGCCCTCGACATGCGACGCTACGTACTCGGCGGCCGCCATCCCGACGTGGCGAGCAGCCTCCGCTCTCTCGCGTGGGTCGTCAAAGAGCAAGGCCGGCCCGACGAAGCCGTGCGGCACCTGCAGGATGCGCTCTCCATCGCCCGGCCCTATCCGCAGGATCTCGCCGCGACGCTGAGCCTCCTCGGCGGCACGCTCACCGACATGGGCCGCTACGACGAAGCCGAACCCTTCCTGCGCGAATCCGTCGACCTCCGCCGGCAGATCTACCGGCGGGAGCATCCGAGCGTGGCCGTCGGCCTCAACAACCTGGCGATGCTCCTGCGCGATGCCGGGCGCGCCGACGAGGCCGAAGCCGCCCTCCGCGAGGCCCTCGCCATCAACCGGGCCACCCTTGGGGAGGCGCATCCCCACGTGGCCGATAATCTGAATCTCCTCGGCTCCGTGCTCCGGCAGAAGGGCGATATCGAGGCCGCCGAAGAGGTGCTGCGCGAGGCCGTCGCCCTCAGCCGCGCCATCTACGGCGACGACCATCCTACCGTCTCCATCAAGCTGGATACCTATGCCTCGCTGCTCCGGGACAAGGGCGATCTGGACGGCGCGGAGCGCAGCCAGCGGGAGGCCATCGCCATCGCCCGCGCGGCCTTCGGCGACGAGCACTTCTCCGTGGCCGTGACCACCTCCAAGCTAGCCGGCATCCTGCACGAGAAGGGGGAGTTGCAGGACGCGGCCGAGCTCTTCGATGCGTCCCTCGGTCGAATGCGTCGCCTTCTGGGCGACGATCACATCTACACGGCCACCACCGCCACGGCCTACGCGGCCGCGCTCCAGGACCTCGGCCGCTTCGACGAGGCCGAGATCCTCCTCCTGGAAAGCTATCAGAATTTGCGGTCCACGCAGGGCGAGTCGGGCCGATACACCCAGCAGACGCTCCGGCGCCTGGTCTCGCTCTACGAGGCGTGGCAGAAACCCGAGAACGCGGCCGGCTACCGGCCCCTGATCGCCGAAGCCTCAGGCTAGCGAGCGGATGATCGCGTATTTTGTCGACCCATGAGTTCATCCGCAAACAGGGGCGGTTCATCGGCGGATTCGCCCAATCCCTCCGCGAACGAAGGAAGCCCTTCCCTCAACGCGCCCATCCCCGCACTCCTGCGCGCGGCGCGACGCGGCGACGAACAGGCCTTCGACGACCTCTACGGCTACGTCTACGACGAGCTCCGCCGCCTGGCCCGCGTGGTGCGCGGGGGAAGGGCGGGGGAGACGCTCAACACCACGGCCCTCGTGCACGAAGCCTATCTACATCTTCTTCCGTCCGCCGATCACTCCTGGCAGGACAAAGCCCACTTCCTCCGGGTCGCCGCGCGCGCCATGCGGCAGGTGCTCGTCCACGAGGCACGTCATCGTCGAGCGCAGAAGCGCGGCGGTGACGCCCTGCACGTTACCCTCCACGACGTCGAACACACGAAGCCCATCACCATCGACGAGATGCTCACGCTCGAGGACGCCCTCGCCCGCCTCGACGAGGTCGATCCTCGCAAGGCCCGCGTCGTCGAATGCCGCTTCTTCGTCGGGATGAGCGTCGAGGAAACCGCGGAAGTGCTCGGCGTCGGCTCGGCTACCGTCAAGCGCGATTGGCGCATGGCCCGCGCCTTCCTGACCCAAGCCCTACGGGAGTGAGCGTACGAGGTGTATGGCACGGCTGCGGGCATCTGGCGCGGTTGCAGGCATCTGGCACGGTTGCGGGCA
>CBFGRV010000083.1:0-11720 GCA_965651265.1 uncultured Rhodothermales bacterium
ACGCCGATGTGGGGCTCGTGAGCTTCGCGGTGATGGTGCTGCTCTCCCTTGTGCTGGTTCCCCTGATGCGTTCCGGTACACGCCTGAGCCGACCAGAAGGAGCGGTCTTGCTCACCTCATATGTCGCGTACCTGATATATCTGGCAGGGTTGCCGACGTGACGTATCCCTGATCGGCCTAGGGGGAGAGCTCGTCGAAGGTCAGATTGAGGATGGGATATGATCGCCAATCCTGGTGATCGAAGTGCCACCATTCGTACGGGTATACGGTAAATCCGTGTCTTTCCATCGCACGCCGCAAGGCCTCTCGGTTCTTGCGTGCCTCCTCCGTTCCTCCATCATAATCAGCGTATGCTCTCTCCGTGAACTCGTCGTAACCACTCGGCATGGTCAGCATGGCGCCTGTTGAGAGGGAGTATAGTCCGAGGTCTACGGCGGAACCTCGATTGTGCCGCGATCCGGTCTCCGGCGAAGCTACAAAGTGCTTCAGCGAATCGGGCGTTGCATCCCAGAACATCTTGGTGACGAACCACGGCCGATAGGCATCATAGATGATGAGTCCTAGCCCGTCCTGACGCAACTCCTCCGCCACCTTTCGCAGCGCTTCTGCAGCCGGCCGCTGCAGGTACGCTTTTGCCTGGCGATAGAAGGGAACGCCCATGAAGTTGCGATCCGTTGCGTACCGAATATCGAACCGTAGTGAGGCCTCGATAGTGGCCAGATCGACGAGATCGGGGACACGAAAGCTTCCCTCCTCTTGAGGCGGTTCGGAGGCCAGTGCATCGCGCCTGAGCTCCTCAATGGGTCGGAGCGGCTCGATTCGGAAGACAAATTCGTCGGCGGCGGGGACATTCGAGGGCATTACGGACGAGCTAGAGCACGCATTCAGACAAATAAGGGGGATAGCGAGAAGCCACGACGTCCTATGGCGGATGCGGCGGGCAAAGATAGCCGCGATAAAATGCGGAATCCAGCCAAAAGCACGGGTCGGAGTGTTCTGTGAATGCCTGATGTACTCGGGGTGAAGACAGCGTGAGAAGCGCATTGTTGTGCAACTGGTCTTCGATATTAAGATAAAATAGTCTGAAATCATTGAAGGCTTGTGGAGACGAGCCGACGAATCACCTAACGACATCCACATAGATCCATGACCGCACAACGCAAGAAGTCTCTTAGCGTCGTACTGGCGTCCGCCATCGGACTGAGCCTGATCATATTCAGTTTCTTCGGATATCGATCCGCACCGGAAGGTGTCCGGGGGGCACTTGCGCCTCACGACGGAAGCATTTACATGCCCGAGCTCAAGGGGGAAGAGGTTGCCCAGCTGACCTCCGCGCCCAACGTTCCCGCCCCGATTGAGCGTAATTATGCCGCACGAGTGAAGGTCGAGCTCGAGATGGTGGAAACCACGACTGAGCTCGCCAACGGTGTCGAATACAACGTATGGACGTTCGGCGGCGAAGTCCCCGGTAAGTTCATTCGCGTCCGAGAGGGTGACCTGGTCGAGTTCACGCTTCAGAATCATCCGGGCAACACCTTCCCACACAATATTGACTTACATGCCGTAACGGGGACGGGTGGCGGCGCCGAAGCTTCCCTCATCGTCCCGGGCAAGCAGGCTGATTTCGAGTTTCGCGCCATCAAGCCGGGCCTCTACGTCTATCACTGCGCGACGGCCCCTGTCGGAATGCACATCGCCAATGGGATGTACGGCCTGATCCTGGTCGAGCCCAAGGAGGGCCTCCCCCCTGTCGATCGCGAGTACTATGTCATGCAGAGCGAGTTCTACACGACCGGCGCGTTCAGTGAGAAGGGTCTGCAGAGCTTCGATATGGACAAGGCGGTGCGCGAAGAGCCCGAGTACGTGGTCTTCAACGGCCGCGTTGGGGCCCTCACCGGAGACGGCGCGCTTCAGGCATCGCCCGGTGAGACGGTGCGCCTCTTCATCGGTAACGGAGGACCCAATCTCAGTTCCTCCTTCCACGTGATCGGCGAAGTCTTCGACACCGTCTACGGTGAGGGTGGCACGATCCCGAACCAGCACAACGTGCAAACCACGGCGGTGCCTCCCGGCGGCGCAGCCATCGTGCAGTTCAAGGTGGACATCCCCGGGAGATACACGCTCGTTGATCACGCCATCTTCAGAGCCTTTAACAAGGGAGCCATCGGCATTCTGAATGTGGATGGTGAAGACGGCAACGACATTTTCTCCGGACAGATAAGCGTATCCGACTATCAGCCGGACCCGGCTCTCTAGCGGGACCCGATACGCACTCCTTCATCTCAGGGCCCGGCCGCGCACAGGCGGCGTTGGCCGGGCCACAGCGGGGCGCCGACGATGAAAGCCAACCTCCTTACACTGCTGATCCTGTTATCTGCCGCTCTGGGGGCGAGTGCCCAGCCATCACCCGAAATGGTGTGGATCCAGGGCGGGCGCTATGTGCCGCTCTACGCGAGCACGGCGGAGAAGGCGGCAACCGAGGTTGACGGCTTCCTCCTGTCGCGTTATCCGGTGACGAACGCCGAATATCTCGAGTTTGTCCGCGCCAACCCGGAGTGGCGGCGCTCGGCCGTCCAGCCCCTGTTTGCAGACGAGCAGTATCTCGCCCACTGGAAAGGCGATCTGGACCCTGGCGATCGAGCGCCGGCGGATCATCCGGTCGTGAATGTGTCGTGGTTCGCAGCCCGAGCCTATGCAGAGTGGCTGGGAATGCGGCTCCCGACAACGGCTGAATGGGAATATGCGGCAGCATCTGGCTCGACGCGGCGCGACCAGGATGAGTCGGAACGTCGGGCCAGCATCCTGGCACAGTACAGCACAAGGTCGACGTCCGGGCTTCGACCCGTGACGGCATCCGAGACCAACATTTGGGGCATTCGGGGAATGCACGATCTGGTCTGGGAATGGGTCGAGGACTTCAATGCCGGCGTGGTCACAGGAGAATCCCGCAATAATACCGATGTCGACCAGGGGCTCTTCTGTGGAGCCGCAGCCCTCTTCGCATCCGACGTTACGGATTACGCCGCATTCGCCCGATTCGCATTCCGCAGCGGGCTGAAGGGCGATTTTGCGCTGGGCAACGTGGGATTCCGAGTCGCGGCCGATGCACCCCACACGACTTTACAGGCGTCGATCCAATGAAACAGATCGTCTTCATCCTCCTCTACAGCGCGTTCATCGTGGGATTTTTTTACGTCGGCGGCAACGATGAGCCGGCACGGCCCGCGATAGATGCGCCGGTGTCCGATTCGGCACATCACGGGAAGCACGCGTCGGCCACAACGGAGAAGTTGGAGCTCGGACCGCGCTCACTATACCACCTGAAGTCCGTCTGGACGAATCAGAATCTCGAAGCGGTGGAATGGTCGTCGTTTCAAGGTCGGCCCATTCTCATCGCCATGTTCTATACCCACTGCGGATACACGTGCCCACGCATCGTGCATGACCTAAAGGGCATTCTGAGCGAATTGCCCCAAAGCGAACGCCGGACGGTCGGCGTCGTGCTCGTCTCCATCGATCCGGAGCATGACACGCCGGAAGCCCTCAAGGCATTTGGTCAGGTGCATGGGCTCGTTCACCCGCAGTGGAATCTTTTGACGGGTGACGAAAGAGATGTCCGCGAGCTTGCGGCCGTCCTTGACATCCGTTACCAGGCCCAGCCGGGCGGCGATTTTGCCCACTCCAACACCATCACGCTGCTCGGACCCGGCGGCGAAATCCTCGCGCGAAAAGAGGGGCTGAGCGCCACGAACGAAACCATTCTCGCCGCACTAAGGGGTATGACTCCATCGGGAGGCGGGAATTTCCACGATCAAGCAAACGGGGTACATAGATGAAGATTCGCTTCCTAGCTCTCCTTCTGAGCACCACCTTGGTAACCATTGCGCTCGCAGCCTGTGGCGGCAGCGAGGCCACGCCGGCATCGTCGGCGGATGCCTCTGAATCCACCGAGCATGCCGCTCCGGCACCGGCCGCCGCCGAAATCCCGGAAGGCGCCAAAGTCATCCAGCCTGACGGCGACATGCTTGCCTTCAAGACGACGGAGTTCTCGGTCCGCGCAGGCGAGGAGGTCACCCTGGTCTTCCAGAACACGGCAAAATCCGCCGCAATGAGCCACAATGTGCTCGTGCTGAAGACTACCGACGCCGTCAATCGTGTGGGCCAGGCGTCGATGGCGGCAGGCCCGGCCAGGGACTACATCCCTGATGACGACGCGATCATCGCTGCAACTCCACTGGCAGCGCCCGGCGAGACGGTTCAGGTCACCTTCACCGCACCTGCGGAGCCTGGCGACTACCCCTACATCTGCACCTTCGCCGGGCATTACATGGCGATGCGAGGCACGATGAAAGTCACTTCATAATCGAGCCCGGTCGGGGCGTCTCCATCCCCCGAACCGTCCGGGTTCGGCGAAAGGGTCGGCGCGAACGCGTCGGCCCTTTTCGTATTGTAAATCGTTTGCGTCAGCCGGAAACGTCTGATCGGCGACCGTGGCTACTCGAGTGGCGGAACGAATTTCAGCCGATAGCTCTCGCGGCCTATTCGCTCCGCCATATCCTTAAGGTTGGTCTCCTCGAGCATCGTCCGAAGATGCTGGCGTTCCGTCGCCCAGTGGGGATGCAGCGGGCACGGTTCCGCTTCGCCACATCCGGGCAGCCCCAGCACACATTCGGTGAACAGTTCCGGGCCATCGATAGCCAGGACGATATCGAGGAGCGTGATTTGATCGGCCGGGCGGGCCAGCGCAATCCCACCTCTGGGGCCTCGCTGCGACCGAACGAGCCCGGCTTCGGCGAGCTGTTGGAACTGCTTGGTCAGGAAATGAAACTCGATGTCCAGGTCGTCGCTCAGCTTGCGAATGGGAACGTAGCCGTTCGCCTTGAGCGAAACGAGATACAGGGCGGCGCGAAGACCGTACTCACAACCACGTGAGAAAAGCATCGGTTGGGCGATGAAGGAGTGCGCTCACGAAAGTTGCGTCTGGAAACGGCAGCCCCAAAAAATGTTTCTACCGCAGAAAGGCGGCGGAAACCTATGGCCGTAAAAGCGTTCCAAGATAAACTCGAAGGGGAGTAGCGACCGCAGATAGCGGAGGTCGGGTATCGTCAATACGTCCGTAAGGACCGGTCCCGGCGACAGCGCAAGACCTTCACTGCCTTGAACGAGGCGGTGGAGGTTTTTTTGTTTCATCGTCCCAGAAGCATGCACCACGATATCTGGTTGTGGGTCGGATTTAATGTCTTCGTGCTGGCGATGCTGGCCGTAGACCTCGGCGTCTTCCATCGAAAGGCGCACGAGGTCTCGGTTCGAGAGGCAGCCATCTGGACGACCGTCTGGGTTACAATCTCCCTCCTCTTCAATGTCGGGATCTACTACTTCATGGGGCCGGGGCCGGCGCTCGAATTTCTCACAGGGTATCTGATTGAGAAGTCGCTGTCGGTCGACAACATCTTCGTTTTCGTCCTCATCTTCTCGTACTTCGGCGTTCCGGCCCGATACCAGCATCGTGTACTCTTCTGGGGCATCATAGGTGCTCTACTCATGCGCGGCACAATGATCGCCGCCGGCGCCTACCTGATCCACAGGTTCCACTGGATCATCTACGTCTTCGGCGCCTTTCTGATCGTGAGTGGGATTCGGATGGGTGTGCAGCAGGATCACCACATCGAACCTGAAGCGAACCCCGTGCTGCGACTCATCCGGCGGATGGTTCGAGTGACTCCACAGTATCGCGGTCAGCGGTTTTTCGTGCGGGAGGAGCTCAATGGCCGGATGGGACGCGCCGCCACGCCGCTGTTTGTCGTGCTCGTGCTCATCGAAACGACGGATCTCATTTTCGCGCTAGATTCTATCCCGGCCATCTTTGCCGTCACGCGAGACACGTTTCTCATCTACACATCGAATGTGTTCGCTATACTGGGTCTGCGTGCCCTGTATTTCCTCCTGGCCGGTGTGATCGAGCGGTTCCATTACCTGAATCTGGGGCTCTCAGCTGTTCTGGTGTTCGTGGGAGTAAAGATGCTCCTCGACAACGTTTTCGAGATCCCGATTGGAATTTCTCTCGGTCTCATCGCCCTGATCCTGGGCATCTCCGTGGCCGCCTCGCTGCTCTTCCCGAAGCCGACGATGCCTCCGATGCCGCCTCACGCGTCACCTCACGAGAGCGGCGACGGATCGCCAGTTACCCTTGAGGATGAGACGGGGGCCTGACGGCCGGAACAATGCACGGTCGAAATGCGACGAAGGTCGTGCACGCGCACACTCCTTAACCAGTGCCCTTCATGCCGGAGATCGAGCAGCGAAAGATCAGCGGATTGACGGTTACGATCGATCGACAGACGTGTATCGGATCCGACAACTGCACTCAGATCGCTCCGGAAGTGCTCGTGCTCGGATTCGACCACATCGTTCAGTTTACCGAGAATCCGCCGGATATCGAGCGGGATCGAATGATCGAGGCATGCGCCGTTTGCCCGGTTGATGCTCTCATCGTCCACGATGAAGAAGGGCGCCAGATCGTGCCCTAGTCGCCCTCCGCTCCCCGCTCAACCGATGTTCGGACGTCGGGGTTACTCCAGCACGACATCGGCGTGGCGCCACGCCATCGTCAGCCGATCGGTGAGCTGCGCGGCCTCATCCGTACGATTCTGCATTTCGAGGCTCCGCTTCAGCCCGTGTAGCGACCAACCATTCTCGGGGTAGGTCTCGAGATCCTCTCGATAGAGCACCTCGGCGTCGGCGGCTCGCCCGGCATCCAGCAGGATGCCGGCCAGCATCAGACGCGTGGGATGATACCACGGCGGCGGCTCTTCGTAGATCAGGGCATCTTCGAGCGCGATTGCCACGCGAAGGTGCATTTCCGCCCCGTCGATGTCGCCGGAAGCCGCAGCGATCTGCCCCTCCAGGGCATGATGTGCGACCTCGAGCAGGCTCCCGATGGTATTCACCCCGGTCGCCGAGATCTCGGCCAGCTCCTCGTTGGAGGCAATGTCCTTCACGTGGCCCAGCTCCACACGGGCCTCATTGACTTGACCTGTGGCCGCGAGCGCAAGCCCACGGGCGTAATGCCAGATCGCTCTGGGGTAGAGCAGATCATGATCCGGTTCGGGCTCGGAGAGAATCTCATCCCACCGGCCGAAACGTGCCAACGCAAATATCGGCGTGATGTAGAAATGCTGGAGCATCTCGAATCCGGGCTGGCGCATCGACTCCGCGTCGGTCTGCGCCTGTACATTCCGCGCCGCCTCGATCGCTCGATCGCTGCTACCCGCCAGGGCCGCCGATAGCCACAGGAAATGATGATTGTGGGGCATGTACATCATCGGATAGATGCCATGCACGTGCCGCAGCTTGTAGCGGTCGTCTGCTTCGATCGCCTCTTCGTTTGCGCGAACGGCGTCGTGATAACGGCCCACGCGGATGTAGATGTGCCCGGGCATGTGGACGAGGTGGCCGGCAGCGGGTACGAGCGGGCCTAACCGCTCGGCGGCTTCGACGCCGCGTTCCGGATACACCTTCTCCATCAGGTGGATGTAGTAGTGATTCGCGCCCGGATGGGTAGGATCCCGCTCCATCACCTTCTCGAGGGCCGCTATGGCCTCGTCGACACCTTCGTTCGGCTGGTCGTTCTCATCCCAATAGTTCCACGGCATCAAGTCCATGACGGACTCTGCGAAGATCGTTTGCGCGTCGAGATCGTCCAGATATTCGCGCGCGACGTCACGCATCGCTTCAGCAAATGCCTTATCGAGTGCGGAACGATCTTCGGGCGGATTTTCCGCATATCTCGCGGCAATCGCTCGGATATACGCCTGCTCGCGTGGCGACGCTTTGTCAGCCAGCGCCATCGCTTTCTGAGCGGCCTCCCACGCGATCGGCACCGACTCCGGAAACATCGGCGCATTGATATTCGGCCCGTGCACGAAGGCGATGCCCCAGTAACACATGGCGCAATTCGGATCGAGTCGCGCCGCCTCCTTGAAAGCCGCTTCCGCCTCGGCGTGATTGAAGGCATAGGCAAGCGTGAGGCCCTGATCGAAGAATTTCTGTGCCTCGGGCGATGACGTGGTGATGCCGTGATGGTGATCGCCCAGATCGGAGTACAGTTCCGCGAGCGCTCCGGTCTGATGGGTTGCATGTTGCTGATGGTCCTGGCCGGCGCTGGTCGTCACGAGGGCGACGCAGAGTAGCGCTCCGGACGCGAAGCGTAGTGTGGTCATCATGGCGGTTCCGCCTAGTGGGTCGGCGGCCTCGAGTTGCGTGATCCTGTTGACCACTGCCGAACCGCGTGGTTGAGATGCAGGGCGCGGTCCCGGCACGGAAGGGTACCGAATTGTACGAATTGCCGGGGTCACACACAAACGGCCTACCCTGCCTCCGAGACCGTCTCCTCTTCGATGGCTCCCGTTGTCGGATCCTTTGTGATCCGGGTGATGCGGCCGTCCGGAAGGCGTTCTTCTTTGATGATCACTTTTCCGTCGACGGTCGACGACCGCTTTTGGATGAGATCGGCCGGCCGCTCCGCCCTCCAATCCTCGATCTCGACAGCTTCCCATCGCTTCGATTGGGCCGAGCGGTAGCACGCGTCGAGAATGGCATTCACGATGTACGCGTCATAGAATGTCTCCATCGGCTCACGACCGCTGTCCATCGCATCGAACATGTCCGCGAACATGTCGATGTATCCGAGCGCACCCGGCTCGTCGCCTACCGGAAACAGCCATCCGGTTTCGACTTCCGCCTTCTCCGCGACGTAGCCGCCGGCGCCGCCCTCCGAGAACATCTCAAAACCCGTGCGCAGCCAGTGGTTGAGCCAGATCGTGCCCTGAGTGCCGCTGACTTCGTCCCGCAGATCCATCCCTCCATGAAAGGCCCAGCTCACCTCAACCTGCCCGATCGCGCCGCTCTCGAACCGAATGAGCACGATGCCGTGGTCCTCGGCTTTGACGGGGTGCACGAGCGTGTCTGCCCAGCACATGACCTCGAGCGGACGGTTATTCTTCCCCACGAAATTCCGGACGATCTCGATGCAGTGGCAGCCCAGATCGACGAGGGCGCCACCGCCTGCGTAGTCGCTGTCCCAGAACCACGCGGCATGGGGGCCTGGATGTGCCTCACGAGAGCGCACCCAGAGTACGTCTCCGATGGCACCGTTTCGCACGCTCCGCACGGCCTTCAATGTTTTCGGTGTGTACACGAGGTCCTCGAGATAGCCGGCGAAGATGCCGGCCTGCTCCACCATGTCTAGCATGCGCTTCGCTTCATCGGCGGTGCGAGCAAGGGGCTTCGTGCAGAGGACGGCTTTCCCGGCCTCCGCACACATCGCCACGGCCTCTTCGTGCAGGTGGTTGGGGAGCCCGATCACGACCACGTCCGTCTCCGGATCATTGATCGCATCCTTCATGCTGGTTGTCCAACGCGGGACGTCCCATTTCTCTGCAAAAGCGCGAGCCTTCTCCTCTGATCGTGAGTAGACGGTATGGACGCGATCGTGTCCGCGGCGATCGTGGAGGCTCATCGTGTAGAACGAGCTGATGAAACCAGTACTGAGCATCGAGATGCGATGAGACGTCATGGAAACGGTGGGATAGTTGGGTAGTGTTCGACTGAATGAAAGGGCGATTGGGATGCTCCCCATCATCGCTCGGGCGGCTTGCACGCGGAAGCCGCGTTGCGTATGCTCGCCAATGTAGTACTGCGGCCACGTTCGTGCACCTTGGCCGCGAGGCATGGATGAATCATATCTCGATATGCCCAATGAGGCAAATGCCGCGCGCGCGTTGATCCAGGAGGCGCGGGCGGTCCTCGATCACATTGAATCGACACAGCTTGAGGCGATCGAAGAGGCGGCAGAGATCTGCGCGAACACGATCGCAAAACGCGGGCTCGTGCACCTGTTCGGGACGGGCCATTCCCGTATCCTTGTAGAGGAGATCTTTCCACGCCACGGGAGCTTCCCCGGATTCCACCCGATCGTCGAGCTCTCTCTCACCTACCACAATCAGGTGGTCGGAGCCAATGGCCAGCGACAGGCCATGTATCTGGAACACGTCGAAGGATTCGGCAAGGTAATCCTCAGGAATTTCGTGCTTCGCCCACCGGATAGCTTCGTCGTGATCTCGAACAGTGGCGTCAATGAAGTGGTGCTGGATGTCGCCCTCGAGGCGAAGGCGCTCGATCTGCCGGTGATCGCCGTCGTTTCGAGGGCTCATTGTGAGGCGTCCCCTGCGCAGCATTCCTCGGGAAAGCGATTGCCAGACGTGGCCGACGTCACGATTGACAACGGAAGCCCCGCGGGCGACGCCCTGGTCCGCGTGCCCGGACTCGCGGATCCGGTTGGGCCTGGCTCAACGATCGGCGGCGCGGTCGTTGTGAATGCGCTGAAGGCTCGCGTGGCGGAGAAGCTGGTCGAACGCGGCCAGCCGCCCATCGTGCTGACAAGCAGCGCGATCATCGGAGAGGCGGCATCGCGTACGCGCTTCGAGGAGTGCTATGACGACTACCGCGCTCGTGTCCAGCGCGCGTTCGGAAGCGACTAGTTGGAATGGGAGCCCTCGAAGATAAGGTCGCCGTCGTCACGGGAGCCGCGTCCGGCATCGGGCAGGCTGCCGCGCGCCTGTTTGCCGGCGAGGGTGCACACGTGGTCGGGATCGATCTGGAGGATGCACCCGATGCGACACTGTCGGTGCGGGCGGACGTCAGCGACGCCGAGGCCGTCCAGCGGGCCATGGAGCAGACGACGGCGCGCTTCGGCCGACTGGATGTCCTCTTTAACGTTGTCGGCGTAAGCGGCAGGAAATGGGGCGACGGCCCGGTGGCCGACTGCACGGAGGAGGCCTGGGACCTCGTCATGCGAATCAACCTGAAAAGTACCTTCCTCTGCTGCAAGTTTGCTCTTCGAGAGATGCTGCGCGGCGGGGGCGGCTCCATCATCAATCTGTCGTCGGCACTGGCGCTCGTCGGGGGCGATGAGGATTTCGCCACCCACGCATATGCGGCGAGCAAGGGTGCCATCATCAGCCTCACGAAGGGAGTGGCCAGCTACTACGCCCCGATGAACATTCGGGCGAACGTGATCTGCGCCGGCTTGATCGCGACGCCCATGAGCCGCCGAGCCCAGGAGAGCCCGCGCATTCGCGAGCGTCTTCCGGCACTGCAGCCGCTGACCGGGGACTTCGGAAAGCCGGAGGATGTCGCACGAGCGGCGCTATACCTGGGCTCCGACGCTTCACGGTTCGTTACGGGAGCCGTGCTCACGGTCGACGGCGGCTGGACCGTGCGGTGATGTTCCCACACCGGCGTACGTCCCGGGCCCGATCCCGGCATCGATCATTTACCCTGTGCGGGCCGTTACCGGCCACCACAGACTATTGGAAAAAACGGAATCTGAATTCATTCTCATGATTGAAACGAGCGTCATCGGCAGCTACGCCTGGCCGTCGTGGGTGATCACTGCGGTGGAGGCCATCAAATCGGGAGTGTACGGCCCCAAGGACATCGAAGAGACCTTGAACGATGCTGTGGACATGGCATTGCGTGATCAAGAAGATGCAGGAGTGGACATCGTGACGGATGGAGAAATGCGAAGGCTCGGATTCTTCACCGCCGATTTCTACGACCGCCTCACTGGGCTGCGCCCCCATCCTCCCCAGCGCAAGTTGGGGCCTGCCGGCCACGATCAGCGCGAGCGCCTGGAGGCCGTAGAGCCTTTCGAGGCCCCT
>CBFGRV010000084.1:0-11339 GCA_965651265.1 uncultured Rhodothermales bacterium
CCCCATCTCCGCCCTCCGACCTCTCTCACCACTCATCCGTCCGGAACGGCGCCGCCGGAAGGCCGTCGCCATTGTACAGATTCGCCCCCTCCGGATTATCCGCCCACGCGTAGCGCACGGCGACCGGCTCGCGCACTTGGTCGCTCCAGACGACGACGGTTTCGCCCTGGATCTCGGCATTCGCCCACACGAAGCGCCCATCGCGCCCGGCGATTGCAAAACCGCGCAGCGGGCCGCCGCGCGCGCGAAGCCCACGTCCGACGTGCGAGAACGCCAGCACCATCCGTCCGTCGCGCATCACGTGCCCGACGTACCGCGGACCGGAATGGACAACCTTCTGCCCGTACGTCACGGCCCGCGCGGCGAGGGCTAGCCGCCGCCCCACCTCCTGTTTGTTTCTCGGGTGGATGTCATCGGCCTCACCGATGTCGATGGCCACGGCCTCGGCGGTGTTCGGCAGAGTGAGTGCCGCGCTCTGCGACTCGCGGAGCAGCGCCCACCCGCTTGACGCACCGGGATCGTCCGTCGGGTCCATGTAATTCGCCAGCGACACCCAGAGGAACGGGAAGTTTTCGCCGGACTCCGGATTCCACCGCTCACGCCAGTCCGTGATCATCCCGCGGAAGAGATTCCGATACTCGACGGCCTGATCGGGATACGCGTTCGACTCGCCCTGATACCAGATCACGCCCTTGATCGGGAAGGACAGCATCGGGTGGATCATCTTGTTGTACAGGAGGGTCGGGATCTGATTCTTTTCGGCCTCGAGGTTCACGCGTGCGATCCCGACGCGGAACTTCCAGTCGCCGGCGAGCGGTCGCCGACGGCCGCCCACCTCGATGTAGAGCAGATCGGATGCGCCCGTGATGCCGCCTCCGCCCGCGGTATCCTCCACGCGGACGGCGACGACGTTCGTCCCCGCGCGCAGGGCCTCGGCCGGCACCTCGTACACGCGGGCCCGATTCCACGCCTGCTCCATCCCGCCGACGCGATGCCCGTTCACGAAGCTAACGTCGGCATCGTCGATCATGCCGAGACCCAGCGTGATGGGTCGCGACGCCTCCGCCTCGCTCAGCTCGAAGCTCGTGCGGTACCACGCGACGCCATCCAGCCCCTCGTAGCCGACCTCCTCCCACCGGCGCGGTACGGCGATCGTGCCCCATCCCGAATCATCCAGCTCGGGATCGGCCCAGACGGCGCGGCCGCCCTGCATACCGGCGTCCGCGGTGGGCAGCTCGCCGCCGATGCGCTCGCGCAGCGCCGCGCGGAGCTGCTGCTCGCGGTGGCGCTCCCGCTCCATGATCTCACGGTAGGCGTTCTCGTCGAGGCCCAGCGCCTCCGCGCTCATCCACGGCTCGATGCGGCTGCCGCCCCAGGCGCTCTGGATGATGCCGATGGGCACGTCGATGTGTTTGCGCAGCTCGCGCGCGAAGAAGAATCCGACGGCCGAGAAGGAGCCGATGTGCTCGGGCAGCGCCCGCTGCCACTCGCCGCCCGCGAGCTCATTCTCGGGCTGCGCGGACCACGAGTGCGGCACCTCGAAGTGGCGGATGGTAGGATCCGTGCCGGAGGCAATCTCCTGCTCGGCATTCATCGAGCTGGCCACCTCCCACTCCATGTTGGATTGCCCCGAGGCCACCCACACGTCGCCGAACAGGATGTTTTCGAAGCGATGCTCCTGGTTGCCCGCTCGGACGGTCAGTACGTGCGGCCCGCCCGCCGGCATCTCGGGGAGCGTCACCAGCCAGAGGCTGTCCTCGGCGGCCGTGGCCGACAGCTCTACATCACCCAATCGCACCTCCACGTTCGTCCCGGGCGCGGCCCATCCCCACACGGGCACCTGCGCCTCGCGCTGCATCACCATGTGGTCGCCGAAGAGGCGCGCAACGCGGAAGCCGTTGGATCGATCGGCGCGCCGGTTGTCCGGCTGAACATCCGCCGATACGGCCGGGTCGGACTCCCCGTTCGCAGAGACGGCCGCGCGGTTCGAGCCGCACCCCCACATCACGAAAATGCATGCTCCCAGGGCCAGGGTTAGTCGAAGCATGGAAGGCATCTGTCGATTGGATGTTTACGAGATTTCACGCTTGCGCAAGGGTCTCGGGCGAAGGCCTCTCTCCGGTTCGGCGGCGGCTGAGCATCGCATCGAGACTGAACCGGCCGGGGCCAACAAAAAGCAGGCCGAAGAAGAAGAATGCGTTCTTCATCGCGTGAGCCGGGCCGCCCTGTCCAGTGACGATGTGCATGTTCGCCGCCACAATCATCGTAAGCATGATAAGCATGCACGCGGGCCGGAAAAACAGGCCGAGCGCAACCAGGATGCCGCCGATCCCTTCGGCGAAGGCCGCCATGAACCCGAAGAAGGTATGGCCAAAGTCGATACCCAGTGCCTCGACGGCTCCTCCGGTCCGCGTCCATGCTTCAGGGCCGCCGGCCAGCTTCCTCCATCCATGAAAATATAGGAATCCGATCCCTACTCCGAGTCGCATCACGAGCAGGCCGGCGTCTTCGTACTTCTTGAGCGTCTTCCAGATCATCGGTCTCTAGATCGTTGGTTTTGGCAAAATGTCGTACAGCAACCGCACGGTCGCGGAGACGTTGGGTGGGCGCGTCTGATTGAACGTTACGCTAGTAAACCGACCCATGTAGTTCGATGCACTCTACAACGCCGAGGTGCATTTCATGACGAAGAAGCAATCAAAAACGCCGCTGGGCCATAAGGATAGGGTCGATCCGGCCGAATAGGAAGGAAGCGGTTCGTCGCATCCGCATGTATCGGAAGCAGTTCGGAAGTTGTGATGGTCCCTGGTACTACATTCATCAAGGCCCTGCGCCGGGTGGTATTCGCGCTCGTGATCGGCGTGGGTGCGGCGAGCCCTGCTTTCGCGCAGGATGGATCCGTCGTCGGGCGCGTCATCGATGCGGAGACGCACGAGCCGCTCATTTCGGCGACCATCGAGTTGCGTGATGCCGTGGATTCCTCCCTCGTCGCCGGCGCCGCGGCCGACGAGCAGGGCCGGTTTAGCTTGACGCGCCTGCGGACGGGCCGCTATGTGCTGCGCATCGGCTTCGTCGGGTTCGCCGCACACGTCGTCCCCGAGCTGACCCTTACCGCTGAGCAGCCGCGCGTCGACGTCGGCACGATCGCGCTGCGCCCCGAAACAGCCGAGCTCGACGAGGTCCAAATCTCCGCTGAGCGCGAATTCATGGAGTTCGGCATCGACAGGACCATCTATCATCCGGCCAACCAGCCCGTGGCGATGGGCGGCGCCGCGAGCGACCTGCTCGAGCAGATCCCCTCCGTCGAGATCGACATCGACGGCAACATCAGCCTGCGAGGCAGCCAGGGGGTGACCGTCTACCTCAATGGCAAGCCGGCACCGATGAGAGGCGAGGCGCTCACCAGCTTCCTGCGCAGCCTCGCCGCCGCCGACATCGAGCGCGTGGAGGTGATCCCGAATCCGTCCGCCCGTTTCGAGCCCGAGGGTGGGGCCGGCATCCTCAACATCGTCCTGAAGAAGGAGCGCGGCATCGGACTCGGCGGCGGTGTGCAGGCCTCCATCAACACGCGCGGCCGATACGGCGCCTCCGTGAACGGCCACTACGGGAACGGGCCGGTGAACGCCTTCGCCAACTACGGCCTTCGATACGGCGCGTGGGACAGCAACGGCTGGCGCTACCGCGAGAACCGCTATCTCGACCCCATGACATTCTTGCGCGAGGAGATGGAGAGTAGCTCCGCGGGGCTGTCGCACAATGTGAACGCCTCGGTCGACTACTCCCTGGGCGAAAAGAGCACGCTTTCCTTCGCCACCGTCCTCAGCCGGCGTGGGAACGACGGCGACAGCGAGACGAGCTACCTGGAGCTCGACGAGAACGAGTATCCTTTCGAGCGCTACCGGCGCCTTCGTGAGAACGAAGACGCGGACCTCAGCATGGATTACCGGCTGGATTTCCGGCACGTCTTCCAGCCGCGCGTGCACGAGCTGTCCATCGAGATGAGGTACGAAGATGACCGCGAGGACGAATCGCGGCTGTTCACCCATCGGACGCTGCCGCTCGACGATCCCACGGCACCCGGGATGCTCTCCGAGCGCCAGCAGATCACGGAATGGGACCACGACCGCGAGCTCGAATTCGATCTGGACTACCAGCGGCCCCTCACCGAATGGCTGAAGGCGGAGGTAGGGCTGGATAGCGATCTGGAGTGGAGCGATAATTCGTTCTTCTCTGAAACCGCGCTGGCGGGGGGCGAATTCGTGCCCGACGACCGGCTCAACAACACGTTCACCTACAGCCAGCGGCAGCATTCGGCATACGCCGTGCTCTCGGCCGGCGCCGGCGCGTTCGGGGTGCAGGCGGGCCTGCGATTCGAGCACGCGACGACCCTCTTCGATTTGCACACCACGAACGAGGCCTTCAAGAACCGCTACACGAGCCTCTTCCCCAGCGTACACCTTACCTACAAGCTCTCCGACCGCTCGCAGCTGCAGGCATCCTACACGAAACGTGTGCGGCGACCCAGAGAGAGGCAGCTCAATCCCTACGGCGGCTACGGCGATCCCACCTCGCGGCGCGAGGGCAATCCGTATCTGACGCCGGAATACACGCACAGCGGCGAGTTGAGCTACCGCCTGCTCGGGCAGAGCTACACGGTTACCGTTTCGCCGTACCTCCGCTATTCAGTCGACCAGATCGGTTGGCACGAGCGCATCACGGACGACGGCGTCACCATCCTGACCTTCGACAATTTCGACACGGAGACCTCCTACGGCGCGGAGCTCATCACCTCGCTCTCGATCAGGCGCTGGTTCAAGGGCGAGTGGAGCACCAACTTCTACAAGCAGGTGACGGAGGCCGGCAGCCTTGCCGCCGAGCTGTCCAACAACGCCATTGGGTTCCGATCCCGGCTTTCCGGGACCGTCGACATGGGCTCGGGCCTCAAGCTGCAGCTCGCGCAGCGCTACCGCTCACCGCGCGATATCCCCGGCGGGCGCATCAACGCCTCCACCAGCACGGACATCGCGCTCCGGCAGGAATGGATGTCGGGGCGCCTGAGCGTGGGGCTCAACGCGCGTGACATCTTCGGCGAAAACGGCTTCCTCGTCGCGCGCGACATGGAACGCTACTACCAGGAATACTATCAGAATCGCCGGGAGCGGAGCGTGCAGCTCTCCATTCGTTACACGTTTGCGGGCAAACAGCCGGCGGGCGGAGGCTCCCGAGGCGGCACGCGGGGCGGGCGGCGGCGTTAGCTCGGAGGAAATTTCGAGCTTCGATCGGCCGGCATGCTTCGCTTTCTGCTAAAACCTATCAGCAACGCCATCGGGGGCGTCGGATCGGCCCTCGCGAAGCTCGAGTTGGTGGATGGAGAGCGCGCCCGGCGCGTGTCGGGGCTCGCCTGGCCGCGCATCGTGACGGGCCTCGCGAGGATGTCGAAGTCCACGGCCGACGTAGCCATGGTCGGCACGGCCCTCGGCGCGACGGCCATCGCCGGCGTCGGTTACGCCCTCCCCTTCTCCGGGCTCGCCTACATGATCGGCGGCGGCATCGCCGGAGGCACCATCAGCCTCGTTTCGCAGCGCCTCGCAGCCGGCCTCACCAGGCAGAGCAGCACGGCCGTCAAGGTCAGCGCGCTGTTTGCGATCGGAGCGACACTACCTCTGACGCTGGCCTTCTGGATCTTCGCCGAGCCGCTCGTCGGCATCATCGGCAGGGACGAAGAGACCATCGCCTTCGGTGCCGACTACCTGCGAGTCGCGAGCACCTCCATGTCGTTTACCGCTCTGAGCATGGTGGCGAGCCGCACCCTCCTCGCCGCCAACGATTCCTGGTCTCCGATGGTGGTCCGCGCAGGCGGTGCGCTGCTGAACATCGGGCTGAATGCCGTCTTCATCTTCGTTCTGGATCTGGGGGTGGTCGGGGCGGCGCTCGGTACGGTCATCTCTGACCTTGCCGTCGCGTCGGCCTTTTTGTGGGGTCTGACGAGAGGCTCGCTGCCCGGCATCGGCTGGCTGCCGGTGAAGCTCGATTGGTCGGCCCCTCATTGGGAGCGGACCACGGCGCGCCATCTCGCCAAGATTTCGACGCCTCTCGTACTCACTAACATCGGCCAACATGGCGGCCAGTTTCCGATGCTGGCCGTTGTCAGCCTCTTCGGGCCGCAGGTCGTGGCGGCCTTCGTGATTGCGCTTCGCATCCGTGGCCTCATGAATACTCCTGGATGGGGATTCGGCCTGGCCTCGAGCAGTCTGGTCGGCCAGTCTCTCGGACTCAACCGCGAGGAAGAAGCCGGAGCCTACGCCCAGGATGCTCTTCGCTTCGCGGTAACGGTCTACGTGATCGCGGCGGCGATCGTCTTCGTTCTCGCCGATCCGGTGAGCCGGCTTTTCGTGAGCGACCCGGTCGTCGTCGGTATGACGAAGACGCTCCTGCGCGTTACCTGCCTCAGTGTGGTGCTCTGGGGCGTGATGAACGGCTCGCTCGGACCGCTTCGCGCCAGCGGCGACACGATCTGGCCTTTTGTCGGCCAGATGATAGGCCTCTTCGGCCTGGCGCTCCCGGCGGCGTACCTCGGGGCCGTCACCTCGCTCGGCCTCGCCGGACTGTACCTCGCCCTCCTCCTCGAGACGGGCGTGCCGGCCGCCGTGACGTACTACCGCTTCCGGAGCAATCGCTGGAAGCTCGTCAGCCGTGCGTATCGGCCCGCAGCGTGACCACCAGAGGCCTGCCGCGGCGGGGGCGCTTCCTTATCTTGACGCCCACCTCGGCCCCCTTACCGCATCAGCACCATCGAGCGGCGCTCTATCCTCCCGCCGGCGCGCAGCTCGTAGTAGTATGTGCCGCTCGGAAGGTCGCGCGCATCAAACCGAACCTCATACGCACCGGGCGATTGCGCCGCTTCGACGAGCGTGGCCACCCTCCGCCCGAGCGCGTCGAAGACCTGCAGCGTTACCCGTTCCTGGTCCGGAAGTGAGTACGAGATCGTCGTCGACGGGTTAAAAGGATTGGGGTAGTTCTGCGCCAGCTGCACGATCGAGGGAAGGACCGCCTCGGCATCGGGCTCCTCGATCGCCGTAAACACGGCTCCTACAGGGAAGAACACGTCGTCAACCCAGGCGCGATCCGCACCCACCGAAAGGGATCCGTCCTTCCGGTACGTCCACGTGGCTGTGTGCGTGCCGGCGGCGAGCTCGATCGAAAAAACGTCCCAGCCCGTGTTGCCTGACCAGGCGCTGACCGAATCGCCGTCGATCGCGAATCGCAGGTAATCGAAACCCGACTCCGATGAAACGCGATACGAGAACGAGAGCGGCGCAGCGCTGACCTGATCGAAGGTGACCTGGAGGACCGTCGAGGCGCCGTCCTCGATGTCGGCGGATGCGGCGGAAAACGCTCCCGTACTCACCTCACGGTCGGTCACGATCCAGGGGTGTTCGCCGCTCGTCTCCCAGTAGAACGGCCGCCCGAGGCGCAGCGACCCCGCCTCGAACGTCTCCGTCGCCTCGTCTACGAAGGCGAACCTCCGACCGGACTCCCGCTCGAACATGCTTCCATTCGCATCCGTGACATGCGCGTTCATCATCACCCGGTACGTCCCGCGAGCGTCGGTCGTGAAGGACGTCTCCGCGCCCTGCGTGTTTGTCAGTGAGGCGTTGCTGGAGGCCGGTTCTTCGAAGGTCCAGGTGAATGACGCCGATTGTAGCGCGCCCGCGGGTGCATCGACCGTGCCCGAAAGCTGCACGGTGGTGGTGGCATTCAGCAAGGATCCCGAGGGCGTTGCGATGCGCGGGACGAACAGCTCCGCCGGAAGCCGGTTGGTCGTGATCGAATCATCCGGATTTGGGTCGGACATCTTGGGGAAATCCATTGGACGATCGCCGATGTCGACCCCTGCCGCAAGAAGAAACTGCTCGATGGGCTCGTATCCGAACAGGCCGAAACTGTTATCGGACAACCGCCAGATGGCACTCTGCTCGTCGGATGAGGCTCCCGGACAGAAGAAGGCGTTCTCGTTGATGTAGTCCACAACCTTCTGCATGTGGCCGGCGGCCTCGATCCCGTTCCATTGCGAAAGGGACGGGGCCACGTCGAACACGGTCCCCTCTTTCGGGATTGACTTCGAGACGTCGATGCATGCCACGTAGAGCCCGCCAAGCGTCACGCTGCCGCCCGCGGGAACGAACACATCCTCCGACCGCGTGATGACGTAGTTCTGCTCACCCTGCCCGTTGACCAGGATGTCCCCGGGCCGGACCTCGACGATCACACCTGCCTGTGCGGCGAGCGCGTCGATGTCGGATTGACGCGGGGATCCGTTTCCCGTCGCCATCAGATCGTCCCCGTGATTATCCTTGGGATGCGTCATGCGCTGCCGGCCGTCGTTCAGTTTCTGAAGAATCTGCTCGTGCGTGAGATCCGGCCGGAACGGAGCGACCAAATCGGCCAGCTCGTCTGGAGTGAAAATCATATCGTCCCCGTGGTGCAGCCAGTTGCCGTCAGGCAGCTTGGTATATTCCTCGTATTGATCATCCAATCCGAACAGATGTCCCGCCTCGTGAGCGTACAGCTTGATGAGATCTTGTGTGATCGGACTCGACGTCTCCCAGACGCCTCCCCCTGCGCCCATATTGACGTCGAAGTCCCCGTTTACATGCGAGATCTCCGAGTTTTCCGGCACCATCTTGATCTGGTGGTAACCGGCTGTTCCCGGCGGTGCCGTCGCCCCCGAAGAGACACGTGTGACCACGTTGACGTGCAGCGTCTGTCCGCCCGACGTCATCTTACCGCCCCAGACGCTCTCGATCGCCGATGCCACGGCCGCGGCCACCGCCGGCGTTGCCAACGGACCCCAGAATTCGAGATATAGCGTCAGCTCGAGCCGGTCGCTCGTCTGGTTGCTCGAGTTGTCGATGTCGATCGAGACGCCGTCTCCGGAAATCGTGCCGCCTTTGGCCTCCAGTTTGACGATGCCGCGATCGACCGCCTCCTGAAGCGATATCCGATGGGCGATTACGGTGCCCGGATGCGCGGCGCCGTTCTGCGCGCCGTTCGATCCAGAGACCATTCGGTTCAGGCTCGATGACGACGCAATGGTGCTGGGAAGCCTCTCGCGCGGACCGGGCAGCGCCGTTCCACCATCCATCTTCCGTTGCGACGTGAGAGGTGGCTTGGAGAGAGGTTCGGGGGCACCTGATTTCCGGGGCAGCTCGCAAATGTCCAGGGGGGTGAACGGTGCGGGCTCGGACGTATCGTAAATGAGATCGTCGTCGCCCGGGGTGACCTCGTTGATGGCCGAGATGATGTCGTCGAACCCGGCGACCGCGAGATCCCGCGTTTGCACCCGATGCGTAGTGCCGTTCGCCGTGATGATCAGCTGGGCGAAAGTTCGATCGACGATGCCGTCGGCGGCGTGCGACTCATCCAGACCGAAGAAATTGCTCTGCTCGATGGTCTGCCAGAGCAACTCGAGATCGGCGTTGCTCACGGTGAACGAGCTTGACTCTTCGGCATCCGCCGCAACGTCCGCGGATGGAAAGCGCATGTAGGACCCATCCCCGTCGGCGCCGATACGCACAACGGCGTACGGAGCGTCGGGACGAAGGCCTCCCGCGGTACCCACGATCTCGAGATCGCCCGGTACGTTCTGCGCGAAGAGGGGGAGGCCTCCCGCCACGCCGAGTCCGGCCACGGCACAGAAGGCGACGGTGAAGCGCCACAAGGTGCGCGATGATGGGGTCGCTAGCTGCATACGAGGCCGGTGCATGTCGGTCGCTCCGAATGTTGGCCCGCGGTGCTGAACCGGGGCGTTGAGTTAGTAGCGCAAATCGGCCCCCGGAGGACTACTCCGGTTGATGATTTCGATCAGACGATCGAACGGGGGAACGGAGGCATTCCTGACCTCCACGCGGCGGGTGCGCCCCTCCGCCGTAATCGTGAGCACGGCGAAAGAGCCGTCCTGCACGTCCTCGGACACATACCGCTCCTCCAGAGCGAAAAAATCCTGGTCGTTGATCGCCGACCAGAGCACTTCCATGCTGTCCGGATGGACGGCGAAGGTGGTCTCCTCGAGGGGCGGTCCCAGATCATCCGGACGATAGCGGATGAATCGCCCCTTACCGTCGGCGGTGATCGTCAGCGCATAGTTGTCGCGACCGGGTAGCAGGCTTCCCGTCGACGCCTCGATGACGAGATCTCGCGGATAGCGCATGAGCGCGGTATTCGATGAAGCCTGACATCCCGCGAGAACGAGTACGGCAGCCGCCGTGAGGAGGCCAGGGACGGCAATCCCGAAATGCGAAGGGACAGCAGTGATGAAGAAGTGCTTCATGACCCTCCCCACGAGCGGTTAGGCGTCTCCGGGCAGTCCACACTGCAGGATACGAGGCCGCCGATGCCTTCCGTGCGCTCGCCTCACATGCACACAGACACCCATCACCCGGAGTGCCGGCTGCGCGACGTCGCCTCTCATCCGCACTGTCCCGGCCATCAGCGCTCATCGTATGGTACGTCGGCGCCCGACGAGTTCCAATAGAGCAATGGCGCAAGAATCTATAGCCCCGTTGCCTGATTCGAACGGCACCGAGGCTAAGGGATTTCATACATCCGATTAGATCTTCTCACGTTTGTCCAGGCGCCTGGACAAACGGAATCGATTATTTCCCGGCGCCGGGAAAATGGAAATGATCCATGACCCTTTGGACGAAGGCTCAGTGCTTCATCTTCACCAGCGAATCCATGTACGAATCGATGGACGTCACCGGCCCGCCTCCCAGTGATTCGTAGTACAGCGCCACATCCCGCATCTGCTCATCCGATAGCCGCGCCGCGATTTTCTCCATGATGTGCGCATAGGCCGACCCGCCGCGGCGCCCCGAATTGAACAGCTCAAGCTGCAGCCGCAGGTACTCGGACCACTGCCCCGCGATCACGGGATAGAATGGGTTCGTGCGAGTGGGCTTGGGACCGTGGCAGTCCCGGCAGGATGGAATCTTGTCCGATGGAACGCCATGAAGCGCGATGTCGCGACCCCGCGCGATGGCGGCGTCGAGGTCGGGCTGCGACGGCGCCGAGTTTACGGCGACCACCCCCAGCCGTGGGCTCGCAGCTGATCGACTGAAGTACTCGGCGATGGCCCGCATCACGTCCTCAGAAAGGGGCGCCGCGATCGGCTGCATGATGCCGCTGTGCCGCTCGCCGGACGCGTACGCCTGCATCGCGGCAACGAGGTAGTCCGGCTTCTGTCCGGCCAGCCGCGGGAAGGCGCTGAGCTCGCGGCCGCGTCCCCCCTCGCCGTGACAGCGCCGGCACGTGCCCATGACGGACTGGACGTCGTGGGA
>CBFGRV010000085.1:0-11162 GCA_965651265.1 uncultured Rhodothermales bacterium
ATCCCGTCGAAGATCTTTGAGGCGATGGCGCTGAAGCGCCCAATTGTGCTCGGTGTTCGGGGCGAGACGGAAGAGATCATCCGGGAATCTGGGGCAGGGATTCCTATCCAGCCGGAAAATCCGGATGAGCTCGTGCAAGCGATTAAGCGCCTTAAGGACGACCGCGAACTATACGATCAAATGGCACGCGCCGGGTACGAGTACGTGCACATGTACCACGACCGGCGTGAACTGGCACGCCGGTACTGGGCAATACTGGAAGATGTCTATCGAGTCGGCGACCGGTCACAACGTGACGAATATACAGCCGAGGACGACTCCAGGGATCATACCCCAATCGTAACCCGAGATCCGACTTCCGATCACATCATGCGAGCAGTACACGAGAGCAAATGAAGGTTCTGAACGTTGTCGGCGCGAGGCCGAATTTCATGAAGGTGGCGCCACTCCATCGTGCGCTGCTTCAAGTTCCGGGCTTGGAATCGCGCATTGTCCACACCGGGCAGCATTATGATGAGCGCATGAGCGACGTCTTTTTCCGGCAGCTCGAGATGCCGGAGCCGCACGTTTACCTGGGGGTCGGAAGCGGCTCGCACGCTCAGCAAACGGCTCGTGTCATGATGGCGTTCGAGGAAGTCGTTCTCGAGGAGCGGCCGGACCTCATCATCGTCGTAGGTGACGTAAACTCGACGCTCGCGTGTGCCCTGGTCGGTGTCAAGCTACATGTTCCGGTCGCGCACGTGGAGGCTGGATTGCGTAGTGGCGATCGGTCCATGCCGGAGGAAATCAATAGAATCGTCACCGACAGCATCGCGGACCTTCTGTTCGTAACGGAACAGAGTGGACTCGATCACCTTCGGTCGGAGGGCATTCCTGACACGAAGGTACACTTCGTGGGAAACGTGATGATTGACTCGCTCGTGCATTTTCGCCGTAAAGCCGCTGAAACGAGCATATTGTCCGACCTTGGATTGGGAGGCCGCCCGTACGTGCTGATGACAATGCACCGGCCGGCGACCGTGGATCATCCCGAGGGTCTCGAGGCTGTGCTCCAGACGATCGAAGGCATGGTGCAAGAGCTCGCCGTGGTGTTTCCGATACATCCGCGGACTCGCGGAAGGATGGAGGAGTTTGGTCTGACGTCGCGCCTTCTCTCCATTCCTGATCTGATCCTTACAGAACCTGTTGGCTATCTCGAATTCCTACGACTGATGGAAAAGGCTTCCGTCGTGGTAACGGATTCGGGCGGAATACAGGAGGAAACGACGTATCTGGGCGTGCCGTGTATAACGCTTCGCGATTCGACGGAGCGGCCAGTCACCGTCGAGCTAGGAACGAATCAGCTGATGAATCTCGAGCCTGCCCTCATCCGAAATGCCGTCCTCAAGTTGGCCCGCGAAGGTCGGCCGGGCTCATCGATTCCTCCTCTTTGGGATGGAAGTGCGGCCGTGCGCATTGCGGAAATCATCAAAGATTTCCTTTCAACTCGGTCGGCATCCAGGGATCTTTATCAGACGGCCGGGGCAGAGACTACAGGCTAGACATTCCCGGCCGCAGGAGTTACTATTCACCTTTGGAGTGCGTGCACACAGGTGTCTGGCTCCCCTGGACCATGCCTACCGATCGAACGGAAGAATTTGAGTTTGCTTAGGCGCGGTCGATATCGACGCATGAAAGGCGTCTTTAGTCCAGGTGTTCGATGACGCGATGTGCAGCGGGCCTGTGAAAGGCCTCTAAACAGCATTACCTCATTATGGCTTCCGGAAAGATTCGAGTACTCCTTATTGAGGATCATCCCGCCATTGGCGAGGCGCTTGCCAGTATCGTCAAGGACAAGATGGACATCGAGCTCGTCGGCCATGAGAGCACGGCGGAGGCCGGTATGGAGGCCGCACGAAAGCTGCAGCCGGACGTAGCCGTGGTGGATATTTCGCTTGGGGATGCGCACGGACTCGACGTGGTGAACAATCTCAAAATTCAGATTGAGAACATTAACGTCGTCGTCTACTCGATGTACGATGACACCATCTATGCCGAACGGGCGCTCAGGGCGGGTGCATCGGGCTACCTGATGAAATCAGAGCCGCTTCAGAGTCTTATTGAAGCCATTCGGACGGTCGCGGAAGGGGATATCTATCTAAGCCGTCGGATGTCTTCCCGGATTCTTGGAAAGGTCGCGATGGGCAAGAGCTCGAACCCGATGTTTGCGGTCGATGAGCTAACAGATCGTGAAATGGCGGTCTTTCAGATGCTGGGGGAGGGATGCGGGGTCGACACAATCACCGACAAGCTTTCTCTAAGCAGGAAAACGGTCGAGACCTACCGCCGGCGCGTCAAGGAGAAGTTGGGACTAGATTCGATCGAGGAACTCCTTCAGTATGCGATCGAATGGAACCACGGCCACATCACCCAAAAAAAGGAGAAGAGTTGAGACAAATTCTTTTCCGGTCTTATTGCCTCGCTGCTCGGAAAGTCTAATTTTCTCCGGACAATCCGTACTTTTTGCGCCAAATCTACGGTGCAACAAACTGGCTTTGCGCCTAGGATTGCTCTGATCTGCACGGGAGCTGGCGCGGGGTCCGGCGCCATGGTGAAAGTCGCTTCGACTCACTCCGGTGCGAAACTCATTCCGGCGCAGCCTCCGGCTGCAGCAGGGCGGCAATGCGAACTGAAGACGACTCCTTACGAGTACTTCTAATAAGCGATGACCGAGGAATACGGTCAACCCTAAAGGACGCTCTGCGTAGCGAAGACGATATTGAGGTCGCTGGTGAAGTTCGGACTGTGGAGCAAGTGTCGGACCTCATCCGCAAGGTCGCGGCTGAAGTCGTAGTGCTCCATCTCGGCAGTGACGAGAGAGGGCCCGACCAGGTTCAGCTCCTCCGAGCGGAGATTCCGGACGCACGCGTGGTAGCTATCTCTGCCATTACTGACCCCGTGTACGTCGAACGAGTACTTCGGTCCGGCGCGCTTGGTTTTTTGACGGGTTCATCCGCAGAGCAGGAGATAGGGGAGGCCGTTCGCTCCGTCGCCGTAGCCCGAGCGTACGTCAATCGGCGCGTCGCTCGGAAGATTCTGTCACATCTCCTACGATCGTCATCCGACGATCCGCATGAGCAGCTTACCCGGCGGGAGCGCGAGGTGTTCAACCTCATGGGGACCCGCAACACGGCAGAGATTGCCGATGGACTGGGGCTCAGCATCCGGACCGTTCGTGGCTACATCCGGAGCATCCGAGCAAAGTTGGATCTTCCATCCACATCGGATCTCGTGGAGTACGCCCGCCAGAGACAGGCGGAGCAGGCGAAGGCGTAGGCGGATATGCCTATGCTTATGCGCTAAAACTACCGTCAATCATTCGCAAAAAGACCCTCACGTCGGACCGATTGTGCAAGTATGTTGCAATTAGTTTTGGCGATGCTCTTCGTCTGGGTCAGGTAGTTATTCGTTGTACTCCTGAAGTGGACGCGGCAGGGTCTTAACTGCGGTTGATCAGCTCTCCTCTATAATGCCCGACTCAAAATGGAACTTTCTTCAAAACCTGTACGGATCCTCATTATCGATGACCACCCCGCGGTCCGTGGTGCACTCAAGGGCGCGTTGAGCCGGCGCCCAAATTACGTTTGTATTGGAGAGGCTGATTCGGCGGAATCCGCCATGTCATCTATCCGGAAGAATCCGCCGGATGTGGCTATCGTCGATATTTCTCTGTCGGACGCCCATGGCCTCGACCTCATCCGTGACATTCGATCGCAATTTCCGAACGTGGCGGTCGTTGTATACACAATGTTTGGTGAGGAAATCTTTGCAGAACGTGCGATTCGTGCCGGCGCCCTGGCCTACGTGGAGAAGACGGATCCGACGGGCAAGGTCATGGACGCCGTGGCAAGCGCTGTCCGAGGTGACGTTTATGTGAGCCGCCGAACCGCCAGCCGAATTCTGCGTCGACTAGTGAAGGGGGAGGAGCACGAACATGTAAGTGCGGCAGATCGACTCACTGATCGAGAGATGGTGGTTTTCCAGATGCTGGGCCAGGGGCTTGTCGTAGACGAGATTGCCGAAAGGTTGAAGCTGAACCGGAAGACTGTTGAGGCGTATCGGCGAGGAGCTAAGGAAAAACTTGGGTTCGACAGCGTCTCGGAGCTACTTTACCACGGTCACGACTGGTTCCAGAGCAACACCTGAGATCAACGAGTACGGGCGGATGCGCCCCTTCGATGATCCATAGGCGCATAGAGACTGATCCTTTCGTATTACCTTCCGGCCCTCCAGAGTCGTACATTGGTACCCTGGTTGTTGACCGTTCCTTCGGCTACACGCAAAGGGATTAGGTGCATGACCTGGGAGAGAGAGCAAGAAAGGCCATCGAACGGTAAAAAGCGGCCAATGGTTGTCGGGCGGCAGCTACTCACGAAGCGCTAGTTGCCAATCAGATTGAAAGCCATGAAAGATAAAAAGGGCCAGCAAGGCATTATCCACTCTTACGTTTCGGCTGTACCCTCGACCTATCCATCAGGATCGAGTGGCCGTGAGCAAGTCGAGAACGTCCTCGACACGCTCTACCGGCGCAAATGGCTCATCATCGTGGTTTTCATCCTCGTTGCAGCCGGCGCAGCCATTTATAGCTTCACCCAGGTGCCGATTTACGAGGCGAGAAGCCTCATCATGGTCGATCTCGGCAAAACGTCGTTATCGGCCAACGCACCGATGTCGGTCGGCTCAAATCTATTTGCAACGAATGAGAGGACGCTGGCCGGCGAGATCTTTGTCATCGAGTCATCCGCCAAGATTGCGGAGCGCGTGAACGCTCGTCTGGACGGCCAAATTAATGGCCAGGTTCGTTTTCGGCCGGCGAGTTCCAGCGTCAATGCCATGTCCGTCATCGGGATGAGCTCGGACCCGGCACATGCGGCGCTCCTTGCTAACCTGTATGCCGAGGAGTACGTCCAGTTGACCCGCGAGGCAAGCCGCACCCACATGACGCAATCGCGTGAATTCCTCGAGCACCAGATGGAGGAGCGTCTCGCAGAACTGCACGCGGCGGAAGATCGGGTCAAGAACTATATCGAAAGGGCAGGGGCGACGGCCCTCGACGCGGGCGGAAGCCGGATCGTGCGTGAGGTTGAGGCCCTCGAAACCCAGATTGCCGACGCTAACATAGAGCTGCAGACGCGCCAGGCCACATTCGACTCCATCGAAGAGGAGTTGAACACGCTCAGCCCTCAGCTCGCCGACCGAATCGCTTCGCGCCTCGATCTGAAGATCAATGCCGTTCACGCGAAACTGGCTGAGCTTGAGGTAGCGAAGGATGAGATCCTGCTGCATAACCCCGGCAAATCGGCCAGCGAGCTTCAAAACACGATGCTGCCGCAGATCGAGCGGCAGATGGAGCAACTTCACGCTGAGATCGAGAGCCTCTCGGCAGACTACGTAGACGAGGTCATCGCCACGGGCGGAGTTTCCAGTGGAGAGGAAGGACTTTCCTATGTGGGCGAGCTAAAGCGCCGCCTCATTCAGGAGCGTATCGCGATCAACGGTCTCACGACGCGCATCGACGTGATGCGGCAGCGACTGAATCAGCGCCAGGCCGAGCTCCGTGCATTTCCATCACAGGCTGTCGATCTCGCGCGCCTCGAGCGGGCCAAAGAACAGGCTGAGGAGGCCTTTAACTACGTGGCACAGCAGCTTCGTGCCAAGCGCATCGAGGAGGAGACGGAACCCGGATACGCCCATATCCTCCAGAGAGCCGTTGAGCCGTCGGCGCCTGTTGGCCCTGACCATCCTCGAAACTTGATCCTTGGTGGCTTCTTTGGAATTCTCCTGGCTCTTGGGCTCGCACTCGTCGCCGATAAGCTGGATAACCGCATCTATAAGCCGGACAGCATTGTCGACGAAGAGCGCGACGTGATCGGGGTCATTCCTAACCTGCAGCCGCTACTAAAATCGCAGTTTGCGAAAGCCGAGTATACCGAGCTGGATGGCCGAAAGTACTCGACCTCACTGGTCGCCTACCTGAGCCCGTACTCGACGGTGGCGGAATCGTACCGGCACGTCCGGACACGCATCCAGTTCTCCCTGCCCGACAAAGTCATCCAGACGATTCTGGTAACCAGCCCAGGTGTAGGAGAGGGTAAGTCTACAACGGCGTCGAATCTCGCCGTCACGATGGCCCAGGCCGATCGTCGCACTCTTCTCATCGATGCCGACCTGCGTCGGCCGCAGCAGCGTCGCATTTTCGACGCAACAGAAAACACCACCCTGTATCAGCTGCTGACCGGTCCAAGGTCGATCAAGACGGACGGCATGCGGACCAACATCGATAACCTCTATCTGATCACGGCACGTAACGAGTTCGGCATTCATACGAACGGACTTGAGTTTGAGTCGGCTGCTGACGATATCCTGAGGGCGGCCAGGAATCCAGCCGAGCTACTCGGCTCGGTTCGTATGCGCGAGCTGCTGGCAGAGCTGAAGGAAGAGTTCGACGTGATCATCATTGACACGCCACCTCTCGGGGCTGCCACTGATGCCGTGTTGCTGTCGACACAGTGTGATGCCAGTATCATTGTCGCTCGCGCCGGGAAGACGAAGGAGGCCGAGGTAAACGACGCCTTCGCCACCCTGGAAAATGTTGGGGCGACCGTGATCGGATCGATCCTGAACGGATTCGATGTGTCGCTGGCTTACGGGCAGAAATACAGGTACGACTACTCGAAATATGGAATATACGCGCAGTATCAGTACTACGACACCATGGAAGGCACGAGCAGAAAGCGACTGCTCGGTCGAGGTTAGTAGCGTATCTCCTTCCACAGCCCTTCTTTCCTCGCGCGAGACGCCCCAATATGGGTGGCGTCTCGCGCTGTTGTGTCCGTGGGGCACCATCCCTGGCCACGGTACGCGTGCCGGGGCGCGTGGTCTGCTGATCGCGCTCTTTGCTCTTGTTTTTGTAGCGCCTGCGCTGGCCCAAAGCTTTAGCGGCCTCGATCAGGTCGACGCGACTGCGACTTCTTATCATCGCTTCGTCCGACCAGGCGAAGCGACGATGGAGATTCTGGTGCTCGGTAATACGGCCAGTGGACTCTACGTCATCGGACTAGAGACCGATATGGTCGAGCTCCTTGCCCTGAGCGGCGCCTCGACCGGTATAACGAACTACCGTGAGCACCGAACGGTCTTGATCCAACTTTTCAGGGGTCCCGGCAACAATCGGCAGAAGATTGCCGAAGCGCGAATGCAGGACATAATAGCCCAGCCGACCCTTTTCCCCCCGCTGCAGAACGGCGACGTGGTTCATATCGAAACGAAAACCCGCCAGCGCCTGACGTTCATGCAGATTGTCCGCAATATTTCCAGCGTCGCTACACTCGTCTTCATTGCGGAACGATTCGCTACGGGATTTCGCCGGTAGCAGTATCTATCTGAGAACGCATCGTCTGCAAGCTCGCGACATGCCGTCGCGTAGCAGCCCCCAAACCGTTCCAGGAATAGTTATGGCCTCTCTAGATGTGGTCAGTTTGGATGGTGGGGGTTTGCGCCAAAGGCGCATGGAATACTGGTACGAAGATTGACGATAGGACGCCCGGCCTCCATTACTTGAGCATCCGCAGAGTGTATGGATGGCCGAAAGGGTGCGATTTCGTAGGTCACTTTCTGTGACTGACGTGGCGGAGCCGTGCCTGGTCACCGCAATTTAACGTCGCCGGGCGGAGCTGGGGTACATCGAGTATGGCGATTATCTGTCGAGACCACAGACTTCTGTTCATAATGGTACCCGGTACCGGGTGCAGCGTCGTCGGCCATCTGCTCATAGAGCGCTTCGGAGGCGAGTGGCTGCCGGAAGAGACCATCCGCCGCAACGGCCACGTCGTCGTTCAGCGCAAACACAACAGTCTCGACGACATCCTGAATCATGGTCTCCTGTCTCGGAATGAGGTCAAGGACTATCTAGTATGCGCCACCATCCGCAATCCCTTCGATCGGTGGGTAACTTACTATCAGCGGTATGTTGGAGAGTGGATCGATTCGTACCACGGCTACGTAACCCGGCGACTAAGCCGCCTCGAATCAAAGGTTGATTTCGATCGATCGAGGCTGGAAATCGAGAAGAAAGCGCACGAGCTCGAAATGGAGAGGCATCGTAAGCGGCGACAGATCATCCGCGCCATGGGTTTCAACCCCTGGATGACAGGGACCCTGATACGATGGTACTGGGCCGGGCGCAAAGCCGGGTACGACGAACCATTGCTACCATATGCCTTTCCCATGCTGACTGGCGTGGACGTCGCCATGAGGCAAGAACAACTCGAGGAGAGCCTGAACCATGTACTTTGGATGGTAGGAATCAAGTCCCGGGTGCAGCTTCCTCGTAGGAATATTACGGAAGGGAAGAAGCACTATACTGAGTACTGGTCGGCGCCAACGCGGTATCTTGGTGAGAAGATGCTAGGCACACTGCCTCAAAGGTTCGGGTACCGGTTTGAGGGGGTAAGCTCGACAAATCCTGTCGTTGAACTGAATGAGGTACCTATTGGTAAGGCGGTACCTGCGAGCTTAGGCTCAGATCTTTGATTGCTAAGCTGCCATTGCCACGAGGACAATAGATGCTACGGCAATTAAATAAACTTCGCCCACTCTTTAGCCGGCGCGATAAGACCAAGTATCTCGGCATGCTGGTCCTGATGGGTTTCGGTGCGCTGTTGGAGGTGGCCGGCATCAGCGCCGTTCCGGCTTTCATCGCCACGCTTGCCGCCCCAGAGCAGGTGCGGGAGTTCCCATATGCGGATCGCGTACTCGATTTCCTTGGAATTGATACGGCTACCGAACTCGTCGTATGGGGTGCGGTCGGCCTGATCATTGTGTTTGCCATCCGGACGGCGTACCTGATCGGGCTCTCCTACCTCCAGTATCGAATGACGGAGCATCACCGTGTACGCATTGCGAGGCATCTCTTCGCGGCGTATATGTATGCCCCGCAGGAATTCCACTTGCAGCGCAATTCTGCCGAGCTCCTCCGCAATGTGGATCAGGAGACGAAGAACATCATTACGGGCGTCATCAACCCGCTCCTGACGCTCACGCTTCAGGGACTCATGACGCTGTTTATTGTCGCGCTGCTGCTGGCCACGACTCCATGGAGCGGCCTCGTCGCAATCGCCATCGTAGGGGGAGGCGGCTGGCTTTTCATTCGGCTCATTCGCCGCCGGATGACGGTTTACGGAAAAGAGGCAAGAAGCGAGCGAAAGAAAAGTATCCAGGCGGTCAACCAGGGCCTCGGTGGTTTTCAGGATGCTCGTGTACTCGGCGTCGAGGAAACTCTCATCGAGGCTTTCAACCAGAGTAATGCCCGCGCTGCTCGCTATCTACGTTTTTACTCCTTCATCAAGGGACTCTCTAGTCCACTGCTCGAGTTTGTTGCGGTCGCCGGCCTGATGATCGTCGTGCTGACGATGATACTGGCGGATATGCCCCTGGAGACGATGGTGCCAATACTCGGGCTCTTTGGCGCTGCGATTGTGCGGCTCAAGACATCTGTTACCCAGATGACCGTACAGGCCAGCCAGCTGAGATACAACATGGCATCCGTCGACGCCGTCATTGACGATCTCGAGGAATTGAAAGCCTATGGCCCCACCATCAAGACGGAAACCAATGTCGCTCCACTTCCGCTGACGTCGAGTATCGCTCTCCGTAATGTGACGTACACCTATCCGGGTGCGCCCGCTCCTGCGCTCCAGGATATCAGCCTGACGATCCGACGCGGTGATTCGGTCGGATTTGTCGGCGCAACGGGCTCCGGTAAGACCACCCTCATCAACGTCCTTCTTGGGCTCCTGCGGCCTCAGGAGGGGCTCATTACGGTAGATAACCAGGACATATTTGACAATCTGCGCGGTTGGCAGAACAACATTGGCTATATCCCCCAATACATCTATTTGCTGGATGACTCGATACGCAGGAACGTGGCGTTTGGGCGACAGGCTGACGAGATAGACGATGAGGCCCTCTGGAAGGCACTTCGCGCCGCGCAGCTCGAGGAATTTGTCAGGTCACTGCCAGACGGCCTCGAAACGAATGTCGGCGAGCGTGGGGTGCGACTTTCGGGCGGCCAGAGGCAGCGAATAGGGCTGGCCCGCGCGCTCTACCACAATCCCGACGTTCTCATCATGGACGAGGCAACCTCGGCACTGGACAATGAGACGGAGTCCGAGGTTATGCGCGCTCTTACGGCGCTGAAGGGTGATCGGACGATCATTATCATCGCTCATCGACTGAGTACAGTCCGTGATTGTGATTGCCTGTTCTTCTTGAAGGCGGGCCGGCTCGATGCGGTGGGAACGTTCGACGAGCTTCGATCACTGCATACCGATTTCCGAAGGATGGCGGAGGTCGCATAGATGGACATAGCAGAGGGTGCCGGGAACCAGTTGGTTATTGACATCCGGTCCGGCTAGCATGAAAAGGTCGATCAAGAAGGGAATCCTGAGTTCCATCCGGCGCTACGGGTGGGAGGTGCGTCGAAGCAGGAATTCGAATGCAGAACCTCCACCCACTTTTGACGATCCATGGGAGGTCATCTGGCATCTGCGCTCCGGGAAACCCGCAACCCTCAATTGTCCGATAGCTGAATGTGTACGTCCGTTTGGACATGCTTTCGGATCCTGGGAGCACTTGACAGAGGCGAGTCGCGAAATCATTCGCGATCAGAGCGCTACCTACGAGGATTCGATTCTCCGCACGTATTTCGACACGTTTCGACCGGTCGACGCCTCGTCGGCCGTTTTGGGCCTAACGCTGACGTCACTCAAGAACCGATCACCTCTCGCGCTTCTTTGCCCGCCCTGGACCGTGACTTCTGTCGACAAGATTATCCGCGGAGCAGAGCGCGGACTAACGAAGGAGAACGCCGAGCACGGCGCCTCTGGTCTCACGATTCATGACGGAACAGCCTACTTCGGACCAGTCTCACCACGGAAGGGCGAGCTCGAGCATCTCCGACTGAAGCGACTTGTCGCGTCCATCGGCTCGCAAGGGTACGACCGCAGTTACGGCGATCTAGATGTTACGGTCCTGCGTCGTGGGTCGCAGTTTCGCTACCTGAAGCTGGGCGTCGGGTATCATCGCACAGCAGTAATGTGTGCTCTGGGGGAGGTGACCATTCC
>CBFGRV010000086.1:0-7500 GCA_965651265.1 uncultured Rhodothermales bacterium
TACGGTGTGCCCGACGAAATCATTCGGCGCCAGGCTCATCCCCATCTGCGGATCCGACCCCGCGTGACATCCCACCCGCGCACAGCTCCGGTTGAAGAGGTCCGCGACACGCACCTGAAGCTCCTCGAGGTCCTGGGCAACGGCGGACCCCGCCGAAGACCAGCTCGCCATCAGGGCTATGAGTACGGCGCAGTGGCGCAGCTGGAGCTGCGACAGACACAGCAAACGCATCGGATTCCGGATTCCGTGGATGCTTGAAGTTGGAACGCTTCACCGGTCGCCGGCTCGCGGTAGATATGGGAACCACTCCTCGAGTCGGACTCCCACCTTAGAGAAATGAATGCGTCGAACGTTACGCGACGCTCGGCCGCATATCGGGAAGAATGATCATCCTGCCCCGATCAGAACAGCTCCCGCTGCCCATCCCTGAGACGCTGGAAGTGCTCGGTAGAGAGTTTTCGATACGTTGCATTCAGTCCGAGCCTCCGGCACGTGAGGCCGAACAAATGGGCGATCATTTCCGCCCATTCCCCTTCGCCCGTCATGCGTACCCCAAACCGGCTGTCCGTGAGGCGATCTCCTCTCAGGTCTCGTAGCCTGCTCACGATCTTATTCACGCGATCGGGATGCTCGCGGGCGATCCAATCCAGGAACAGCTCCTTGACGGGTCCGGGCAACCGCATGATGATGTAGCTCGCATTCTTCGCTCCTCGCTCAGCAGCCGCCTTGAGAATGGCGGGCATCTCCTCGTCCGTCAGGCCAGGTACGATGGGCGCTACGTTGACGGAGGTCGGGATACCCCGGGCGGCGAGCTCCTCGATGGCCTTCAGTCTCCGCTCCGGCCGTGAGGTCCGCGGCTCCATCGACCCTACCAGCTCCGGCCGCAGCGTGGTGATCGAGAGGGTCACATTAATCAGATTGAAATGCGCCATCTCCTCGAGGATGTCCGCATCTCGCGTGACCAGATAGTTCTTCGTTATGATGGAAACGGGATTGCGATGCTTCAAGAATACCTCGAGGCATCGCCTCGTTATTCCCAGACGTCGCTCGAGCGGCTGATACGGATCCGTGTTTCCGGATAGCGCCACGACCTGCGGCTCCCACGATGGCTGCTGAAAAGCCTTCGACAGTAGCTCGGGCGCATTCTCTTTCACGAGGATCTTGGTCTCGAAATCGAGCCCGGCCGAGAACCCGAGGAATTCATGCGAGGGACGAGCGTAGCAGTAGATGCATCCGTGCTCGCAACCACGGTACGGGTTGATGCTGAACGTGAAGCCCGTATCCGGGCTGTCGTTGCGCGCGAGGACGGACTTCGTGTGATCGACGAAGTACGTGGTTTCGACCTGCCGCAGCTCCTCCTCGTCCAGGGCGGCCGGATCCTCCTCCAGGTGCAGCGGCTCAAAGCGGTTCGCGGGGTTGAATCGCGCCCCTCGACCACGTCTTACCGGAATCTGATTGTATGGGATCTCTTCCACCGGCCCGCCTGCCCGCTCGTGATGTGCATTGGTGAATATATATCACACATATCTAAGAAGCCACGGGGCACGGGCAGATGTTACAGTCCGATCTCGAGCGTCCTCCGGCCCGGGAATGGTCAAGCGGCCGATTCCGAGGAACGCGTCAGCCGGATATCGGTGGCGTGCTCGAACATGTCGGCCCACGGATCGGCCTTCTGCCCCAGCCGGCGGAAGATGTTGCGGATCGTGTACGTCCGCGGGCCCGTCCGGCCGATCTCACTCCAATCCAGCGGGGTGGCGACTGGCGCGCCGGGTCTTGCGCGCACCGCATAGGGCGGGACCGCCGTCTGACCGTAGGCGATCCGCAGCACATCCAGATAAATCCGCCCCTCTCGCTTCATTTTTCGCTGTTCCGTCGTGAGCCGTTCCGGGTGGCGCCGCGCCAGCTCTTCGGCCAGATCGCGGGCGTAGGCACGCACCTCTTCGAATTTGTGCCTTCTCTGAATGGGCGCGCGTACATGCATTCCGTTCGAACCTGTCGTCATCACGAAGGCCGTCAGGCCCTGCTCCTCCAGGATGTCCCGGACGGCGCGCGCCGCAAACCGCACGGCCTCGAAGTCGTCGCCCGGTGGATCAAGGTCGAAAATGATCTGATCCGGCTCGTAGAGGCGGTCGACGCGGCTCAGCCAAACGTGCGGCGTGATGGTATTCTGATTCGCCAGGTAAACGAGCGTCGCCGCATGATTGCAAACGGCATGGACGATCCGACCATCCTTCTTGTCGAGTTCGATGCGATCCACCCACTCCGGGAAGTAATCAGGCGCCTCCTGTTGATAGAAGCCATCATGCCCAATACCCTCCGGATAGCGAAGCATCGAGAGAGGCCGCTCCCGCATGTGCGGAATCATCCATTCGGCAATTCGCCGGTAGTACGCGATGAGCTCTCCCTTCGTGATTCCGTCATCCGGAAAAAGGACCTTCTCCTCGCTGGAGACCTTAACGGCGATACCGTCAAGTTGCAAGACGCTCACGATCGGCCACTCGAATCGGACTCGCCCTCCTCGATGCTCTGCCGAATTTCCTCGAGACTGGCCTGGCTCAGCACGGAATCGGGCTCGTCGGTCAGAGGGTCTCGCTTTGCATCGGCAAACTTATCCTTCATCTTGACGAGGAGCCACTGGTTGTCGCCGCGATCCTTCATGTGCACGAGCGCGAACCCTCCACGCAGCTTCTTCCCTTCGAGCCACACTTCGACGTGGCCCTTCTCGATGGACTCACGCATCGTGAGGGGGTCCTTCTTCTCGGCCATCAGATTTTTGTATGTGCCCATATCCCACACGAGAACCGTCCCGGCGCCGTACATCCCTTCCGGAATCACCCCTTCAAATTCAGCATAGTCCATCGGATGATCTTCCACGTGAATGGCCAGCCGCTTGACGCCTGGATCCGTCGAAGGGCCCTTGGGCACAGCCCATGAGGCAAGAACTCCATCCACCTCGAGGCGAAAATCATAGTGCAGATTTCGGGCATCGTGTTTCTGGATGACGAAGATCGGCTCCTCACCTTTCTTCTTACGCCCGTTCCCTCTCGGTTCGGGGGATGCCTTCAGGTCGCGTTTGCTCTCGTATTCTTTGAGCCGCTCGTCAAGTGCCATGATGATGCCTCCGTCGTTCGATCGCGACCAATTCATACAGGTGCATGTAGAACGCCGCCATCGATCGCTCCGTTTGGAGATCGGTGGCGCCGGCCCCTACCGTCACGTCAAGGTTGCAATTCGTATGTTCTCGTCCGTCGGGCAACTTCTGAGTGCCCCGACGAATCCAACATGGTGCAACCTAGAATCGAGCAGAAGGAAGAATGGGTGGACTCGACCGTATGATAACCGCCTCGAAGGAGAAAGGCATCGCGACGGGCGATCCTGAAGCCGATCGCTTTCTTCGCGAGAACCCGAATGCCATCCTCATCGGCATCCTCCTCGATCAGCAGATGCGCGCGGAGGTGGCCTTTTCCGGCCCGTACAAACTTTATCAGCGACTCGGCCACCTGGACATGAAGAAGATCGCCGAGATGGATGCCGAGAAATTCAAAGCGATCTTCAGTGAGAAGCCGGCCGTCCATCGATTCGCCAACATGATGGCGGAACGGGTACAGCGTCTGGCCAGTGCCGTTGCCGAGAAATACGACGGGGATGCCTCGCGAATGTGGTCCGACACCGCAGACCGGAAGGAGGTGGAGAAGCGGGCGAAGGAGCTTCCGGGCTTCGGCGCCGACAAGGTGAAGATGATGGGCCCTGTACTCGAGCTTTTCGGCTACAAGACGCTGACCTGATCAGCCCAGGTCTCGATCACGTCGGGGTCAGTCCCACGATTCGATCATCGATCTCGTTAGTCCCACGACTCGATCATCTCGGAGATGGTGTGCTCGAGTCGACCGATGTCCTCAGGCAGGCGAAGCAGCGCGGCGAAGCCTTCGGCGGTCACGGCTTCGGGCTGGGGATGTGTCTTGGAGGCCGTCGCGATGATGGGTACGTAGCGCCCTCCAGGCTGGCGGCGCAGGTCCTGCAGGATTCCGCATCCTGCGTGCCGGTTCGGGAGCTCGTAGGAAGCCACGATGCACGCATAACGGTAGTCCTTCATAAGAAGGATGGCGAGCGAACCGGATGAGGTCAGGTCTACCGTGAAGGCACTATCCAGCGTGTGGGCGATGCGCTTCTGGACTTCGATGCTTCGGTCGATGATGAGAATGCGTGGCTTCAATGGTGCAGACGCGCCTGACGAACATATCCTCCTTCCGGGGGTCCCGCACCATCTTGTATCGGCAGATCGCCGCCTCAGTTAAGCATTTGCCTCTTTTCGATAGGTTGCTATAGCACCGCTCCGGAGACCCCGGCCACCACGTGTTGCGATCGCCCCTCAACCAGGGCGGTGAGACGCTCCCACTCCGCGAGGTATTCTCTGAGGTGCGACCTCTCATCATCCTGACTCAGCCGCGTCAGCATCGAACGTACCAGCTCTTGCTCAGCCTCGTATTGGGAGTCATTGAACTTGCCGCCGAAGTGCGCCAGTCGAAGCCAGACCAGGTACGTTGTGATGGCGTCACATTCGTTGTAATCCACGATGCGGCGCCCCTCGCCGCGCAGCCACATCGAAGCGACGTCGCTACCGCTGATCCCGAACTTTCCAGGAATGCCGGACAGCATGGCGATCTCATGAAGCGACGGCGTGGCTTTGCCCCATCCTCCCAGGATCCGCATCAGATCGATGTTCCAGTCGGAGCCTCGCGCGAAGTAGTCGACGCCCTCCCAGGGCTTGTCCGGTCGGGCGCAAAACTGCTCTGCCGAGATCCCATGGACAACGGCCCGCTGTATCAGAATCTTCAGGTCTGAATCCGACGAATTGAAGCCGACCAGCTGGGGGCAACGTGAACCCAGCGCGTCGAGAAAACGCCGCAGCATCTCCCGCTCGGTGGCCCGGCTGAACTCTTCGTCCGGCTTCGGGAGCGACATCAAATCGACGGAAACACCATTCGACGTCGATTTCCGCCGAACCACGGCAATGGAGACGATTCGGCACATCACCGTCTTGAGAAACGGCGTCGGATTGTCCTCCGAAGCGCCGCCCTGTTGCCACATGACCGACATGATCTCTTCGTCGGTCAGCGATTCATCGTCCAGATCATAGAGGACGCGGCCGGCGTCGACGTCCGGAACCCACTCTATGTCGTACGCCCAGACCTCGTCCTGAACCTGCTTGAACATTGCCATTTCACGTCGAGCCATGTGAAGCTTCCGTTTATTCAATATCACATGCCACGGTGACAATCGTATGTCACCCCACTACGCCGTTCGCTTCGCGCCCAGCAGCTCGGCGAGCCGTTCCTGAGCGGGCCCGAGCGCCTGCTTCCCTTCGTCACCCGTCCACGGCTCCCCTTCCGACTCGATTCGCTCCGGCGCCGTATACATCGTGAACGAGGTGGCTTCCAGGCCGGCATCTTCCACATCCTCCCAACGCACCGGTAAGGCCACGGGCGCTCCCTCGATCGCTCGCACGGCATATGGCGCCACCGCCGTCTGCTCGTAGGCATTGCGGTGCACGTCGATGTAGATCTTCCGGCCCCGTTTCGACTTCGAGTACTCTACGGTGAAGAGCTGCGGGAGCTTTCGCGTGATCAGCTGCGCCACGCCCTTCGCAAACTCGAACACATCGCTCACATCGTGCTCGGGCTCGATGAAAACGACCACGTGAATTCCCCGCGATCCGGTCACCATGGGGTACGACTCGAGGCCCAGCTCACCGAGCAGGTAGCGAAGGAGCTTGGCGGCCGTCTTCACCTCCTTGAATCCGAGACCGGAGGGATCGAGGTCCCACACCAGCCGATCCGGCCTGCGCAGGTGCTCCACGCAGCTCATCCAGATGTGGGGGATGGTGACGAGATTCGCAAGGTATACGACACTCGCCTCGTTGGTCACCGTGCCGTACAGCTTCTCCTCGTCCTCGTCCGGCTTCACATCCACCCGCTCGAAAAAATCCGGAAAGTATTCGGGGAGCTCCTTCTGGAAAAAGAACTCGCCCCCGATGCCGTCGGGAAATCGCTGCATGCTTAGCGGCCGATTCCGAATGTGCGACAGGATATATGGCGCGATCCGTCGGTAATACTCGACGAAATCCCGCTTCGTGATGCCCGATTCGGGAAAGAGGATCTTGCCGGGGTTGGAGATGCGAATCTCCTGGTCCCCAACGGTTACGCTCTCTGTTCGTCGAGACGACATTCCTCAATGGATTTGTCGGGCCGCAGGCGGATGAACGAGGGGTTCCGAAGCATGCCCTGGCTGCCGAACTCCAGATACCGCACTTCGCAGACGTGCTCTGGCGCGACCCATTTGATGTCGCGGTACCCGGCCGGCACCTCTACCGGCGGAGCCGACATCTCGAGGGGCGCGAGCAGCTTCTTCAGCATGCGGATGTCATCGTCTGTGAAACCCGTGCCCACTTTCCCGATAAACCGCAGCTCGTCGCCGGCAAAGATGGCGAGTGCGAGTGCCGAGACGGCCCGACGCTCCTCCGTATACCCCACGATGATGGCATCCATTGTGCGGAAGGCCTTGATCTTGAGCCACGAGGGTGACCTCCGGCCCGGCCGATAATCCCCGGCTGGGTCTTTCGCGACGACTCCCTCCAGGCCGCGCTGCTCGATAAACTTCCAGAGCCGATGTCCATCCTGCGTGAAGACCACGAGCTCGAGATGCGCGTGCTTTCCGACGACCTCTCGCAAAACCTCCTTGCGTTCGATGAGCGGCATCCGGGTCAGATCCTCGCCGTCTTTCTTCAGGATGTCGAACACGGCATAGCGCACCGCCCGATCGATCCGGCGGACGGGCCCCGTGCCGAGGTGGCGTTGCATGAGCGCCGTGAAGTCCGGATTTCCCCGACGGTTGTACAGCACGATCTCCCCATCCAACACGCACGACTTCGCGTCCAGCACATCCGCGAAATCGAACTCCGGATAGCGCGCCGTGACGTCGCGGCAGCTGCGATTGTAAAAGGTGAGGCCTTCCTGCTTCCTGCACGTCGCCCGGATGCCGTCGATTTTGGGCTCAAAGAGGTAGCCTTCCCGATCGAGATCGGCAATCGATCCGATCCGGGCGAGCATGGGGCGAACGCACATCAGTTGAGGCTCGCTTGCAGAGCCTCCATGAGCGAGTCTTCGTCAAACGGCTGCTCTTCGGGTGCTTCCTCGACGGTGATCTTCTCCTTCTTCTCCATCATCTCCTCGAGCCGGTCGGCAAACTCATCTCGGAATTCCTCGAGCTCGAATTCGTCTGCCGTGAGCTGATCCACGAGCTTCTTGGCCAGGTCGATCTCCTGCTTCTTCAGCTTGGGCGGGTCGGAAAGTACGTCGAGCTCGTTGATGTCTCGGATCTCGTAGCTGTAGTTGAGGGTGGAGAGCAGAAGCCCGGGTCCATGCGGCTGGATGGCGGCCACGTACTCCCGCTCGCGCATCACGAAACGGCCGACGGCCACCTTGCCCGCATCCTCGAGGACTT
>CBFGRV010000087.1:0-11046 GCA_965651265.1 uncultured Rhodothermales bacterium
ACGGTCGCCTGGGCGGAGCAGCACATTGCCTCCGGCCTCGTCGCACTGCTCGTCACCGTGGTTCCGATCTGGATGGTGCTGCTCGACTGGAAGTGGCTCGACGGGGGAGCACCCTCTCGCCACGTGATCATCGGACTCATCCTGGGGTTCTTGGGGATTGGTTTTCTGGTTGGACCTGATCTCGTGGTCGCCGGGCTGGACGTGGACGTGATCGCCGCGCTCGTGGTTCTGGCCGGATCGGTTTCGTGGTCGGTGGGGTCACTGTACGGTAAGCGAATCTCCATGCCTGGCAATGCCTTCACCTCATCGGCCGTTCAGATGCTCGGAGGCGGCGTTGCGCTTCTCATCGTCGGCGCGCTGATGGGCGAGCTGCCGGCCTTCAGCATCGCTGCCATCACGCCCGCCTCGTTCGCCGGATGGGCCTACCTTATTGTATTCGGCTCCATCGTGGCGTTCAGCGCCTACGTCTGGCTGATGGCGAACGTCTCGCCGAAGCAGGTCTCGAGCTATGCCTACGTGAACCCCGTCGTGGCCGTTTTTCTTGGCTGGCTATTGGCCGGGGAACACGTCGACATCCGAACGATCGTGGCCGCAGTCGTACTGGTTTCGGCCGTGGCACTGGTCCTCCGATACGGTTCTGGGAAATCGTCGGAGGCGACCGTCAAGACCGCGAGCTCGTTGGGTATCGAGACGAATCACAGCGCCCTTGAGCCGGCACCGTCGGAGCTAAGGACCGACGGGTTGGTCGATGCCGAGTCGCCGAACGGCAAAGCCCGCACTTCAGAGCCCGTCGCCGCCGAGTGCGAGGCGGCGTAAGAGGCGGTTCTCAGACCTTCAGCGCGGCCGCTCCCGTCCGAAGGTTTTCGAGCAGGAAATCGTGCAGCAAGTCGGCGGCCTCTGATTTCGTCTCTTCGCTCCGATAGAGTCCAATGTCGGCGGGCGGAACGTCGGGAAGGCCGTCGTCGGGACCCAGCACGCGCATGTTCGGCGTGACGGCGCTCTCGCTGAGAAGGCCGATGCCCAGCCCGGCACGCACCGCGGCCTGAAGAGCGGGTAGGCTGATGCTACTGAACACGACCCTCCACTCGATCCCGCGTTCGGCGAGCCGTTCCAGGGCCTCGTCGCGCACGCAGCACGAGCAGTCGAGCGGATCCAGGATCAGCTGAAGCGGCGCCTCCGGATTGCGTTCATACGTGTCGGCGCACACCCACAGATAACGCTCCTGCCAGAGCGGCTCGACCGGTCCGCTCGAATACGCCGTATTCGCCACGGCCAGGCAGAGCGCATTGCTCTCGATCTTCCGGACGAGCTCCCAGCTCGTCGAGACCTCCAGCTGAATGTGGATGTTCGTGCAGAGGCGGCCGAATCGGGTGAGGGCGTGAACGAGCGGTCCGAGCGCCGCTTCCTCGAGTACACCGATCCGCACGCTCCCCGCAGCATCCCCGACGGACAGCTTCGCTATGGCCTCCTCGTTCATGTCGAGGATGCGGCGTGCATAGCTGAGGAGGATGCGCCCGGCCTCTGTGACCGTCGTCTCACGCCCCGACCTTCTGAGAAGCTGCGCACCGACCTGCTCCTCCAGATTCTTCATCTGCATACTGAGGGCTGGCTGCGTCTTGTACAGGCGCTCGGCCGCCGCGGTAAAACTCCCCGAGTCGGCTATGGTGACAAAGGTGCGGAGCTGGTCCAGTGAGAAGAGCTCGGCCATCGATGAGAATAAGTCGATTTGATGGATGAGGTCACATCCATAAAGGAAATTGACCAAGCCGGATACGTCTCTTTCTGATCGAAGGTTCGTCTTCGGCTCCTTTGGGTCTATCTCGATGCGCTCAAAGGTCTATCTGATGCGCTCAAAGGGCGACCAGGCTTCGTGAGACATGCGTCCAGCGCCGCCCGTGCTTCCTTGATCGCCCGGCTGTCGGCCGGCAGCTCCCGCTCGAGGACCCTTCTTCTTTGGCCGGATTGTTGTAGCGTGTGCTCGAAACTCATCGCACACGCGTATCATGAAGGCATACCTCGAGAATCGTCTCGTGAAGATCGGGCTCCTGCTCGTAGTGGTCGGGTGGGGACCGCTCTTCGCGATCATCCTCCTGGCCGCGATCGGCCTCTGGCCGGATCCCAACCCCAATCCCATCGGGCCTGGGCTGCTCTTCGCCCTCACGTCGTGGCCGGCCATCATTTGTCTGGGAATCGGCATCTTCCAGGTTCATAGAGGTCGTTCGACGCGGGCCGGAGAATCGATGGTCGTAGATTACTCACCATCGCGCGACTGGTCCGAGCATCCTGCTGTTCGAGTTGTCGCAGGATGTGCAGGCGTGGGACTCATCATCTACGGAACGCTTGGCGTACTGGATGGGGAGGGTCGCGGTGCGGCGGCGGCCATCGTGATCGGAATCGCAGCCGGATATTTTGCGCTCGCCGGCCGGTTGCCGGCATGGTTTCGAAAATAGTGATCCGACCTCGTCGCGAACGAAATCGCGGTTGGGTGGTCCGATGGCATCATGATACATCCACGATGCATCCACCCCAGATCCGCATCCCGCACGGCAATTCTGGTAGCGGCGGCGCTGACCATGCTTCTGGCGCTCGGCTCAGGATGTGAGGAACAGCGTCGTCCCACGCCTCCGGTGCCGACCGAGAGCGATACGCCCGGAGAGCCGCAGGAGTCCGCTCAGCCGTCGGCCACCCTTCGCAGTGAGGCCGCACAGGCCATGGCTTCCGCTCCCTCCCGCACGATGCGCGCCATCATCGCCTTCGTACGATTTCGAGATGACGACATCGTGGAGAGCGGCTGCATGACCCGCGCCAAAGAGGCGTGGCGTGACCCGGACGTTCTGCCCACCGTGGCGCACCAGCTCCTGAGCTCGTCACCGAAGCCGCCGTTCGCGGACAGCACTCTGACGGCATACTTCTACCAACAGTCCCGCGGGCGCTTCGTGCTGCACGGCGGGTCCTATCCCCGCGTCATCGTGACGGAAAAGGATGAAAGCGCCTACCGGAGCGGGTCGTCGCGCGTCCTGGATCGCGGCGCCATCACGCAGGAGGTTCTTAGGCGGATGGATGAGGACTCGGCCTTCGACCTCAGCGAGTTCGATGCCGACGGAGACGGACGGATCGATTACCTCTTCATTCTCCTCCGCCGAATTTCAGACGTGCAGCTCGTTGCCGGGGGTGCGCCCGCCGTCGCCGCACTCGGATACAATCCATCGCGCCCGGAATTCGGAAAGTCGGCGCCGGTCGCCTCGCCGCCGGCGGGGTCGTTCCTGATCTATCGCTCGGCCGGCATCATCATCCCGCACCTCGACCTGGTCAGGTTGATGGCGCACGAATTCGGGCACACCCTCTGGCGCGGAACGCCGATCGGAGGCGGTCATCTTCCGTTCGTCGGCGGCGATCACGGCGTACCGGCGAACGGCAGCCGCAGGCTGGGCTACGCGCTGATGGTCGGCCGGCTGACCATGCAGAAGGATCGGGATGTGATCGATACGCGAGGTGACATGCTGATCTCTGCCGTCGAACGGGACATGCTGGATGAGGATTGGATCGAATGTCCGGTGCTTTCCGGCAGCGGCACGGTGACGCTGGGTGACCTCTACGCGACATCCGACTGTCGCCGCATTGTGCTACCGGGCCCGACCGAAGAGAGGACCCTCTACATCACGAACCGTCAGCGGATCGGCTATTTCGATCGCCTCCAGTTCAATCCGTGCCAGGGCTCCTATCACGGGCTGATGGAGACGGGCCTGCTGGTTCAACTTCGAGAGGGCAAGCGGGCCGCCGTCATCGCGGCGGACAATACGCTGGAGCTGAGCATCGATACCAGTGCCTACGCGGGCGATCTCTTCGGGCCCGGATCGATGACGCAGCTCACGCCGTGGACACGGCCGAATATCAGCGGCTTTGCGCAGTATCCGCCGGATTTTGTTCTGCAGGAAGGCAACTGGCAGGCGTTGGATGACATCCGCATGACGGGCGGGTCCTCGGGCGAGATGGCATTCGATTATATCGTGGATGTACGCGAGCGGCCCGTCATCCGCGAGGATTCGTGGATGGGTGCGGAGACTTCCGGCACGAGGTTTCGCTCGAACATCCTCGTGATGGACGGCGCCCGGCTAACCATCGAGGCCGGCACCGAGATACATCTTGCTGAGGGCGCCGACCTCATCGTCTCCGGCGAAGGCACGCTGGCCTTCGAGCGCGAAGCCCGCGTGGTCCTCGGTCCGGGGAGTTCCGTGGAGAATCGGGGCACCATCCTCCTGCCCGATGGCGAGGACGCTCACTTCGTCCGAAGCGACGGATGAGCGCCGCGACAACGGGTACGAAACGCCGTGAGCAAGGCCGCTCCCCGACCCTATTCCACGACGATCTCGTCGATGAGCATCCGCGCCGGGCGGCCCGCCCCGGGATGCGTGTCCGGCGTGTTGCCGATCGTGTGTGCAACGAGCCGCACGTACCGCGCCGGCCGCGGAGCAAACTCGGCGACGAAGTCGCGCTGGATTGCCCCATACTGGTCGATAGGAAGTGCGTGCGTCGCCGTTCCTACCAGTTCGAAATCGGATCCATCGACCGACACGAACATCTCGACCTGCTCCGGCAGCAGGATCAGCGCGGCGCTGTGCTGATAGAACGCCGCCTCGATGCGCCGGACCTCTTGCTGCACACCTAGGTCGATCGTCACGTCGACATCCTCCCCGGACGTGTGCATCCAGTTGTACGTGTAGTCGTGGCTTCCTCGCTTACCGTCGGTCAGCATCTCGAGCGGCGCGTCCGGCACGGTCGATGACGTGACGGGCTTCCCGAAGGCGAGATGCTCCTTCATCCCCTGCGCGAGCAGCCGGTACATGGCCGAGCGGTACTCCTCGGGCGGCGTGCTCCACTCCTTCACGCGCGTGATGCCGACCCGGTTGGCGAGGTCCGCGAATGGATCGATCCGCGAGCGAATCTCCTCTCGGGGACGCCAAGCGCCATCCACCCTCTCGAAGAGCCCGCCTTCGCCCGCATAACGCGCCTTGGCCTGCTCCATGATCGCGAACTCCAGCGGAAGTCGCGCCACGCGAACGCGCTCGAGCACCTCCGGATCGCCGGCGACCGCCGCCTCGGCTTCATCGAACAGCTCCTCGTAGCGGCGAATCAGCTCCGGCGTGAGGTAGCTGGTTGCCGCCTCGACGGGGCTCCCGAAGATCCGCAGCGGCTCGCCCGAGGCAAGCAGCGCCTCGCGCATCTCGTCGATGTACTGCCGAATGGGTCCGGCCGCTTTTCCGTAATAGCCCTGCAGGAAATCATTCATCAGCGAATCCACGTCGAGCGCCGGATTCCACATCAGCTTCGAGATGAGGTAGGCGCGCAGCTCCGCGAACTCGCCCCCCACCTCCCGATTGCCCTGCTCGAACATCGCCTTCACCCCGTGATCGGCGAAGAACTGCAGGTTCGGCTGGATGACGTGCAGGTTCGGAAACGGGCTCACCAGATTGCGAAACTGGATGACGTAGTCCCACACGATGATGTCGTCGGCGATGCGGCTCCACTCCTCCACATCCCGCCGGAAATCCGCGCTCGTCGGGTCCTCGGCGATGGGCCGGTCGCGGTTCACCTCGATGCTGCACAGCATGATGTTGACGTTGCCGGCCGGTCGCAGCGTGGCCGGCGCCTTCCGCGAGTACTCGTAGGCGAGCGTTGATATCACGCGGTCCGGAAAGTGCGCGGCCACCTGGTTGACGAAGTGGATGATCGACCCGGACGGAGAGCCCTCGCGCTCGTTGATGGCCCGGCAGCGATCGCACTGGCAGTATTCGCGGTTGTCGTTCTGGCTGACGGACCAGTACCTCGCCTGCGGATTCTTCGCGATTTCCCGCCGGAGGTTCTGCAGGGTGATCGACAAGACGTCGGGGTTCGTCAGGCAGAGCTGCGTCGGGATGCGCTTGCCGTCGACCAGCGCGTAGTATTCCGGATGCTCCTCGTAATAGATCTCGGGCGGCACGAGGCGGTTGAAGGTGTGGACCCACATCCCCCAGTCCGTCCGCTCGCCCGTTTCGGAGTGATCGAGCCGGTGCCAGTCCGTGTACTCGCGGTCCCACGTGACGCGGTAGTGCGTATCCCGAAATGTCATCACCGGGATCTCCACGTCGTCGATTTCCTGCAGGGTGATCGTCTCTTGTTTCGGGAGGATTTTGACGGTCGGGCTGTACAGCCGCGCGCCGAGGTGCTCTTCCAGAAAGGCGTAGACCCCGTAGAGCGTGCCCTTCTCGCTGCCGCCGGCAATGATGAGGCGGTCGCCTGCCGTCATGATGGTAAAGCCGTCCTCCCCCAGCTCGCCGAAATCTACCGGGATGCCTAGTTCATCGAGCCGCTCGTTCGCCCCGAGGACGACTTCGTACGGATGCACGGGTCGGTCTGCATGCACGATCGGGAGCGCCGCGCCCGAAATTTCGAGCAGGTGCTCCTTCAGGACCTCGGCAGCCTCCGCCTCGTGCACGGTCGGCGTGGCCGTCAATACGATGCGGTATCGCGATGTGCCCTGTTCGACGAGCGTAATCGGCTGCGCGCTGGTGTTGGCGCTTAGAACCAGGCACAGAATGGCAAAAAGCGTGATGTGACGGAAAAAGCGGTCCATGTTACCTGAGAACGCACCTAATTAAGGACTGGCACCTGAGCCGTGAGGCTACTATATATTCGGATGAATAGTCACTTTCCACTGCGTGGATGGCATTTGCATTCTCCAATTGGATACCGACCACACGCAGCCGCGGACTATCGAATCTGCACGACCTACAGTAAAGCATAACTCCAGGATCATGGACGCCAACGACAACATCCCGAAGTCTGGACAGAACGCACCATCGAAGACCATCAACCGCCGCGAATTCATCGGGGGGATGGCCGCGGCCTCGGCGTTTACGATCTTGCCTCGCCGGGTCCTGGGTGGGGTGGGCTTCGTTGCGCCCAGCGACCGGCTGAATGTGGCTCAGATCGGATGCGGCACGCAGGGCATCCGGCAGGTGACGACGGGACTCGCCGGGCGAGAGGATCTTCAGTTCACCGCCGTGTGCGATCCGAACACAGACAGTTCGAACTACGTGGACTGGTCGCCCACCGGCATTCGAGATCGCGTCCGCAGATTTCTGGAGGATGAATCCTGGGGCGCAAACCAGAAGGGCATTCGTGCCGGCCGCGAAGTCGCCCGCGAGATCCTCGAGCGGCACTATGCCCGCGTTAGCGACAACGGTTCGTTCGAGGGCATCCGCGCCTATGCGGATTTTCGCGAGCTGTTCGCTCAGGAGTCCGACCTGGATGCCGTGGTCGTCGTGACGCCCGACCACACGCACACGGCGATCGCGCTCGCCGCGCTCCAGAGCGGCGTGTCCGTCATCTCGCACAAGCCCATCTCAAACATGCTGAACGAGGTCCGCGCCGCCGTGGATGCCGCGAAGCAGAGCTCGGCTGTGACCCACCTTCTCGCCTATCGCGATCGTGAGGACTACTACACGCTGTCGCGCTGGATCAAATCGGGCGTGATCGGGCCCGTCCGCGAGATCCACAACTGGACGTACCGGCCGGTATGGCCGCAGGGTTGGCTCGATTATCCCACCGAGACGCCGCCCGTGCCGCCGGGCTTCGATTGGGAGCTCTGGCAGGGGCCGGTTCCGGATCGGCCGTACCATCCGAATTACACCTTCACGCTTTACCGCGGGTGGTTCGACTACGGCGGCGGCTCGTTCGCCGATATGGGCAACTACAGCCTGTGGGCCATCTACCAGATGCTGGAGCTCGGCCCGCCATCGAGCGTGATCGCGCGCCCGAATCGAATTCCGTTCCTGACGGAGGAGAACGTATCGCAGGCCAGGGTGTCGGAGGTCGCCTTTCCCCTGGCCGGCACGGTGCGATTCCATCATCCCGAGACCTCGTCGCGGCCCGCGATCGATCTGTACTGGTACGAGGGCGGCATCCGGCCACAGACGCCCCCCGAGCTACGCGATGCCGGCGAGGAGCTCGAGCCGGAGGGCATGCTGTTCGTGGGCGATGAAGGGAAAATCCTCTGCGCTTTCCGTGGCGAGAATCCGCGATTGCTGCACCGTGGCATGCAACAGGCGGAGGTCCAGGATCCACAGGAGTCGGAGACCGTCGAGGTCATCGATTCGGACGACGAGTGGATCAACGCCGTCAAGAACGGCACGAAATCGCGCGGTAGCTTCGAGACGTTCGAGCACCTGGCCGAGACGACCGCCCTCTATGGCGTGGCGATGCGAATGCCGGCGACCAGGCTGGACTGGGATGCGAGGACGATGGAGATCACGAACGAGGCCGACGCCAATCAATTCGTGAAGCGGACGTACCGGCCGGGGTGGGAGGTGTGAGCGGGCCGTGCATCCCGTCGAGGTCCCACGGGGCCCGATCGTGAAAGGCTCCCGCTTGGAACCTGGAGAAAGCGTGGTATCGCCACAATGCGACGCATTGTGGCAACTCTACTTCCAAAATGCAATCCCACCCGGTCCTTCCCTGGGATTAGGGAAGTTAAGCCGACTGCCGAATTGGTCCATGAGCCTAGCGTAGAAATGTGTAGCTCAGCTTTACCATGAACACGTTTCCCGGGAAGATGCGGAACGTGTCCGCGATCTGATTGCCGACGGAGGTCTCGTAGGGGGAGCTTCCCCACGGGCCGAGGGGATCGAGGAACTCGTCGCCGAGGCGCTCCTGCGTCCACACGACGTACAGGACCGATCCGGGGCGATATTCCCATCGCAGCACGGAATTCAGATGGAAGCTGGCCGTCGTGAACTCGTAGCGCTTGGGGAAATCATCGAAGGGCGCTTCGGTGTCCGGGTCGAAGCGGATGCGGAAGTCTTCGTATCGCCCGCGCGCCGCGAACAGCTGGCTGTAGACCTGCAGGACGAGGTCCGGCGTGAAGGTGTAGCTCGCGCGCAGGGTCAGGTCGATCGCGCGCGTGTCGCGCGCGCCGTAGACCGGCACGAAGTACGCGCCCGTCACTTGATCGAACGGGGCCGTGGCGAAATGTGCAGTGAGTCCGGATGGGATCGTCGGGAGCGCCACCCAATCGTCCGGGCTGAGGGCTGCGGGAGGCTCCGATCGCGACCCGATCTGCCACCCATCATCCGTCGGCCGAAACGATTCGTTGGCGGCCCACTCCACGGTGCCGTTGCCCCATTCGACCTCGAGCTCTCCGACCAGGGAAATGCGTGTGCGGACGTTCCACGTGCCTCCGATGCCCGCCGCGTAGATCTTGCCACCATCATCCCGGATGGATACATCGATCCCCTGCTCGAGGACCCACTCACGCCGATTGTCGGTCCGAAACCCCGCTCCGAGGTCCAGTGATCGCCGGTTTGGCGCCGGAAAGAGGCCTCGTGTCTCGAAGAGGTCGTATCCGCCGAAGGGATCGCTCACGCCGGCCTCGAGGCTGAACCGCTCGAAGCCGCGCAGAATCCAGTCCGAGGAGATGGATGCATTGCCGCCCAGACGAAGACCCTCGTCGTACGACCACTGCTGCCACGTCACGCCGCTGATCTGGGCCCTCTGAAAAGGCCCGAAACTGCGGCCCCCATTCACGTTGTGGCCGAAGCGGATGATCGCCCCGGCGGCGTTGTTGCGCTGCTGTCGGCCCATGTCGTTGGGATCGAACCGATCGTCCACGAAATCGCCGCCGAACTCGTAAGTCCAGGTTCCCTGGCGACGGGCAGCCATGATCTGGCCGGTGAATCCGGTGCCTCCATCCGCGCGATGCGAAAAGGCCGCAAAGCCACGCAGCGAGTACGTGTTCTCGCGGAATCGGAAATCCCAGTCGGCCCCGCCCGTCGTGGCGTTTCCGCGGCCGGTAGCGGACGTCCCTCCCACTCCTGTCCACATCCCCCCGAAAGACGAGTATGCCCCGACCTCCTTGCTGACGCGAACGACACCGTAGATTCGGTTCGGGTCGAAGTCGTCTCCCGTGGCGGCGCCCAGCACGCCGAACGACAGCCCGCCCGCCGTACGCCCCGACAGCTTCGTGGCCCCGATTATGGGCGCGTCGGCGCCGATGCGGCGGGTGTAGAGCAGCCTCGAATTCCCGACGAGCGGGAAATTGTAGTTCTGCATCCCCTCGACGAAGAACGGCCGCTTCTCGTCGAAGAACGTCTCGAAGGCGGTCAGGTTGAGCTGTGCGGGATCGGATTCGACCTGTCCGAAATCAGGGTTGATGGTCGCATTCAGCGTCACGTTGGAGCCGATACCGACCTTCAGGTCCGCGCCCGCATCGACGCCGGCGCTGCTGGAGAGGCTGCCCGGCCGATCGAGCGATTCTTCCGTCCGGATGCGCGACGACGTGTACGGGGTGATCTGGATGTCGCGGCGTGGCTCGATTCCCGCAATGCCGTGCAGGCTGCCGAAGCCCGCGACGAGGTTGGCGCGATCGGTGCGAGGAACCAGCGGCCACTCACTTCGCTCGCCGAGGCGCTGGATCTCCCTCGAAAAATGCACACCCCAGGTCTGCTGCGGCGCCGGCGCGAAGCGGAGCATGCTATACGGGATCCGCATCTCGACGATCCATCCCTCGTCCGTGACGCGGACCGAGGAATCCCAGATGGCATTCCACGAGGGGTCGCCGCCGCCGGCCGGCCCATCCTCCTCGCTGAAGTCCTCTGCCCGGAGCGCATCGTACTGCACGCCGGCCGCGTTGACCGCGAACTGAAAGGCCGTCTTGCGGTCGCGCTGCGAGTCGATGGAGATGGCAAACCAGTCGGCCTGCACGTATTCATCGCGCCGCCCCAGCGTCCGCTGGATGCGATCAGGCTGGTCATCGTAGAGCATCGCCCCGACGTAGAGGTCCTGCTCGCCGTAGAGAATGCGGACCTCCGATCGCCGCGTCGCGGGGCTGGCCTCGTCGGGCTCGAGCTGCAGAAATTCCGACGTGGGATGGGCATCGGCCCAGGCCGGCTCATCCAGCCGCGCGTCGATGTGGATGTTGCTGTGCGCGGGCGCCGCCTGCACGCGCGGGGGATCGTTCTGCGGCCCGCTGGCGGAGGACGTATTCTGCCCGCCGACCATCAACATCACGGC
>CBFGRV010000088.1:0-10957 GCA_965651265.1 uncultured Rhodothermales bacterium
AGAAGGATCAGTCTTTCATTCGTCGGGACTTAGCGCATATCGGTGAAGAAGTCTATGCGCTTATTGAGGACCATGTTGGAAACCTGTGGGCATCGGCACGATCCGGGAAGATCTACTACGTCGAGATTGACGGCTACGAAGCACGCCTTCAGGAGTATGTCTACTCTAATCCGGGCGTAGTCGGTCAGATCATGTTCGCTCGGCTAAGAGGACACGTACACATGCTTGGCCGCACTGGATTCTACGCGCCTGAAGTCATCGGTGGAGAGCACCGACTACGGTACTACCCCTACAATAGTGAGTATGGATCTGAGGGAAAGTCGGACACCTTGTTGGCAGCGACCTCCGTAGATGACAAGCTCTGGCAGGTATTCACTGACCGCATCGAAATCGTCGAAAATTGCTCGAAGGGCTGTGATACCACCGTTCCCGCGGTGTTGACGTATCCCAAGTGGACTCGACCCGCGCGTGTCTTTGTCGACACCACCGGCGTTGCCTGGATATCCAGCGGGAGCATGCTCGTGCGCTACGATCCGTCGCTTCGTGTAGAGAAGTCGTATGACGCTATATTCCCGGCCATTCTTCGGCGCGTGTCGGCGATCGATTCCAACAGACTACTTTACGGAGGAGCGGGTACCACTGAAACGGATCAGGGAGCGCATCTAATCCAAAACTTGCCTTTTACACAAAACGCACTTCAGTTCGAGTTCTCTTTGCCCAGCTACAACGACGTAAGCGGCAACGAATATCAGTACTGGCTGGAGGGCAAGGATCCCGGCTGGTCGGATTGGACGCGGGAGACCAGCAAGAACTACACGAACCTGATGGAGGGCACGTACAGGTTTCACGTGCGAGGCCGAAACGCCCAAGGCTCCATCTCGCCGACGAGCACCTATGTAATAAACATCTTGCCTCCATGGTACAGGTCCATGTGGGCCTACGGTGTCTACCTGCTCATGATCATCGGTCTGGCCCAGTTCGCACGGCGATACCAGCACATGGTGGTCGAGACCAAACGAGCGAAGGAGCAGGAGCGCGAGCTCATCAGGGAGCGCGAGGTAAACGAGCGCCTCCAGGAGCTGAACGAGCGGTTGAAACAGGCGAACGATACGCTGCGCAAGGCGGACCGGCTCAAGGACGAGTTCCTCGCCAATACATCCCACGAGCTCCGCACACCGCTGACGGGCATCCTCGGCTGCGCCGCTATCCTCCGTGAAGAGGTCTCTGAGGATCAACGCGAGTTCGTCGAGATGATCGACGAGAATGGGGAACGGCTCTTGAGCACCCTGGACTCCCTGCTAGACCTCGCCCGGCTGCGCGCGGGCCTGATGGAGATGAATTTCATCGAGATGGACGTGGCCGAGAAGGCTCAAGAGATCATCGATACCTATCAGTCAGTGGCTGAGTCCAAAGGAATCGATCTGGTCGTAACCTCGAAGGGCGACGTGCGAGGTGTCTTTGACGAGTACTGCCTCGAGAGCGCCCTGGAGCACCTGATCGATAACGCCGTAAAGTTCACGAATGAAGGGCGGGTTATCGTGAGCGTGAGCGGGGATGGTAGGGGCATTACACTGGAAGTCGCCGATACCGGCGTCGGCATCGATGAGCAGTTCATGCCGTTCATCTTTGACGAGTTCAAGCAAGAGTCCACCGGACTCACCCGATCGCATGAGGGGAATGGTCTCGGGCTCGCCGTTACGGCGCGGATCGTGGAGCTGATGGGCGGCGAAATCGACGTCAGAAGCACGAAGGGTGTCGGTACCACCTTTACCGTTCGCTTTCCCCTCGAGCCGCCCCGGCGGCCGTTCGATGACGATTCGCTGCAACTAGAGTCCGCGAGCGAGCGAGGTGTCACTGCTTGAGGATCCAGGACATTCCTCAAGCAGTAGCGCTTGGATGACCCGATACCTAAAAATCGCGAGACTCGCCTGGGCGATGGCGACGCGCACCGCCTACCTGGCGTCGAAGACTGCGCGCATGTCCGAGCGCGAAGCCCTGCATTTCCGGGCCCAAAGGCAACGCATCGGGTGCCGTTTGCTGTGCCGTATCCTCGGCTTCCAGGTTCGAATCGAAGGGGATCTTCCGGACCACCGGGGCATGCTCGTGGTTTCGAACCATTTCGGAGTTCTCGATCCCATCATCCTAGCAAGCGAGATTCCCGCAGCCTTCGTGGGTAAAGCAGAACTCCGCAAGTGGCCCTTCATCGGATGGGTAGCCCTCACGCACGGACTTCTCCTGGTCGACCGTGAGCGCCGTACTACGGTTTCCCAGTTTACGAAGGAGGTGCGACGCCGCCTCGATGCCGGCGTCCATGTACTCGTCTTCCCCGAAGGAACGACCAGCCCCGACGAGAATCTGCTTCCCTTTAAGACGGGTGCTTTCGAAGCGGTCAGCGGCGTGGAAGATGCCTACATTCTGCCCGTATACCTGGCCGTCGACACGGTAAATGGGAGGCAGGCCGTCGGGCCTGTGCGCAGGCAGGTTGTATGGTCCGATCCAAACCTGCCCTTTTTGAAGCATGCGTGGGATGTAGCCGGGCTTCGTTCGATCCAGATGTCGATTCGAGTCGGCCGTCCGATTCGAACGTCAGGTCGGGATAGGAAGTCGCTGGCACAAGTTGCACAAGACGCGGTTGAAGCATTACGGGTCAGGCCCGGGGCGCTACCGGAAACATTAGCTCTCCGGTAGGGCTTCACATCTTCTCACTCCAGCTTTTCGCGATGGCCAGGGAACGCGCAGACGGCGGCATTCGAATCTTGATCGGGATTGGACTCATCCTGGTCGGCCTTGCGGCGGGAATTCTGGGGATGCTGATCTTCGGGAACGCGCAAAATGCCTCGGCACCGGTACAGCGTCACGTCGAGCGCGTCCAGCTTGGACCCACCGACCCGACCCGGCAGATTCTTGCTCCCGACTCTGCCACCTTGACGGCACTAAGCCCTGCCTACGTAAACCAGATTTTCAGGCAGGTCGCCGATAGGGTGACCGCTGCCGTCGTCTATATCCAGGTCGAGGTTCCCGTCCGAAGCGACGAGCGGCGGCAGTGGTACCATAATTTCGACCGTGAACCCGGCGGTCGTTTCTTCCGTGACGATCCCCTGCGTCAGAGCGTCGGTAGTGGTGTGGTCATCAGCGAAGACGGCTACATCGTGACGAATCAGCACGTCGTCGAAAATGCCGAAAACATCCAGGTCACGCTGGCCGACAAGCGGCTCTTCGACGCCCGCGTGGTTGGAACCGACCCCGCGACGGATCTCGCCGTTTTGAAAATCGAGGACAGTGATCGACTGCCGGTTGTGCCCCTCGGCAACTCCGATCTCGTCCGCGTGGGCGAATGGGTGCTGGCCGTGGGCAACCCCTTCCGGCTCACATCGACGGTCACGGCAGGCATCGTCAGCGCCACGGGACGGCAGGTGAACATCATCGACGACTCGTTTGGCATCGAGGACTTCATCCAGACCGACGCGGCCATCAATCCGGGAAATTCAGGGGGCGCGGTCGTCAATCTGGATGGAGAGCTGGTCGGCATCGCCACGGCTATCGCTACGGAGAGCGGTTCTTACGAGGGCTATGGTTTCGCCGTGCCGGTCAATCTCGTGGAGCGCGTCGTTCGCGACATCATCGAGTTCGGCGAGGTGCGTCGAGGCTATCTGGGGGTCGTCATCCAGAATGTGGATGCACGGTTGGCGCGGCGACTCGGCATGGATCGAATCGTCGGGGTCTACGTCAACGAAGTGCGCAAGAGCGGCTCGGCCGGACAGGCAGGCATCCGCGAAGGAGATGTGGTGCTGGCCATCGATGGTCGAACGGTGAATGCCTCGAACGAGCTCCAGAGCACCGTGGCGCAGAAGCGGCCGGGTGACATCCTGGAAGTGACCGTGTGGCGCGATGGGATGGTTCGTTCGTTCGATGTGGAGCTGCTCGGACGCGACAGCCCGGCCTACGAGCGCTGGTTCGCCGAGCTACAGCGCCAATCTGAGCCGGATCTCAGGCCGGAGCTGCCCGAGCCGGACGAACGGGACAACATCTTCGAGGTCGGCGAGTGGGGCGTAGGCTTACGCGATTTACGTGCCCGGGAGTACGGAATCTTTGAGACGGAGTACGGGACCTACGTAGCCTATGTGGAACGCGGAGGGCTTGCCGATTTCGCAGGACTTCCGCGGGATGTCGCGCTCGTCGAGGTCGCCGGGCAGGTGGTCGAATCGGCCGAGCATGCCGTGACGCTCCTCCAGGAGGCGGCGGCGTTCGAGGAGGCCATTCTGTTGAAAGTGAGGCGACGTGACGGCGTGACGGCGTTCTACGAGATGGAAGTTCCTGCACCCGCCGGTTGATCATGATTCGATACCTGACGGCAGGGGAGTCGCACGGCGAGGCGCTCATCGGTATCGTCGAAGGAATGCCCGCCGGCGTGCCGGTTACGCCGGAGGCGATCAATTACCATCTCGCGCGGCGCTGGCTCGGCTACGGACGCGGGGGCCGCTCGAAATTCGAGAAGGATCAGGTCCACATCTATTCAGGCGTGCGCTTCTCCAAGACGATGGGAAGCCCCATCGCCCTCCGGATCGACAATGCCGCCTACACAAAGGATCGGTCGGGATGGCCCGAGATCATGTCCGTGACCGGGACCGGAGAGAACGTGGATAAAGTAACGCTGCCCCGCCCGGGCCACGCCGATCTTGCCGGCATGCAGAAGTATGGGCTCGACGACATCCGACCCGTGATCGATAGGGCCAGCGCCCGCGAAACCGCGATGCGCGTTGCCTGCTGCACAATCCCCCGACTGCTCCTGAAGCAGTTCGGCATCGAGATCGGGAGCCACGTCGTGCAGATCGGCGACGTGGGAAGTGACGATCCGATGGACTGGCAGGACCTGGTTGCGGAGCTTCTTCCCCAGGGCGCCGAAGCGATCAATCGCGCGGCCGACCAGAGCGAACTTCGCATGCTGGATCCCGATCTGACGAAACGCGCCATCGAACACATCAACGAGACCAGGAAGAAGGGCGACTCGCTGGGGGGCGTTTATGAGGTCGTCGTCACCGGCGTACCGCCCGGGCTCGGGTCGTACGTGCAGTGGGATCGCCGACTCGACGGCCGTCTGGCGCAGGCGATCATGTCCATCCAGGCGCAGAAGGCCGTGGAGATCGGAGACGGCGTCCGCGCGGCCCGCCAACCCGGCTCGAGAGTGCACGATGCCATTACCGGCCGAAACGGTGCGTTCGAACGACGCAGCAACCGCGCCGGGGGCATCGAGGGCGGCATGTCGAACGGGATGCCGATCGTCGTCCGCGGATACATGAAACCCATCCCCACACTCATCAAACCGCTCGAGAGCGTCGATGTGAAGTCCGGCGAATCGATGCCCACCCGCTACGAGCGGAGCGACGTCACGAGCGTGCCGGCTGCTTCGACCGTGGCGGAGGCCACGATCGCTCTCGTCATCGCCAACGCCTTTTTGGAGAAATACGGCGGCGACAGCCTGGACGAGATCCGGCCTCGATTTCAGGAGGATAAGAACGTCCTCCCCCGATAGTCGGACACGCATTCGCACCATTTCCGGGCCGATGGACTGACCCGATGGTGTCCGGCCTCGTTTGACGAATGGAACATGAGACGCCCCCGGCGTTGCAAGTATCCCGCCGAAATAGCTAACGTGCGGCCTACTTGTTCGTCTACCCAGAGGACGAATGCCCGCTCGAAAGACATGGGAAGATGAACGCCGGTATTTGCATCCAGTAGTAAGGTGTATTTCAACTCTGCTATGTCAAGACGGGGTAAGCCGCACGACCATCTCTGTATTCTTCTGGCAGACGACGATCCGGACGATCGGATGCTTACCCAGCGCGCGCTCAAGAAGAGCCGCCTGGTCAACAAGCTTCACATGGTAGAGGATGGCGAGGAATTGATGCGCTATCTCCGGCGTGAGGGTGAATATGCAGACCCGGAGGCGGCTCCCTGGCCGGGTCTGATCTTGCTGGATCTGAATATGCCTCGAAAGGACGGACGCGAGGCCCTGAAGGAAATCAAATCAGATCCAAATCTCCGGCGCATTCCAGTGATCGTGCTTACAACCTCGGAGGCCGAACTGGATATCCTTCGCAGTTATGATCTGGGAGTGAATGCGTTCGTCACGAAACCAGTCACCTTTGATGGATTGGCGACGGCCATCCAGCGGCTGGGTGAGTTTTGGTTCGAGATTGTGAAGCTCCCGAATCCGGCGAATGTTTAGTCCAGAGTCTGTTCCGATGCCTGATATGGAGCCGAGAGAAAATGTGCGCGTGTTGATCATCGAGGATGACGAGGACGATTTTTTCATCGCCCGAAGCCTGCTCTCGAAGACGACCGGCATCAACTGCGACCTCCAGTGGGCGCGCAACTACGACGAGGGGTTGGAGGCTTTGACGACCAACGGCTTCGATGTGTGCCTCGTCGACTATCGGCTTGGGGCACGAGACGGTCTGCAGCTGCTCCGCGAGGCCAATGAGCGAGGCGTGGTGACGCCACTCATCCTCTTGACGGGCCAAGGGGATTACGAAGTGGACGTCCGCGCCATGATGGCGGGCGCGGCCGACTATCTCGTAAAAGGGCAGATCGACGCACAGCTGCTCGAGCGTTCGATTCGATATGCCCGCGAGCGCAAGCGTGCCGAGGAGCAGATACGTGAGCAGGCCCAGCTTCTGGACAAGGCGCGCGACGCAATCTGCGCCTACGACCTGGACCGGCGCGTCATCTACTGGAACAAGAGCGCCGAGCGACTGACCGGCTACTCGCACGAGGAGATCCAGCAGGCGGGCTCCGACAGCTTGCTCTACAGCGACAGGGAGAAAGTGGACCGTGCCTGGGCAACGGTGCTGTCGGAGGGAGAGTGGTCGGGTGACCTCCGTCAGATCACCAAGAATGGCGAAGAGCTTATCGTCGAGAGCCGGTGGACCCTCGTCCGCGACAATGTCGGCCGGCCCCGTTCCGTCCTAGCCATCAACACCGACGTCACCGAAAGGAAGCGGCTCGAATCCCATTTCCTCCGCGCGCAGCGCATGGAGAGCATCGGCAATCTCGTCGGAGGCATAGCGCACGACCTCGGCAATCTACTTGTGCCGATTCTTCTCGGGGTCAAGGTGTTGAGCAGCCGGTATGACGACAACGAGAAGACCATGCGCACGCTCGAGATGATTCGGCGAAGCGCCCAGCGCGGGTCTGACATGGTGAAGCAGGTTCTGGCGTTCGCTCGTGGGGTGGAGGGCGAACGCGTTCACCTCGACATCGGACACGTTATTCGAGAGGTCGAGAAGATCACCATCGAAGCCTTCCCTGCGACCATCGAGGTGAGGGTGGAGGTCGAGGACGATCTCCCGCCGGTACTCGGGGATACCACCCAGCTTCAGCAGGTCGTAATGAATCTTTGCGTGAATGCGCGAGATGCCATGCCCGATGGCGGCAGACTGGAAATCACTGCCATGCGGACCCGGTTCGGCGAGAAGTCTCCACGTACCAACCCTGATGCCGAACCGGGCGATTACGTGTGCATTCGCGTGATCGACACCGGCATGGGAATCCCTGCCAACGTGCGCGACAAAGTGTTCGAGCCATTCTTCACGACCAAACCGTCCGGCAAGGGTACGGGACTGGGGCTCTCCACCGTCTACAGCATCGTCAAGAGTCATGGCGGGTTCGTAGACGTGGACAGCACCGAAGGAGAAGGCACGACCTTCTGCGTATACATTCCCACGGCTCCGCCCGAAGTCAGCCTCGAGGAAGAGCGGGACCACGTGCAGGTCGAGTACGGCAGCGGCGAGACCATTCTGCTGGTGGATGACGAGGAGTTTATCCGCGATTCTGCTTCCGAAACCCTTCAGGATTCGGGATTCAAAGTGATCACGGCCGAGAACGGTCGAGTGGCGATCGATCTGTTCAAGAAGCGGCCTAACGAGATCGACCTCGTGATTACGGATCTGATGATGCCGGAGGTCGATGGGCTCGAGACCATCCGCGAGATCAAGAAGGTGCGGCGCGATGTGCCCATCATCGCGGCGAGCGGTATGGCCATAGATCGCTCGCAGGAGGCCATCAACGCCGGAGCCGCTCTTTTCGTGTCCAAGCCATTCACGGCCGAGAAGCTGCTTGCCGCCATAAACGGCACATTGCCCCAGAAGGCCTCGAGTGCCTCGTGACGAGTGCCGGCGCGGACGTGCAGCGCATGGCGCCGGGAGCCTGACTCGGAGAGATGGAATCGCCGAAACGTCGCGCCGACCTGCATCTCGTCACCGCGGTCAATACACACCTCTATCCCCGAATTCTGCACGACAGCCGCCTGGCCTTTCGCCTTTTTCACGCGGCCGTCCACGCTCTGACTCTCCGAAATTGGTACGTCCGACGGCGCTTGCGCCAGATCTCGCGTCGATTAGAATTCGGTAGCTTCGAGGGTACCGTTGTGGATGCCGGGTCGGGAGCCGGCGATCACCTCTTCTATGTCGCGCGACGAGCCACGCGGGCTACCTGTATCGGGATGGATCGCTCGGCCGAAGCGGTCGAGCTTTGCAGACGGCACGCCGGAGGAGATGGGCGCATCCAATTCAGACATGCGGATCTGGACGCCGCGCCGGAGATCCCTGCGGCCGATCTCTTGCTGTGCATCACCGTCTTACAATACGTGCGTGATGACACGGCTCTGTTGAAGGCATTTCGCCGGGCCATTCGGCCCGAAGGCCGGCTGCTTCTTTACGTGCCCATGCGGAATGAACGAGTCCTTCCATTCTTTGAGCGGGTGGTGAGCGGTGGGCCCTCCGACTATGATTCCGTCCAGGGCCGTCGGCGCGTCTATCAGCTTGAGGAGGTTCGAGGGAAACTGGCAGAGGCCGGATTCGTGATTGAATCTGCAGAGGAGGCGTACGGCGCTTTCGGCAAGCTCGCTTTCGAGCTCCAGACGCTGCTCCTGCACGGCATGATACAGCACCGGTTGCCCATCAGGGCGCTTGCTGCGATTAGTGGTCTGCTTCTGCTGCCGCCGCTGCTGGTATTGATGGTGGTGGACTATGTCGCGCCCGTCCGCCGCGGAAACGGCTGGCTTGTTGTGGCGCGCCCCGCTCACCGACCGACCAATCCTGGGAATTTTTCGATAGCGCCTGCGTAGGTAGCTGAACGTTCATCGCGCAACCAGCGCTATCGAATCTACTGACCTACATGTCGACCAACGAGATTCTCGCCAAACAGGAGCGTAGCACCGCCTACGATCCAAGCGCAATAGAGAGCAAATGGTATCGGTATTGGGAGGAGAACGATCTCTTCCGCACCGAGATACGTCCGGATAAGAAACCGCATACCATCCTCATGCCGCCACCGAATGTCACCGGTGCGCTACACATGGGACATGCGCTCCAGGACACCATCCAGGATGCCATCACGCGCATCCGACGAATGCAGGGTTACGAGGCGCTATGGATACCGGGGCTCGACCATGCAGGGATCGCGACGCAGAACGTCGTCGAACGGCATCTGCGCGAACAGGACGGGCTGACGCGGCATGATCTCGGTCGCGAGAAATTCGTCGAGCAAGTGTGGGCATGGAAGGAGCAGTATGGCGGCAAAATCCTCGAGCAGAAGCGCCGGTTGGGAGATTCCTGTGATTGGCATCGTGAACGGTTTACGATGGACGAGGGCTTCACTCGTGCCGTGCAGGAGGTGTTCGTACGCCTCTATGAAGAAGGGCTTATCTACCGCGGGGACTATCTCGTCAACTGGGATCCCGAGAACCGTACCGCGCTCTCTGACGAGGAGGTCGATAATGTGGATCACGACGGGCACCTGTGGCACATCCGATATCCGCTGGCGGATGGGAGTGGATCCATCACGATAGCCACCACACGTCCAGAGACGATCCTTGGGGATACGGCGGTTGCCGTGAACCCAGCGGATGGGCGGTATGCCGGACTTGTCGGAAAGAAGGCGATCCTTCCGCTGCTCGACCGCGAGATTCCCATCATCGCGGACGACTACGTCAAGACGGATTTCGGCGCCGGCGCCCTGAAGGTGACCCCCGCCCACGACCGAAACGACTTCGAGATCGGCAAGAAGCACGGTCTCGAGTCCATCAACATTATGAACCCCGACGGCACCATCAACGAAAACGGGGGGCCGTATGCCGGTTTGGACCGATTCGATGCCCGCGATCGTATCGTGACGGACCTGAAAGCTAAAGGGCTGTTGGTGGAGGTGGAGCCATACCGGCACACCGTACCCATTTCCAGCCGGTCGAATGCCGTCATCGAGCCGCTGATCTCGCGCCAGTGGTTCGTTCGGATGAAGCCGCTGGCTGAGCCCGCCATCGAGGCCGTTCGAAAGGGCGATATCAAGTTTCATCCGGAGAGATGGGCCAACGAGTACTTCCGCTGGATGGAGAACATCCGGGACTGGACCATCTCGCGGCAGCTCTGGTGGGGCCATCGAATCCCCGTCTGGTACTACCCGGACGAGCATGGCAGGCCGGATGAGCATCGAGATTTCGTCGTGGCCGTGGATCAGCCCGAGCCCGGCATGATCCAGGATGAGGACGTTCTGGACACCTGGTTCTCGTCGTGGCTCTGGCCGTTCGCCACACTAGGATGGCCCCAGAAGACGAAGGAGCTCGCCTACTTTTATCCGACACAGGTGCTCGTCTCGGGCTACGACATCCTCTTCTTCTGGATTGCGCGGATGATCATGGCCGGCTATCACTTCATGGGGGAGAAGCCGTACAGCGACGTGTTCATCACCGGGATGATCAAGGACAAGTATGGACGGTGGATGAGCAAGAGCCTGGGCAACGGAATCGATCCGCTCGATATGATCGAGCAGTACGGCGCCGATGCCGTGCGATTCTCCCTTACCATCCTGTGTGCTCAGGGGCAGGACATCAAGCTCGACCCCACCAAGTTCGAGATGGGGCGCAACTTCGCGAACAAGATCTGGAACGCGTTCAACGTGTTCG
>CBFGRV010000089.1:0-10600 GCA_965651265.1 uncultured Rhodothermales bacterium
GCCTTAGTCGTAGGATCGTGCGGGATGGACGGCTCAAGCGGCGTCCTGGTTCGCTTCCGGGCCGCTTCAATCCGACCGCTGTTCGAAAAATCGCAGCTTTTCGTCCGAAAGCAGCCGATTCGGGGCGGGCTCCTCGCCCAACTCCATCACCACCAGAGGGTCCTCTGAAAAGGACGGCCAGGCCGGGAGGTTATCGGCATTCGGATTTCCGGTGCGCGCAAAGTTGATCCAGTAGGAGGACATAAGCTCGGAGAGCGTCGAGTCCGCCGAGGTCCACGGCCGATCGACCGCGTGCAGACTTCCGAATACATAGACCAGATCGGACGAGTGGAAGGCGCCGTAGCGCTCGGGTTCGCGTCCTGGCGGGATGTGCGTCAGCACGTACAGGTAGGCATCGGACGTCGACCTCTGCGTGTGCACCTCCGCCAACCTCCGCGCGCCCCAGGCGAGTTGATCGCTGAAGCTATCGCTGAACGACCTGACGACCTGTTCATCGGAATCGGCCGGGTAGAGACGGAAGAATGTCGCGGCATCCTCCCCATATCTTCTCTGCATCATAGTGCGATAATCAGCCGCCGAAAGACGACCGATCAGCGTGGTGCCCTCGTCGGCCGTGGTGCCAAGAAGGATGGGCACATCGCGCTGATCTCCACGCTCAAAAATGGAGGAGATAGATTGCGGAAGGACGTATCCATCCACATTCACGCTGAAGCGCGTACCGCGGCTGCGTGCAAGAAGCGTATCGGCCGGAAGCGCACGCAGGCTCGCGAGGGAACCGTCGCCCGCATCCGTCGCGAACTGCCGGCCAACCTCCTCGGCATCGGCGAGCCCAGGATTATCCCCAAATCCATAGCTCGATCCACTCTGCAGGATGGCCCGATGGAAAAGGCCTTCCGTCAGCGGTGATGCGAGAAGAGCGTTCACCGAGGCAGCGCCTGCAGACTGGCCGAAGACAGTGACATTCTGCGGGTCGCCGCCGAATGCGGAGATGTTCTCCTGCACCCATCGGAGTGCGGCGATCTGATCGAGCAATCCGTAATTCCCGCTGGCCCCATACTCCGCTTCCTCGCTCAACTCCGGATGGGCCATCAACCCGAATACTCCCAGGCGGTAATTGATCGTTACCAGGACCACGCCCTTGCCGGCCAACGTCTCTCCATCGAAACTGGGAGTAGATCCGGAGCCCTCGATGAAAGCGCCGCCGTGAATCCATACCATCACCGGGCGACGCTCGTCCGCCGACCTCGCGGCCGTCCATACGTTCAAGTAAAGGCAATCCTCGCTCTTAGGCTCCTCTTCGGGGAAGAACTCAACCTGGTAGAAGCTTCCCTGCTGCTGCTCGGCCTGTACGCAGATCGAGCCGAATTTCGTGGCATCGCGCACGCCGTCCCAGGGAAGGGGCGGCCGCGGCGCACTCCACCGCAAGTCCCCAACGGGAGGCGCGGCATAGGGGATGCCCCGGAAGATGCGCACATCAGGATTCCTTCCATACTGCCCTGCGAGCGCTCCCGTGCTGACAGTGACTCGAGGTTCGGAGGGGCGATCCATCCCGCATCCAAAAAAGAGCAAGAGGACGAGCAATGTGCCCGTCGCGCGAAGTAGACTCATTAGACTCCGTAAGATTTTTTTCCCGCTTACCGCCGGCCGGTGAAGATAGGAGTCAACGCATTCAACGACGAGCCCGGGCGACAAATCAGTTCGTCGAATCAATCGGGCCGCGGTGTTGCGCTGCCGGAAACCTACATTGAGCATCACGTCGCAACCGACTCAATCCGACAAGAAAGATGCGCCTCGTCGTCCAACTTGCCTTCGCGCTGGCCGTGACATGCTCGGCCGCCGCTCAGTCGTCGCTCACGCCGAACACGCTTCGGCTGGATGATCCCCATGATTCGCGACGGTGAGGTCTCTTTCTATGAGATCATGACCATCGTTGAGGAGAAGGGCAGCCTGGTTATGAAGCTAAAGCACTTCAATGCCGATCTGACTGGCTGGGAGGAGAAGGACGACCGGAAACCTCAGATCGTCCAGGGCTCGCGCGTGGGGCGATCGAGCATGGCATTCGCCTCCTCATCGCCCACGATCGTCTCCGTATCGGGATCCCAGTCCAGGTCGCGCCCGAGCCGCATGGCGATGTTGCCCAGATGGGCGATGGTGATCGAGCGATGCGCCTCCTCGACCGGCGCCACGGGCTCCGCGCGCGATAGGATGCAGTCGATAAAGTTGGCGTGGTGATTGTCGCTGCGCGGAAGGCGAATGCCGTCATCCGGGATGTCCGCCGTCCACAAAGCCGGGTCAGAGGTCTCATGATCGCCTCGCGTGACCCAGATCCAGCCGTCCGTCCCCTCGAAGCGTACGCCCATGCGCTCCTCGCTCGAAACGATCAGAGTGACGCCATTTGCATATCGCGCCTCGAAGTAGTACTCCGTTGCCGTGTTCCAGAGGTCGCCCTCCGGAAAAACTCCACGAGCGTTCCGGATTCCGATCGGCCCCGTTCGTGCCGTGCCCATCCCCCATTGAGCGATGTCGGGATGATGCCCGCCCCAGTCGGTCATCTGCCCGCCGGAATAGTCGAAGATCCAACGATAATTGACGTGGCATCGGGCCGGAGCATACGGCGCCTCCGGCGCGGGGCCGAGCCACATGTCATAATTGAACCCGTCCGGTACGGGCTCCGGATCTTTGCGGTGGCCGGTGCGGCCGAAATCGATGTTGCCGCCGGGCATACCGCACCGGACGGTTTGGAGCTCGCCGATGACACCATTGAGGACCAGCTCACAGGCGCGCCGGAATCGCCAGTCCGATCGCTGTTGGCTACCCGTCTGGAAGACGACGCCTGTGCGGCTCACGGCATCGCTCATGGCACGGCCCTGCCGCACGGTGAGTGAGAGCGGCTTTTCGCAGTAGATGTCCTTGCCCGCCTCGGCGGCTCGGATGACGGGAATCGCGTGCCAGTGGTCCGGTGTCGCGATCACGACGGCGTCGATATCATCGCGTTCGAGGACTTCCCTGAAATCCTCATACGCATCACAGGAAGAGAATCGGCCGGAGGCGATCTCCTTGCCGTAATGGAAATTGACAAGGGTCTGAGCCGGCTCGCGTCCTCCGAGTCCGCCATTCCAGTACCCGCCACTTCCACGATTTACGTCGCACACGGCTACGATTTGAACGCAGTCCTGCTGCAAGAAGCTCATCACGTGATTCATGCCCATGTTGCCGGTGCCGATGAAGCCCAGCGTGATGCGTTCGCTGGCCGGTGGGCGGTGGGCGCGGCCAAGGGCGGAGGCGGGCACGAACGTCGGGAGAGCGAGGCCACCGGCGAGCACAACGCCGGATTTGAGAAATTCGCGGCGAGTTGGACGAGACATCGGACAGTCGGAATGGATAGCGCTACGGTTAGAAACTACGGTCCAGGGACGAATTTCGCTCATGGACGAGGTCCCTCTGTCGCCTCGCCGTCAGCGGTCATCCAGAGGTCGACCGAGCCGCTGAAGGGCATCACCGGTGACACGCATCGTCGTCCACTCGTCCATCGCTATGGCCCCGAGGCGCTCGTAGAATCCGATCGCATCCACGTTCCAGTCGAGCACAGACCACTCAAGACGTCCGCAGCCGCGTTCGACGGCGATACGCGCAACGGCCGTCAGCAGGGCACGGCCGTGACCGCGCCCTCTCCAAGCCGGCTGGACAAAAATATCCTCCAGATAGATTCCGGGTTGTGCGAGGAAGGTAGAGTAGTTGTGGAAGAAGAGGGCAAAGCCTGTGTCGGTTTCGCCGAGAGATCCAATGAGAACTTCCGCATATCGGCGTCCGCCGAATAAGGTCTCCTCGAGGCGCTCTTCGGTCGCCACACAGACGTGCGCAAGTCGTTCGTACTCGGCGAGGTCCTGGATGAACTGGAGGATGACGGGCAGGTCACGCGGTTGCGCGAAACGAAGCGTGTAACCTGGTACATCCGTCGGAAGAGAGCCGGCAGCCATGTTCGTATTCGAATTCGATGGGGTCCGGCTGAAATATAAAAGCCGCAGCACCTTGCGATGCCGCGGCTCCATGTTTTTGAAGGCCTGGATGAGCTATTCGACGGAGACCATCTCGATCTCGAAGGTCAGATCCTCGCCAGCGAGCGGATGATTCGCATCGAGTCGCACGTTGGAGTCGGTGACCTCCTTGATCGTCACGATCGCACTCTGCCCGTTGGTCTGCTGCACCTGAAGCTGCTGGCCTACCTCAGGCTCGAGATCGTCCGGCAGCCTGGTCCGTTCGATATCGATGACCTGATCTTCGCGATACGGGCCGTAGGCATCCTCGGCGCTGATAACTACGGTTTTCGTTTCGCCTGGGGACATCCCCAAGACGCCATTCTCGAATCCCGGGATGATCTGCCCCGTGCCGATCGTGAATGAGAGCGGCTCTCCACCGCGCGAGCTGTCGAAAACGGTATCGTCCTTCAGCCTGCCGGTGTAGTGGACGGATACGGTGCTGCCCTTCTGTGCACGAGTCATAATCATTTGCGCCTGATTCTGGGGGATACGTTCTGCCGCTTACGGCCGAGACGCGCGGTCGATCCACCGGGATGCAAAATCCGCCACGCGTGGCGAGTTCGTAAGAGTTCGACGCGCCGCGGATCAGGATTCCCGCTGTGCGGATCAGGCCACGACACCCTCGGCCATCGGAACCATTTCGAACGTCAACCCAGAGCCGTCGGGAGCGAGGCTGATCCGCACGTGATCGCCATCGGTAATCCAGCCTGCGAGGACCTCTTCCGCCAGCTTGTTCGTGATTTCCTGCTGAAGCAGGCGCTTGAGCGGGCGTGCACCGAACGTCGGATCGTAACCTCGATCGGCGAGCCAGTCTCGAGCCTCGTCCGTGAGATGCAGATGGAGGTCGTGGGCATTTTGGGCAATACGCTCGATTCGTGCGAACTGGATGTCCACAATTCTGCGAATCTGCTCCTTGCCGAGCGGCCTGAACATGACGATCTCGTCGATGCGGTTCAAGAACTCCGGACGCAGGCGCTGCTTGAGCAGCCCGAAGATCTGCTGTCGGATGTTCTCCAGCGTCGCCGGATCGATGTCACCGTCGGAGATCTCGAGGTGCTGCTGGATGAGCTCGGAGCCCATGTTGCTCGTCATGATAATGATGGTGTTGCGGAAGTCGGCTACCCGCCCCTTGTTGTCGGTCAGGCGGCCGTCGTCAAGGACCTGCAGGAGGATGTTGAAGACCTCCGGATGGGCCTTCTCGATTTCATCGAGCAGGACGACCGAATAGGGGCGCCGCCTCACGGCCTCCGTGAGCTGGCCGCCCTCTTCGTAGCCGACGTATCCCGGCGGTGCACCAACGAGTCGGCTCACCGTGTGCCGCTCCTGATACTCGCTCATATCGATGCGCACCATCGCCGATTCGTCGTTGAAGAGGAATTCGGCCAGGGCCTTCGCGAGTTCGGTCTTTCCGACGCCCGTCGATCCGATGAAGATGAAGCTGCCGATCGGGCGCGTTTCTTCCTGGAGTCCGGCGCGTCCACGGCGAACGGCGTTCGCCACCGCGCGCAGGGCTTCGGGCTGGCCGACCACGCGCTGCTCCAGCATTTCCTCCAGCTTCAGCAGCTTTTGCCGCTCGCTTTCCAGCATGCGAGCCACGGGGATGCCGGTCCAGCGCGACACGATCTCCGCGATATCCTCCTCGTCGATCTCCTCCTTCAGCAGCGAGCCCTTCTCCTGGATGGTAGCGAGTGCGGACTGCGCCTCCTGAATTTCCTGTTCAAGAGTCGGAATGCGACCATATCGAATTTCCGCGACGCGTCCGTATTCGCCGCTTCGCTCGAGGTTGTCGGCCTCTACGCGCAGCGCTTCGATCTCCTCCTTTGATTTCTGAATTTTCAGGATGAGATCTTTCTCCTTTTGCCAGCGGGCGCGCAGCTCCTGCCGCTCTTCTTCGAGGTTGGCGATCTCCTCATTGATGCGTTCGAGCTTTTCGTTGGCGCCGTCACGCTTGACGGCCTCGCGCTCGATCTCAAGTTGGCGGATCTGTCGTTCGAGGGTGTCGAGATCCTCTGGCATCGAATCGATCTCGATTCGAAGGCGCGCGGCGGCCTCGTCGATCAAATCGATGGCTTTATCCGGCAGGAATCGATCCGTGATGTACCGATGACTAAGCTCGGCGGCGGCAACGAGCGCCGCATCCTGGATGCGCACGCCGTGGTGCACTTCGTAGCGCTCCTTGATGCCACGGAGGATGGAAATCGTATCTTCCACGCTCGGCTCGGAGACGTACACCATCTGGAATCGACGTTCCAGCGCCTTGTCCTTCTCGAAGTGCTTCCGATATTCGTCGAGCGTCGTAGCTCCGATGGCACGCAGCTCTCCGCGGGCAAGGGCCGGTTTGAGAATGTTCGCCGCATCCATCGCCCCTTCGGCCGCGCCGGCTCCAACGAGCGTGTGGATCTCATCGATGAACATGATGATCTGGCCGTCCGAATCCGTGACTTCCTTCACGACGGCCTTGAGGCGATCCTCGAACTCTCCGCGATATTTCGCTCCGGCGATCAGCGCGCCCATGTCGAGGGCCACGATGCGCTTGTCCTTCAGACCTTCCGGCACGTCGCCCTGAACGATTCGGATAGCGAGTCCCTCTGCAATGGCCGTCTTTCCTACGCCGGGCTCACCCACGAGCACGGGGTTGTTTTTCGTGCGGCGCGATAGAATCTGCAGCACGCGACGGATTTCCTCATCGCGGCCGATCACCGGATCGATCTTGCCCATCCGAGCGGCCTCGTTCAGGTCGCGACCGAATCGTTTCAGCGCCTCGTACCGGCTCTCGGCGTATGGATCGACCGCTCGTTGCCCGCCCCGCACGTCCTTGAGCACTTTGAGTACGGACTCCTTGTTCACTCCCTGCTTGCGAAGGGCCTCCCCGGCCGGTTCTTTCGATTCGGAGAGCGCCACGAGCAGGTGCTCCGTCGAGATGAATTCGTCGCCCAGGATCTCGGCTTCGGCCAGTGCGCGGTCGAATACCTTCTTGAGCCCATCGCCCAGGTATTGGCCGGTCACGCTTGCGCCCGTCACCACCGGGAGCTTCGCCAGGGCGGCATCGACCTCCTGTGCGAGGACGGCGGTGTCCACTTCGAGCCGCTGGAGAATCGACATCACGATGCTCTCGGGATCCTGCAGGAAAGCCTTCAGGATGTGCGGCGGCTCGATGCCCTGGTGGTTCTCAGAGGCCGCTATCTCCATCCCCTTCTGGATGGCCTCTTGTGCTTTGAGGGTAAATTTTTGAAGGTTCATCTATCTCTATCTCACTACTCAACTATCCGAAATTCTGTCAGTTGGGCGCACCTCTGCGGCCCTGGGCTTCAGCGTTCGAAAAGTGTACCACGACGCGATTCATGCCAGCTTGGCAGGATGAAGCGCTCGAGCCGGCCCGCCGAACGATTCTTGCGACAGGAGGTAGAACAGCGTTTGAAGTTCAGCAACTGGTGTGAGGCATGCGCGAATTGTCGAAGGCGAGCAGGGATTGGTGGGAGAATTTCCAACGACTACTGGATGATCAGATCGAATTTCCCAGCGAGTACATCTTCAAATTCATCGCTCCCAGTTCCAATCTCGACGACCTCAAGAACGTGTTCGGGCACCATCCTGTCGAAGTGCGTCAGTCGAGACGGGGCAATTATGTCAGCGTCACGGCTCGGATGGAGATGAATTCGAGTGACGAGGTGATCGCCGTCTACAACGCCGCTGCGGAAGTAGAGGATGTGATATTGCTCTGACCGTTCTAGCGTGCGCCTCGTCTGTCCATCCTATACGACAAATCGCGATATCGGCACGACGGGCGAAGACGATCTTCCACCGCCCCTCCTCGAGTGAACGTCGTTGTGGCGCAGAGTTGGAGCGGCGTTTGCTCAAGTCCTGAGTCGACGCCTGGCGCATTTATCGTAAGTGTCGTTCATTCGGGGACGGAATCATGAAGTACGCACGGTTAGTTTTGCTCGTCCTTTTCGTTGTGCTCGGATCCACAAGCGCCGCCCAGGCACAGGAGCGCGGGCGAGGCGGGGGCGATGATGATGCGCACGTCATCCTGCGCGATGGAGACCGCCGAAGCCGCGGGGAAACCGGCTCCTCGCGAGATCAGAGCGTTGATAGAAGCCGTGGTCGGACTGGAGAAATAGAGCGCGAGCGAGCCGAAGGGCGGACCGGAGACGTTCTAAGCCGGCGCGGGGACGACCATCGGGACCGGCGCGAGCAGAGAAAGGACCGCGACGACAGGTACGACCGTGACAGACGATACGGCGATTGGGAGTGGGAGAATCGTCGGCGCAGGGGCGACGTCTACGGAGGGAACGCACCACGAAAAGCGGGCCCTCCCTTCTGTCAGAATGGAGAAGGACATCCGGTACATGGCCGAGCTTGGTGTCTGGAGAAAGGCTTCGGTCTGAGGGGCTACAACGACCGATACGACGATTACGAAGATCGCAATCGGAAGCGCTGGCGGCCCGTCCGTAATGTCATCGATCTGGATGGAGACGCGTGGCGCGATCTATTTTACCGGCGAAAGTAGCGCCGGAATCCTCCTGAGCATGGCGCGCGTTTGGTAGCGAGTATCTTGGTTAACGAATCCAGTGGTTTGTGGATGGCACGAGGTGTAGGTATATCACGCGCGGTCCGGCTTCGCCAAGGCGGCCATGAACACCTCAAGGCCGTCCTCCGCGACGAGGTGCCGTATATCGCCGTGGAGCGTGCCCCCCAGAACGGAACGCCGAAGCCGGGGCCGACAAGCGTCTTCGACGTTGCCACTTACAATGTGCACCGATGGACAGGGCTGACCGGCGGCCGACGGTGGATGCCTGAGCTGGCACTCGAAGTGATCCGGGAGATGGATGCAGATGTGATGGCCATTCAGGAGGCCCTCCGTCCGTTTGGTGCCCGGGATCCCCTGATGCAGATCGCCGACGAGCTCGGCTATTATCTCACCTTCGTCTCAACGCGCGTTCACCGTGTCGGCGAGTTGGGCAATGCGATCCTATCCCGCTGGCCGATGTCGTCGGTCTATACGATCGACCTGAGTCTAAGCCGCCTGGAGCGCCGGTCAGCGGCCGTGGCGCTGTTCGACGGGAGCTCGTCACCTGTCGCCGTAGCCTCGACCCACCTTGCCCTGGTGGATCGCACGCGGAAGCGACAGGTGCAGTCCTTGTTGGAGAGCGAAAACCTTCAGGGTCCGGCCATTCTTCTTGGGGACATGAATGCCTGGCGCCGCTGTCCGGCCACCCGTACGTTGGACGAGACGTTTCGGAGCATGCATCACAATCTCGATTGGCCGGCTACATTTCCCTCCACACGTCCCGTTCTGGCGCTCGATCGCATCTATACGCGGGGAGCGCATGTCGTATCGATGCAGGCGCACAATACGGCGGCTGCGCGCCGCGCATCGGATCACCTGCCTGTGATGGCCAGGATAGAGCTTGAGGCGGAGCGGTAGGGCTGAGCTCAGGACGTCCTCCGGTCAATTCTTTCTGGGGAGACCAATCTGTACTCATGGCACGGCCCCACGCGTATCGACGACCCCGTCCGGGTAGCGTTCTTCACCGGGGACAGGTATACTTGGACCGCAATCTCCGTCATCAGCTCCTCGTCACATGGCTGTCATTGGGATCGACCTCGGCGCTACGAAACTCGCCCTCGCCGTCTTCTCGGATGAGGGCGAATTACTGGAACGCAAAGAGCAACTGATCAAAGACCGAGATGTCGGGGAGCTGGTCCGCGATGTCGTTCGTGAGACGGTTGCGGTGTCCGAGGTCGAAATCCAGGGCGTGGGGATGTGTGTGCCCGGAATCTACTACCCGGACACCGGGCGGGTGTGGGCGCCGAACATCCCCGGATGGGACGACTATCCGCTGCTCGATGTGCTGTCAGGCGCCGTCGGAGAGGGAGTGCGCGTGCGCGTCGAAAGCGATCGTGCGTGCTGCATTCTCGGTGAGATCTGGAAGGGTGCGGCGCAAGGCTGCACGGATGCAGTCTTCATGGCCGTAGGCACCGGCATCGGGGCCGGCATCATTTCGGGCGGGCGTATCATTAACGGCCCACGCGGGATAGCGGGCGCTATCGGTTGGATGGCGCTCGATCGGCCGTACCGCGAAGGATACGAGACCTTCGGGTGCTTTGAATATTTTGCCTCCGGGGACGGGCTCGCACGGGCCGCGCACTTTTTCATGGATGATGCATATGCAGGGCCGCTGCGCGACGGGGCCGAGGTCGATGCTCGCCGTATCTTCCAGGCCTACACCTCCGGGGATGAACTGGCTCGCCGGGTGATCGACAACGCCGTCGAATTCTGGGGAATGGCTACGGCGAACTTGATAAGCATCCTGAATCCACAGAAGATCATTTTTGGTGGGGGAGTTTTCGGCCCTGCGACCGACCTGTTGCCACGGATCGAGGACGAAGCGCGCAAATGGGCTCAGCCCATCAGCATGAAGATGGTAAGCCTGGAGCCATCGCAGCTGGGTCCGCACGCGGCTCTCTACGGCGCCGCCCGACTAGCAACAACGACATCCGACGATGAACGACTTTAACCGCAGCCAGGTCTTTGCGGCGGCGTGTCTCGGCATGCTCAT
>CBFGRV010000090.1:0-10542 GCA_965651265.1 uncultured Rhodothermales bacterium
TGCGGAGGCAGGGCGGCGCTCCGTTCCACCAGTCATCTCGCCTTCGCGCCCTGCGTGTCATCCACCCGGCCGGTCCGGCATCTGGTTGCACCCGACCGTTTCACCAGGGCCTCGATCCGGACGCGCGTTGCCTCGAGCAAGCCTGCGCTCTGCCGGCCATCGATCGGCCCGGACACATCCAGCTATTCGGCGGCGGCTGAAGGAGGGGGAGCCATGGAAGACCGGCTTCGGGTTGCATCGAGATGGATTCGCGAGATACTCCTGGTACTGGCGCTCCTGGCGACCACGAGCCGCGCCCGAGCCAATCGGTCCTCCGAAGAGCCGCAGGAGAACGCCGCTCGCACCGAGGCGGATACACGTGCCGAAGGGAGTGTCAAGGAGGAGCTGCCCGCCGATCGAACGGGTCGTTCTGGAGCCCTCGTCAGCGTGCCGCGTCTCCAGGGCGAGATCCGTCTCGACGGCGTAAGCGACGAACCGGCCTGGCAGCTCGTCGAGCCCGTCCCGCTCATCACGGAGACGCCCGAGTTCGGCGGGCCGCCCGCGGAGCCGACGGAGATCCGAATCGCCTACGACGACGAATACCTCTACGTCTCCGGCCGGATGTACGCCGCTCCCGAGCACGTCTTCGCGGCCTCCTTCAAGCGAGACCTCTTCACCCCGGGCACGGATTATCTGGGGGTTTCACTCGATACGTTCAACGACAACGAGAGCGCCGTCCTGTTCTGGACCTCGCCCACGGGCACGCGTACCGATGCCACCATATCGAACGACGGCGAGGGCGACACCTTCCTTGACAACAGCTGGAACGCCTTCTGGGATGTGGCCGCGGTGCGGTCGCAGGAGGGATGGTTCGCAGAGATGCGAATCCCCTTCCACAGCCTGCGCTTCCAGAGCACCGAAGGGCGCGTCGTGATGGGCGTGAGCGTCTACCGCTGGATCGCCAAGAAAAACGAGCTATACGCCTACCCGGCCGTCGAGCCGAAGTGGGGATTCTGGAGCTACACGAAGCCCTCGCAGATCCAGGACGTCGTCTTCGAGGGGATCGAGCGGCGCGAACCCGTGTACGTCGCGCCGTACCTCCTCGGCGGGGTGCAGCAGGATGCTGCGCTGAACAGTACCGAGACCGGCTACCGTCGCGTCGACGACCCCACGTACGACGTAGGACTCGACCTGAAGTACGGCCTTACCAACAATCTGACCCTCGACCTCACCGTCAACACCGATTTTGCCCAGGTCGAGGCCGACGATCAGCAGATCAACCTCACGCGCTTCTCCCTCTTCTTCCCCGAGAAGCGCCTGTTCTTTCTCGAGCGCGCGAGCATCTTCGATTATGGCTTCGGGGGACTGAGCCGCCTCTTCTACAGCCGGAGGATCGGGCTATTCGACGGCGAGCCCGTTCGGATCATCGGCGGCGCGCGCGTGGTCGGGCGGATCGGCGGGTGGGACGTCGGCGCGCTCGACATGCAGACGGCACGCACACGACTGCCGGACGATTCCGACGAGCTCGACGATCCCTCCGTCGTCGACGGCGTGCTGCCGTCTGAGAACTTCGGCGTGCTTCGGCTCCGCCGGCGGATCGTCAACCCCTACTCCTATGCCGGAGGCATCTTCACCAGCCGGGTCGACATCGACGGCGGCTACCACCTCGGTTACGGCGCCGATGCCATCCTGCGGCTTTTCGGCAACGAGTACCTTCTGGTGAACTGGGCGCTCACGCAGGACGACGCATCCGACTTCGATTTCATGGATGCATCGCGCAGCCGGCTGACCTGGGAGCGCCGAATCTACGAAGGGCTCGGCTACGGGCTCACGATCGGCCGCTCCGGCGCCCGGTACGATCCAGCCGTGGGCTTTGAGCTGCGTGAAGACTTTACGAGCATCGAACCGCGGATTGCGTTCGGCTGGCAGCCCAAAGGCGAGTCGCGCATCGAGAGGCAGCGGATCTCATTCGCAGGATCGGCCTTCCTTCGCAACGCGGACGGCTCGCTCGAGACGCTCGAGGTCGGCCCGACCTGGGAGGTTGGCTTTCGGTCGGGGGCCGTCCTCAGGGCCGGCCTGGTGGGATTTCACGAGGATCTGGTGGAATCGTTCGAGATCGCCGACGGCATCGAGGTGCCGGAGGGCGCCTATACGTTCGTCGACCTCGAGAGCTACATCGAGACCCCGGGCGGGCGGCCCCTCTACCTCATCGGCACCCTGAACGCGGGCTCCTTCTTCGACGGTCGGCGGCTCTCGTTCACCCTACAGCCGCGGTGGACGGCCTCGCGATTCATCGAGCTGGGCGCCTTCTACGGCTTCGACTACATCCGATTCCCGGATCGCGATCAGGATGTGGACATCCACCTCGGACGCCTCCGCGCGCAGTGGACGCTCAACACGAACCTCGCGGCCACGGCGTTCGTCCAGTATAACTCGCTGGACGATGCCGTCGTCGCGAACGTGCGGATTCGATTCAATCCACGCGAGGGGAACGACCTGTATCTTGTCTACAACGAGGGCTTCAACGTGGACCGGAACCGGCTCTCGCCGGTGCTGCCCTTCAGCGACAGCCGCATTCTCGTGCTCAAGTACACGTATACATTTCGGGTCTGAGCGGCGCCGGCTGAGGGCGATTCCGGGTCCGCAAACGGCTCACGCCCGTTATCACCGCAGCCATCCCGCGCATGATGCGAACCATCCTCACCCTATACGTATCGGTATTCCTTCTCGCGTCGTGTGCGGCCCCCGACACGTCACGTCGCCCCGAGACGATCCGCGTCATGACCTACAACATCCACCACGGAGAGGATCTCGAGGGCGAGCGCAGCCTGGATCGCGTCGCGGATTTGATTGCCCGTCACGATGTCGACGTCGTTGCACTGCAGGAGGTCGACAGCCATTGGGCCGAGCGGAGCGGGTTCGCCGATCAGCCTCGCGAGCTGGCCGAGCGACTCGGGATGGAGGTTTTTTTCGCACCCATCTACGACCGCGATCCCGAACCCCCGCGCGAGGAGCGCCGCCGCTACGGACTCGCCGTGCTAAGCCGGCTGCCCATCCTCTCGAAATCGAATCTCGATCTCGCCCGGCAGACCATCGAGGACGAGGTGATGAGGCTGCCGGGCTTTCCGGCGGTGACGCTGGACGCCGGCGCGCGCCCGCTCCACGTCTTCAACACGCATCTGGATTACCGGGCGGATCCAGCCATGCGCCGCACCCAGATCGCCGAGACGCTCGAGGTGTTGGAGGATGTCGACGGGCCGATGATCCTGCTCGGCGACCTGAACGCGCGTCCGGATGCCACCGAGTTGGAGCCGCTCTTGGCGCGTCTTAGCGATGCCTGGGAGATGGCGGGCGACGGGGACGGCTTCACCTTTCCCGCCGATGCGCCCGATCGCCGGATCGACTACATCCTCGTGAGCGGCGACATCCGGGTCGATTCCATCACGGTCGTACCGTCGACGGCATCCGACCACCGGCCCGTCATCGCCGTGCTGTCGATCGGGGCGCCGGCGGAGTAGCGCCACGCTAATCGCTAGAATCTGAGTGATCGGAGAAAGGCTGCTTTCATCGCGAGAGTTCGTGGGATAGGCCCGCGGGAGTCACGTTGCCACCGGTCGCCCTCTACACTTTGGCATCTCATCCCACGTCCGGCCGTCGAGAATTCGCCCATTTCGTTTCTTCCGAACGCCTCCCCATTGCTTGAAGAAGAACGGCACGCCCTCATTGACGCATCGCTCGCGAATAGACGTCACCCATTCGCGAAGCATGGGGCGAGCTTTCGGACCGGACTCGCCTCCTACGATCACCCAGTCAATTCCGGCGAGGCTGAGCTCCTCAATGGGGCCAAGGAGCGGCTCTAAGCTCAGAAAGCGTACCGACGCCGGCGTCTGGAGTAAAGCGGGAATTCGAGCGTCAGCCGCGTGTTGATCCTCGACACTCGTTCCAAGCCATACGTTCGGTAAAGAGATGGAAGTTGCGGCCGTGCCCAAGCCGGAGAGCGGAAGTGACTCAAGTACCCGCGGCAGAACATCGAGCATCCGGTTCGGCCGCTTTGTCAATACTTGAAACGTATGTTGGGGGCACCGAGCCATCACAGCAAATACTTGCTGGATGAAATCCTGCGGCACCTCTTCATGGAATAGATCGCTCATCGAGTTAACAAAAAAGATGGTCGATCCTTTCCGACGAATAGGGATGTCTAATGCGTTTGGATGGATCTGGACTCGGCCGTTGAAATGGTGCTTCCCTGGATTTATGAGCCCTTTATACTTCGACACGCCCATCGCCGCGAGTCGGCGCGTCATCGACACGGCGTAACAATTGTCGCAGCCGCGAGAAGCGCGGGTGCAGCCGGTCACCGGATTCCAGGTTGCTTCCGTCCACTCGATCGAACTTTTCGCCATCGCCCTCTCAACCTGATTGGGAATATGTGCAATTTATGAGTCAGGATGACAAATGCAAAACCGCCTGACTCAGTCGCCGATTCTTAACAGATAGGAAGCAATGTCTATGGCGATTTGCCCACCCTTGCCGGCATTGGCCGACGCAAAGCATAGGGAATAGATAGGATTGTTCTTCGAATTGCGCATTATCCCCTTCTCCGGAGCGACCGCCGGAAAGATCGACTGCAAACGCTCTATAAAATATGACGCAATAGTTTCTGGTGTCGCGATCTTCCTCGTCTGCTCGGCCTCTCCGAAGAGGGTTGTGGAAACCGTCTTTTCGTAGAAAACGTCTCGCCAATTCGCTGTGCCGAAGATTCTATCCAGGCGATCAGCCCAGATCGGATCGATTTCCCCGGATCTGGTGAGTAAGCGGTTTACCGCCACACCGAGCGGGAACCAGATCCATACATCGACGGCACCTGTTCGCGCGAGTGCTTCCAGCGTCGACCAGTCGACCTGCATGCCCGCAGGATCGAGAAATACGACGGCGCGGCGGTTACTCCAGAAGCCCGGATTAGAGATACGTTGCAGATAGGCGTTTGCATCTTCAGGGATGAGACTGATTTTCCTGTCCGGGTATTCCAACTTTAACCGTTCGAGTTCTGCTACTGCCTTCGGGTCGATATCGACAAATACATAGCCGTCGAATGCAGGTTCTAGAGCAAGGGCGCGCACGGCTGACCCACGGATGAGCCGAATGACCTCGCTCTGTACGTCCTGATCAAGGAGTCCTGGTTCGTTCTCTTCAATCGCTAATTCTATGGATCCCGTCCCGGCGAATGCGTCAATATATCCAAGCCCAGCCCAATGTCGCTGATTGCTGAGAGCCTTTAGATACGTCTTGAGATATGCTTCAACTATATCCAGTTTTAGCTTCGTCCAATCCCCTCCGAATTTTGATGACATCGTATCGGGTATACCTGTTGGATGGAGGCATGCAACACGTGGCGTACAGATGCTGTACTCTTTATCATAATAGACACTTTAATCTCGAAATTATCACCTCGCCCAACACTTTGGGGGCTGGATTTCAGTGAGCATCAACAGGTCATTAGCCCAACGTGGGACTCACAATTTCATCCGGCGACCGCAGCCACCCCCTATTGGACGGCACGCATCCACTCCGTAAACTTGCATCGTATTCGCAAACCTGCTCCTGCGGTCCGCACATTCCCGGCGAGTATCTGCATGTCCTGAACGCCGGGATTGCCGTTCTACGAGATTGCCGTTCTAGAAGCGACGTCGTTGCTGCGCTTGCGAGTCGGTAGCCACGAAAATCACATCCGGACGAGCGACGTCGGAATGATGGCACGCGCGAGGCGCTCGAGGAGATGCAATCTGCAGGCTCTCAACTCACTTTGTTGATTCACCGGTGGGTGGAAGGGGATCGGCAAGCGCTCGATGAGATCGTACCGATCGTCTACGATCGTCTGCGGGAGCTTGCGCACCAGCGGCGCTGGACGGCACCGGGCGCTGCCACGCTGAACACGACGGAACTCGTCCACGAGGCCTACCTCAGCCTTTTCGATGCCTCGCACATCGGATTGCGGGACCGGAGCCATTTCCTCGCCCTCGCATCGCGCGTGATGCGCAACCTCCTGGTGGACCATGCCCGCGCCCGCAAGGCCGACAAGCGGGGAGGAGGCCGGGCGCCTTTCGAGCTTCGATCGGACCTCTTGATTTCGGACGATAAGGTCGAGGCCGTGGCAGAGCTCGATGAAGCGCTGAAGCGCCTCGAATCCCTCGACGAGCGGCAGAGCCGCATCCTCGAATTGCACTATTTCGGAGGTCTGAACCTCGAGGAGACGGCGGCGGCCCTCGAGATATCGCAGGCGACGGTGAAGCGCGATCTGCGCTCGGCGCGGGCCTGGCTTGCGATGGAACTGAGCCGCGAACCCACTCTGTAGGATGTCCGATGGATCCGCAGCAATGGCGGGATGTGCGAATGCTGTTCGACGAGCTCGTCGAGCTGCCGCTGCACGCGCGGGTGGAGCGCCTCGCGACCATTGACGATGTCGAACTGAATGCATCGGTAGCCGCACTCCTGGACGCGGACGCGTCGGTGGCGGATCGCCTGCATGATCTGGATCTTGCCTTCCTATCGTCCGCCGGCGATCGGCAAGGTGAACCAGACCCTCTCGGCCTGAGCGGACGCACCCTGTCGCATTTCGACATTAGCAGGCCGCTGGGTTACGGGGGTATGGGCGTCGTCTACCGCGCCATGGATTTGCGGCTGAATCGGGAGGTGGCGCTCAAGCTTCCCCTTTATCATTTCAGGTACAACGACTCTGCCAAGCACCGATTTCTGCATGAGGCGCGCTCGGTGGCCGCCCTCGACCATCCGAATCTGTGCAGCATCTATGAGGTCGGCGAAAGCGATGAGGGGTATCCGTATCTCGCGATGCCTCTCTACGCCGGCGAAACCCTCAGGGAGCGCCTCGCGCGTGACGGGCCCCTGCCGATACCCCGAGCCATTGAGATTGCCAGGGAAGTTGCCGAGGGGCTTTCGTCGGCGCATGCGGCCGGGATCGTCCATCGAGACATCAAGCCGGGGAACGTGATGCTCCTGGCCGACGGGAGCGTAAAGGTTCTCGATTTCGGCCTCGCGAAGGCGCGCGACATCTCGCTCACCGGCTCGCGATTTCTGGCGGGCACCGTGGCCTATATGGCGCCCGAGCAGATTCTTGGCCAGGAAGTCGACGAACGAACGGATCTGTGGTCCCTCGGAGTCACACTCTACGAGATGCTCACGGGTCGACAGCCCTTTTCGGGCGAGCGCGACATCGCCGTGGCGCACAGCGTCCTCCACAGCCAGCCCATCCGGCCGTCCTCCCTGCGAGATGGAATCCCTCGCGCACTCGACGAGGTCATCCTGTCGTTACTCCAGAAAGATCGGCGGCTTCGTCCGGATTCGGCGCAACAGGTCGTATCGCAACTCACCGAAGTTCAGTTGGGACGCAGAATGCCGCTCCGCCTGGCTCTCCGCCGCCGCTGGGCCGTCGCCGTTTTTCACTCGCGGAACCGCCTCCTGCGAGCAAGCACGATCGGTGCCATCGTGCTCACGATTTCCTCAGTTTCCATCCTCGCCAACCGCCTCTTGCCGGCGTCGACCGTTCAGCTGCCGCGGGCGGAGCACACGCTTGCCGTCGTGCCCTTCGCCAATCTGTCCGGCGATCCGGAGCAGAACTACCTCGGCGACGGCATTGCGGAGGAGCTCCGAGTCAAACTGGGCGGCCTGGATGGGCTACGAACGGCGGCGCGATCATCCACCATACAGGCATGGTCGCGAGGCGCCGATCCCCGCGAGGTAGGGGACGCGCTCGGTGTCGCCTACATCCTTCAGGGTAGCATACTTCGGGATGGCGAGCGCATTCGAATCGAGGCTCGGCTACTCGATGCATCCAACCAGAATCGCGTGTGGTCGGACACGTACGACGAGGAATTCAGGCGGCTGTTTGCCGTCAACGATGACATCAGCCGTGCCGTAGCGTCCGCCCTGCACGTCGAAGATGCCGGGGCCGAGCCGCGCGTGCACTCGACGACCAGCCCCCAGGCGCGCGAGCTCTACCTGAAAGGACGTTATTTCTTGAACCAGCGAACGGAGGAGTCTATGAATCGTGCGGCAGAATACCTTCGTCGTGCGATCGAAATCGACTCGAGCTACGCACTGGCATATGCCGGGCTGGCGGATGTGGAGCTGGCACCTCGGTTCGGGCAGGCCGCGGAACGATACGCTCGCGGCAAAGAGGCGGCGTCACGGGCCCTCGCGCTCGACAGCACCCTCGCCGAGGCGCATGCGTCGATGGGATGGATCATGATGTGGTACGATCACGATTGGGCCGGGGCAGAGAAGCACTTTCGGAAGGCCATTGAGCTGAATCCCGAATATCCCTGGGCACACAGCTGGTATGCGGGATACCTGTCCGCCACGGGCCGCGTGGAGGAAGGTCTCATCTCCATGCGCCACGCTCACGACCTCGATCCGCTGACGCCACCAGTGGCGACGCACGTCGGCAGCCACTATCTCTGGCTCAGACAGGACGAGGAAGCAATTACCTATTTCCTCAAGGCCCTGGAAATGGCGCCTGAGTTCTACATGGCGCACTGGGGATTGGCGCGCGCGTACCTTCGTCAGGGCCGCTACGACGAGGCGCTGGCGGAGCTTGCGTACGATGGCGCCGATCACGTTGGTCTTCACAAAGCCGGCCTCCTCGGCTACGCCCACGCTCTCGCCGGGAATGCCGTAGAAGCACGTCGGATACTGGACGAACTACACGCCAAGATCGATCGAGGCGAGTACGTCGCCCCGATCGACGTCAGCGTGATCCACATCGGACTCGGTGAGTACGATGAGGCTCTGACCTGGCTCGATCAGGTCGCGGACGATCGTGGCTCGAGAATCTTCCTTTGCGACCCCATCTTCGATCCGTTCCGCAACCATCCTCGGTTCAACCGGATTCGAGAGCGCCTGGGTCTGGCAGGCACGAACGTCACTTCATAGTCCTTCGCCTAGTCCTCCGCTCGAAGGGGTTGGAAGCAGGGCGAAGTCTTGCCACGCGTCCGCAATTTTTTGCGATGGAAACCAGCTGACGGCACTGGGATCTCCGTCGTACGACTCGCCGTGCGGAATGATGGCGCCCGTGGTCATATCGCCGAGCCATCCGTCGCTTTCGGCGAGCGCGATAAGTTCATGCGCCTCCGTTTCGCCTGGAAGGCGACGGGCGACGACGTCTCGCATCCACTGTACCGTAAGCGCCCGCTGAGCCGCAGATAATGAGAGGTGGGGCACGCCGGGTTCCAAGGCAAGCCCCCATAGTGCCCCTGCACTCCGGCTCGCCTCAAAGGACTGCATGATCGCGATATTGTCTACCGATGCGTCTTGCTCGGCAAGGACGATGAAGGTCGGGATTCCGGCGGTCTCGCTCGATTCGGCCACATCTACTCCCACTGGGACCTTAAAGAATAGCCCGATCACAGCCTCCGGATTTCGCATGACGAAGCCGGAGGCTTCCGGCGCACCTCCCGACAAACCGTAGAGGATTCGCGGGACGTCGGCAATCTCAGGACGACCACTCAAAACCGCGGCCTGCTCTAGCATGTTGATGATTAGCTGGTCGGTTTCGGTGCTGCTGGCCATTCGGGTCCGCGAAGTCCCAAGGATGGCCAGCCCGGTCTCGCCGGCAAGCGTTCGCATGGCCTTCCCCGCCTCCTGGAGCGCCGTTTCCAGCTCCGGCAAATCCGCGTCGAAGGGAGCTCCCGTGAAGCCACGTGTATCCGGGCCTCCCAGTGCCACGATGACCCCGCGGACGCGCGAGACGACGCCGGGCACATACAGCGCGAAATCGCCAAACCGAAAGCGCTCGATTCGGTCGAGCCGAATGTTGAACGCCATCCCCTCTGGCGGAAGGACGATTTCCTCGACAAACTCCTTGTATCCGGCGCCGGCGCAACGGATGGTCGCACTTCCAGGCTTGTTGGTGGTGAATTCATAGCGTCCATCGAGCCCGGTCCTCACGGTGTCGGTCCCGATACTCACGTAGGCCCCCACGACGGGCTCCTCGGTCACGAGATTTGTGACCACTCCGGCCAGCCGGGGGTTCGACTCGGGATCGGTTGAGACAGGATTCTGATCACATGCTGCGATGAGAAGGATCGACGTGATCGCTACAACGACACTCAATGACGGCGTCGCGCGCCGACCGCGTTCCGTGCTTTCCATGGTATGCCTCCGACGTGTTTAGTCTTTTTCTATCACGTTTTTTCGGATCGAATCGGCTCATCATCGCCATTCGATCTTCGATGGAGACAAGTCCCAATGGTGTGCGTGCTCGAGGATATGCCGGACGTGCGTTCAAAAGGGGGAACAGCCCGCCGCACCCAATGCACGGCTCGAGGTGCTCCCGCATACGCCCTGTTTAGCCGACGAAAAGGTTCAGCAGGGTGCTCGCCGTCGCGAAGAACCCGACAATCGCGATCATCTTCCAGGTCAGATCGGCCCGTAGTTCGGAGAGGTTCGCTCGAACGCGCTCATCGAGCTGGACGAGATCGCTTTTGGTTGCCATCTCGGAGAATATCCGGGAGAGCGCCTCTGCCTGCGCGTCGTTCATCTCTGCGCGTA
>CBFGRV010000091.1:0-10541 GCA_965651265.1 uncultured Rhodothermales bacterium
TGTGCGCGAAGTCACGATCGACCACGTCATCCAGCCCCTGCTTCCAGAAATCGGGAATCCACTCGTAGCCGCGCATCGTGGCGAGGATTCCGACGGCGGTCGCCGGATTGCAATCCGAGTCGTCGCCGGCGCGCGTGGCGATCTCGATGGTCTTCGTGAAGTCGCCCTCGCCGTACAGCAGCCCGAGGACCACGTGCGCCGCATTCATCTTCGCGTCAATGTTGAAGGCGGAGAAGACGCCGTGCGGGCATCCGATGTCGTTGGCCCACTTGCGCTGCACCTCCAGCCAAGTCCTCCTCCAGTCATCGGGATAGGCCTCGTGCCACGCGATGACATCGCGGATGGTCTGGTGGAAGGTGCTTTCTTCGGGGATGGCTTTGAGCGCCGTTCGGACGACATCCTCAACGTCGTCGCTCACGAACGCGAGCGAGTACATCGTCGCCACGAACAGGCCACCGTAATAGCCGTCTCCCGAGTTCATGATGTGACCGACTTTGTCGCACATCTGAGCGGCGCTCTGCGGCAGGCCCGGATGCATCAACCCGGCGAAGTCGGCCTCGATCTGAAAGTCGATGTCATCCGCCTCGGGGTTGTTGCGCCACTGGCCGGTCTCCGGTGGGCGGAGGCCGTTCAGGTAGTTGTAGCGGGCCTGTTGGTTCGCGTGCCAGAGCTGATAGTCGGCCGTGGCGAACGCCCGGGCGAAGGTGTCGGCGGGGACGTCGGCGCCGTAGCGCTCGATCACGTCGACGAACGTGAGATCCATGTAGAGGTCATCGTAGAGCCCCGGCGCGTTGTCGTACCACCAGGCGAGGTAGCCGTCGTACCACGGAATCGGCTGGTAGTCGTGGATCGTGGCGCCGTTGTAGCGGAACTCGGTCGGGCCGCCGAAAGTGACGCCGATGGTCTGCGCGGCCCATCCACCCATGATTTTGTCGCGGAGCTCCTGCCTTGACAGCGTGATGGACGTCCTTGCCTCTCCATCCTCTCCGGATTGGGCTTCCGCCGGGATGACCGGTGCACCCACAGAAAGGGCAAGTAGTAGCTGAGCGAGTAAGAATCTCGTGTGCATGTGGCGGATGGCTTGTTTCGAGGTCATTGTCGTGAAGGCCGCGGCGATGCCCTACGAGCGGACAAAGCGCGCGGCCTCAACAGGCCCTTGATGCAAGAGCAGCGTTCCGTTCCGGATGCTCAGCCAGCCGCCCATATTGAGGATGTCGAGATAACGGCCCTCCAGCTCCATCGCACCCTCGCAAAAGCGGCGTGTCCCCGCGACGGCCTCGGTAACCAGAAGGGCGCCTCGGAGAATGCCACGGCCCGTAAACTGGTTACAACCACTGTTTCCGTGGATGCGCGGCCCCTCCGGATCCCACGCAAATGTCGGGGTTTGCGTGTTGTCGGGTAACGGGTCGATGGAATCGCCCTCCAGAGCCGCCAATCGCCACTCCGTCGAGGCGAGGGCGTCGCGTAGCGCGAGCACGTCGCACGGCACGTCGCCGGCCGGACCCTCGAAGCTCGCAACTACGAACGAGCGCTCGGTCCCGGGTCCCTCCATGGCCGGCTGGTCCTCCACGCGGGTGCGAACCCGAACGAGCATCGGCTCGCCTGCCGTCGTGCTCGATGTGTACGCGCGCTCGAGCGCAAGGTAGTCCTCCGTCATCGCGACGGGAAGCTGGAGGCCGCTCCGGCATTCGACGAGCAAGGGGGCGTCGGCGAAATAGGTGAAGGCGCCAATGAGATCGATCCGGGCTTCGATGGCGGGCGGGTCCTCGAGAGGTTGGAGGGAGTAGTCCAGGCTCGATTCGATTTCCTCGCCGGTCGTGCTCAGTACGCGGAGGGACCCGTCTGCCTCACGTGCGTAGTGGGATGGCGCCGCGCCGGATCCGACGAGAGAGATCCGATCTGCATCCATCATCCAGCGGCCGACCTCGCCAAGCAGCGTGTCCTCCTGCCCGGCACCGATGTATGCATTCTGGTGGAGGAAGACGCCGTCCGGGTAGAGAACAAGTGTGCTCCTGATCGCAGGGCAATCGGCACAAGGAAGATCGCCCTGCCAGGCAGCTGTGGTGTCGGGATGGGTCGCCCGGGTGGCCGGCACCGCGGACGCGGTGGTCCCGGCTGTGCTCTCGCCGGCCGAGGGAACCGCGTTGGGCGCGTCCGCGGAGCATGCCGCAAATGCAATGGCAGAGAGGACGGCGGCGAACCTGACGATGCGGACGCGTGAGACGATCATGATGACCTCCTGGATGAGTGAGCGAAAAGCGGATGTCACCAGGTTGACCGCTGCCGATTGAACTAGGACAGCGAATTCGATGTGCGGTCGGATCCTTACATCTAGGGATTTAACTGCCACAGACCGTGATCATTTCCGGCCTGGTAGTAGATTGCAAAGGTACCATAGCCCGGAATCTCCAGAGGCGGATGGGCCACCTGGCCGCCGGCTGCAACGACGGCGTCGACAGCCGCTTCGATGTCCGGCACGAGCCAATAGGGCCGCACGATCGGCTCTTCGTCATCGCGCAGCGGGCCACGAACCCCCAGCAGGCCGCCGCCCGGTAAGGAAACGGTGCGCGCGCCACCGAGAGCGGCCTCCGGTTCGCTGAACTGCACGTCGAGTGAAGCGGTGTAGGCGGCAACGACCGCATCGACGTCGCGCGTTACGATCTCGAGATAGTGGACGGTGGCGGGTTGTCTCCCGGACGATGCCGACGCGTGAGGTGCACTCGCAATGGTGACACCGAGTAGCGTTCCCACCAGGAATGTGGCTGAAGAAAGAATCAAGCTGTTTCGCATAGAAGCGTCCTTGTTAGGGCGTCATGACCGGTGCAGTAGCCGTCTCGGATGGCACCAGTCCCTCACGCGAAGGAATATAGACGTACGTCGCCAGAAGGGCCAAGGCTCGCCGGCCGGCTCGATGTTTGGTCAGGTGTGGCAGGTGGACGGGCACGAGTTATTTCGCGATCTTTCGCTCCACGTCTTCCAGCCCTCGAATATCACGTCCATATGGTAACGGCAGGCCACTGTGACCTTCTGTCAAGGCCGTGACTTCTCTCCCTCACGGCCTCTACGAATCTATTGTTACGAAGGCGCTCGCCGAGCGACTCGCGCAACTCCCGTCCGACCGTCAGGCGCGAAAGGAAATTATCCGCGCTGCTGAAGCTGCCGACAGAATTGCGTGGCATGTCGCGGCCGTCGTGGAGCGGGCGATAGAGATGCTTCCGGAGTCGGATCGGGCCGAAGCAGGTGTGGCATTGGCGCGCTCGATCGTAGATACGATTGTGCGTGCGACGGACGTCAAAGCCTTGTTCGACGAACGGCCGTATGAGCCCGGCCATGTTCTACGTGGTGTCCATCGACTCCATCCTGATGGTCGACCCGCACCCATAGACGAACCTCTGATCCCACTTCTCGACTCCGCGCTCCTGACGAATTCTCCGGGCGAGCCGGGTGTGGGGCACCAGATTGCAGCGGAAATCGCATCGGCGAGTCGGATTGACGTGATCATGGCGTTCATCCGACGGTCGGGTATCCGCCCGCTCCGGGAGAAGCTCCGGAGGCATGTGGAGAACGGTGGTCGCCTGCGGATTCTCACTACCACATACACCGGATCAACGGAAGCGGCGGCCCTGGATTGGCTGGCTGAGCTTGGGGCTGAAATCCGAGTGTCGTACGACACCAAAAGCACGCGTCTCCATGCCAAGGCATGGCTCTTCCATCGAGCCTCAGGATTTTCCACCGCCTACGTGGGCTCGTCCAACCTCACCTACTCCGCACAGGCGCCAGGTTTGGAGTGGAACGTCCGAATCTCGGGGGCCCGAAACCGGTCGATCGTCGATAAGATGGGGGCCGTCTTCGAGAGCTACTGGGAGGAAGCCGATTTCGAGCCGTACGATCCCGACCACTTCGCCATCGCCGTCCGTAGAGATCGTACTGAAGGCGAGCGCCTGGTTCTGAGCCCAACCGAGATCCGCCTCTACCCCTTTCAGGAGCGCCTGCTGGAGCAGATTGAACTGTCTCGCGAGCGTGGCTGGCATCGGAACTTGCTGGTGGCTGCAACGGGGACGGGGAAGACGGTCATGGCGGCCGTGGACTACCAGCGTTTGCGGGATCGCCTTCCTCGGGCACGGCTGCTCTTTGTCGCCCACCGTGAGGAAATCCTGACGCAGAGTCGGGCGACGTTCGCGCATGCACTCAGGGACGCAAACTTCGGCGAGGAATGGGTCGGCGGACGGCGGCCTGCGGGTTTCGAGCACGTCTTTGCCTCCATCCAATCGCTGAGGGCCAGTGGCGTAGAGCTCATCGATCCCACTCATTTCGATGTGGTCATCATCGATGAATTTCATCATGCTGCGGCCACATCGTATCAAGGACTGTTGGAGCGACTCGAGCCCAGAGAGTTGCTGGGCCTCACGGCGACTCCGGAGCGGAGCGACGGCCTTCCTGTCCTCCACTGGTTCGACGATCGCATCGCCGCCGAGCTTCGGCTCTGGGATGCCATCGACCAGCACCGCCTTACCCCCTTTGCCTACTTCGGCATCGCTGATGATCTGGACCTTCGAGAGGTCCCGTTCACTCGTGGGCGCGGATATGATGTCGAGGGCCTGACGAACCTCATCACGGCGAATGACATCTGGGCGCGGCGCGTCCTCGCGCTCTTCCTCGATCACTTCGGCACCCCCCCTGAGGTACGTGCTCTGGGGTTCTGCGTGGGCGTGGATCACGCGCGATATATGGCGCGCGTGTTTAGCGAACATGGTGTTGCTGCTGTGGCTGTTACGGGAGAGACGCCGGACGAAGACCGCAAACGTGCCCTGCGAGATCTGGAGCGCGGCGATGTACGTATCGTATTCTCCGTTGACCTGTTCAACGAAGGGGTCGACGTCCCCAGTGTGGATGCCCTGCTGATGCTCCGCCCGACGGAGAGCCCGCTCCTCTTCCTGCAGCAACTCGGACGCGGGCTCCGCAAAGCCGAGGGTAAGGCCATATGTACCGTCCTCGACCTTGTGGGCCATCACCGCAAGGAGTTTCGATACGATCGGCGCTTTCGTGCTCTCCTGGGTGGTAGCCGCACTGAAGTCATCCGACAGGTCGAACAAGGCTTCCCGTTCCTTCCTGCAGGATGCCACATGTCCCTTGACCGGGTAGCTTCCGAGCGCGTCCTTGCAAGTATGCGCAGCGCGTTGCCGGGGAACATCACGCAACGCGCGGATGAGCTAAGGCAGCTGGCTGCGACGGGGGATGACGTAACGCTAAAGCAGTACCTCGGCGCTACCGGCCTCGATCTCGATGACGTCTACGCCGGCTTCTATTCCTGGTCCGACCTTCGCGAGCGCGCAGGTCTGGAGAATGCCACTCGGGGAATTCATGAGGAGACTCTGCGCCGTGCGTGCGGCCGGCTGCTCCATGTGGATGACCCAATGCGACTGGCAGCATGGCGTCGATGGCTGCTTCGGGACGCGCCACCCGTCCCGGGAGCTTCCGAGCGAGACGACCGCCTGCTGCGCATGTTGCTCGGCCAGCTCATGGATCAGGTGCGTGGCGCTGCCGAGCTGAGCCTCTCCGATGGTGCAAGTCTGCTCTGGTCACATCCCCAGGTCCGGCAAGAGCTGAGCGAGCTATTCGAAGTGCTGGATGAACGAGTCAGCCACCTCACGTCCGATCTCCGAATCCTGCCCGATGTACCGCTCCAGATCCACGCACGCTACACGCGCATCGAGATTCTGGCCGCCTGCGGCGTAGGCGATGGCGTAAAGACAGAGTCCTGGCGGGAAGGCGTCAAGTATGTCGAAGCACTGCCGGCCGATTTACTGGCATTCACGCTCGACAAGACCGGCGATGGGTTCTCGCCCACGACCAGGTACCGCGACTATGCCATCAGCCGCGAACTCATTCATTGGGAGAGCCAGTCGGTTACCCGGGAGGACAGCGCGACAGGACGGCGATATCAAGAACACGCGCGCCGTGGAAGCCACGTCCTGCTTTTCGCGCGGCTCAGCACAAACGACCGCTCGTTCCATTTCCTTGGGCCGGCCACGTACGTCCGTCACGAGTCGGAGCGCCCGATGGCGATCACCTGGAAGCTGCACCATCCGCTTCCAGGGGATCTCTACCAGGCATTCGCAGCGGCCGTGGCGTGACCGGCGAACGGCGCACCATCGCATTAGTCTGTCCGACAGAGGGTACCAGGCATCACTCCGGAGGCCGTATGTTGGCATGGCGTGCGATCAATAGCCACGTTTCTCCGTCTCTCTTCCAGATGTGCGTGTACCGGCGCTGTACCGTTGCACCGGCGAGCGGCGCTTTACCTGTCGGCATGACCGTCTCGGCCCCCATGACGATGGCGACATCTCCGTCGATGCGAAGGGCTTCGATGCTGGTTTCGAACGACGTGTAGTGGATCAGACCCGCCTCTATGAGATCGAACACGAACCTGCGGTTCGGCGAAACGCGGTTCGCGGGTGCATTCACCATAAAATCCTCGGACCAGAGGGGCGTGAGTGATGCAATATCCTGATTCAGCACCCCGAGCCGCACCCGATCCTCCAGCGCGCGAATAACTTCTTCGTCAGTCGCCGAACTCGATTGTGCCGTCTGAGCCGTGGACGGCGCGATGGCGAAAATGGATTGCGTGACCAACACGACCACAAGAACCAACGGTACCTCTTTCATTGCGATGCTCCATCCCCCGTGAGTAGATAGAAGTCCCAACGGCACGAAGCGCCTTGAGAGTGATCGTGGCAATGTAGACGGTTTGCGGGTTCGCGTCTAGTGGCCTGTGGAGACGCTACAAGAAGCAAGCCGTCGGCGGTGCCTCCGTCGTGAGCGACAGGCTATGCGCTTACCCTTCTCCCTCACCCTGGCCTCTAAGCCAGTCGAGATCTACGAGGTCCTGGGGACGACCTACTGACTCCTTGTTCTTTGCGAGATGGGACCGGCTGATCACGGGAACGGGAAGCCCATCTACCTCGATCTGCTTCCTCTCTTGCCAAGCTTCTTCGAAGCTCACCCCGTCGATCATCGTCAAAATATCGATTCGTCGTGGCGCAACACCCAACTGAAACACGATGCCGGGCTCCGTAAAGTCAGCGACGCTTACTTCAGATAGTGGCGCGCCGAATCTCGCCAGCGCTCGAATCACACGCTCAGCATTCTCCTCACTCGGACGCGTCCACAGATCGATGTCACCTGTGGCCCGCACGAAACCATGTGCGGCCAATGCATAGGCACCGACCAACAAATACTCAACGTTCTCTACGGTAAACGCGGACAGTATGTCTCGATAATCGGGATTCAGCAATGTTTTCTCCGCGGAAAGCGTACGCATCAATGGTCAAGGGCCAGACCATTTGAATGCGATCGGCAGGAGTCTCGCTTCTCAAATCCCCGCCGCTCTCCTCCTGTCCGAGTCGTAAGACTTTGACGATTTGTCTATCGGATCGAGTCATCTCAGCGTCGTAATTATACGATTCATCCCCCCGAATGGTCTCTCAGAGTTTGTCCGTATTCTCTGGTCCTGGCCGGTAGCGCCCTCGGGTGATCCGCCGCCTTGACGCGCCGGCTAGCGAACCCGTTCTTCAGAAGTACCGACGACACTCGCACCTGGCTTGCTTTCATGCACGACATCGGCTCCTTCATCACACGCTGGAAGGCCTCCGGCGCGTCGGAGCGCTCCAATTACCAGCTCTTCCTGACCGAGCTGTGCGAGGTGCTGGGCGTCGAGAAGCCGCAGCCCGCCTCCGACACGACGGCGCTCAACGACTACGTCTTCGAGCGGGCGGTCACGCAGGAGCGCACGGGCGGCGACGGCGCCGTGACGGGCTTCATCGACCTCTACAAACGCGACTGTTTCGTGCTCGAGGCGAAGCAGGGCCGCGACGCACCCGAGCCCACCGAGGCCGAATCGCTCGGCGGCGCGCGGCTTAAGCAGCGCATGGGCACCGCGAAGCGCGGCACGCCGGTCTGGAGCATCGCCATGCGGCGCGCGATGTCTCAAGCGCAACGCTACGCGCGGATGCTGCCGCCTGAGCACGGCTGGCCGCCCTTTCTGATCGTGGTGGATGTCGGCTACTGCATCGACCTCTATGCCGACTTCTCCGGACTCGGCAAGCTCTACACGCAGTTCCCGAACGCGCAGTCGTTCCGCATCTACATCGATGATTTGATGCGGGAGGATGTGCGCGATCTGCTGCGTACGGTCTGGACCGAACCCGCCACGCTCGATCCCGCCGGTCGCACGGCCCGCGTCACGCGCGTCCTCGCCGCGCGGCTCGGCAAGCTGGCCACCTCGCTCGAAAAATCGGACCACAGCCCCGAGGAGGTCGCGCACTTCCTGATGCGCTGCCTCTTCTCGATGTTCGCCGAGGACGTGGGGCTCCTGCCCGACCGCAGCTTCACGAAGCTCCTGAGCCGATACCGCGATCCCGAGCGCATCCACCTTTTCCCCAAGGCGCTGGAGTCGCTCTGGAGGGTGATGGACACGGGCGGATTCGCGCCGGGTCTCGATGCCGAGATCCTCCGGTTCAATGGCTCGCTCTTCCGCGAACCCGGGGCCCTCCCGCTGACCGAGGCCCAGCTCGACCTTCTCATCGAAGCCGCCGAGGCCGAGTGGCGGGATGTCGAGCCGGCCATCTTCGGCACGCTGCTGGAACGCGCGCTGGATCCGCGCGAGCGCCACAAGCTCGGCGCCCACTTCACGCCGCCTGCCTACGTCGAGCGCCTCGTGATGCCGACGGTCGTCGAGCCCCTGCGCGAGAAATGGCAGGCCGCACAGGCCGCCGCCGCGGCGCTCGAGGCGGACGGCGACGAGTCCGGCGCCCGGAAGGAAATCGCCGCCTTCCACCGGCATCTATGCGAGGTCAGGATCCTCGACCCGGCCTGTGGCAGCGGGAATTTCCTCTACGTGACGCTCGAGCACCTGAAACGGCTGGAGGGCGAGGTCCTGGAGGCCCTGAAGTCGTACGGCGGGCAGCAGACGCTCGACATGACGGGTGGCCACACCGTCGCCCCGAACCAATTCCTCGGCCTCGAGATCAACCCCCGCGCCGCCGCCATCGCCGAGATCGTCCTCTGGATAGGCTACCTCCAGTGGCACTTCCGCACCCACGGACACGCACGCCGGCTCGATCCGCCGATCCTCCGTGAGTACGGCAACATCCAGTACCGCGACGCACTGATCGAGTACGATGAGCGAATCCCGCGCGTCGATGACGATGGAGACATCGTCACGCGATGGGATGGCATCACCCGCATCCAGCATCCCGTCACCGAGCAGATGGTGCCAAATGAGACCGCGCGGACGCCGGTATACGACTACGTGAACCCGCGCGAGGCAGAGTGGCCGGAGGCGGATTACATCGTGGGAAATCCGCCGTTCATCGGCACCGCGTTTATGCGATCGGCCCTGGGTGACGGCTATACTGAGGCCGTTCGGAAAGTCTACGCGGGAGACGTCCCCGACAGTGCCGACTTCGTCACCTACTGGTGGCACAAGGCGGCGGAGCTGGTGCGACACGGCAAGGCGGAGCGCTTCGGGTTCATCACCACGAATAGCCTGCGCCAGACCTTCAACCGGCGCGTCCTCGAGCGCCACCTGAATGCCGATCCGCCGCTGTCGATTGCCTTCGCCGTGCCCGATCATCCATGGGTGGATAGTGAGTTCGGAGCGGACGTGCGGATTGCGATGACGGTCGGGGTTGCCGGAGAGCGGGCGGGTCGATTGGCGCAAGTAGTTTCGGAAGAAAAATCGGATGCTCTGGGGAGGAACGTCGCGATAGAAGAGAGCCGCGGAACACTCTTCTCCAACCTTACCATCGGAATCGACATAACGAGTGTTCAACCACTCCGAGCAAATTCTGAGATTTCCGATCGAGGGATGATGCTCTTCGGTTCAGGGTTCATCGTGACTTATGATGAGGCAGTTCGTCTGGGATTGGGACGGGTAAGCGGTATCGAGAGGCATGTTCGACCGTACCGCAACGGTCGCGATATCACACGATCGCCGCGAGGTGTGTTGGTGATTGACCTTTTTGGATTGACGCCGGACTACGTGCGAGACCAGTTTCCAGAAGTCTATCAGCACGTCCTGCTCAGAGTTAAGTCTGAGCGGGACCACAATCGAGACACGGCTATTCGGGAGAACTGGTGGTTATTTGGTCGCCCGCGCCCACGTCTACGAGAAGCTCTTAATGGTCTGTCTCGATACATCGTAACAGTCGAGACGTCGAAGCACCGCTTCTTCCAGTTCCTCGATATCTCGATTCTGCCGGACAACAAACTCGTGGCTATAGCCTCTGAGGATCCATTTCACCTCGGTGTCCTCTCAAGCGGCATCCATGTTACATGGGCGCTCGCCTCCGGAGGTAACCTCGGTGTGGGCAACGATCCCGTCTACGTGAAAACCCGCTGCTTCGAAACCTTCCCCTTTCCAGAGGCAACAGAGGAGCAGCAGGATCGCATCCGCACCATCGCGGAAAGTCTCGACGCGCACCGTGCCCGCCAGCTCGATCAGCACGAGAAGCTGACGATGACCGGGATGTACAACGTGC
>CBFGRV010000092.1:0-10446 GCA_965651265.1 uncultured Rhodothermales bacterium
GCATTCCGGAGCGCACATGGATTCTAACAAACGGCACCTGCTACTCATCCTCGACGGTTATGGAATCGCCGAGGATCCGAGCGTGAGTGCCATCGACCATGCCAAGAAACCGTACCTCGACTACCTGTTCTCCACATATCCGCATGCTCGACTCGAAGCATCCGGGAGGGCCGTCGGACTGCCCGAGGGTCAGATGGGGAACTCCGAGGTCGGTCACATGAATCTGGGGGCGGGCCGCGTGGTGTACCAGGAGATCACGCGTATCGACAAGGCGATCGAGGATGGCGAATTCTTCAGGAACGAGGTTCTGCTCGATGCCGTCCGGCACGCGCGGGAGAACGGTACTCGATTGCATCTGATCGGGCTCTTTTCGGATGGAGGCGTGCATTCCAGCATCCACCATCTCTACGCACTCCTCCAGCTGGCCGCCCAGGAAGGACTCCAGAACGATCAGGTGTATGTACATGCCTTCACGGACGGACGCGACACGGATCCGAACGGCGGCATCCGATACGTCAAGGAATTCGAACGTCGTGCCCGGCAAATCGGGGTGGGGCGCATCTCAACGATCATCGGGCGCTACTATGCGATGGATCGCGATCAACGATGGGAACGAACCCGGCAGGCCTACGACCTGCTCACCCAGGGCAAGGGTGAGGGTTTTCCGGATCCGGTGGCTGCATTGCAGTCGAGCTACAATGCCGATGTGACGGACGAATTCGTCAAGCCGATTTTCATCCGAAGGGACGGCGAGGTCATGCGGATTCAGGACGGCGACAGTGTCATCTTCTTCAACTTCCGCGGAGATCGCGCTCGCCAGCTCACGAGGGCCTTCACGGACGCCGATTTCGACGGCTTCGATCGGGGAGAGCGGCTGAATGTGCATTTTGCAATCTTCTCGCCCTATGACGAGACGTTCGATCTGCCGGTCGCATTCCCGAAGATCAACCTCTCGAAGACGCTCGGTGAGGTGATCGCCGAGCGTGGCGGCCGCCAGCTGCGTATTGCCGAGACGGAGAAGTATGCCCACGTCACCTATTTTTTCAGTGGCGGGCGAGAGGAGCCGTTCGAGGGCGAAGATCGCATCCTCGTCCCATCCCCCAGGGTCCCCACCTACGATCTACAGCCCGAGATGAGCGCGCCGGAGGTGGCGCGCCGCGCGGCGGAGGCCATCCGCAACGTGGACTACAACTTCGTGTGCCTCAACTTCGCCAACCCGGACATGGTGGGGCACACGGGTGTCTTCGATGCGGCTGTCAAAGCCATCGAGGCGGTGGATGCGGCCACGAAGACCGTCGTCGAGGCGGCCCTGGAACGCGGATACGGAGTGAGCATCATCGCCGATCACGGCAACGCCGACAAGATGCGAAATCCTGATGGCACACCGCACACGGCGCACACGACGGCTCTTGTGCCGCACCTCATCATCAAAGGCGGATTTTCGGGGCCGATCAAGAATGGGAAGCTCGGCGACATCGCACCGACCATCCTTGCCCTTCTCGATGAGGACATTCCGGACGAAATGACCGGGGACGTGTTGGTCAACGTGCCCCAGCCTACCGAATCGTAATCGAATAGGGCAGCCGTGCCTGAACCCCGTCAGCAAACTCGACGGCCGAGCGCAAAGCGCGGGCCTGCTCGAGCATGGCGCGTTCGGCAGGTGAGGTCGTGAACGGCATCCACGCCTTCACGGCTCTCGCGTTCATCCCCGACGTCAGTTGTTCGAGGAAGGTCTTCGCACGAGGGAGCACGCGCACTCGGTAGGGTCCGTCGCCGAGCTCGGCCTGCCGGGCCGCGATTCGAATGGCATCGCGCAGCGTCCCCAGTGAATCGACGAGTCCGACCTCCAGCGCCTGAGCGCCTGTCCAGATCCGGCCCTGTCCGATCGTATCCACCTGCGCGACATCGAGCCGACGGCTCTCGGAGACGCGCTCCAGGAATTGATCGTACGTCAGGTCGACCATCCTCTCGAGCATCGCTCGCTCAGAATCGTCGAGGGGTTCGAGGCCGGAGAAGATGTCGGCGTAGGGTGCAGTCTGGATGTCATCGAAGGTGACGCCGAGTTTGTTCTCGAAGAACCCGCTCACGTCGAAAAGCATTGCGAACACGCCGATGGATCCCGTAAGCGTGAGAGGGTCAGCGACGATGGTCTCTGCGGCGGTAGCGATCCAATATCCACCCGACGCTGCAAGGCCGCCCATCGATACGACGACCGGTTTCTCCTCGGCCGTGAGGCGGATGGCACGCCAGATCTCGTCGGAAGCCGAAGCCGAACCGCCGGGCGAGTTGATGCGCACGACCACCGCGCTGATACGGTCGTTCTCGCGGGCCTCCTGAAGGGCCCGTTTCATCGTCTCCGAGCCCATGCTTTGCTCGCTGAACGGGCTGGGGCTGCCGTTCTCGCCGCTGATGATCGCGCCCTCCGCATAGACGACGGCAATTTCGCCTTCCGTGTTCACCCTCAGGCCGGCGTCTTTTGCCGGCACGCGAACATAGCTGGCCATCGAGATGGTCTCCAGATCGTCGTCCTCGTCGACGCCAATCCGTTGCTTGATGATGTCCACGACCTCATCCTCGAAGAGGAGTCCGTCGATGAGTCCGTGCTCGTGCGCCTCGATGGCTGTGAGCACGGCCTGCGACTCCACGATCCCGGCGAGCTCGTCTGCGGACTTGCCGCGGCTCTCGGCGATCGCGTTCATAAAGATCTGGTTTTGCGACTCCAGAATGGCGGTCAGCTGGAGTCGGTTCTCCGGAGAGAGATCTTCGCGCGTGAAAGGTTCGACGGCACTCTTGAATCGGCCTGCGCGAACGATCTGCGGCTCGATGTCGAGCTTTTCGAGGGTGTTTTGAAAGAAAATCGCTGCCGAGTAGAATCCGTTGAACTCAAAGCCGGCCTGCGAGGAGGCGAAGACGCTATCTGCCGTGCTGGCGATGTAGTACTCGGCCTCGGACATGGCGAAATCCTCACTCGAGGCGATGATCGGCTTTCCGCTCTCCCGGAATCGTAGCAGGGCATTTCGAAGCTCCTCGAGCGTCGCCCACTGCCCGGAATAGCCGCGCACCTTGATCCAGATACCTTCGATGCGGTCATCGGCAGCCGCCTTGTCGATGGCAGATATGGCGCCGGCGAGGTCAAAACTGGGCTCGCCGCCGAAGGCCTGCATGAATGGATCGCCCGAAACGCGCTCGGGGATGGGGCCTTTCAACTCGAACACCATCACCGACCCGGAGCGGACGGAGGGCGTCTGATCAGCCGCCGCCACGAAGGCAAACAGGATGACCATCCCGAAGAAGACAATGATGGCAATCGCGATGAGCGTTCCGAGGACGCTGGCGGCAAGGGTGGATAAGAATCGCATGACGTCTACTATGAATGAGAGAGTCTTCGGCGAAGATACGGCGCGTCGCAGGCATCCTGCACATCAGATTCGGAGTGGCACCTCGGCGATGGTCGCACCACGGTCGGTCGGGCCCGCAACGGCATCGTGCTACGTGGCCCCGCCGGAAAAGGGTGCGGCTGACCCCGTTCCGACGAACGGTAACCGGGAGTTGCGGTTAATGTGATGTGGTATACGGTTGATGTGATATGGTATTAAGGCAACCGAGATGTTGCCCATCCACCCACCACCTTCTAGCTTGGCGCGGCCTCTCAGACGTGATTAATGATGGAAAGTGTCTTTCAGTACGAGATCCCGGTTCTGCACCCGCTTGCCGTTCATTTCCCGCTGGCCCTGCTTCTGGCCGCGGCCCTGACGGCGCTCATCTGGTGCTTTCGCGGATCTCGGTTTTGGCGCCATACGACCCTGCTCCTCGCAGGCCTGGGTTCGTTGGGGGCCCTGTTCGCCTATCTCACAGGCGACAAAATGGAGGAGCAGTCCGAGGGCGTGCCGATCGTTGAGGAACTTGTCGACCTCCACGAACAGATGGCGCTCTACACGCTCATCCTGGCTGTCGTGTCCACGCTGGCCATCACAACCTTCAGCCTCCTCGCGCGCCGGATGGACGCGCGCCGCGATCCGCTGCTCTCGCGCGTTCTGTTAGCCTGCCTCGTCCTACTTGCTGCGGCGCTCGTGGCGTGGACGGCCCACATCGGGGCGACCATGACGTGGGGCGTCGTGCGATCGTGAGCCGCAGTGCAGGAGAGTCTTCATCGAATGTACATCTTTGTAGACAAAGCCGGCCGGTGAGGGGAAGGTCTCCGGAGCATTGCCTGGCTGGCACGTTTTGTGGATAGGGCGCTCGTCAGGCATCTCAGTTCATTTTCCTGATGGAGGGCTTCCATGCGACGTTCGCTACGAAGAATGGCCGGCATCGCGAGTATCGCGGCGCTGGGCGCGCTAGTAATCGGATCCGCAAATCCCGTTTTGTCTCAGCGCGCCGAGACGACGGAGGAAGCACGAAACGCTCGGGGCTCTACCGACGGTCGGGCGACAATCGATGCTCGCGGCAAGACATCGTCCAGCGGTAACGCGCGCACGCAGGAAGCAGAGAAGAAGGAGAGCCCGAACGCCGCGCGATCCCCGCGGACGAACGAAAACACACAGACAGATCGCGCAGCGCGGACAGATCGGCAGCGCGAAACTGATTCGGCAAGAGCGGATCGGAGCCGGCAGACGGACCGCCGCGATCGTGTGGACCGCAACCGGCAGACCGACCGCGCCGATCGGTCCAATCACAACAGCAGGGCGGACCGCACCCGACGATCCGATCGAAGCGCCGGCTCGAACCGACCCGCACCGAGCTCGCGCCGCGTCGTCGTGCCGCCGCCCAAAGTCGTGAAGCCCGTTGTAAGGCCCCGGCCCGTCGTCCGCATCGACATCAGCTGGCCCTGGGAGCACCGCTATCGCCGCGGCTGGTCACCGACGTATCGCTACCGGCAGGTCGTCTACACGGAGGCCGGCTGGGGCCGACGCCGCCACGATGCCCGGCTCGATGTGCGCACGTACTACCGCCAGCGTGTCCGATCGGCATCCCGCAGCCGGGCCGTCGTCGAGTTTGAGATCCGCCGCATCGAGATCTACGAGGATGGCCGGTTCGTCGGCCAGGTGAGCCACATCCCGACGAAACTCTCACGGGTGACCGCGACGCTGCATCGAAACGGACGCACGCAGCTCGATCGCGACCTTTTCATCATCGGCGATCCACACGCGGGCTTCGAATTGATCTCGACCAGGCACTACGGCGGCTTTCTCTACGACCACTACCGCCCGTCGCACGGCTACCGCGCCGGAGTCCTCGATTTCCGGCGGGGTAGGGTCAAGGCGATCTCGCGCTCGCGCCTATTCCACCCGAACGACTTCCGAGGCTTTGCACCCATCTATCTTCTGCCCGAAGACGAGGTCTGGCTGGGCGATTACGGCCACGGCGCGCCGAGCCATCACTGGTACGGAGACGATGACTACTATTTCTACGGCTACGCCGCTCCCGTCCAGGCTCCTCATAGCACGGCCTCCTCGAGCGTCGCGATGGCGCCGCGGACGACCACGAGCGGTCGCGAGGCCGCCCTCCCGTCTGCTCAGCCCTTGCAGCGACGTGACGACCGCACGTTCCAGCTAGAGGGCGGCGGACAGATCCGCATCCAGAAGGAGATCACGCTGGAGCGGGTCGAGTAGGGGGGCGAATTTCCATCGGAAATGGTGCACGGAGCCGTCCGTCTGAACAGGGCGGATCGCCGAAACTCGCCTGCCATCTGATCTGTACGAGGCTGATCGAACGGCTCGTCCGATTTCCGCTCGAGTGATCGAGCGCCCGATGCTGCCCGCGAGGGCGCGGCACGTCGACTGCTGCAGGGACCTGGATATGGCAATCTCCGATGGAACATACGGCGTCTCCCCAAGGGAGCAGCACACACTGACTGAACGCGAGCGCGAAATACTGAGGCTCGTCGTCAAGAGCTTCATCGAGACGGCCGGACCGGTCGGCTCGAGATACCTCGCGAAGACGGCCCGCCTCGGCCTGAGCCCGGCATCCATCCGGAATACCATGAGCGATCTGGAGGAGTACGGGCTGCTGGATCATCCATACACATCGGCCGGCCGTGTGCCGACGGAGCTGGGTTACCGGACGTTCGTCGACGAGCTCATGGATTCGCCCACGCTTTCGGAGCCGGAGAAGCAGGTGCTGCGAGCCGAAGTGGAGCGTTTGATGGGAAATCCCGAGGAGCTACTCCGCGAATCGTCACGCCTGCTGGGCCGGTTCTCGAATCTGCTCGGCGTCGTTCTGAGCCCGAAGCTCTCCGCGGGCATTCTGGAGAGGATGGAGGTCGTCCAGCTGTCCACGTCGCGAGTGATGTTTGTCGTAAGCGTCCGCGGTGGGCTGGTGAAAACCATCATCCTCGAGCTTGAGTCGGATCTGGACCGGCGGAATCTCGACCGCGTGGTCGGCATCTTGAACGAGCGGCTCGCCGGACTGACGCTCGAGGAGATCCGCAACACGTATACATCTCGGGTCCACGACCTCCGCGATGACCAGAGCGGAATCGTTCGCCTGATCCTCAACGAAGGCGCGCTGTTGTTCAGCGATCCCTCCGAGAACCGGCGCCTGCAGTACGCGGGCACGCAAAACATCCTCCTACAACCCGAGTTTCAGGAGCCGTCGGATCTGAGGAGCCTCATCGAGATGCTGGAAGATGAGGACTTCGTCGTCCACATGCTCGAAGACCGACGTTCGGTTGATGACATGTCGGGTCACGCGACGATCCGCATCGGCCGCGAGAATATCGACGAAAAAGCGGAACGATATTCGATAGTGACCGCTCCTTACAGGATCGGTCGTGCCGTCGGAACCGTGGGAATCGTGGGTCCGATGCGCATGGACTATGAGCGGGTCATCGCCCTGGTCGAGAACATGGCGAAACTGCTCAACCGGACCGAGACGGACGAGGGCGACAGCCGCAGCTAGCGCCCGCCGCCCGGTTTCCAATGTGTCTAGTAGTACTGAATGTTTGACAGGATAGCATCGTGAATATGCCAAAAGAGCGGGATTCTGCAGATCAGCACGCGCAGGCGTCGGATATCGATGCCAGGGAGGCGACCGAGACGCGCGATGACGTCAGCGGCCAGATGCGCGAGAACGATGCCGCAGACATTGCGCTCGCCGCCGTTGACGAGTTGGCCGATCAGGCCGCGGAAATCGAAGAACTGAAAGCCGCGCTCGAGGAAACGCGGGCCGAGCTCCAGGAGACGAAGGATCAACTCCTACGCACGGCTGCCGACTTCCAGAACTTTCGTCGTCGAACGGAAGGGGAACGATCCTCATTGATCGAATTTGGGAAGAGCTCGGTCATCGTCCAGTTTCTGGATGTTCTGGATGATTTGCGGCGCGCGATCGAGGCCGCCGACCGGGTGGAGAAGGAACATGAGGAAGAGGCCGGTCCGGCTTATCACGCTTTGAGGGAAGGCGTCGAGCTCGTCTACAAGAAGTTATTGGATGAGCTCTCGAAGCACGAGGTCGAGCCCATCGAAGCCGTCGGCCGGCCGTTCGACGAGAACCTCCACGAGGCCATGATGCAGCGAGATGACACGGATGCGAAGCCCGGCACCGTCCTGGAGGAGATGCAAAAGGGATATCGGATGGGTGATCGCGTCCTCAGGCACTCGAAAGTCATCGTCGCCTCCTGAGAGAGTTGGCTTTCCTGGCGGCTACAAAAAAGGCTGGCTTCAGGTCTGGCTTCCGACCTCTGACCTTCGACCTCTGACCTCTGATTTCCGACCTCCGACCTCTGAGCTCTGACCTCTGATTTCCGACCTCCGACCTCCGACCCCCGACCTCACATAAATGAACGACTACTACGAGATACTCGGCGTCGACCGCAGCGCGTCTCAGGAGGAGATCAAGAGGGCCTATCGCAAGATGGCGCTCAAGTATCATCCCGATCGCAACCCAGACGATGCGGAGGCCGAGCAGAAGTTCAAGGAAGCAGCCGAGGCTTACGAGGTGCTCTCTGATCCACAGAAGCGCCAGCGTTATGACCGCTTCGGACACGCCGGCGTTCGTGGCAATGGGGCCCGGCAGCCAGGTTTCCAGGATGTAAATGACATCTTCAGTGCCTTCAGCGACATCTTCGGGGGAACGGGCTCCATCTTCGAGGAGGTCTTCACCGGGCAGCGCAGCCGCCGCCGCAGGTATGGTCGAGCCGGGAGCGATCTGCGCATCAAACTGCCCCTGACGCTCGAAGAAATCGCCGAGGGCGTCGAGAAGAAGATCAAGGTCCGAAAGTTCGTGCCGTGCGAGGTCTGCAACGCCACCGGCGCAGAGGGGGGCGAAGCCGGCTACGAGATCTGTCCGACGTGTCAGGGAGCCGGCGAGATCCGTCAGGTTACCCGTTCCGTTTTCGGCCAGTTCGTGAACGTACAGGCCTGCCCTAACTGCCAGGGCGAAGGGCGTCTCATCCGAAACCGCTGCTCCAACTGCGGAGGGGACGGGCGTGTGAGAGGAGAGGAGACGATTTCCGTGACCGTACCGGCCGGCGTCCTCGAAGGAAACTATCTCACCCTGCGCGGCGCAGGCAACGCAGGCCTGCGCGGCGGCGAGCCCGGCGATCTTCGCGTCGAGATCGAAGAAGTGCCGCACGAGCACTTCAAGCGGGAAGGCCTCGACATCTTCCACGACATCTACATTTCGTTCCCCGAAGCCGCTCTCGGCACGGAAGTCGACGTACCTACCTTAAAGGGAAAGGCGCGCCTGCAGATCGACCCCGGAATTCAGCCCGGGAAGATCCTTCGGATGCGTGATCGCGGGCTTCCGGAGCTCAACGGCGTTCGCCGCGGTGACCAGATGATTCGGGTCCATGTGTGGACGCCCCTCAAGCTGAGTGAAGAGGAGCGCGCCATGCTCGAACATCTGCGGTCCTCACCCTCATTCCAGCCCCAGCCGGAGAAGGAAGACCGCCGCAAGTCGTTCTTCAGCAAGGTAAAGGACGTATTCTCCTAGCACCCCTCCATCCCGAATCAACAAGGATGCAGCACGGCTGAGAAAATGACGCAGCGGGTCGACGGTGAGGCGCTTCGAATGTTCATGCGGCAGGTGCCGTCTCCCGTCGTTGTCGTCACGGCCGCAAGCAGCGATGGGCCGCGCGGCATCACCATCGGCTCGTTCGCCAGCACCTCGCTGCGCCCTCCGTTGATCTCTTTCAACGTCAGCCTCGATGCCCAGATATACGAGGCGCTCACGTCGGGCGGCCACTTCGCCGTCCACATCCTTCGGGATGACCAGGCCGCCCTGGCCGACCACTTCGCCACTCGCGATCTCACCAGCGAAGAGCAATTCGATGGCGTGGCCTACCGCATCGACCCCGACGGCACGCCGATTCTGCTCGATCGGCTCGGTGTGATGGTCTGCAGGATGGAGTCGGTGCATCGCGCCGGGGACCATTCGATCGTCGTCGGCGAGGTCGAGCGCATCGATGAAGACCTCGAGGGCGAGCCGCTGATCTATTTCGACCGCACGTACCGGCAGGTCGGGAGCGAGGTCTCACCTGCCGCCTTCGAACCGGTGAGCGATCAGCCGGAGCGCGCCGGACGCACCTGAGTGGATCAGGAGAACTCGATGTTCAACTGCCGCTCCTCATCGACGAACGAGGCCTTCTCGTGGTGGAGCAGCCAGCGTTTTCGCCAGATCCCGCCGCCGTAGCCGGTGAGCGTCCCGTTTGAACCGATGACGCGGTGGCACGGGATGATGATGGCGATGCGATTGTCGCCGTTGGCGCGGGCGACGGCGCGGACGGCGCTGGGAGAGCCGATCATCCTGGCCTGATCGCCATAGCTTCGCGTTTCGCCGAATGGGATTTGCTGAAGCGCCGTCCAGACTCTCTCCTGGAAATCCGTGCCGCGCGTATCGAGAGGAACGTCGAATTGCGTGCGTTGGCGGGCAAAGTACTCCTCCAGCTCGGTGCGAGCCTGGTCGGCAGCCGCATTCGAACCCGGCACGAAGGCACAGTTCAGGCGCCGCGCGATGCGTTGCAACTGCGTTTCTAGCATGCGCCGATCGGTGAACTCGAGGAGGCACACGCCGCTATCGGTGGCTCCGAGAAGCATCGGGCCCAGCGGCGTTTCGACGCGCGAAAGATGCACGACCGTCGCGTCGCGGCTCGCGGTGGCCGAGCGTCCCGTGATCTGACGCAGCGCTTCATCAAAGCCGCTCAGCGACTCATACCCATTCTCGAAGGCCGTTTGGGCGACATTCTCCCCGCCGGCTAGCCCGGCCAACGCCCGCGCAAGACGTCGCCCTCGCTGATACGAATGAAAGGTCATCCCATGATGCTTCTGGAACCAGCGACGGACCGTCCGCGGGTCAAGCCCGCGTTCCCGGAGATCTTCGTCCCGCAAGCGAATACCAGGCTCGGCTTCGATCTCGTGGATCAGAGATCGGATCGCTTCGGGGGTCCGCCCCGGGAGCTCCAGCGGGAGGCATCGTTTGCAGGGACGAAATCCATGCGCGAGCGCCTCC
>CBFGRV010000093.1:0-10322 GCA_965651265.1 uncultured Rhodothermales bacterium
GTTGAAATCGCGGTACGGCGCGGTGCCGAGCCACAGATCCCACGTGAGCTCCGGCGGGACGGGGTCGGTCGCGGCCGGTGTGGGGATGCCTTGCGGCCAGACGGGCCGGTTGGTCCAGACGTGCACGCGTGTGACGTCGCCGATCAAGCCTTCCTGGATCCACGTTTCGATGAGACGTGTGCTGTCGCCACTGCTGCCCTGGTTGCCCATCTGCGTGACTACGCGTGCGCGCGCCGCCGCCTCCGTCAGGCGACGAGCCTCCGCGATGTCGTGCGTGAGCGGCTTCTCGCAGTAGACGTGTTTGCCGAGGTCGAAGGCGGCGAGCGTCTGCACCGCGTGCATGTGATCGGGCGTGGACACGATCACTGCGTCGATGTCCGATTGCATTTCATCGAGCATCACCCGGTAATCTCGGTAGAAGGCCGCCTCGGGCCACTTCGTCCGCGCGTCCGCGGCCATCCTCTCGTCCACATCGACGAGGGCCACGATGTTGTCCGTTCCGCCATTCCACGAGTTCTCGAGGTTGACCCAACCTTTCCCGCCCGCGCCGATGCCGGCGATGTTGAGCCGGTCGCTCGGGGGAATGTATCCCGGACCTCCGAGCGCGTGTCGGGGGATGATCGTGACGCCGGCTGCCGCCCCTGCCGCACGTCGAAGAAATTCTCTGCGTTTCATGGAAGCCTGGATGTCAATAACTGATGGGCCACTGGCTGAAGGTACGATGCGCACATGAGGGAGTGTGGCATCGATCGCTGACCTGTGATGTCATTTTCTTCTCATGATGCCGTTTATTTCTAATCCGACCGACCGTTGCAGGCGCACCATCTCAGCTTTGCAGGCATCATCATGCTTCGATCCCGTTCCTTCGCCGTCCTTCTGATCTTCGCGGCACTCACACTTATCCGCTGAGGTCGGGTGCGGCACGCCCGCTCGCTGCGTGTTTGATCATCCCCCCGCGCCCCCCTCTCGTCACTTCCTTTCGAGGTGGTCGAAATGAAGTCCGTCAGATGAAGGTCGACCGCTGATCGCGGCACCTCATTGCCCATGTGTGCCCGCTCTCCGCGAATAAAACGCGTACACCGGCAGTCCCAGGAGTATCAACCCGATACCCGCGACGGCCTCGATCGGCATCGCGACGATCGTCGTGGCGAGCAGGAAGATCGTGAGCACAAGGAAGAGCAGCGGAACGTACGGATAGCCCCAGGTTCGGTACGGCCGCTCGGCATCGGGCCGCTTCCATCGGAGTACGAACACGGCTGCGCCCGCCAATCCGTAGAAGATCCACGACCCGAAAATCGCGAAGTTCGTCAGGGCGTCGAACGAGCCCGTCACGGCCAGAATGCTCGCCCAGGCGCCGTGAAAGAGCACACTCGCCGCCGGAACTCGGGTGCCGCTGTGGACGCTCCCCAGCAGCCGGGGAAAGAGGCCGTCGCTCGCCACGGCGTACGTTACCCGCGAACCGGCCAGGACGTTCGTGTGCAGCGCTCCGAAGGTGGAGATCATCAGCCCGGCGGCCATGAGTCCGAGCGCGGCCGGCCCGAGGAAACGACGGGCGCTCTCGAAGGCCACCGACGAGGAGGTGCTGATGCTCGCGACGTTCTCGGGCGCCAGCACCCAGAAATAGGACGCGTTGACGAAGACGTACAGTGCCATGATGATCAGCGTACCCCCGATCAGAGCCCGGGGTATGTTGCGATGCGGCTCGACGATTTCTCCTCCGACCTGACAGATGGCGTTCCATCCCTGATAGCCCCAGAGCGCCGCGATCACGGCCGCGCTGAATCCTGCGATTCCTGCTCGCGCCGAGCTCGGCACGTCCTCGCACGTGCCGCCGGCTCCATTTCCGGCATAGTTTGCTGCCGATCCATCGGCGAGCAGAAACGCACCAATTCCGACGCCGAGCACGAGAGCCACCTTCATGATCGTGAGGATCGTCGCGATCCTCCCGCTCGCGCGCACGGAGGCCAGGTTCAGCGCCGTCGCCAGCGCCAGGACGGCTACCGGCAGGAATCTTATCGTGGTCGCGTCAAGGGCATCCCCGAGAATATCATTGAGGAAAATCACGCAACCGATAGCGAGAGCAGCGTTGCCTCCGCCCTTGTCGATGAGCGTTCCCATCCACCCGTAAAGAAACGCCCATCGACGCCCGTAGGCCGCTCCTAGATAGGGATACTCCCCGCCGGAGTACGGCATCATCGCGCCGAGCTCCGCGTACGTCAGCGCGCCCGCAAGGGAGAGCAGTCCCCCCGCGGCCCATGCGACGAGCACCATTTCCGGGCTCCCCACATTGCAGATCATCACGCGGGCTTTGATGAAGACCCCCGTCCCGATCACGTTCGCGATGACGACGGCCGTCGCGCCAACGAGCGTCAGGCCGCGGACGAGCGAAGGCGCGGCGGTTCGGGAAGCACCGACATGGTTCATGCGGGCGCGAATGGACCGCGGAATGGGGTGGGTTGGGGGTCGGAGCTCTTCGTGACGATCCCCCGCATGAGGTTGGCCCGGGGAAATCCCTGCGATTGAGCTGCCTCGCCAAGGTATCTACAGGACGCATTCCGAGCAAACGGGGTAACCACCGGACGCATGGCGAGCAACCGGGTATCTATAGAACCATCCCCAAGCAACGGCGGGAGGCTGCAGCGTTCCTACCTGTCCGTTTCAGAACACTCACCGGTCCGATACCGGACGTTCGAGGCGCGCGAACCTGGGCCTGCACCCCGCCTGGATCTGGACCTGCGCCCTGTGTGGACCTGGGCCTGCCCCCTGTGCGGACCTGGGCCTGCAAATCCTGGGCACCTGGGTCCCGACTTCCTATGTCCGCGAGTGGTCCGTGGCATTGCAATTGTATCCCTCGATGCAGAACCCCTCACCCTCCACAGCCAGGATGCTTAAGAACCACCTCCTTCTCGCCCTCCGCACACTCAAACGACACAGGGGATATGCGGCCCTGAACGTACTCAGCCTCGGCATCGGGCTGACGTGCGGGCTCCTCATTCTGCTCTACGTTACGGATGAGCTGAGCTACGATGATTTCCACGTGGATGCAGCCGAGCTCTACCGGGTCAACTGGGACGTCGACTGGCAGGGGAATACGGGCATTGGTCCGGGCACGCCGCCCCCGCTCGCTGCAGCGTTTACCGATGGAATTCCTGAGATCGAAGCCGCGACCCGCCTGTATCCCGTCTCCCGAACGGTCGTCCGCAGTGAAGACGCCCTTTTCGACGAGCCTGGGATCGTCGCCATTGATTCCAACTTCTTCGAGCTTTTTGATTTCGAGCTACTCGAAGGCGACCCGGCCACCGCACTGACGGGTCCCAATCGAGTGGTGCTTTCGGCCTCAACGGCGCGGCGATATTTCGGCGATGCGCCTGTGGCCGGGCGCTCGATCAGGATCGGTGAGGATCGTATGGTCTTCGGCCGGCCCTATGAAAGCACGTTCGAGGTGACGGGCGTGGTGCGGGACGTTCCGAAGAATTCGCACATCCGGTTCGACATGCTCACCTCCATAGCGTCACATCCGGTTGTCCGGCAATTCGACTGGAGCTGGGTCTGGATGCAGATGGTGACCTATGTCCGGCTGCAAGATGGAGCCGATCTGCGCGCCGTGCACGACAGAATCGTAGATGTGGTCCGGCAGAATGGCTCTCCGTTTCCTCGTGTCGGCTTCAACTACGACGACATCCACGCGGCAGGAGGCCGGTTTGACTTCGTCCTCCAGCCGCTGGCCGACGTGTATTTGGGCTCGGCGGGCATCGGTAATAGGGTCGGACCGGTCGGCAACCGTGCTTACGTCCTCGTATTTGCGACGGTCGCGGCGTTCCTCCTGGCGATCGCCTGTATCAATTCCGCGAACCTCACCACAATTCGGGCTACGACCCGGGCACGGGAAGTCGCGGTTCGAAAGGTGCTCGGTTCGCACCGCGGCCTGCTGATCCGGCAATTCATCGCCGAGTCCCTCGTGTTCTGCGTTCTTACCCTACCCTTCGCCCTCGTCCTCGCCGGTCTACTCCTCCATCCCTTCAACGACCTCACAGGAAAATCCCTCACGCTTAGCCTCCTCCTTTCGGGTTGGATGCCTGCTGTACTCGGTGCGGGCATCCTGCTTGTCGGCATCGCCGCGGGAATCTATCCCGCCCTGTACCTGTCTTCCCTCCAACCGATCCAGGCTCTGCGGGGCGCGTTCACGTCGGACGGCAGGAGCGGCCTACTCCGACAGGGTCTCGTGGTGTTGCAGTTCGTAATCACGATCGGTGTCATTGCCTGCGCGCTGATCATTCAACGCCAGATGGACTTCTTGCAGGACGCCGATGTCGGCTTCCGACGCGACGGGGTCGTGGTCATCTCAAACGTGAACGACCGCCTGCGCGGCCAGGGCGAGGCCTTTAGAAATCGGATCGTTCAGCACTCGGCCATTCTGGACGCCTCCCTCTCTACGGGCGTACCTCCGCGCAACGGCTTCCAGGACGGCTACACGGCCCAGGGCCAGGATGACCAACCCCTGGCGGTCACGTCCTACCAGACGGATGAACATTTTCTTTCCGTGATGGGGCTTACCCTTCGCGAAGGCCGTGGGTTTGCTCTCGATCATGCGACGGACACCGCCGCCGTGATCCTGAATGAGGCTGCGCTGGCAGCGTTCGGTTGGGAGCAGGCTGTTGGGCGAACACTTCGATATCCGGGCGGCAACAACAGAGAATACCACGTGATCGGCGTCCTGAACGACTTCAATTACTCCACACTGCGCTCACCCGTTGAACCGTTCGCCCTCTTTCATCGGGCCTCCGGCTCGTACGATATCTCCGACTCCTACGTGGTCGTGCGGCTGGGGGCAAACGAGCTGACCCAGGGCCTCCAATTCCTCGAGCAGGCATGGAAGTCGTTCGTTCCGGACATGCCCTTCGACTATGCCTTTCTCGACGAAAGCCTCGGGGAGCAGTATCGGTCCGAGCAGCGGCTCGGCCGCGGATTTCTGCTCTTCTCCGCCATCATGATCCTCGTCGCCGGTCTCGGACTCTATGGCCTGGCCGCCTTCGCCGCCGAGCAGCGAACGAGAGAGATCGGTGTGCGCAAAGTGCTCGGCGCCTCGGTGACCAGGATCGTGGGCCTGCTTACGGGATCATTCATCAAGCACGTGTTGATCGCCTCTGTGGTCGGCACCCTGATCGCGTATTTTGCGATGCAGTTTTGGCTGGAGAACTTCGCCTACCGCGTCAAGATCGGACCGGACGTGTTCCTGATATCCGGACTCCTGGCGCTGGTCGTCACGCTGGCCACGGTGGGCTTCCGCGCTATCCGCGCGGCGATGGCCGACCCCGTCCAAAGCCTGCGGCACGAGTGAGGCGCGCGGCATCTGGGCGCGACGAAGCCCGGCACGACCTCTGCCGGACTTCACACACCGACGATGACCGCTTATTTCTGCAGGACCATCATTCTCGTCTGGACCGTCCCGTTCGCCCGCAGGGCGTAGAAATAGATTCCCGAGCTCAAGCCACCCGCGTCGAAGTCGATCGAATAGGTCCCGGACGCCTGTGCGCCGTCGACAAGCCGCGCCACCTCCTGGCCTAACGTGTTGTAGACGGCAAGCACGACATGACCCACGCGCGGCAGCTCGTACGTAATCTGCGTGGTCGGGTTGAACGGATTCGGCCGGTTCTGGCGCAGCTGCATGCCACGCGGCTCGGAGGACGCGAGCGGTGCCGGCGGTGCCGGCCGTGCCGACGTGCAGTCCGTTTCTTCGTAGGTCGCTGGACCGTCATCGACGACGAAGGCGTGCGCGGCCGACTGGCTCTTCGGAACGATTACCTGAAAGAGCGCGGCCGTTCCCTTGTTGCCGACGGGATCCGGCGCGGCCAGATGCACCGTGTATACACGACCGTTCCCCAGGTCGGACCGCTCCGCGAGGAGCTGCACCATTGAGCATCCATCGAGGAGAATCGGCGAGCCATTCTCACCGGGCTCATCCGACCAGACATCCTCCACGTAGGCCGCCGCAGGGTCTCCGGCGTCGACGTGGTCCGCTGCCGCGATCGTGACCGGCCTGTGATTCGGCGGCCAGAGCGACAGCTGCTCGTTGAAGGCCATGTTCTTGAAGGCCCACGCCTCGTGCAGCGCCCACTGGTCGGCGACGTGCGGATCAGGGCCGGTGACGAGGCTCACGAACCCGCTTTGCCCGGGCGGAATGATGTTCTCGTCGCGGATAAAGTCCGGCGTGAATTCGACGGCCTGCTGATACGTGCCGTGGTCACCGATCGTAAGCGGCACGGACTTCAGATTGTCGAACGTGACGGCGTCGATCGGCCCGATGAAGTCGTCGATCCGATTCACGCGCAGCGTTCGCTCCTTCCGGAATACCACGGACCAGGGGATGTTGTCGCCATTATTCCAGGATGGTTCGGGCTTGTTGTTCCAGTTGACGAAGTAGTCCTGCACGAATTCGTCAGCCTGCGGCAGCTCGTCGAAGTGGAGGAAGGGGTCTTCGGGCCACTCCTCGGATCCGTCTCCCAGGCGCGGCAGGCGCGGATCGTGCCCATCGAGCGTCTGGATGCTGCGCAGCAGTGTGCCGACGTGATAGTACTTGACGCGCTGATCCTTCCCCGCGTAGAACACGTTGAAGTTCATTGGCACATCGTGCAGGGCGGCCTGGAATTCGTCTGCGGTGCGCGCTTTCCAGAGTTGATAGAAGGCATCGGCCATCTCAAGCTCCCGATCCCAGAACGCGAACTGCCACGTGAAGGCCGTTCCCGACATGGCGTCGAGCCCGATCACCGGGCCATGCACCGACCGGAGGCGCGCGAAGGCGATGTCCGGCTCGGGGATGACTTCAAAGGCGTGAAAAGAGCCGTCGAACAGATAGGCCGTGCGGTCGTGATTCAGAATTTCGACAAAGGTATCCGTGTTGTCGCTATTTCCGCTGGTGAGGCTCCATGCATGATGCTCCGTATGCCCGATGATCACGCCGGGCAGGCCGGCGATGGTCATGCCCGCCACGTGCAGCGTGGGCGCGTCGAGCTCTACTTCGTGCGTGATGTTGGTCGCGTTCAGCGCCGGTGGCGTCAGCTGGGGCGCGCCGAGCAGCATCACGTTGCCCGAGCTTGACTTTTCCTGGGAGATGAGGACGGCGAAGCTCCCCAGCCTTGGGGGGATGTGGATGGATCGGAGGTCCTCTTCGAACCCGGCGTCGCGTGCGCGCATCTCCTCGATGAATTCCATCCGGATCCGCTCATACATTTCGGCGCCGCGTTTGCCTACCATTGACGGCTGCGTCGGACTGCGCCTCGAGACCGCACGGCTTGAAATCGCCGGCGTTCCGGGTATCGTCGTCGGCGCAGCGGGGTCGTTGATGGGGCGGTTCACGTCGAACAACTCCTGACCCATGGTCATGAATTCGGTAAGCCGCACCAGTTCCTCGCCTCCATACTGGCCGAACTGGCGCATGAAGAACTGGCTGACGGCAACGACATCTGTGACCGTCCAGGGCTTCGGATCATCCGCCGCGAAGCTCAGCTGCGGAGCGAAAAACTGTACAGGCCGATATTGCATCGGGTCCTGCGCCATGAACGCCAAGTACGCATTCACGCCGTCCACGTACGCTGCGAACATCGCCTGGGCCTCCGGGCTAAGCCGCCCATACTGCTCGACCCGCTCGGCTTCGGTGTAAAACGTCGCACGGAGCTGGCGATCGGTGCCCGGCCCCGCGAGGCCCACCTCGGACAGACGCCCCAGCGCCGTCCTCCGAAAGGTCTCCATCTGGAAGAGCCGGTCCTGGGCGACGGCATATCCCTGGCCGTAGAAAACGCCGACCTCCGTGGCCGCGCGGATGTGCGGGACACCGTAGTTGTCGCGGTAGATCACGACGGTGCTGCCATCGGGTGCGGTGAGGGTGAGGACGTGATCGTCGGCAAAACCGGCGATGGGTGTCAGGAGAAAGAGTGCGACGATGGCGGCCTGGACGTGCTTCATGGCGAGAACCTCTCAGCAGGATAGGTTGCGGATACCGGCTGAGGGACAGGATATCTCGATAGCCCAGCACCCGAACCTACCTGTTCCGGTAGTTTGCCTACCGGCCTTCGCTGAAGACCTCGCCCTATTTCACTCCGGCATCACACGGTCCGCTAAGGCGCCGACGCCGTCACAGCGCCCGGAATCCGGTTCAGCGTGTACCAGGCCTCCGTGGACCAGAGCATGCGCCCTTCTGCGCTGCGCATCGTGGCGTCATCCAGGCGGATGTAGACGAGATGGTCCGGCTTCATGCCTTTGAGCGTCAGCCGCACGCGCGTGCGGTCGTCGGACACCTCGACGCCTGCGATCTCGAGCGTCTCCTCATCGAGCTTGGGACCGCCGTACTCCGGCGTCGGTTCGTATCGCCACTGCCGGATCTCGTAGTCCTCGGGGCTCTCGCCCACTCCATTGGCCAGCGGCTCCGTAAACTCGATATCGAACCCGTCGGGCTGCGCACGTACAGCCAGCATCTCGAAGACCGGATCGCCCGTGTAGCTCATCCGCTGAAGACCGTACCTGAGCTTGCCGATGTGGCCCCAGTTTCCAGGATTTCCGACTCCCCCGATGTACAGCTTCCCGTCGGGACCCCACACGATGCGGTTCACCCCGGACTCGAGACCCTGTGTGAAGCGAAATACGGCCCCCTGATATTCTCCCTCCACCTTCTCCACGAACACCCGCTTGATGCCGCCGTGGGTGACCTCGCCGTAGATGAGCTGGTTTTCGTAGGGTCCGATGTTCAGGAGGGCCGGCTGTGACGGCGAGTTCCCGATCTCGTTCTGCGGGAGCCAGACGACCGGGCGTTTCCATTCTTGTGGGACGTTCCCGAAGTCGACCGAACGCGATCCGTGGAAGTCGCCCTGCTCGATGTGGACGATCTTGCTGGCCGGAAGCCAGTCGCCCTGATTGTCTGCAAGGAAGATCTCTCCGTCGACGCCGAAGGCGAGCCCGTTTGGCGTGCGGAGTCCGCGCGCGAAGATCTCGACGTCACCGGTCTCTTTGTCGATCCGGATCACCGTTCCGCGATCAGGATTCTGCGGAGAAGCGCTGGCTCCTCCCGGCAGGATGGCGGTTGCCAGAGACGCATAGAAGTAACCGTCGCGGTAGATCAGCCCGAATCCGAATTCGTGGAAATTCGCCGTCGCGCCCCAATCGTTCGCGACGGTTTCGTATCGGTCGATGATCTCGTCTCCGTCCGTATCCACGAGTCGGGTCAGCTCCTGCTTCTGCATCACGTAGATCTCGCCATCGACGACCTTCAGCCCGAGCGGCTCGGCGAGACCCCATGCGATGCGTTTCACCTCGGGCTCGCCGGACTCGATGTTGGAGACGATCCAGACGGAGCCGTCCGGATCCCACGTGCTGAGTACGACGCGGCCGTCGTCGAGGACATCGAGCCCTCCGACTTTCGGCTCGAACCAGTTGGGCCGAATCGTTTCGACGGCGAAACTCGGGTGCACATCCTCCAACGGGATGGTGTCGCCCGGCCGCTTGTCTTCGATGCCCAGGGCCGTTGCGTAGTCGACCGCCTCCTTCAGATCGCCCTCATCGTACGACAATGCGCTGGGCGGGATGACGGAGAATCCGCTGTCCGCGCTGCGCGCCCATTGGAGCGACAAAGATCCTCCACCACCTCCCTGGAAAAATTCGACCCGGATGGGGTACGTGCCTTCTTCCAGGATGAGCTCCGCATCGCGCGCCTCGGTACCGTGCAGCCCATCGTTGTCGATGAGGAGCTCGCCATCCAGAAACACGCGAGAACCATCATCGCTGACCAGGCGGATGACGTAGTTGTCGGCCGCCGCGACGGTCAGGAAGCCGGTCGCTTCGACGTAGACGTTCTGGCGAACCTCGCCCAGGTAGGACTCGTCGGGGACGTGGATAGCCGGCACGACCACCGAAAGAAACGGCGATTCGGTCATGCGCAGCTCATCCAGCTTGCGGGGGTCTTCGGTGAGAGCGTACATGTTGACCGCAAGGCCCTCCGCACCATCGTACTCGTCCGTGAAGCGATATGCTTCGCCGGCCACGTTCATCAGGTCGCCTTCCGCCGTTTGCGCCGGTGCGGCGCCGAGCGAGAGGATGTACTCGACCATCGTCCGCGCGTCCTCCGCCGGCAATCCGGGATGCGGCGACATAACGGCGTCGCCCCATTCACCCGAGCCGCCGGAGATGACCTTCGCGGCCAGTCGTGCCACCGTAGGAGCGGTCGGCTCGTACCGTTCGGCGATCGCCTGGTACGACGGCCCGATGGTTTGCTCGGTCGGATTGTGGCAGGCGGCACAGTCGCTCCGCTCGATCAGGGCAAGCCCTTCGGGCTTCGA
>CBFGRV010000094.1:0-9990 GCA_965651265.1 uncultured Rhodothermales bacterium
CACAAATCCAGCTCTCGAAAATCCGATGTCACGGACACCCCTCTTCATCCCAAAATGGATCCCCTTTCACCCTCAAGAAGCATTCGAATCCTCTTCTTCGATAAGGGCCAGTACCGCGCGCGCCTTCTCTAGTGGAAGCTCCTCAACCGATTCATCCTCATGCAGGACCCATACCACGTTGCGGAAGATATCTACCTTCTGAACGATGCCCGGCCCGAGATCCGTCGTGACCGGGGTATCGATCTGTGGGAAAGCGCGCAAGGCGTGCATGTACTGCTCAAGCTCGTAGTTGAGGCAGCACTTTAGTCGCCCGCATTGCCCCGAGAGCCGCACTGGATTCAAGGGGAGGTTCTGGATCTTGGCGGCCTGCGTAGAGACGGGCTTAAACTCCTGGAGCCACGTGGCACAGCATAGCTCCCGCCCGCACGACCCGATGCCGCCGAGACGAGCCGCCTCGTCGCGGGCGCCGATCTGACGCAGCTCCACGCGCGTGCGGAACTGTCGCGCGAGATCCCGGACGAGTTGCCGAAAATCGACCCGATGATCGGCCGTGAAGTAGAAGGTGATCTTCTTGTGATCGAACTGCCACTCGACATCGACGAGCTTCATAGGAAGCTTGAGCCGGTCGATGGCCGTCCGCGCGATATGAAAGGCTTCGGCCTCCATCTCCCGGTTGGATTCCCACCGCTCGATGTCGGCGAGCCCCGCCGATCGGATGATGCTGGGGACGCGCGTGTCATCCTCCAGGCCCTTTTGGCGCACGCGCAGCCGAACGAGCTCGCCCGTCATGTGGACCGTCCCGAAGTCGACGCCGCGATCCGCCTGGACGATCACGAAGTCGCCCACCTGGAGGTCCATCTCGCGCGTGTTACGGTAAATGTCCTTACGCCCTGCCTTGAAGGTGACCTCGACCAGGTCGTAAAGCACGGGAGGCTCGGTGACGCCAATCTCGTTCAGCCAGTCGTAGACATGCATGGCGGGGCAGCTCGAGGTGCCGCATGCGCCGTCACCGGAGGATCCGCAGCCGCCCGAGCCACAGCCCCCTCCGCTGCCGCAGCCGCCGGAGCAGCCGCCCGTTTGTAATGGCATATATAGAAGTCAGTATTCGATTGAACTACGCGAACATGAGCCCTCCACAAGGAGGTGAGCCGGCTGACAGGCCCTCGCACGACTACGCCGTTCGGCGCAGCTCTTCATCGGCGAGCGGAACGTAGAGGGGCTCAGCCAACCGTCCACGCATGGCCCGCCCGATCCTTTGTGAAAGAACGGTTAACGTCAGGTTAACGTGTGCGTTTCGCTCGATCAAGTGGATGGCCTCCTCGATCACGCCCACCATCCCCTCCAGATCGGCATCCGGCAGGTTCTCGCTGAATTTCGCGACGGCATCCTTCTGGTCGACATTCACGAGCGGCGCGTCCCCCCCCAGCGAACGGTGGAGGATGAGGTCGCGCACCCAGCGAAGCATAAGCTCGAGCACATTCTTGACCTGGTCACGCCCCAGCCGCGCCGTTTGGTCGACCAGATCGGCGAGTCGCTCGATGTTCCGCGCATAGGACATCCGCATGAAATCCAGCACCATCATGCGCAAACCCATGAGGTCGTCATTGCGCGCGAGATCGAGCGCCTCCATGTAGGATCCATCTGCCATGCGAGCCAGGGTCTCCGCGGCATCCGGATCGACCCCCTCGCGCTCGACGAGCGCCGCGGCGAGGGCCTCTGGAGGCAGCGGCTCAAATCGAAGACTCTGACACCTCGAGAGGATCGTCGGAAGGAGAAGATCCGGCCTGCTGGTCGTGAGGATGAACACGGATCTCGGCGCCGGCTCCTCGAGCGTCTTTAGAAAGGCGTTGGCGGAGGCAGCGTTGAAGAGTTCCGCATCCGTGATGACCGTGACCTTGTACCGGCCCTCGACCGGCGTCAGGCTCGTCGTCCGGATGATCTCCTCCCGCACGCGGTCGACATCGTAGATGGCCTGCTTATTGGACGATTTCGTCGGATCCCCCAGCGACGGGCGGCGGAGGAAATCGACGGCGGCGTATGGATTCCGGGCCAGAAGCTGCAAACGCTCGGCTACGGCAGAAGCATCTGTGTCCTTCGGCTGAGCGAAAAAGAACCGGAGGTCCGGATGGAGCATGCGCTCCACCCTCGAGCAGGCCCGGCATGCCCCGCACCCTTCGTCGCCTCCCCGCTCGCATAGCAGCGCCTTGGCGAATTCGATCGCCACCGCGCGCTTCCCGACGCCGTCGGGGCCGCGAAAAAGATAGGCATGGGCCACACGGCCGGCTGCGATAGCCCCGCGCAGCGCCTCGACAACGCGCCTCTGGTCGATTACGTTATTCCAGGACATCTATGTTGTTTACTTTACAGATCCGGTAGGATCGTGAAACTGACAAGATCGTACGCCTCCTGGTCCCAAGTTGCAATGCGGCTCGGACACGACGTGGCTCGATCCTCCGACGCGGCTCCGACATATCGAGGCTCGATCCTCCGACGCGGCTCCGACATATCGAGGCTCGATCCTCCGACGCGGCTCCGACATAACGAGGCTCGATCCTCAAACGCGGCTCGATCCTCCGAGGGCGCAAGCTTGTTCGATCGCGACGCGGCTCATACGCAAAATGGCTCGATCGCCCACCCATCGAGGCGTCGAGATAGGACCATCCTCCGACCAACATAAACCTCACGAAAGCCGATGTCATCCGTTCCGAGCTATTGTCGATTCCTCGCGGCGGCAGCATTCGCCTTGTTCGTTGCGGGATGTGATTCGGCCGAAGATCTGCCACCGCCCACGCTTGAAGGAATCCTATCGAGCGACGAATTGCTCGTTTTTCGTCCCGGCCAGCCATTGCCGAGTGCCACGTTTTCCGTGCTCGGCTCCATCGAGGAGGACATTGCATACACCTGGAACGCGAGCGCCGGCCAGTTTGAATCCACAGGCACGTCAGGTGGCGCCACCGGCCGCACCGTTCGCTGGCAGCCACCGGCGCGGGGCGGCACCTACGTGATCAGCGTCGAGGCCGTTCGCGCGGATCAGGCTGTGGCGGATTCGACGAGCATCGAGGTGAGGCCCAGTGCAGCCGGCTCGTGGAGCGGTACCGTCGACCTCGTAGGCCAGGAGTACGATTGGGCGGAGTTCTGCATGACGATCTCCGACGACGATCTGCTGACACTGTACATCTACTCGGTACACTCTTTGGCCGGCGGCTCCGAGCGGGCCATGAGCGGGGGCGTGCTCGAGGATGCACAGGACTACGATTATCCAATCCTGACCGCATCCATAGGGAATGGCGATGAGGATGATTTCATCGAACCCCTCCTCCTGACCGGAACGATCCACGAGACGGGCATGTCGTTTCAGGCCACCTTGGATATGGAGAATGGAGAAACGCTTGCCTTCATCCTGGCGCCCACGAGCCTCGGTTGCCAGTAGATCCGTCCAAGGGCTCAGGCCGAATGATCGAGCCCTGACGAGTCGGACGCTTGATGCGTCCCATCGGGTCATGATCTTTTAAAGAAACATCCGAAAGTCGGGATGCTATATTACGGCCGTTGGCCGGATGTCGTTGTTGGGATTGGATGTGCCGATCCGGTCAAACGGCAGCCCGGCGAGCCGACATCGGCGCGGTAGCTCAGCAGGTTAGAGCGTACGACTCATAATCGTAAGGTCGAGAGTTCGAGTCTCTCCCGCGCCACCTCTCCAAACTCCAATACGTCGATTTACCGGTTGACCTTGCCATGAAGAAACTCACCCGACGTCAATTTCTGGGCACAGGCGCCGCAGGACTGTTCGCGATGAAGGCGGCGATGGATTCGGCCGCGGCCGTCCGGGCGCGATTCGATGCGCCGATCTTCTTCCAGTACTGGGTCATCAGGGAGCCCGCCGGCAACGATCTGGACGGCACCCTCAAACTGATGCGTGAGTTCGGATATGACGGCCTCGAGCTCTGTTCGCCGGTCGGCTACGGCCGTTTCGTGAAGTTCGAGACGACCGATCCTGTCGAGCTCCGACAGCGGATCGACGATGCGGGACTGCGCTGTCACAGCTCGCACTTCACGGCGAGCGAGATCCTTGGCGATAACGTGCACTCCGCCATCGAGCTGGCCGGGACGCTTCGTCTGGAGACGCTCTACATTGCCTCTGCCAATTTCAACGAGGGGAGAGCCACACTTGACCAGTGGAAGCAGTTTGCGGATGAAGCCAACGCCGCCGGCGAGATCGTCAAGGAGGCGGGCCTTCGGCTCGGCTACCACAACCACCTGATCGGGCCGGAAATCGACGGCAAGCCGCAATACGATCATGTGATGGAGTTGCTGGATCCCGACCTCGTCACCATGCAATTCCAGGTCGTGACGATCAGGGAGGGATACGACGTCATCGAATATCTCAACCGGTACGCCGGGCGGTTCAGCGCGCTGCATCTGTCCGACTACGATCCGGAGGCGGATGAGGGCGCGCCTCTCGGAAGTGGATCCGTCGACTGGCCGGCCCTGTTCGAGGCCGCCCGGAAGAGCGACATCGCCGACTACGGGTACATCGTCGAGGTCGAGACGGGAGATCCCTTCGTGGGCCTCGCCGAGAGCTATGCCTATCTGGATCAGCTGAATCTGTGACCCGCGCCAGTCCGGCTATCCGACTCGCGTGTGCAACCACTGGCCTGGCCGCGACCTCTGGCTCACCCGACCGGCTGAGTCTGTGACCCGCGCCGGGCCCACGATGCCACAGGCCTGGCCGCGACCATTCGCTCGCCCGCGATCAGCTCATCCAGCAGCCCGGTCCCCCCACATCCTCCTGAGCAGCCGGATCTGCCCGGCGTGATACACATCGTGGGCTGCGATCCCAAGGATGTGAGCCCGAATGGTGAATTCTCCCCTTTTTTCGTCCAGCAAGGCTGGATCGACGGCCGCGACTGCATCGAGGAGTCGCCGGTGCCACTCCCTGAGTAGCTCGATGTCGTCTTTGAGGGCGGCGCGCGTCGGCTCGGTCGGGCGCTCGAAGAAGTTGGATCCGGGGAGTGAGAACGAGCCCGCCGCCTGGGAGTCGATAACTCGAAGCTCCCGATACTTCCAGTAGGCCGCGTGCACAATGTACTCCCACGCGTTGTGACGCCCCGGCTGGGGTCGCCACGCCGCCTCCTCGGGCTTGAGGCCCCGGATCGCGCCCATCAGGTTCGGGCCGTGCCATGAGCGCCGGTCGAAGCCTCGACTGAGATTCTCGAGGAGCTGGGTGATTTCGGGGTGGGTCGGCATGATTTCCAATCCTGGGAACTTCCGGACGCGGCGACGTACTGCTCCGGTTTTCACATCCGGGAGGTCCATCCCAGGCTTCCGCGCAAGTGTTAGGCGCGATCGAGGCCAAGGCAATATCTCTCGGTCAACTCGGACGCTATCGCCGGGATGTCACCTCTGCCCGGCGTCAACATCATCCAGAATGAACGCGATGAATATGCGGATCGTCATCACGACGATCCTCTTGCTTGTTTGCTCAAACGTCTTCATGACGTTCGCGTGGTATGCCCATCTGAAAAACCTCAGCGAGAAGCCGTGGTTCGTGGCCGTGGTCGTCAGCTGGGGCATCGCCTTCTTCGAGTACCTGCTCCAGGTGCCTGCGAATCGAATCGGCTACACGAGCCTGGAACTTGCGCAGCTCAAAATCCTGCAGGAGGTCATCACGCTGTCCGTGTTCGTCCCGTTCGCCGTGCTGTACATGAAGCAGCCGATGAAGCTGGATTTCCTCTGGGCGGGATTGTGCCTCGTCGGCGCGGTGTACTTCATGTTTCGATCGTAGATCGTGCCCTACGGCGATATTCCGTTTAGGGTTACGGCTTCCGCGCGGGCCTTGCGAGTAGCCGGCATCCACGTCATTCGGGCAGCGCGAAGGCCACGATCATCCCACCTGCGGGGCGGTTGGATTTGCCGCCGCCGGCGGAGATGACAACGAACTGCCGCCCGTCGACCATGTAGGTGCTGGGCGTCGCGTTTCCGCCGAAGGGCAGCTCGTGCTCCCAGAGGATCTCGCCCGTCTCCGTGTCGAAGGCGCGCATCGTTTCATCCGCCGTGGCGCCGATGAAGAGCACCCCTCCCGCCGTCACGATGGGTCCCCCGTAGTTCTCCGTGCCGGTGATTGGAATGCCCCGCTCGGTAAGATCCTTGTACTCGCCGAGCGGCACGGTCCACTTGATCTCGCCCGTGTTCAAATCCACCGCGTTGAGCGTGCCCCACGGCGGCGCGATCGCCGGATAGCCCTCGTGATCCAGCCACCGCTCGAAGCCGCGAAAGGCATACGGCGGCATGTGCTCGAACTCCTGCTCGTTGTTGGGCCAGGGCGCTTCGGCGGAGGCCGGATCCTCAACCCCGAAGAGGAAATCGACGATGGCATTGCGGTTCGATTCAAGCATCCGGTCGAAGGGCGGCATCCTCCCCGCACCGTGGATGATCATCTGATGCACGGCCTCGCGGCTCATCCGCTCCTCGATGTCCACGAGGGATGGAAAGGCGGCGCTGCCCGTTCGATCCAGACCGTGGCAGGCGGCGCAGTTGATTCGGTAATGCCGCTCCCCGCGCGGAAGCGGCGAACCGTCCTCCTGCGTGGTCGGAATGAGCTGATAGAACCAGGGGATCTCGTTGATATTCACATACAGGATGCCGCCGGGGTCCGCCGCCGAGCCGCCCCACTCGAAGCCGCCGTCGTATCCGGGAAATTTGGTGATCTGCTCGAGACTCGGCGGCGGGAACGAGCCGTATGAGCCCGACTGCGCGAGCATCTCCGTCGTCATCATCATCGCGCGCGGCGAGATCGTCGACACATCCTCCTGCGTGTAGAGCTGCCGCATCAGCGGGGCAGGCTTCGTGGGGAACGGCTGCGTCGGCCAGGTGCGCACCCCCGGTATCTTCGATTCCGGCGCCGGACGCTCCTCGATCGGCCAGAGCGGCTCGCCGGTCACGCGATCGAAGACGAAAAGCAGGCCCATCTTGGTACCCTGCGCGACGACATCCACCAGCTCGCCATTATGCCTCACGGTCAGGAGGGTCGGGGGGGTCGGAAGGTCCATATCCCAGATATCGTGATGCACGAGCTGTTGATGCCACAGTCGCTCCCCCGTCTCGGCATCGAGTGCGATGAGGGAGTTGGCGAACAGGTTCTCGCCGTAACGATCGCCGCCCCAGAAATCAGGCCCCGCCGTCTCCGTCGAGGAGTACACGATCCCGCGCACGGTGTCGATCGCGATCCCCGACCAATCTGAGGCGCCCCCCACGAAATCCATGTAGCCCTCCGGCCACGTATCCGACCCAAATTCGCCCGGCCGCGGCAGCGAGTGGAAGATCCAGCGCCGCTCGCCCGTGCGTGCGTCGAAGGCGCGGATGGCCCCGGGCACGTCTTCGGCCACGTTCGCGCCGATGATGATCATGTCACGATACACGTATCCCGGCGTGTTCAGGCCTACATTCGGCCGGCCCTCCACATCCATCCCATCCCCCAGATGGATCCATCCTCCCTCCCCGAACTCCGGCGCGAGCGCGCCCGTCGACGCATCGATCGCATACATCCACGGGCCTTTCACCGTGTAGATGCGGCGGTCGTCGCCGTCCTCCCAGTACATCACGCCGCGCTGACGGCCGCCTCCCTGGTACATGTTGCCGCCGTAGGGGTTGTGCTCGTCGGGGTCGAATGTCCATAGGTGCTCGCCCGTGGCCGCATCGAGGGCCACGACGCGGCGGTACGGCGTCGCCGAGTACAGGATGCCGTCGACAATCAAGTTGTTGGACTGGTACTCGGCGCTGTCGCCCGTGTCGTACATCCAGGCGATCTCCAGAAGGTGAACATTCTCCCGGTTGATCTGGTCGAGCGTGGAGTACTGCGTGCTGTGGGGATCACCCAGGTAGTGAGCCCAGTCGACGTTCGATGGAGGGGTTTCCCCGGCGTCCGATGGAACGCCGCGACGGGCTTGAGCCGCGGGGTCGGATGCATCGGGCGGCCGGGAGCTGCAGGATGCGATCACGAACGCGGCCGCGATGAGGAGCGCCGGAATATTTACAACGTATTGGATGGTGCGCAGCACGGAATTTCTGGCAATCGGGCACGACTGGATAACGTCGCCGGAATATAGCGCCTGCGCGCCTTCCGTCCGTGTCCTATAATACAGGCTATGACAAGTCGAACCATCCGCGACGGGTGAGCTTCCTATACGATGGGCACAGATCGACTGAGAACCGGCAGGCCGTATCACGAGCAGATCTCGAACTGGCTGCGTGCGCGTATCGAGGAGGGGGGATTTGCGCCGGATGATCAGTTGCCGTCTGAGAGCGATCTCGGGAAGCGGTTCGGGGTCAGTCGGATTACGGTGCGGCGCGCGCTGCAAACGCTGGAGAGCGAAGGCCTGATCTATCGCCGGCAAGGCCTCGGTTCGTTCGTGGCCCCGGGTCGCTTGCGCCAGGGCCTCGTGCGTCTCACCGATTTTGCGCAGGATATGGCACGTGCGGGCGCAAAGGCGAGCTCGCGCGTGCTGCATCACGGACAGGAGGTGGCGCCGGCGGCGGTGTCCAGCATTCTGGGGTGTCCGCCGGACGCGCGCGTAGTACGCCTGGATCGACTTCGCCTCGGCGATGGACTGCCCGTGGCCTTCGACCGAACGTGGCTTCCCCTATTTTACGGGCAGGTCCTCGAGGGACGCAATCTGGACGAGACCACGATCTATCAGATCCTCGAGGAGCAGCATGGCATACCCGTGTTGAGGGGTCGGTACCGGATGGAGGCCATGAACGCGCCGGCGGACATCGCCGGCCATCTCGAGGTGCCGAAGGGATGCGCGCTTCTTGTAATCGGTCGGCTCAGCCTGACCGTCGAGGATCGCCCGGTCTACTTTCAGCGTCGATTCTACCGCTGCGACCGCGTCGCGTTCGAGATGGAGCTCGCTCGCGAGGCCGGCGCGAGCGGCGGCCCCGGCGGAGGAATGCCCCTCCGTGAATTCGAACCGGTCTTCCAGCTGGGCGGCGCGGACGACTAGGCGATCAGGGCGCCCACATTCTGTGCGAAGATGATCACGCCCATGACCACCATGAAAACCGCAAAACCCTTCTTAAGGCGCTCCTGAGAAATGCGCGCGCCGAGCATGTTGCCCGCAAAGCTCCCCGCTACGCCCACCGCGCCGAACAGCAGGATCAGCTCCCAGTCAATGGCAAGGCCCGCATCCCGCATCACATCCACATACTTGTAGAATCCGCTGATGCTCTTGAGGGCGATGATGGCCAGGCTCGTGCCGACGGCCATGTGCATCGTGAGTCCCCCGAAGAGCACGAGTGCCGGCACGATAAGGAACCCGCCGCCCACGCCGACGAACCCGGTGATCACGCCGACGGCGAGCCCCTCCAGAGCGATCTTCCAGGCTGCCATCCGCGGCCTGCCGGGGGCCGGGCGGCCCGTTCGATTGCTGAACATCATGCTCGCCGCCAACAGCATCACGACCGCGAAGACGAGCAGTTGGACCGAGCCGGGAACGAACTTTGAGAAGAACGCACCGGCGTACGCGCCCACCATCCCCGGAACGCCGAAGAGGACGACGCTCCGACCATCCACGAGCCGTTTCAGGATGAACGGGATGGTGCCCACCAGACTGATAATGGTCACGATGCCGAGCGATTCGGCGATCGCCACCTTGTCGGGCTCGCCGACCAGGTAGACGAGTACGGGCACCGTTAGAATCGAGCCTCCCGAGCCCAGCAGTCCCAGCGTGAGGCCGATCAGCAGCGCGCCGGCCCATGCCCAGATCATCATGCGATCACCCTTGCGTTTCGGCCCCACCACTCAGCGAAGGAGCCGTCGACGTATGCGACGTTGAAGCCTTCCCCTGCGAACAGGCTCGCGTCTACAGCGGAGCGCGCATGGGTACTTCGCGAACCGGGCTCACTTGTACTAGCTCGTTATTACAACTAGCCTCCAATCACATCAACGGCACCTGGTTCCCACGACGACGTACCAACAGATACGATCTCCGC
>CBFGRV010000095.1:0-9755 GCA_965651265.1 uncultured Rhodothermales bacterium
GGCGCTTCTCCACTATGGAGCACGTCAGCCTTTTGTTTCTGCCTCCCGCGGAGCGCGCACGGTTCCACCCAGCACGAGGGCGGCCGCAATGATAACGAGGTTCTTGACGATGTACTGCCCCTCCATCGTCAACCCGAAGGGAATCTTCCCGGGCTGAAAGGTGACTTCAGGCAGCAGGACCAGCGGAAGAAACGTACCCACCATCTGCATGAAAAGCAGTGCGATGGCTATCCGAATGGTCGCGCGGAAAAGAAACGTGATCCCAATGGTGACCTCCCACCACCCGATGATGGCCAGCCACGTCTCCGCGCGGAAGAAGGGCATCCATTCCACCGTGGCCAGTACGAGATTCTCTGCCGGGGATAAGCCAAGTGGCTTCAGCAGTCCGAACCAGATAAAGATGATCCCGAGGGAGATCCGCAGAGACGGATATCCCCAGCGCCGCATGAAAGCGGCGATTCTCCGGTCAAGGAGATCGAGTTGCTTGAAGGCGGGAGTCTCGGTGGGCATGTCGCGAATGCCGTATTGCGCTTGGGTGGATGGAGGCGAGCCACTCCATCGTCGCGGCTCGACCCGTATCACGGACACCGCGCCCTCCGCGAGGATCCGGACATTGTAACGTATTCCGCGCGATTCCATACTCAACCGGGTTGAGTACGGCAGGCCGCGAGGGTACCTTGATGGGTACCCGAACGAGTCAGCCAGCGCTTCACGAGATGGACTGAATGCGACGATCTATGCGCCGTTTTTGCTGCCCACCGAGTATCCCGATCCGCAAAGTCTCGCCCCTCGCCGCAACAGCGGCGACCCTGGCTGCCGCACTGTGTATGGCGTTCGTTGCGGCGCCGGAAGCTGCTGCCCAGGGGGAGGTCACCCTTACCCCGGTCAAGGATAACACGATCTTCGAGGATTCCGGCGATCTCAGCAACGGCACCGGTGTGTTCATCTTCGCCGGCAGAATCGGCACGAACGCCCCCGGTGGTCCCTACAATCGGCGGGCGCTTCTGGCGTTCGATGTGGCGGAGGCCGTTCCGGCCGGTGCGCGGATCGACTCCGTCCGGCTCAATCTGGTGATCGCGCAGGCCTCCTTTGCATCGAACCCCCAGTTCGCCATTCATCGCCTCACGCGTGATTGGGGAGAGGCCGGCTCCGACGCCGGAGCTCCGGGAGGTCAGGGTGCGCAGGCCGAGGCCGGCGATGCAACGTGGACCCACGCCGTCTACGACACGGAGACGTGGAGCCAGGCCGGCGGCGACTACGAATCGACGGCGAGCAGTACCTTTCTGTTCGGCACGTCCGCCGGGGCCGTCGAAGTCGCATCCAGCGAAGGACTCGTGGCGGATGTGCAGCTCTGGCTCGACGATCCATCTTCCAATTTTGGATGGATCCTGCTCGGCGACGAGTCTCAGGACCACTCGGCTCACAAATTCCATAGCCGCGAGGCCACGACGGAGAACAATCGCCCACGTCTAACCATCTACTACACGGAGTCCACTTCGGCACGGCGTGAAGAGGTGCCCGCTACACTCCGACTCGACGGAAACTTCCCCAACCCGTTCCGGGGAGCCACCACGATTCGGTACGCACTGGAGCGGCCTCAGCAGGTCAGGCTGCAAGTCTTCGACATCACCGGCCGTGCGATACTCGCTGAGGATCGAGGTGTGCTTCCCGTCGGATCTCACCTGCTTGATCTCAGCGGAGATCACCTCGCCGCAGGGAGCTATTACTACTGCCTGGATGGAAGTGCGTCCGGCCGCGTGTGCGCTGCGATGACGGTGCTACCCTGAGCGGCCGCAGGACGAGGACGCACCGGGATCAAACGCTCCGCCGATCTCGCCAGTTCAAGACTGCCGAGACGACGAACGCGGCCAGCGCAACGACCAGCACGACCGTGTCGACCAGTGTCGGATCCCAAGAGCGGCCCGTCAGCGCGTCCACATAGTACTTGATGTAGGACGAAGGCAGGTCCGTCTCTCCGAGCGCGCGCTTCACATCCCAGTGCCAGTCGGTGCTCGGGCAGTATCCCCAACCGTAGAAGATCCCGAGCCCGAACCAGCTCAGGAACGTGAGGCTGATCACCACGAGATGGAGCCTCCTCGTGCGCTTCCAGATCCATCCGACCACATTGAACAGCACGATGGACCCATGGAACATCACGAAGAAGACATCCAGCGCGTGGTACATCAACCTGTCGCTTCAATGGGCTCGAGGTTGGCCACGATCTGCTCGCGGCGGCTCTCGAGGAAAGGCGGAAGCACGATCTTCTCGCCGAGCGTCGCCGGATCCTCGTCGACGGCAAACCCGGGGCCGTCGGTCGCGATTTCGAACAGGATGCCGTTGGGCTCCCTGAAGTACAGGCTGCGGAAGTAGTAGCGATCGACCCGGCCACTGTTCGGGATGCCCCGCTCGCGCAGCCGGCCGATCCAGGCCGTATGCTGCTCATCGTCCGGTGTCCGAAAGGCCACATGATGCACGCCGCCGGCACCTGGTCGTGCTGGCGGCAACTCCGGCTGGATGGCGACGTGAAGTTCCGCGTGGGGACCGCCCGCGCCCATCTCGAAGACAGCCACCTCGCCCTCGTAGTCGTAGCTGCGCGCGCGGCGCATGTTCATCACATCGATCAGGATCCGCTCCGTCGGCGCCAGATCCGGGACGGACAACATGATGGGGCCGAGGCCACGGATCTGATGCTCCTCCGGAACGGGGCTCGCCGACCACGGCACCGGCGGGTCGCCGGCTCCACCGTCATCGATGAGCGTGAGCCGCTGTCCTTCGGGATCCTCGAAATCGAGCACCAGGCGTCCGTCGCGCTCGGTCACATCTCCCATACGAACCACGTGCTCGCGCAACCGACGTGCCCACCATTCGATCGACTCGCGCCCGTTGACGCGCAGATAGGTCCGAACGATGCTCCGCGTTCCCCGGCGCTCGCGCGGCACCTTCCAGTCGAAAAAGGTCAGGTCCGTACCCGGACTCCCGACACCGTCTGCGTAGAACAGGTGGTAAGCGCTGACGTCGTCCTGATTGACGGTGCGCTTGACGAGCCGCATGCCAAGCGTGCGGGTGTAGAAGATGTAGTTTCCGGATGCATCGCCGGTTACAGCCGTGAGGTGGTGGATGCCGCTGAGGTCCATGGGAGCGCCGAGGTTGGGTTCGAGGTGTCACCGAGAGCAGTTATACGGCGGAGTACCGGCGGGATTCCTCGATGCGTTCCGCTCCCCGCTTGCATCCAATGACGGGGCTGCCTAGTTACATCGACAGGCGCCCTCCTACACTCATCCTGCGGCTTGATGCCTCGATACCTCCGAATCGCGCTCTACATCCTCGTTCCGGTCATCGTACTGAGCCTGTCCACGAGCAACATCCTGCAGTGGATGTGGATGAGCCAGCTCGGGTACCAACAGGTATTCTGGGTCGTGAAGGCCGCGCGGACGGGCATGTTTCTGGCCGCCTTTCTCGTGGCCGGCGTCTATCTCGTCCTGAATGCGAGGGTGCTGGCCGATGAACTGCGCTGGGCGACCTTCACCGGACCGGCGCTGCAGGAGATTCGCATCGATTTGACGATGCCCGATCAGCATCGCCGCGCGAAGCGCCTCCTGACGGTGCTCGCGCTCGTGCTCGCCTTCCTGTTCGCGCTCGGCTTCTATATGCAGTGGGATGCGTCGCTGCGATTCCTGTGGAGTCGGCCCTTCGGCCGCACCGATCCGATATTCGAGCGCGACATCGGCTTTTACATGTTCCAGCTGCCCTTCTGGGATGCCATCCAGACCGCCTTTACGGTGCTCGTCTTTGTGACCCTGGCCATCATGGTGCTGCTCTACGCCGCTACGCGCCTCCTCCGGGTGGATCTGCGCGATGGAGTGCTGGCTCGCCCGGCCGTCCGGCGGCAGATCGGTGCAAATGCCGTGCTCTGGCTCGTGCTGCTCGCCTGGGGGTTGTACCTGGAACGATACCTGCTCCTATTGTCGCCCGGCGGCCTCGTCTACGGCGCGACGTATACGGACCTGCACATCCAGCTGCCGACCATCTGGATCATGTTCGCGTTGGCGCTTCTGATGGCGGCCATACTCGTCGCCACTCGCTGGCTACGACTCGGTCGATGGATTCCCATTCTCGGACTGACCTTCGTCGTCGTATGGCTCGCGGGGCGCGCCATCATCCCGGGCCTCGTGCAGCAGTTCCGCGTCACGCCCAACGAGCTCCAGCTCGAGGAGCCCTTCATCCGACACAACATCGCCTCCACGCGTTTCGCCTACGGCCTGCACGAAGTCGAGGAGATCGAGTACGAGGCCGACGATACGCTCACATACGCCGACATACTCGCCAACGACGATGCCGTGCGAAACATCCGCCTCTGGGATCCACGGCTATTAATACAGACGTACCGCCAGCTTCAGGAAATCCGCACCTATTACTCCTTCTACTCCGTCGACAACGATCGCTACTTCTATGATGGCGGCCTGCAACAGGTAATGCTCGCCTCCCGCGAAATATCGCGGCAGCTACCGAGCCAGTCCCGCACCTGGGTGAACGAGCGTCTGCAATACACGCACGGCTACGGCCTCGTGATGAGCCCCGTGACCGAGAAGGACAGCCAGGGGCAGCCGCTGCTCGTCATCCGCGATCTGCCACCACGCTACTCGAGCCCGAATCTGGCCGTGGAGCGGCCGGCCATCTATTACGGCGAGGCGGGCCAGGGCTATTATATCGTCAATTCGAACACACCCGAGCTGCATTATCCGTCCGGCGACGAGAACGTCTACCACCACTACAGCGGGAAGGGAGGCATTCCCATCCGCACGTGGTTTCATCGGCTTTTGTTCGCGTGGGAGCTGGGAGATATCAACATCCTGCTCTCCGACTACATCCATTCCGAAAGCCGCCTACAGATCTGGCGCGGGGTGCAGGAGCGCATCAGCCGCATCGCGCCGTTTCTCGAACTGGATCATGACCCCTACCTCGTGCTCAGTGAGGGCCACCTCTACTGGATCCAGGATGCCTACACCACATCGGGCAGTTTCCCGTACTCGCAGCCAACGGGCGCCATCAACTACATCCGCAACTCGGTGAAGGTAGTCGTGGACGCCTACGATGGAACCGTCGATTTCTATGTGGTGGATGAGGAGGATCCGGTGCTCCAGGTGTACGCCTCGATCTTCCCGAGACTCTTCAAGCCCGTGGAGGACCTGTCGGATGACCTTCGTTCGCACTTCCGCTATCCGCAGGATCTCTTCGAGATTCAGCTGGAGCGATTCAATCGCTATCACATGACGGCGCCGACGGTTTTCTACAACCAGGAGGACCTCTGGACGCGCCCGACGGAGAAGTACGCCGGCGAGCGGCGCGTCATGGAGCCTTACTACGTACTGGCGCGCCTGCCCGCGGGACGGCGTGCGCCGTCTGACGAACCGGTTCCAGGCGAATCCTCCGCCGTGGCCCCCGTCAATCTGACGGATTCGCCCACCCGTCCGACGCAGCGCCGCGGTTCCGGCGAGCTGCAATTCATGCTGATCAGCCCGCTCACGCCCGAAAATCGAGACAACATGATCTCGTGGATGGCGGCCAAGTCGGACGGTGACAGCTACGGCGAGCTGGTGGTGTACAAGCTCCCAAAGCAACGACTCATCTATGGGCCGGCTCAGATCGACGCGCGCATCGATCAGGATCCCGAGATCAGCGAACAACTCGCCCTGTGGGATCAGCGAGGCTCCAGGGTAATCCGTGGCAATCTGATGGTGATTCCGATCGAAAACTCATTCATCTATGTGGAGCCCGTCTTCCTGATTGCCGAGGGCGTCGACATCCCGCAGTTGCAGCGTGTAATCGTGGCCATCGGGAGTGGCGTGGCCATGGAGCCAACCATCGAAGAAGCTCTCTTCGCGCTGTTTAGCGAAGGCGGACTCCTTCCGGAGGTCGAACTTGACGGGCGAGCCGTCCCCGTACCCGCGGATACGCTCGTTCAGCGAGTCATCGGGGAGGAGATGGAAAGCATCCGGCGTATCTGGCGCGAACTGCACAGATCGTTGGAGCAGGGCAACTGGCGTCGTTACGGCGAGTTGATGGAGGAGCTCGGCCGAGCGATCGAGGAGTGAGCCCGGCCAATCGTTAGAGAAGCGTAACGGCCATCATTCCTCCGTATGGCCGATCTTACGTGGTTCGACCTTCGGGCATCCTGGCGGCTTCGAGGTGGTTTTCTCGAACGATCCTGACCGTAATGATGAAGTACTCCTTCTTGCACAGGGCGGCCGCCTTCACGGCCACCGCCATGTTGTGTGCGGCGCTCGGCGCACCCGTAGTTGCTCAACGAGCTCCCGGTAATGTCGGCATCGGGTTTCAGCTAGGAGATCCCAGCGGCGTTTCGTTGCAGCTCTACAACGGAGAGCCCGCGTGGGACTTTCTTGCAGCCTGGGACTTCGACGACTTCTTCTTTCTGAATCTCCACGCCCTCTACGATCGACCTCTGGGAAATCGCCGTGACTTCATCCTGTTCTATGGTCCCGGCGGTTTCATCGGGTTCAGAGATCGGCGGGGTGATGACGACATTGTGATCGGCGTCAGTGGGACCATCGGAGTAGCCTATCTGATCGAGGAGTTCGAGATCTACGCGAGGATCACGCCGCGACTCTCACTCGTGCCGGAGACGGACGGCGACGTGGGTGGCGGTCTCGGCGTCCGCTTCTGGTTCTGATGTACGCTTCCCGGTCTGTTTCTCAGATCCGAAAAGGTTTCATCCACCAACATCTGAGCCCGCTGCGTATACTTGATACGCAGGCCGCCGGTGGGGAAGCCGGCCGCAGATGTAGGACTGAACAGTATCACCGGGAGGATTACGATGTCGCAACCGACGCCTTGCGTCTCTCGATTCACGAAGAAGCGTGAACTTCCGACGGCACGCTTCTCGTCAGCGATAGTGCTCACCGCGCTACTTCTGACTCCCTGGCTCTCTGCTCGCGCGCAGTCGGAGTACCTGGCACTCATCACCGATTTGAGTGGTGGTGCGATGGTAGCCCGCGCGGGCCAGAGTGACTTTCAGCCTGCCGTATGGGGGATGCAGCTTTTCGCCGGCGACAGGGTGAAGACGGAGACCGGCGGAGCGGTTTCGATCCTCTTCTCGAACAATAGCCTGATCGTCCTGGGCGAGAATAGCGCGATGACCGTATCGGGCGGCCCTGGAACGGCGCACGCTGCCTCCCGAACCATAGAGCAAGACCTGTACGGCACCATAGCCGGCCTTCGTAGCGGCGAAACACCCAGCCGTGGCCGGGCACTCGCGGGCCTGCGTGCCGGTGACGCCGAGTCGCCCGTCCAGCTTCTGTCCCCGCGAAACACGAAGCTGATGGACGCACGTCCCACGTTTCGATGGAAGGCAGAAAAGGAATATGACTACTATTCCGTTCGGCTCTACGATGCGAGTGGTTTGGTGTGGACCTCCGAAGTCGAAGGCACGCAACTCGATTATCCTAAAGATGAACCATCTTTAATACCCGGTACTGCATATTTCTGGGATGTGGAGGGGCATGAGTTGCTCGGCTCCGACGTGTCGGCCAAAACCGGCTTCACCCTCGTCACCGAGGAAGAGGCCAAATGGATAGCCGACCAGGAGGCGAGCTTCGCGAGCGTTTTTGAGGGGGGTACGGATTTCCAGTTTGCGGTGGGCACCATCTATTCCCGAGAAGGGCTGATGGACGCCGCCATCGCCAGCTTCGAAGCGATAGCAGAGCGACATCCCACCGCCGCGCTCCCGCAAGAGATTCTGGCAAACCTGTACGCTGAGGTAGGTCTCATGGATCGAGCGGAAGCAGCGCAGCAGCGTGCTGAGCTGCTCCGAATCGACCCCTGAACGGGAGTTCCGCGATGTCCGGTATGGCCGGTGGTCGACTGGCCTGACTGGTTAGATCGAAGACGAGAACCTCGTCGCATCGACCTACCACCTGCTACGTCGTCACCGGTTCGGGAGACCGGACAACCCCGGTCTTGAATCAGTGTAACGACGCTTGTGCGTCACCACTACGAGGTATGTGCCTCACGATTGCTTCGGAGTACCTTGATCGCCTGCGCTTCGGCGCGGGCGATCGCATAAGCGCCAGAAGATCGACCGCCGGCGTGCACTGGTTGGCGACGTGCTTTGCCGTGCTGGTAGCAGGCCTGGCCGCGGCGCCCCGCGTCCAGGGCCAGGATGCCCTGGAAACCCGGCTCCTGATCGCCGCTGCCGAGATCGAGCGGGCCCATGAGCTCGATGAGTTGCTCGCCGAGCACCGTCTCGAGATCAAGCCGATTGTTCTGCAACTCCTCGAAGAAGGCATCGGTCGCGAGTTGGATGGAGACGGCGAGGGAGCATCCGAATCGTATCGGATCGCAGCCCGCATCGCGGGCGCGTTTGAGCGACAATTCGGCGAGCAAAGCCTCATCGAGGCCGTCTCATATGTCGACAAGTGGACGCTAGATCAAAAACGAGCGAAGCTCCACGCCGACGGCCTCCTGGCGAAAGGCCGAGAATTGCGTTCCGGAGAGGAAGCATTTGCGGCCTACTCGCAGGCTCTGGAGCTCTACCGTTCCATTTCTGACAGGCTGGGCGAAGCAGAGGTCCTGGGCGGCCTCGCCGTCGTCTATTGGTATGCGGGCGAACCCGATAGCACGTTGGACTATCTGGAACGTGCCCTCGCTGCCCGTGAGGCCGTGGATGACCGCAAGCTGATCGGGAATAGCTTCAGCGACATCGGAAGTGCCCTCTACGCCTTCTACTCCGACTATCAGGGCGCCCTGGACTATTTGCGTCGTGCGGCCTCCATCCGGCAGGCGATTGGCGACCTTGAGCCCCTTGCTCGCAATTACGCGTTGATCGGCCGCACCCACGATGAACTGGGCAACCTGGATTCGGCGCGTACCTATCTCGAGTCTGCCGTCACGTTGTTCCGCCAGCTCGGTCGAACGGAGGATGTGGCAGGGAATCTGTCCAATCTCGGTTCGGTGCTGATGTACCTGGACCGCAGCTCAGAAGCTCTGGCCGCTCTCGCCGAAGCTGCCGAGCTCTATCGCACACTCGGAAATACGGCAATGCTCGCCAGTTCATTGAACTGGATCGGTGCCACCTATCGGCGCGTGGGCGACTATGAGGCGGCCGTTTCGGTGTATCAGGAGGCCATCGAGCTGGCTGAATCGATCGCAGATTCCTCCATGCTCGGCTACCTACACGTCAACCTGGGCGCGCTGCTCGATTATGCGGGGCGGGGGAGACAATCCATCCCCCAACTCGAACGGGCCCTGTCGCTCTTCGATACTCAAGGGGACGAGTACGGCCGATACCTCGCCCTCCTGAATCTGAGCAACTCGCACAATTTTGCCGGCGCGTTGGACAAGGCCGAGTCGTACGCACAAGAAGCTCTGGATGTAGGCCGCGCTCTGGGTAGGCGTGATCTAGAGGCTCGCGCGCTCGTAACGCTGGGCAACGTGCAAGGCGAAATGGGCCAGGGAGAGGCCGCCCTCGCGAGTTTCTCGCTCGCTATGGAGCAGGCCGAGGAATTGGAGTACCCGGACATTCTCTGGACGGCGCTCCTTGGGCTAGGCGATCACTTCGATCGAACGGGCGATTATGCAAAGGCCATCGAGTTCTACGAAGAGGCTCTCGATCTGACCGAGCAGCTTCGGGGCCAGTTGGTATCCGAAGACGAAAAGGCGGGATTCCTCGCTCAGCGACGCTTTGCTTACGAGCACGTGATCCACATGCTCGGGAAATGGCACGAGATCGACCCCGACGG
>CBFGRV010000096.1:0-9715 GCA_965651265.1 uncultured Rhodothermales bacterium
ACGGCCTCATCATGATTCCCACGAACCACGGCCGCGCAGTACATACTGACGATGTCCACGCACTCCGCCGGATTCGTGCCGTAGCCAACAATGTCTCCCAGGCAATGAATCTCCCGGATGCCATCCGCGTCGGCCGCGCGCAGCACAGCTTCCAGCGCCTCCAGGTTCGAGTGGATGTCAGAGATGATGGCAACGCGGGACACGATATCGTTCTACTTGCTTAGGAGAAAAAGAATGATCATGGCAGCGATCATGGGGATGTTGGACGACAGAGGTCGGAGGTCGGAGGTCAGAGTTCCGACTCCGACATCCGACATCTGACATCCGACTTCCGACATCTGACCTCTGACTTCTGACTTCTGACTTCAAACTCTGCCATCCAACTCCGACTTCGCCCATCTCCCCCTTCTCTCCGCGGCTCCGCCATGTCAGTCCCATCAAGCAGATGTGACCGAAATGGCTTCGGTAGCACGGGCGCGTCTGCCTGACCACCGTCCGCGGGGTGCCGCGAGACGGCGGCGGGATGCCGCCCTATGTCCCGGAGCGCGTAGGCGCGCCGGATCAAGCCTGCGCCGAAGCGCAAGGCCTCTTCAACGAGCGCGGACGCGCCGCGCGCGATGTCCACTCATGCGAACCGTATTCGCACGAGGCGATTCGGGAGGGTCAGGGGGATGGAATCCATCTCCTTCGGCGTTCGATGAGCCAGGCATGCCTGTGCCGAAGGACATCGACTTCGCCGTGCCCACAGGCCGGCCGATGTATATGCAACGTCAAGAAAAACAAGTTGCTATCGCGCCGAATGTGACCCGCCCTTTGCGCAATGTCAACTGGCCATCTGGCCTCTTTTTGGAAATTCTAGTTCTAATTGGCCCTGAGTATCGGGTGCCGCGTGCCGTTATTAAGCGACTACTTCGCTAAACCGGACGGTCGGAAGGAATTTGACGGAATCCCCATCTTTTTCATTGGAGAGCGCCTGTGTCCTCCTCTGCGGTAATGGCCGTCGCCACGGGAGGCAGATACGGTCGCCCGATGGAATGGTAATGGAAACCGAGCTCGGCCATACGCTTCGGATCGTAGACGTTGCGCCCGTCAAAAATGAGTGGCTGCTTGAGGAGCGACTGCATCCTGCCAAAATCGGGCCGACGAAACTCGTTCCACTCCGTACATACGACGAGTGCATCGGCATGCTCGAGCGGCTCGTACTGGTCGGTCGCGTAGTCGATTACATCCCCAAGAACAGCACGCGTCGTTTCGACGGCTTCCGGATCGAAGGCCGAAATTTCCGCGCCGGCCTCGAGGAGGCCTCGAATGATGATGTGTGAGGGGGCCTCGCGTACATCGTCCGTGTTCGGCTTGAAGGCCAGGCCCCACACGGCGATCTTCCGCCCTTCCAGCGAGCCGCCGAAGTGTTCGCGGATGCGCTCCACGAGCAGCGCGCGCTGGTAATCGTTTACCTCGAGGACGGCGTTCAAAATGCGGAAATCGTAGCCGTTCTCGCCGGCCGTCCGCGCGAGCGCCTGAACATCCTTCGGGAAACAGCTGCCGCCAAACCCGATCCCCGCATAAAGGAAGGACTTGCCGATGCGGCTGTCCGTACCAATCCCACCCCGCACCTTGTCGACATTCGCGCCGACCCGCTCGCAAAGGTTTGCGATCTCGTTCATGAAGGTGATCTTGGTGGCGAGCATCGCGTTGGCCGCGTACTTCGTCATCTCCGAGGAGCGCTCGTCCATCACTATGATGGGATTCCCCTGGCGGACGAACGGCTCGTAGAGCAGGACCATTGTTTCGGCCGCACGCTCCGAGGAGGTCCCGATGACCACGCGCTCCGGCTTCATAAAGTCGTCGACAGCCACGCCCTCACGCAGAAATTCCGGATTCGAGACCACATCGAAGTCCGAATGCGCCCGAAGGCCATGCTCCTCGAGTACGGTACGCACGCGATCGGCCGTGCCGACCGGAACCGTGCTCTTGTTGACGACGATCCGGTAGCCAAGCGCCGGATCAGCCGCTAGAATCTCGCCGATCTGCCCGGCAACGCCCAGAACGTAGGAAAGGTCGGCAGAGCCGTCTTCGCTCGGAGGCGTCGGAAGCGCGAGAAAGATTACGTCGCCGTGACGAACCCCCTCGGCAAGATCGGTCGTGAACCTCAGGCGTCTCTCGCGCCGATTGCGCTCAAAGAAGACCTCGAGCCCTGGTTCGTAGATGGTGAGCTCCCCACTGGAAAGCTTCTCTACCTTCTTCTTGTCAATGTCGACGCAGACTACATGGTTGCCCATCTCGGCGAAGCACGTGCCGGTGACGAGCCCCACATAGCCGGTGCCTATGACGGATATGTTCAATTTCGGATATCGTAAGTTGATGGGTTCATTTGCGTTGCGGTCACAGGTCAACGCGTCTCAGGCCCTTACGTCACAGGTGCTAGACGACCATCCCACGGGGACGGCGTTGTAGCGCGAGGCATGTTCGTGACGCGTCCAAACGGCGCTGCACTTGTCGAAGTTGCCTCAGCAGATCCATTGGCCGAGATGCGGAACCAGAACGGCACAAAAAGCGGGCCGTACGCCGATTTACGACGTAATCGTCGGATGAGCCTCTCGTCTTAACCGTTCTCTCCCTTCAATTACACTTGACGAGTGACCAGCGGCCATCGCCATCGTGGGTGCCGTTTGGAAAGCCCGAGGGACGGGGTGCGAGCCATCCATTCATCGTCCTGTATTCAGATGAACGCCTGATGGTTGTTCGCGGGCGAAGTGGGTGGCGCCCGTTGATGGCGGCCACATGGGCCGTCGCCGTCCGGAGCGAGGCAGCTCCGCAGCGATAAGCTCAAAGATAGGCCAGTCGGACTATATATTCACGGTTAAGAACGCGTGGATGTGGTGCTGGCCTCGAGTGGTCGGTTGCCTCCTGGCATCATGAACGACGCGCGCGGTGTCGTTCTATGAAGTACTCCGCAATCCACTGCGCCAGGCGCTGGCCGTATCCGCGAACGAGCACGTCCACGATGCGATCGGCCACGGCGCCATCCCACAGAGGAGGCGCGCTGCACGCGTGGCTCTCATCCAGCAGGTGACGGACTCGCCGAGCCGCTTCAGGCGGGTTAAAGGGCACCGTGCGGTTGCATCCGGATGTGACCGTGACCTCGCGTACCACCGGGCGACCGACGGTGAGGCACGGCACCTCGCGGAATGCTGCGGCCTCTTGCACCAGATCTGCATCCGTGATCACCATCCGGGCGCTCTCGACGAGTATGAGAAGCTCACGGAGGGAGTCGCTCGCGATGGTTCGAACGCCCGGAAGCGCCGGAAGCGGCTCGAGCATCGAATCGACGAGGTGAACGACCTGGATGTGATCCGCCACGCTTTGCAGAAGCTCGATGGCGGCCGTCCGCCGGCCGCGCCACTCCTCGAGGTAAACGAGGGCAAAGGCCTGGCCCTTGAGATTGAAAACGCTGAGCAGGCGCTCGATCCGTTCTGCATCGAGAAGTCGCGCCACGGCGTCCGTGAAAAGATTACCGACGAAAGTTGCCGACTCCTTGGAGATTCCCTCACCCAGGAGAGCGGCCATGGCTTCAGGGTCGGAGACGAAGAGATGTTCGGCCAGGCGGTCCAGAATGACGTGAATACGCTGCCCACGGGTTTCGCCGCGGCGCCCGGCGTCTAGCCGGATTATGGGCACGCCTCGACGGGCTGCGGCCAGGCAGCATGCCAACACGGGGTCGCTTGCGCCCGAGACGGCCACGGCGTCGGGCTCGTTGCTCTCGAGATGTTCGGAGAACTGCTCGGCGGCGCGTGCGATGCCCTGCGCATCAGAAACGGCATCGATGTGAAGTGTGAGCTCGGGCTGTGACGCGCCCAACTCCCGGTAAACCCCGTGCTGCAGGCGAGTCTCGATAGGACCGCCCGCGTAAACCACGTGTCCGCGCATGTTTCGCTGCTGCATAGCGGAATGCAGCGGGACGATCTCCAGGAGACCGCGCCCGTCACCGGCAAGCAGAAGGACGTTCATCGCGGGGTAGACAAGGCCAGGGATAACTACGCGTGATGCTCGCTCCGGCCCGCCCTCCGAAGCACCATATGGTACAACTTCCTGCTCCGTCTATTATGGGTTTTTAGCGCATGCATGTGTTCGGCTTTAGCGCGGAAGGCCTTCGCCCGACGATAGAGGCGTCTCGAGAGCTGGAGGCTCGAGTGTAAGGATCATGAGAGCCCGCGAGACGGAACGTATTGGCCGAGTCGGTGGCGCTCCACAAAAAAATGGGGCTGGGGAAGTTATGTTTTCGCCCCCTTGCGTGTCTATAGTATTAGGTGCTGGGGTGGCGCGCCCCCTTCCATGCGAGTTTCCCCCTCTCCCGAGCCCGTAAGCACGGGAGCCGCTTCTGGAAGGGGGCTGCGCTTTTTTCGCAGTGGGCATTGTGCGGAGCGGAGCGTAAGTTGGACCGCGCCGAAACCAGGTGATTGCGCCCGCGTTTGGCCCTTCCACTTCACGAGAACGCTTGCCCATCGCGCGAGGAAATGGTTTATGCAGTGATTATGGCCGGGGGGATAGGGAGTCGATTCTGGCCGCAGAGTCGAATGGACAATCCCAAGCAATTCCTCAGGGTCTTTGGCGACAGCACGCTTATCCAGAACACCGTCGCCCGTCTGCAGGGACTGATCCCGCCCGAGAGGGTTTTCGTGGTCACCCATCGCCGCTATGTGGAGCAGACTCGCGCGCAGCTGCCTGCCGTGCCGCGGGACAACATCCTGGCCGAGCCGGTGGCACGCAATACCGCGCCGTGCATTACGTTTGCGGCCATCAAGCTCCTGGCAGGCGATCCTGATGCTACGATGGTCGTTCTTCCCGCCGACCATGTCATCACGAACGTCGAGCGGTTCCACATCGTTCTTCGCGTTGCCATTGACAAGGCGCAGGAGGCCGGGACGCTCGTAACCATCGGCATCAATCCCACGCACCCAGAGACCGGTTATGGCTACATCCAATTCGACGGGCCGACCGATCTCGAGGCCGACGAGCCTGTAGCTCTCCCGGTAAAGACGTTTGCCGAGAAGCCGGATCTCGCCACCGCCGAACGTTTTCTCGACTCGGGAGACTTCCTCTGGAATAGTGGGATGTTCGTCTGGCGAGCCGATACCATTCTGGAGGCTGTCCGAGATCTTCTCCCCGAGGCGTACGAAGCCTTTGAGCCTCTTCGTGAGGCCGTCGGAACGCCCGGTGAGGAAGAAGCCGTCGAGCATGCCTATGCCCAGAGCCCGCACATCTCCATCGACTACGGCGTCATGGAGCGTGCGGAGAAGGTGTACGTGGTCCCGGCCTCCTTCGGGTGGAATGACGTGGGCGACTGGCGCGCCGTGTACGATCTAAGCGAGAAAAACGGCCATGGGAATGCGTTGATCGGCAACGTCATCGTGCACGACTCGAGTCGATGCCTCGTCCAGGCGAACAAGCGATTGGTCGTACTCGTCGGCATTCACGACGCCGTTGTGGTGGACACGGAGGACGCCGTGTTGATCTGTAATCGGGAAAGTGCGCAGCAAGTCAAAAATGTCGTCGACTATCTGCACGCACATCAGCTCGATGAATTCGTCTAGCGAGCCGGGATGGCATCTGGTGCCACCATTTCGTCGCGGACGCCCCTCTCTTCTGTCTCAGAACCCCCGTATCACGGTACCAGGCGTGCTGTAGTCTTGAGGTAGTTTGCCCCTCGCGGCCGTCCCGGTGCCGCCCATCGTCTTCATTCTTTCTTGACGATCACCACGAACCTGAAATCGAAGTGGTGACGTACACGTCGCCGCGTGACCGATCAGTCACTTTCATGACTATATATTCTATTTATGACTATTTAGTCTTATGGATGACTGGTCGGTCAGATAAATTCCGATGGCGAAAGAGCACTACGCAAACCTGGTGAAATGATGGAGTTGGGACAAAGACTTTCGAGGGCGGATAGTGGTTTACTGGCATCGGACGCCAGTCTTCTGGACGGCGACACCGAAGAACTCTCTCGTCGTGAACGCGAGCGCCTCATGCGCCGGCGCCTCATGCTGGATGCGGCACGTGCGGTGATCGCGGAGAAGGGATACGCGGAAGCCACACTCGATGAGATCGCTCAACGCGCCGAATTCGGGAAGGGCACCCTCTACAACTATTTCAAGGGCGGAAAGGAAGAGATCCTCTTTGCGGTTTTCGATGACCTCTATGACGACGTAGAGCGCCTGATCGCTCGCACGTTCAATCCAGAGTTGATCGAGCAGCACCCGTTTCGAGACGTCTTCGAGCATTTTCTGGCAAGCCTCCTGGCTTTCTTCATCGAGCGGCATGATGTGTTCATGATCATGATCAAAGAAGGACAGCGAATGACCTTCAGTGAGGAGCCGCAGAAGGCGAGGTACTTCACCGATCGGAGTGACCGCATCACGCAAGCAATGCTGCCTGCAATTGAAGCCGCGTTGAAGAAGGGCGTGATCCGCAACTTTTCGCCAACCTCCATCGCACACATGGTCCTCGGGAATGTGAAGGGATACCACATGCACACGTGCCTGGCAGGCTGTCGCGATGTGCTCCAGGGTGTGGTGTCCCGGGACGAGCTCGAAGTGCCTCCGCCCGAGGAATCCGCACGTTTCCTGACCTCCTTCCTACTTGACGGCCTGCTTTGCGATTGACGAAACCCTCGATCCGAGATCTGCACCCGCTTGACCGCTTCCGATCGTGTTGGAATCGGCCACCCTTCTCGGACACCGTACGCCAAATAGAAGTCATGCGACGACCTGTATATATCGTCTTTTTTGTTCTCGTCGGCTCCTTCGGCTTGCTTCAGCGACCGGCCGCGGCACAGAACGCACCAGTCGCCATCACGCTCGATGAGGCGATCCAGATCGCGCTCGCCAACAATTACGTGATGCAGCAGACCCGGCTCAATGTCGACAACGCTCAGGCCCAGATCCGGGAGGCCTGGGGTCAGGTGCTGCCGCAGGTGGATCTGCAGTCGAGTTACACGCGAAACCTCAAGAGTGCCAACCCCTTTGCCGGGTCTGAAGCCGGCGGACTGTTCAGCTCGTTCGGGCTCATAGATTGGCTGGCCTATAACGAGGACGCACGGACGGACACCGATCCATCCACCGATCCCATCTCTCTGGATGAGTTCTTCGACCGCCGTCAGGCCGGCCTGGATGAGGCCGGGCTCACGCTCGGCGGGGGCGAAAATCCGTTTTCCGTTCCGAACGAATTTTTGAATGGCGTCACGATCAACCAGACGCTGTACAACGGCTCCGCCTTCGCGGCCATTCGTGGAGCGAAGCAGCTTCGGGAGCTCAACGAGCGAGCCGTCGATCGGCAGGAGCAGATCCTCATCCACGAAGTCAGGACGACGTTCTATTCGGCCCTACTCGCTCAGGAGCAGTTCGCCGTAGTCGAGCAGAGTGTGGACCGAATGGCGCGGACGCTGAATGAAACCATAAGGCTGGTCAACCAGGGGATCGCGCCGAAATTCCAGCGGCTTACTGCCGAGGTGGAGTTGGCTAATCTGGAGACCCAGTATGTCAACGCACAGAATGCCGCAACGAAAGCCGTCGATCAGCTCAAGATGGTGCTCGGAATCCCGATCGAGCAACCGCTTCGGCTGCGTGGAGAGCTGGAGGCGGCCGATCCTGGGCTTTTCGTGAACGTCTCCACCCAGAGCGCCGTGGCGGCCGCGCTGGAGCGGCGCCCTGACCTGGAGCAGGCCCGGCTCGCCGTTGACCTCCGACGCGTAGATCGGTCCATCACGCAGGCTCAATATCTGCCTCGCGTGGATCTATTCGCCAATTTCAACTACATCGGTCGTGTGCCCGACAATCGCACGTTCGTGACGTCGGTGGATGATGATCCGTTTACGTTCCGTTCGGAGACGGAAAGCTTCTTTAGCCGGTCCTACTGGAATCCGTCGATCAATGCCGGGCTACGCCTGACCTGGAACCTCTTCAACGGCTTCCAGACGTCGAGTCAGGTCCAGCAGCGACAGGTGGCGATCGACCAGGCGCAACTCGATTACGAACGTCAGCTCGCGTCTGTGAGTCTCGAGGTACAGAACGCACTGCGCGATCTCGAGGCGGCCCGACGCCGCATCCTCGCCCAGGAGCAAAACGTACAGCGGGCAGCGCTCAACTACGAGCACGCACGAACGCGCCTCCGCGAGGGTGTCGCCACTCACCTCGAAGAGCGGAATGCATCGGAGCAGTACGACCAGAGCCAGCTGAACTACCTACAGGCCGTCCACGATTACCTCGTCGCACGAAGCGCGTTCGAGACCGCTGTGGGCATGCCGCTTCAGGGCACGGACATCCTGAATCTTACCAGAAACTGACAAGAGATGGGCATTACATATAGAAATTCGGACAATCGATTCGCGACCGCGGTCCCTACTGCGCAGGTTGTTGGTGCTTCGGGGAGGGAAGCGCTGAGCAGAAATATCGCTCTGCTGGCGGTTTTGCTTGCCCTTGCGGCTGCTCTCGTGGTTTCGGGATGCGGCAACGAAACGAATGACGCGCAAGGCGCCGCGACCGAGGGCCGCGCCATTCGCATCGAGACGATGGTCCTCACACCGACTCCGTTCGAGGAAGTGATTCAGATCACGGGAAACGTCTCGGCTGTGGATGATGCCGTACTTTCCGCGCAGGCTTCCGGTACGATCATCAGCCTCGTCCCGCTCGGAACGGCCGTCCGGGCCGGCCAGGTGGTGGCCCAGCTCGATCCAAGCGTGGCGCGCGCTGCCGTCGAGCAGTTCCAGGCACAGGTTGATGCCGCCGAGGCACAGTTCGCGCTTGCCGAGGACAACCTTCAGCGCAACGAACCCCTCGTTCGGGATTCGATAATCAGCGCCATCGAGTGGGAGAACGTTCGCGCCCAGTACAATCAGGCCCGGGCGACTCTTTCACAGGCGCGCGCGGCGCTGTCACAGGCACAGGAGCAGCTTCGCCACACTCGTGTGACGGCGCCGTTCGCCGGAACCGTTGAAACGCATTTCGCAGAACTCGGCGAGCAGGTCTCGCCTGGCCAGCAGGTTGCGCGTGTCATCAACACGAGCCGCGTAAAGGTGGTGGCGGGAGTGCCGGAGCGGTACGCCGGTGACATCACGCTCGGAACACCCGTCAGGATTGAGTTCCGCGCCTATGCCGGCCAAACCATCGAAAGTGAGGTAAGCTTCGTGGGGCGGGCCATCGATCCACAGAGTCGAACCTTCCCGGTAGAGGTCGCTATTCCCAACCCGGACGGTACCGTCAAGCCGGAGATGGTTGCGCAGGTCTTCGTCACGCGCCGGCGGATCGACGACGCATTGGTAGTGCCGCGCTCGGCCGTCGTGCGAGATGAGGAATCGATGAGCGTATTCCTCGTGGAAGATCAAGGCGACCACAAGGTTGCGGTGAAGCGGGCCGTCCTCCTGGGGCCGAGCTACGGCGGGGAGGTCGTCATCACCAATTTACAGCCGGGCGACGAGGTGGTCGTACTTGGCCAGAATAGTCTTACCGACGGCGATCGCGTCCAGGTGATGGAGCAGCACGCATCGGCGGAAGCCGCAGAAGAGGCTCTTGGGCCGGAGCAGGTGAATGCAGATCAGGAGGCCTTGCCGGCACCGGAGAGTGAGTAGGTGAGTGGAGGACGGAAGTGGGAGATCGGATGTCGGATGTCGGAAGTCGGTTGTCGGAAGTCGGATGTCGGAAGTCGGATGTCGGAAGTCGGA
>CBFGRV010000097.1:0-9332 GCA_965651265.1 uncultured Rhodothermales bacterium
GGAGCCCGATCGACGGGTGCACCACTTTCAAGAGCCACCTCGTCTCGATCCGCCTTTTCGCCGCGTTCTACTATGGCGATCAGCTCATCCTGATCGTCCTCCTGGCCGAAACTGAACCACCGACTGCTGCCTTTATCCGTCGCCATTGAGATCCTCTTTTATGCCTTCGTTCCGAAAGGCCCGCGCTGCCAATTATCTCGCCTGCATCATGACCTCTGAACCGGTCGGCATCATGAATGCCGTCTCCATCGAGAGGATGGTCAGAAGCGCGACGATGAACGAGATGAAGAAGGCGACGCCCAGTTTAATGCTTTCTACCACCATCTCCAGCTTCATCTGCGTCTCACCCTCATACAGATCGGCCATCTCATCGGCACTCTCACGCACGGAACCGGTCTCCGCACCGGATCGAAAGCGAGCGATCATCATCGGGAGGAAGACGCCCGACATCTGCATGGACTGGATGAGATCCGTGCCCTTGGCCATCATCTGCGGCACCGTTATCGTCTTCACCTGGTGCTCGATGAAGGTGTTGCCCGTCGCCTCGGCCGCAATCTTCATCACCTCCTCGTTCTCGCCGCTTCCGGCGTAGAGTACGCCGAAGACCCGGCAGAATACCTCCAGGTTGAGCTTGTGAAAGAGGGAGCCTACGATGGGCAGCTTCAGCATATATTTGTGGATGAGAAACTGACCACGCGTCGTCCGGGCAAACATGATCCAGCCGAATATTGCAGCCAGACTCAGCAGGATGACCCACCAGTAGTTGTTGTCCATCCATCCCGCAAAGGCCAGCGACAATCGCGTGAGGAGGGGAATATTGATCTCGAAACTGGTAAAGAGGCCCATCATTGCCGGCACGATGCTCCAGATATACCAGACGAAGGCAGCGATGGTGATAATCAGCGTTATGGCCGGCATGATGAGTGCCTTTCGGACGTTCTTCCTGAACTCGTCCTTGCGCTCCAGGTATTTGGCGGTGGCCTCGAACATCTCGGCCATGTTGCCGCTCTCGGCGGCGAGGCCCAACATGTAGGCCGTGAACTTGCCCAGCACGTGCTGGTGCTTCATGAAGGCCTGGCGCGCATCCATGCCGCTACGCAGATCGCTGCTCAGGTCGCGAAGCATCTGCTTGAGTGCCGCATTCGAAGTATCAGCGGCGAGTAACGTCAAAATTTCGTCGAAGGGGAGCTTTCTGCGAAGCATGTTCGCCGAGAGCCGAACGAACATGATGAGATCCTGCGTAGGCGGCTTGAGCTGAAAGTCTACCCACTTCCGCTCGACCTTCAGAACCTCGAGCCCCAGTCGTTCGAGGGCCGTCTTGACCTCTTCCGCGGCGTAGGCCTTCTGCTGCCCTCGGGCAACCTCTCCGCTTGGGTGGCGCACCTTGTAAAGAAACATGCGCCGCTGTTCGATCGCTTCCGGCTGGAAGTCATGCTTCTGTGAAAGCGTGGCAATGCGCTTCTGTGCGGCCCGCCGGCTAGGGGCAAAAACAGTCCCGCGGATCGGGTCGCCGGCGATGCTCAGGCCGCTAAAGCGGAATTCGTGGACGGGCATGTGAGTCGTGAACTCTAGCTAAAACACCTTACAAAATCGAAGGGTGCGACACGAAATCATATGAGTCGCTTCGTGCCGCACCCCTCTGTTCTGATCAATAAGATTCAGATTAGCACGACGGGGCTGGATCGGGTGCTCCATCAGCGCTCGTTGCAATCTTAATATCGGAATCGTTGATTCCGCACACTGCAAGTGCGACGTGGGTACCCAGCTCAGCATTTGTGCTGGTGACAGTTACGCCCGCGGGAGTGCCCTCAGCCATGGTGTAAACAGCGTTCACATTCGTCCACTTTTCATCAGCAGCGGTGCCGGCGCTATTCTTATAGTTCAGCACACTAAAGTCGGTAACTGCTGTGAAATCTGCGTACGTGTCCGGACCACCAAACTGCGGCGGCTTCTGGACCCAAGTCTGTACATCAGAGGCTATTCGCATCATGTCATGAACTTGAGCATCGATGCTGGCCTTGACGTTGTTAGTTGTGTAGGCCTGAATGCCTGCGATGATGGCGATGCCCACGAGGACGACGCCAAGGACGATGAGAAGAAGTTGTGCCTGACCCATCAGGTACCTCCTTAGTTGTGTGTTGTGGTGTAGTTTGCAAGGTGGGGTGGAACCGGCGCCGAAGCGGCCGCTCGCCCGCCAGGTTGGTGGCGGCACACCCAGTGGGGTTGCCCCCGCGCCGGATCGTCCGGCGGTGTGTGTTGTGCCCTGATATCCTCCCGCTCTGATCTCGTGCGGAAAGCACTTTCGCAGAGCCGAGTCGACAGGGCGCCGATGCGCGTCACGCTCAGCCGGTCATCCGATCGATCAAATGGATGAGGGCGGCATTTTGCGCACTGACACGAGGTACATCCTCGCGAGACAGGGCTTCGCGGAAACGGTACCGAAGATTAGTTTTGCGGAGGACACCGGGAAGGGCGGCGGACCTCCGCACCCTCCGGCCGGCGATACGATATACATATTCGGACGCACACGCCGCCGCTCGTGAGATTCGATTCGTTCACATTCCGCATGCCCTCGATCCCGAAGTGGCTTCTCGTCACGACGGGCCTGGTGATCGTCGTCGCGCTCGCGGGGACCATCTACGTCAAGCTCCTCCTCCGCGAGGTGCCCACGCTGGAGCAGCTCGAAGATCCCGTCTTCCAGCTGGCGGCCGTCGCCTACACGGCGGACGGCAAGGAGCTCGCCCGCTTCTCCACGGAGAACCGCTCCTGGGCGCCGTACGAGCGCATCTCGCCGCACGTCGTGAATGCGCTCATCGCGACGGAGGACCACCGCTTCTTCCAGCACGCGGGCATCGACTATTTCCGCACGGTGTCGGCCGTCGGGCAGACCATCCTGGCGAAGCTCGGCATCGGTGACTTCCGCACGCAGGGCGGCTCCACCATCACGCAGCAGCTGGCCCGCAACCTGTACGACGAACAGATCGGGTTCGACCGGTCCGTCAGCCGCAAGCTGAAGGAGATGGTGACGGCCCGGCAGCTCGAGCGGCGCTACGACAAGCGGGAGATCATCGAGCTGTACCTGAACACGGTCCAGTTCGGCTACAATGCGTATGGCATCGAGACGGCGGCACGGACGTTTTTCGGCAAGCCGGCCGTGGCGCTGACCGTGCCGGAGAGCGCCGTGCTCGTCGGGATGCTCCGCGCCATCACGCGCTACAATCCGGTGCGCAATCCGGAGAACGCGCGCGCCCGTCGCGATGTGGTGCTGGCGCTCATGGAGCGGCACCGGTTCATCACGAAGGAGGAGCGCGCAAACTTTTCGGCCGTACCGGTGGCGGCGACCTACCATTCATCGGCCATCACGTCGGGCCTCGCGCCGCACTTTGCGCAGGAGCTGAACGAATGGCTGGAGGAGTGGGGGACCGAGAACGGCATCGACGTGTACTCGCGCGGGCTGCGCATCCACACGACCATCGACAGCCGCCTGCAGGAGCTGGCCCAGGCCGCCGTGGAGGAGCAGCTCGCCGCGCTGCAGGATGTCGTCGACTACGAGTGGAGTCGCGAGTCCGACTTTTTCCTGGGGGAGGGCATCGAGCTCTACGCGAATCGCTCGGCGGATGCTTTCGCCTATTTCTGGCGGGGTCCGGAGGGAGAGGACATCATCCGCGAAACGGGTGCGTTCCGCCGGATGCGTCAGGGTGGGATGGAGGAGGACGAGGCCGTCGCGCGGCTCCGCTCCGATGCCGGCTTCCTGGATTCCCTGAAGGCCGTCAAGAATCAGCTTCAGGCCGGGCTCGTCTCCATCGACCCGCGAAACGGGTACGTGCGCGTTTGGGTGGGCGGGCGCGAGATCGAGGACGACTGGAACGACCACGTCGCCGGCACGCGGCGCCAGCCCGGATCCACGTTCAAACCCTTCGTCTACACGGCGGCCGTCGACAACGGCTATCCGCCCAGCTACGCGCTGCCGGATCGGCAGCTCACCTACACGGGGCCGTACACCAGCACGCCCTGGACGCCCTCCAACTTCGGCGGCGCGACCGGCCGCATGATCACCCTGCGCCACGCTCTTGCTACGTCGAATAACTTGATTACGGCGCGCGTGATCACGGAGCTCATCACCCCGCCCCAGGTGACCTGGTACGCCCGGCGGATGGGGATCGAGAGCCCGATGACGCCGGTCGCGTCGCTGGGGTTGGGGACGAGCGAGGTCACGCTGCTCGAGCTTACGTCCGCTTACGTGACGCTGGCCGCGGGAGGCAAGTATTACAGGCCGACGTTCGTAACGCGGATCGAGGATCGGGACGGGAACGTGCTCTACGAGGCGGAGCCCGGGCCGGCGCGCGAGGTGCTGCCGTCGCGGACGGCCTACACGGTCGTGGACATGCTGCGGGATGCCGTCAGGTACGGGACGGCCGTGCGGCTGCGCGGGCCGCAGTTCCGGCTGGGGGCGTACGATCTGGCCGCGAAGACGGGGACGACGCAGGGGAATGCGGACGGCTGGTTCATGCTCATGCACCCGGACCTCGTGACGGGCGTGTGGGTCGGCTTCAATGACCGGCGCGTCACGTTCCGCTCGCGGTTCTGGGGCCAGGGGGCGCACAACGCCCTCTTCGTGGCGGGCGCGTTCTTCCGGAAGGCCGTTGATGATCCCAACGTGATCATCAGCCGCAACGGTTTTCCCGGCGCGGATCAGCTGGGCATCGGCCCGAAGCCCGAGCAGCCGGCCGTGCCCGTGCGGTCAACCACCCCGCCATCCAGAGAGGAGCCGCCGGCCGTGATCGATCTCACGCGGTCAGACAGCTCCTTGACGCTCGGCAACTGAAGGCCAGTTTGCACCTTCGCATTCACTCCAGCGGTCGCTTTAACCGATCGGTAATAGTCGCAGGCAGAATGAAATCTGCCAATCAAGCCAGTCAGTCAATAAGAGTCTGGACTATTCGATAGAGCTGTCGTCCGGATCCCACAAATGGAGTCGTTTCGTCACTTCGGCAGCGGGAAGTCGAGCGCCAGCCTCCACAATATGCCGGAGGCAACTTGCTGCTTCGGCGGGCTTCAACATGGAGTAGTCAAGAATGCGGTCCAGAATCCAAAGTATGCCATGGACCGCAACCCCTTCAGCCTCTGCTGCCCGGCGGAGTGCGCGATCTCCAGTGAGGAGAGTGAGTCCTTCGTCGCGTGCGACGAGAAGTGCGGAGAGGTCTACTCTGGAAGGTCCAGGATATCTGCGTGCGAGGGAGCCGACTAGCTCATCAAGTTGATCCCCCGATAGGTTCACCGGCTGTAGACCAATTGATTTGAGACGTGATGAAGGTGGATTGCGAAGTTCAACAAGGACGAGGTTCGGAATGATGAGTTCTAGCCCGATCTGAAATACGTGCTCCTCCAGCTCACCATTTGCGAGATCAATCCAAATGTTTGCATCCGTGACGCAGAGCATGAGTCGAGCTACTGCGTGGTGAGCTCGCCCAGGGCCTCCTTCTCTTCGTCAGTGACAAGTGGCCCTTCTTTATAGAGCTCAGATGCACGTCGCGGGCCAATTAGGTCTTCCGCGATGGCCTGTAGGACTAGAAGTCGAAATCTGGTAGGCTTTTCATTGGGGACAGCCTCTCCCGGTTCCCTTTGCCTCCATCCAGCCAGACTAAAGTATCGGTATAGCCTTTCCGCCTCGCCCTTTGAAATGATGCCGAGATCCTTTGCCCGGTACACGAGGGCGGCCATGCTCAGGCCATATCGTTGCTTCAAAACATAAAGTTCGTGTGGGCTGAGGCGACTGCGAGATTCTCCCAGATCAGCGATAAGAGTCAGGCGGGGTGCGAGAAAGGCCCCCGCAAAGCGATGGCATGCGCGCTCTGCGGTAAACCCCTCTGCTTGATCCTCCACGATGTCAAGCATGATGTGTCCCAGTTCGTGGCTCAGATTGAATCTCTGCCGGTCGCCGGGAGTGCTCTCGTTAGTCACGATGACAGGAACTCCACCGTCGACATCCGCCTGAAAGGTGCATGCGTCAAATGCTTCGTCGGAAGAAAGTACGCCGACGCGGATGCCCTTGTCTTCTAGATGACCGGTAAGGTCATCGATAGGGTCCATTCCGATCTCCCACGCCTTTCGGAGAGCTTCGGCCGCCTCCTCTACCTCATCAAAGGAGCGAACTTCCCTGGGGAAGCTGCGCGGATACTTAAATCCGGAGTCTTCACCCCAAATTTTCTCGGTTTCGAGGTAGCGCTCCAGCCAGTCCCGTATGTCTTCTATGATTCTCTTCTCCTCTTTCTTGCTCAGCCGCGATTTCCTCCGATAGGCCGGCTCGATATCCCCAACGACGGTGGGGCGAAGAAAGTAAGAGAGATCAAACTGGAGTGCCTGCGCGATGGCGATGAGGGTAGCGGAATCGGGAGTCGATTCGCCCCGCTCATATTTAGAGAGAGTAGTGTGGCTGACGGTACCTATCCGCTCGGCCAATTCACGTAGACTCAGGCCGCGGCGCCGCCGCGCCTGCCAGATACGGAGACCGATTGACATAAGGCGTTCAACCTTTGACCCAGGGGTTTACAAAATAGTATAAATCTGTACAATTGTAAACCATCTGCCGATGTACATGTTGCGCCGTGCTTCTCTCGGATTCGAGAGATCTCCGGTGCCACCGCAGAGACCTGCGAAGGGTCGCTGTTTTCCGTACATCGCCACCTTTCCTGCTGACGGGATTTTCCTCGCATCACGCAGCGGGAAACGTCCGCTGACGCCCGGCCCGCCGTCGATCTACTTTGCAGGCGCGGAATCCCCGTGCATCGGCCGGATCCGATTCCGCGATGCAGTCTCGACGGTATCCTGCCATGGAACTCCAGCTATTCACCGAGCGCAGCCTGTGGACGATGGCCCACGGCATCGCGCTCACCGGGGCCGCCATGATGGCCCTTTCCGCGGCGATCTTCTACCTGCGCACGTTCAACATCGAGAACGTGGGTGAGGAGGTCGCGCGCGTCCAGAGCCGGTACGTGGCCTGGCTCAGCACCTTCATCGCCGTGATGCTCTGGGCCACCGTGCTGGTCGGCACGTATGTGCTCTTCGCTCCGTACCGCGCCGTGCCGCCGCCCGATGTCGCCGATCTGGGCATGTACCCGAAGGCCCTCCTGCAGGCCCAGCCCGCCACGGCCTGGCTGCATTCCTTCGCCATGGAGACGAAGGAGCACGTGCCGTGGATCGCGGCGATGCTTGCCACAGCCGTGGCGTTCGTCAGCTTCCGGTACCGCGGGCAGCTCCTGCGCGACCGCTCGCTGAAAGGCGCGACGACGTGGCTGCTGGGGATCTGCCTCGTGCTGGTCGCCTACGTCGCCCTGCTCGGCGTCTTCATCAACAAGGTCGCCCCTCTCGACTAAAACGCACGGTGATCGACATGGAAGTCATTAACGAATCCCGGCTCGAAGTGCACGTCGTCGGGCAGACCCGAACGGCCCTTGCGAATGGTGCGGCGATGGCGGCGATTCTGGCCGCGGGCATCGGCGCGTTTGCGATGGGCTTCGTCGTGCTGCTCGATGCGATCAACCTCTTTCCGCTGCCCGCGCTCTACGGACCCGCGGGGGGCGTCACCACGCGGACCACGGTGGCCGTGTTGATCTGGCTGGTGGGATGGTTCGTCCTCCACCGGCGATGGAAGGACCGCCGCATCGACGCGCGGCGCACGCTTCGGGTGACGCTCGCGCTGATCGCGGCGGGCGTGGTGCTCACCTTCCCGCCGCTGTGGCAGCTCCTGTAGCTCCGACCTGCGCCAGCACTTGCTCGACGATCTCGAACGGCACCCCCGGGTCGCGCGTCTGCTCGATGAAGATCCGGACCTCCGCGCTTGCGACCGGCCGGGTCGGGTGATCGCGATTCCATCGATCGACCAGGAAGTCGAGCAGCTCGTCGCGATGCGCCTTCCAGCGCAAAGACCGGTAGTGATCGTACAGAAACTTGCGCCAGCGATCGTCCACGTACGTCTCCCTGGCCGTCGACGGCCGGCCGGTGACGGGGTCGTGCGATGGGCGGAAAAGGTTGACCCGCGATCCATCCTCCAGAATACCCGTCATGGCGTACCAGGCGTCATCCGGTGTCGGGTTCGGGGCGAACATCCCCCATCGTTGATGGATGCGGACCGTCCCCGCCACCTCGCCGATGGGGCGCAGGTACCAGGCGACATCCGACATCGGCCACAGCGAGGAAACAGCCATGATCAGACAGAGCACGCCGATCACGTAGGACGTGGCCGCGCTCGGAAGCGAAAGGTCCCAGCATACGCGCGGCGCCGCGCCGCTCGCCGAATTCCATCTCGACGAGAACGGCATCCATCGCGCCCAACGGGGCATCCATCGATCCCAGAACGCGGCCGGAAGGAAGAGGAGCCACGCCACCACGCACACGAACACGAAGATGCCCAGATGCAGCGTGGCCATGAGCCCGAGGTGGAAGGCGATGAACGCGCCCACGGCCAGTATGCGCGCCCGCGCCGTCTGGAGCGGCGAGAGGGCCAGGAGCGGGCCGGCCGCCTCGAGGATGAGCGTCGCGGCCGTGCCGATCTGCAGGAGGATGAGCGGCGCCTGGCTCAACAGCTTCCCGAGGTGCGTGGTGAATGCATCCAGATTGAGGGCGTAGTAGATGGCCGTGAAGTCGCCCCACCACGTGTCGCCCGTCTTGTAGAAGACGGACAGGAAGTAGATGGCGCATACCTGCAGCAGGATGCCGGCGGAGGCGGGGGAGACGATGCTCGTGCCGGCGCGGAGCGGACTCCAGTCGGCCGGGCCCTTGTCGATGCCGGCATCGGCGCGGCGCGCATCCAGCGACCATCGCGCCCCGAGGGGCAGGAGGGTGGACCAGAGCATGAGGTCGAGCAGCAGCCGGTCGCCGTGATTGATGATGTAGGGGTTGCGGATGTGCAGCGAGAGGAGCAGGAACCACGACACCACGATCGCGAGGCGCGTGCGGTATCCGAGGAGGAGGCAGACGGCGGCCACTCCCGCCACGAGGAAGAGGGCGGCCTGCCACGCGGCCGATCCGCTCAGCATGTGCAGTGACAGCAGGATGCCGTCGTTCAGGGCCCTGATCGCGTGGCGCGGGGCGACGCCGGCGTCCGTGTAGTGCGCCGTGAGGTGCGTGGCCCGGTTGATGAGGTCGCCCAGCAGGATCGCCCCCACGCCGATCCGGAAGGCCGCCAGCGAGCGCAGGTCGATGGCGAAGACGCGCTCGACGATGGGCTTGATTCTGCGGAGCCTCGAAGGCGCACGCGGGGCGAGCGTGGTGCTCGGCATCGGTTCTCACTCGATCATTTGACGATGTACCTCGGGGAGATTATCGTCAGATAC
>CBFGRV010000098.1:0-9251 GCA_965651265.1 uncultured Rhodothermales bacterium
GGACGTGGCATCAGACGAGGCATCGCGACGGGAGATCGGCGAGTTGGTCGCCCGGCGACAGGTCGAGGAGCCGGGGGCCGAAGGAATCGACTTCCCGAGCTTCCTGTACTGGCAGAATAAGGTGAAGCAGGAGGCCTACGCCTTCGACGCGCAGGTGATGCGGGCGTATCTCCCGTACCGCCGGGTGCGGGACGGCATCCTCGCCGCATTCGCACAGATGTTCGCGCTCGAGTTCCGCCCGGCCCCGGAGACACCCGTGTGGTCCCCGGCCGTCGAGCCCTACGAGGTGTGGGAGGATGGCGCGCTCGTGGGCCGGTTCTACCTCGACATGCACCCGCGCGAGGGGAAGTTCGGCCACTTCGCCGCGTTCGATCTTCGTTTAGGCGGCGGCGCGCTGCCGGAGGTTGCGCTCGTCTGCAACTTCCCCGGAGGGGTCGAAGGAGATCCGGGGCTCCTCGAGCCGGGCGCGATGACGACGTTCTTCCACGAATTCGGCCACCTTGTCCATTCCCTTCTCCACGGGCAATCCGCCCTCGTCGGCGGGATCGAAGGGGACTTCATCGAGGCACCCTCACAGTTGCTGGAGGAGTGGGCGCAGGACCCGGGTGTGCTGCGGAGCTTCGCGCGGCACTACGAGACGGGCGAGCCGATCCCGGAAGAGTTGATCGCGGCATACCGCCACGCCGACGGCTTCGGGCGCGCTTTTTTCGCCACGACTTCCAATCTCTGGCCGGCGGTCCTCTCCATCGAGCTCTTCGAGACGCCCCCCGAGCAAGATCCGACGGCAGCTATCGAGGCCCGGGTCACGGCGGCTCACCTCCCGTTTGAGGCGCCGGAGGGGTTCCTGGTGTCGGCATCGCTTCCTCACCTTTTCCCCTACTCGTCGAACTACTACACCTACCTGTGGTCGGCCGTGATCGCGCGTGACCTCCTCACGGGGTTCGACCGCGACGACCTCCTCGACCCCGCCGTGGGCCGCCGCTACCGCGACGTGGTCCTCGCCCCGTCGGGCACGGCCCCGAGTGCCGTTCTCGTCGAGCGGTTTCTCGGCCGCCCCTTCAACGCGGACGCCTGGCGCGCCTGGCTGGAAGGCGATGACCGTTGAGCGGCTGGAGACGCTGCTCGATGAACTCATCGAGCGGAATCCCGAGCCGGACCTGTACCTGACGGGAGCCGTAAACCAGATTTCCGCTGGTGCTGTCCCATTCAAGGTGGTTCCCAGAATCCTCCGAGCGGTGGCGGACAGCCGGAAGTGATGATGGAGGCAGTCGGATGATGCCAAGATCACGGACACCCGAAGCGGATACCCGCGTGCGAAAGGAACACACCGTAGTAAACGGGTGGGCTGACTCCGCACGTCCATTCAGCAGCGCACCCTTTCCTGTAGACTGAACCGTCCGGAGCGGAGGCCATCCACCTGGAGCATAGCTGAGGTCATTGCCGGCTGCTGCTTTTTCGGGGCACCCGGCACAGATCTTGCGCCAGGAGCACGCGGAACACTGGAGGCCATTAAAGCACCAGCGTCGCCCGTGCAGCGCCACGATCACGTGCGTCGAGACGGTGTCGAGTCCGTTGACCGGAACGATCGTGTCCCTGTGCGGCACCCTCGCGGAAAGCCTTGCCGCCCGTGAGATCACACCATCCTCCGCGCCGTGCTCGATCTTCCACCAATAGAATCATGTTGAAGAAGCAAGATCATCCCCTCGCCGCACGAGGGCTGCTCGTCGTCGCTGTCATCATCCTGCAGGGTTGCACGTCGCTCGGCACGCTGCACACGCCCGAAGTACTCGAGCCCGGCCAGGTCATCATGGCGGCGGGCGCGACGGCCAGCTCCGCTCCCGCCGTGGAGGTCGAAACGGCCGAGGGCAACCTTCGAGAACGAGACCTGCCCTTCTCGTACATCGATGCCCTGGTGCGCGTCGGGGTCCATCCCCGCGCGGAAGTCGGGCTTCGCCTGTCCGGATTCGGCACCGGCCTCGGTCTGGAGGGGAAGATGCGGCTATCGGATTCCCCGCTGCTCGTTGCGGGCGTAGCCGGCGCCAACATCGGATTTGGAAGCGTCTGCCTGTTTCGTTGTGCGGACCATTATTCGAGCGCGATGTATGCCGGACTCGTGGCCGGCACAAAGAACGTGTACGCAGGCGTCAAGCTTACCGACTACCTCTACCGGAAGCGGGAGTCGGAGGATGGCGATCTGATCGAGCGATACCGCAAGCTGCTACCTTCGACGAGTCTGGGCCTGACGGGGCGACTCGGCAGGTGGGGGCTCGTGGTCGAGGGCAACACGTATTTCATTCCGGATCCCGTGATGGTGGTCACCGGCGGCCTGTTGATCTATATTAAGTAGCTCGTCCAACCCACGCAGACCGCGTAGGCCGCGCGCGGAAAGAGGAAGTCTCGTTCTCCGGCTGAGTATCATCGCCTCCTCCTGTGCCTCGCACTCGGACTTCACGCCGGTGCGACCGATTCCCCCGCCGCGGCGCAGACCGGCCATCCGACGAGTTTCTCCAGGGCGCTGCAAGAGGCACGGGGGCGCAGTCAGTGTTATCTTTGAAGGTAGTGGCCGCCCCTCGGCCGCTGAAGGTTGCCCGGAAACGCCATAGAGGTACGTAAATGGCTGAATACAAGGCCGTCGTCGCATGGAGCCGCAACGGCGCGACGTTCACGGACAATCGCTACAGCCGCGGCCATCGCTGGATGTTCGATGGCGGCATCGAGGTCCCGGCATCGGCGTCCCCGCACGTGGTGCCTCCACCTCGGTCCGTCGAAGCCGCGGTCGATCCGGAGGAGGCTTTCGTCGCGAGCCTGTCGAGCTGCCACATGCTGTGGTTCCTGTCCATCGCCGCGAAGCGCGGGTACGTCGTCGAGAGCTACCGCGACGATGCCGTCGGCGTGATGGAGAGGGATGCATCCGGCAAGCTCGCGTTTTCGCGCGTGACGCTTCGCCCGGACGTGCGATACGATGGCGACCGGAAACCGACGCAGGAGGAGGAGCTCGCGATGCACCACGAAGCGCACGAGGAATGCTTCATCGCGCGGTCGGTGAAGTGCGACGTCATCTGCGAACACGTCGTCCCATCCGTTAGATGACCCGACTCTCGTCCGATGCTATTCGGCTAGGGCAATAACCTGAACAGGTAGGTACGCGCGAACCTGAACAGGAAGGTGCGCGCGTTCTTCATGTCCGTCGAATTTGACGTCTGGATGTAGGCTCCCATCGGAGGGTCTACCGTAAACCGGTTCACGACACCTCCGTCGGGCACGTGTCCCCTTTCGCCGTATCGTTGCTGTCGTATCTTCCCACATCCCGGATTGGCGCAAGCGGTTCGTATTTACCTTACCCTCCGGCGAAATCAGTTCTCAATGCTGATGTGGCTTATGGATTTTCGAGAACGTGCTTCTTCGCTAACCCTACTGGTCTTGTGCGCGCTCGTCGCCACTTGCCCGGCCGTCGCGCAGTCGTCGGAGGATGTGGAGGTCGACCGCGAGTACGTGCTGAAGGCGTGGATCACCGGCTACGTAGGTGAGGGCGGCGATATCGACGGCGTGCGGAATCCCGTCCTGAAGGCGGTCGAGGGGGAGGTGGTTCGGATCACGATCGTGAACGCCGAGCCGCTCGTCCACGATCTGAAGCTGGAGGCACTCGGCGTGAAGACCCCCGAGGTGCTCGAGGTGGGTGAGCAGGCGAGCGTCACGTTCACGGCAGAGGCGAGCGAGACCTATTTCTGCACGATTCCAGGGCACCGCGCCTCAGGTATGGAAGGGCGCTTCGAGGTGTTCGAGGATGAAATCAGGGCTCCGGTGGCCGTGTCGCCGATGAAGAACGGCGCGCCGCTGAACCTCGATTTCGAGACGGGCACGCTCGAGCACTGGACGGCGACGGGCGACGCATTCGACGATCAGCCCACGGAAGGCGATATGTTTGCGGCGCGCAGTGTGCCCGCGCTCGCGGAGCGCGAAGAGGACGCGCGAAGCGGCCACAACGGCACGTACTGGGCCAGCTCGCTCACGGCGCACGGCCCGAGCGGGGAAGGCACGCTGACGTCGGTTTCGTTCGAAGTGACGCATCCCTACGCGAGCTTCCTGGTCTCGGGCGGCGCCCTCGAATCGACGCGCATCGAGCTGGTGCGGACGTCCGACGAATACGTCATCTACAAGATCAGCGGCGCCGACGATTTCGAGATGCGCCCCGTGGTCGCCGATCTGAGCTCCCACGTCGGCGACGAAATCTTCATCCGGCTCGTGGATGCGGATGCCGGCGCGTCGACGGCCGCCTACATCCGGGAAAATCCCTTCGCGCACATCAACTTCGACCACTTCCGCTTCTACGAGACGAGGCCTTCGTTCCCCAACGAGATCTTTCCGTCGGATATCGAGACGCTGCCGGGCTGGGACGTGGTCGAGCACGCCGGACTTTCACCGAACGATGCCGCCGCCGCGATGACGGTGCCGGATGGCTTCTCGGTGGAGCTGGCCGCTTCGGAGCCGGACGTGCTGCGGCCCATCGCCATGGCGCTCGACGACCGCGGCCGCGTCTGGATTGCCGAGGCGCTGGAGTATCCGGACCGAGCGCCCGAAGGCGAGGGCACCGATCAGATTCTCATCTTCGAAGATACCGACGACGACGGCACGCTGGACAGCCGCAAAGTCTTCATCGAGGGGCTCAACCTCGTCAGCGGCATCGAGCTCGGATTCGGCGGCGTCTGGGTCGGCGCGGCGCCCTACCTCCTCTACATCCCCATCGACGAGAGCGGCGACAAGCCCGCCGGCGAACCGCAGATCATGCTCGACGGCTGGGGCTACGAGGACACGCACGAGATGCTGAATACGTTCATGTGGGGCCCGGACGGCTGGCTCTACGGGACGCACGGCGTGTTCACGCATTCGAACGTCGGGAAGCCCGGCGCGCCCGACGACGAACGAACGAAACTGAACGGCGCCGTGTGGCGCTTCCATCCGCAGCGGGAGGAGTTCGAAGTGGTGGCGCACGGAATGAGCAATCCCTGGGGCCTCGACTGGAACGAATACGGCGATGCCTTCGCCGTGGTGTGCGTCATCCCGCACCTGCACCAGATCATTCCGGGCGCGCGGATCGAGCGGCAGGCAGGCGAGCACTTCGATCCGCACACCTACGACGATCTCAAGACCATCGGCGATCACGTACACTGGGTCGGCAACCGCGGCCCGCACGCCGGCAACCGCCGGTCCGGGTCGAAGGGGGGCGGGCATGCACACGCCGGCGGGATGATCTACCTGGGCGACACGTGGCCGTCCGAGTACCGGGGGCGACTGTTCATGAACAACATCCACGGATTCCGTGCGAACACGGACATCCTGGAGCGGTCCGGATCGGGATACGTCGGCAAGCACGGCCCGGATTTCCTGATGGCGAACGACAGCTGGTCGCAGATGATCAACTTTCGCTACGGCCCGGACGGCTCCGTGCACGTCATCGACTGGTATGACAAGAACCAGTGCCACAGCCCGAATCCCGATCTCCACGACAAGAGTCTCGGCCGCATCTTCAAGATCTCGCACGAGAACGACCAGCCGGTGGACGTCGACCTCCAGGCGCTCTCATCGGAGGCGCTCGTTGAGCTTCAGCTGCATCCGAACGACTGGTACGTCCGGCACGCGCGCCGCATCCTGCAGGAGCGAGGCCCCGACCCGGCGGTGCATCGAGCCCTCAGGCGCATTCTCGCCGACAATCCCGACGAGACACGCAAGCTGCGGGCGCTCTGGGCGCTGCACGTGACGCAAGGCATCGACGACGAAGAGCTCACGGCGCTGCTCCATCACGAGAGCGAATACGTTCGCCGCTGGGCCGTTCAGCTCATTGCCGAGGACGGACGGGTCAGCGACGCAGCGCTTCAGGCCTTTGCTGAAGCGGCCCGGGAGGATGAGTCGGCTCTCGTTCGGCTTCACCTGGCGAGCGCCATGCAGCGGATCGAGCCGGAGCGGCGCTGGAGCGTTCTCGAGGGGCTGCACGGCCGCGAGGAAGATGCCGGCGATCACAACATCCCCTTGATGGCGTGGTACGCAACCGAGCCGCTGGTGTCGATCGACATGGACCGCGCCCTCGACCTGGCTCTGGCCTCGAAGCTGCCGAGAACGCTGTCGTTCACGGTGCGGCGGATTGCAGCAGAGGATTCCCAGGAGGCGCTGCGCGTACTCGCGACGCGTCTGGCCGAGGTGGATGATCCGGAGCAGCAGCGGGTAATTCTCGAGGGGATCGAGCAGATCGTCAAGGAAGGAGAGAGTCCATGAGGTACGCCGTCCTGTTCGTCGTCCTCGCCGGATTCTGCCTCGTGCCGTCGGGATTCGAGCGCATCCAGCTTTCGGACGTCTTCTACGCCGAAGGGGCCGGAATCGGCGATCTGAACGGCGACGGCACGCCGGACGTCGTGGCCGGACCGTTCTGGTACGAGGGTCCCGACTACAAGACCCGGCACGAGTTCTATCCGGAGAGGCCGTTCGATCCTCGCAGGTACTCCGACAACTTCTTCGTCGAGGTCTTTGACTTCAATGCCGACGGGTGGAACGACATCCTGATCGTCGGATTTCCGGGCCAGCAGGCGTTCTGGTACGAAAATCCGCAGGGTCGCGACGGCCACTGGACGCGGCACCTCGCCTTCGATGGCGTGGACAATGAGTCGCCGCACATCGGTGACATCACCGGTGACGGGCGGCCCGATCTCGTCTTTCACCACGAGGGCCGTCTCGGCTTCGCGACGAGCGATCCGGCCCGGCCGGCCGAGCCGTGGACCTTTCATCCGGTCTCGGACGACCTGGGTCTCAGCCATTTCACGCACGGTCTCGGCGTCGGCGACGTCAACGGGGACGGCCACCCCGACATCCTGATGGCCAGGGGCTGGTGGGAGAACCCCGGACCCGGCGCCGAGGGCGCTCTCTGGCGGCACCATCCAGCCGATTTCGGGACGGGCGGCGCGCAGATGTACGCCTACGACATCAACGTCGACGGCCGCAACGACGTCATCACGAGCCTCGACGCACACGGGTGGGGTCTCGCATGGTTCGAGCAGCGACCCGACGGAACCTTCGAGCGGCATCTGGTCGTGGGCGAGCACATGCGCGACAATCCATACGGTGTGCGCTTCTCGCAGCCGCACGCCGTCGCCCTCGTGGATATGGATCTGGACGGCGCCATGGATATCGTGACCGGCAAGCGCCACTGGGCACACGGGGCGCTCGGCGATCCGGAGCCGAACGCGCCGGCCGTGTTGTACTGGTTCAGGCTGGTGCGCACGGAGGAAGGCGGTGTTCACTACATTCCCTACCTGATCGACGATGATAGCGGCGTAGGTGTCACGCTCGCCGTCGACGACTTGACCGGAGACGGGTATCCCGATATCGTCGTCTCGAACAAGAAAGGCACCTTCGTTTTCCACGCGAGCCACTAGACGAGATACATGCCGGACAAGATCAAGGTCGCCATCGTAGGCCTCGGCTTCGGGGCCGAGTTCATCCCCATTTACCAGCGTCACCCGGATACGGAGCTCTGGGCGATATGCCAGCGCTCCGAGGACAACCTCAACAGGATTGGCGACGAATTCGGCGTCGAGCGGCGGTTTACGAGCTACGAGGCGCTGTTGGAGGAGCCTGATCTGGACGCCGTCCACATCAATTCACCCATCGCGGCTCACGCGCCGATGTCGCTCGCCGCACTGAATGCCGGAAAGCACACGGCGTGCACGGTGCCGATGGCCACGACGGTGGATGAATGCCTCCAGATCGTCGACGCCCGGGAGCGGTCGGGCAAGGTGTACATGATGATGGAGACGGCGATCTACACGCGGGAATTTCTCTACGCGCGGGATCTCGTAGAATCCGGAAAGCTGGGTAAGATCCAGTTCCTCCGCGGCTCCCATCAGCAGAACATGGGGCTTCCCGGCTGGCCGAGTTACTGGTATGGCTTTCCGCCCATGCACTACGCCACGCACGCCGTGAGCCCGCTCCTGCTCCTGGCGGGGGCGCGGGCGAAATCGGTCGTCTGCTTCGGCTCGGGGAGGATCAAGGACGAGTACGCCGAGAAGTACAACTCCCCCTTCGCCGTGGAGTCGGCGCTGGTGGAACTCGCCGATTCGGACCTCGCCTGCGAAGTCACGCGGTCGCTCTTCGACACCATCCGCCAGTACCGCGAAAGCTTCGACGTCTACGGCACGCGGCTTTCGTTTGAATGGGAGCAGACGATCGGGGACGGCCCCGTGATCTACTCCGGCTTCGAGGACGCGGAACGCATCGAGGTGCCGGACTTCGCGCACCTGCTGCCCGAGGAGATCGCGCCGTTCACGACGGGCGGGGTCTACGATGAGGAGCACGAGCATACGTCGTTCATCCAGGGCGGCGGCCACGGCGGATCGCACCCGCACATGGTGCACGAGTTCGTTCGGGCGATTCTGGACGGCCGGGAAGCCGTTTCCGACGCCGCCACGGCAGCCAACTGGACGATGACCGGCATATGCGCCCATCAATCCGCCATGGAAGGCGGCAAACGTATCGAGATACCCTCCACGAGCTGAGCGCAGCCAGCGTGCGGAGCTCGGCGACAATCATCCAACCGGTGCGCCCCAACCCTAATCGATCATGATCAACAAACGACGCCTGTTCGTAGGCAGCTTCATCGCGCTCGTCGTGACGTCATTCGGATTCATCATCCGAGCGTTCGTCCTTTCCGAATGGGGGCGCGAGTTCAACCTGAGCCAGGAAGACCTCGGCTGGATTGCGGGGGCGGGCCTGTTCCCCTTCGCGATCACGATCATCCTCTTCAGCCTCGTGATCGACCGGATCGGCTACGACACGTCGATCCGGATCGCCTTCGCCGGGCACGTCTTGTCGGCCGTCGTGACCGTCTGCGCGGGCCTTTTCGGCAATCCCTTCTGGGTGCTCTTCACCGGCACGTTCATCCTGGCGCTGGCGAACGGCATCGTCGAGGCGGTGATCAATCCCGTCACGGCCACCCTGTATCCGAAGCGGAAAACACACTATCTGAACATCCTCCACGCGGGGTGGCCTGGGGGTCTCGTGTTGGCCGGAATGTTTGTGATAGCGATGGGTGACGTCGGATGGCGGTGGAAAGTGGGCCTGGTGCTCCTGCCGACGATCATCTACGGAGCGATGCTGCTCACGCAGAAATTCCCGCTCAACGAGCGCGTGGCGGCGGGCGTCTCGTACCGGGACATGCTGCGGGAATTCCGCCGGCCGCTATTCCTGATTCTGCTTCTGATCATGAT
>CBFGRV010000099.1:0-8462 GCA_965651265.1 uncultured Rhodothermales bacterium
GGAAGCCGAGTACGAGCGGCTGCGGGAGCGCTTGAAGCAGGAGCGCCCCGGTCGGCGCCGTCAGATCGGATTCACCGTAAACGGCGAGGACTAGCGCCGGCGTCTGCGCCAGCCGTTGCGACGGTCTCGTAACATCGAGCGTTTCGGGTCTAAGTCTTTGGCGCAACCGGGTTTTGCGCCTAATTCTCTCGACCGTTTTGCCGATACATCGAGCGTAAAGCAACGCAGCTCGCACCCTCGAGTAGTCCCATGAACAACCGAAGTACGTCGCCCGAAGCCTCTCCAAATCTTCGTCCAGTGTCGAAAAGGCCGCGTGCCTCCAATGCCGTCTCTGTCAGATCGAATCGACGGGCTCCTCTCCAGCTCGTGCAGCGACGCGCGGACGAATCGCAAGATCTGCGACGGTCGCTCGATCAGATCAAGCAATCACCTGACGCGCAGAGTCGGATGCGCATGCTTTTCGGCTCCGTGTTCACGAAACGGCCCGCCGGTGAGCTCGTCTCCAAGATCCGCGAGGGATACTACCGCAATCCGCACATCGTGCATGCGGTCGCCGTCATGATCTGCGCCGTTTTGGAGAGCGAGCACTGAGGGCCGTAGGTGTCCCTTTAGGTCAGCGCGAGCGCTAGTCTAGCCAGGCCGCGCGCCAAAGGTACGGCTCATGCCCATGCCCCGGCGCCTCCACGGAAGCCGGCTGCAGGGACAGGGGCACCCAGCCCTTCTTCATTGCGAGGGTGTCCGTACTCTGCTCCAGGGAATCCCATCGGAGCCGGACGGCGCGAAAGTGCCGACTCTTGCTTTCACCGCTGCGCCGGACCTCCTCGCGAGCGGCCTCCACGACGTCCTCAGCCTCAAACCCGTACAACTCGACGTCATTCATCGTCTGCTCGATGTCCTCCAGGATCCTCACCTGACGGATGATGTCGTCGTACGTGGCGCCGGGCTCCATGTGCTCGAGCAGGCGAAGCGCGGTCTCGCGGGGGGTAAGCGGATTCTTCAGGGGCATGGCCGCTGGCTCCAACTACCCGGCGGTGGCGCGCGCCAGTCGTTCCGAGGCTGCCCGCGCGAACATACGCGCCTCAGTGGCGGAGCGGGCTCGCACGGCGAGCTCCCGGCGACCTGCCATAAACCGAACCGCCCAGGCCTTTCCATCCGAAATGCATTCGACCCGCTCAAGATCGGCGTAAGCATGGATGCGCAGGCAGTAGCCAATCCGCGCATTGTTCAGGCCGAGAATGCGGCGATCGGTGGCCGCGTAGATGCCGTGCTGCGACGAGATCAGCGTGGCCAGCACGCGCTCACCCTGCTGCAGGTGTCCCGTCAATCGGTAGTTCAGCTCGACCTCGTGATCCATGAGCGGCAGTGGTCTCGACCTATCTGCTATCTACGCAATTCAGACGACTTTTCGTAGGCCAATTCCTCCTCTTCGTGCACCAACTGCAGTTCGGTTCGCGGCTCGACGGTGTCGGCAAACTTCCGGAGGGAGTCCAGCGAATGGGCGTCGGAAGCGTCCTTCTCCAGCAGCTGTAGAACTCGGGGATTTCGAAGCATGTACCCGGAACGCCGGCGCGGGGAGGGACGGATGTCGTCGAATCCGAGCCGGAACACGAGCACAGGCTCGATCGCCCGCACGGGCCCGAACCGGTCGACGGTGTGATTACGGATGAACTCGTCGATGACATCGAGAAAGGGTGCGGCGGGCTCTACATCCGCCCGAGCAATCGGGACGAGATCGTCTCCATCCCACACCCCGAACGTGTATTCGGACGTCGCCCGCGTCCGCCCGCTCTCGACATATATAAGGACGGCGTCGATCGTGAAAGGCTCGGCTTTCCAGATCCATGAAGCGTAGGGATCGTCGTACTCGCCATCCAACCGTTTGAGAACCAGGCCTGCGGCGTCGTGATCGCGGCAGGAGGTGTATAGCTCGATGACTTCGCTCCAGGATGCAGCTTCCACAACGGGGGCACGGTGTATGCGAAGGGCATCGGTGCATGGACGGAGGGTCTCATCGAGCATCCGCCGGCGATCCCTGAGAGGGAGATGTCGAATGTCGCGGCCACCGGCCTCGAGGATGTCGGAAGCGAGAAAGCAAATCGGCGCTGCAGAAAGGAGACTCCTGGATGCGGAGCTGCGATGAAGCCGCGGGCGAAGCGACTTGAAGGGCCCGGGCGCGCCATCGCACCAGGCTACGATTTCGCCGTCGAGCACGACTCCATCTCGCAGCACGAGCGCGCTGTTGCGGACCTCCGGAAAGGCGTCCGTAAGCAGATCGCTTGCCTCCGACCAGATGAACGAGCGCCCACCGCGCCGCACGACCTGGACGCGGATGCCGCTCCATTTCCATTCGATGTGCCAGTCAGCAAAGGGGCGTTCGGCCGGCTGTCTGCCGAATCCCGGGTTGAAAGGCGCCGGTCGATGGAACGGATAGGGTCGGCATCGGCGGTCGTCAGTGCCGTCGGGACGCGTGAGATCCGCGAAAAACTGCTCCGTCGGTTCCCAGGCTCGCGAGAACCGATAGGCGAGCACGAACGGGTCGAGGCCGGTGACATCCGAGAGCGCGGCGAGCAGAGTCCGCTGCTCGACATCGGACCGGTAACTGCCGGTGATCCATCTGTTCCAGACGTGCCGTCCGGAGTGGTCGAGCTCCATCCAGGCCTCTACGATCGCCTGCTTCCTGGCTTCGGCGGACAGGTACTCGGCCGGGCGCAGGCGCCGCTCCACCCATTCATGCAAAGGCCGGTCGGATCCGGGACCATCTGGAAGGAGGAGGGCCACGGCTTCGGCGAGGTCGCCTACGGCGGTGTGGGCCTCATCAAACAGCCACGGCGGAAGCCCGGCCGCCTCGGCAGCCCACGCGGCGAGCTCCGTGTTGCGGATTACGCGCTTGAGACGGCGGCCGCTCAGGAAGTAGAGCGCCCAGGCAGCGTCCTTTGGGGCGGCCCGGGAGAGGTAGTCGGCCAGCGCCGCTTGCTGATGGACCGGCGAGCTGCACTCCAGCGTCGCGCAGAGATTCGAAAACGCTCGCATTAGCCTACCCGCGATTTCCCGTTGGCGGGCATGGCTGCCGCATCCACATCCACTTCCACATCGAAACCCATATCCACATCCTCGCCCGCCTCGACACGTACATCGACACCAGCATCAGCACTTACATCGTGCCCTGCCTCATCATCCACATCGTCACCGGCCGTACGGGCGAGCTCCGAAGCATCGATTCCGGATGAGCGGAGGTATCGCGCGACCGTGGCGGCGAAGCCGTGCGTCGTGATCACACGTTCGGCGCCGGTCGCCTCGACGACATCGAGGAGTTGGGGCCAATCCACGTGGTCCGACAGCACGAAGCCGTGGTCACCCGCCTGACGCCGCCGCTTGCGCGTGCGCATCCACCCGGAGGCGAAGGCCGTGGAGGCTGCCGGAATGTTCTGCAATTCCACACAGGAGGCACCCGGGGCCACGATGAGCGCCTGCTGCCAGTCGGCCGGCGAGTGATCCGCAGGCAGCGGAGTCGTCACCGGCAGCGCGATGCCGGTTCGCCGGTAGACAGCCGACATCCGCTCGACCGAATCGGCCGTGTAGATGGGCCCGATGGTCGCGTCCACACCGCACAGAAGGCGCTGCGCCTTGCCCAACGAATAGCCGAAGAGCACGCTGGCGAGGCCGAGCGACTGATTACGCCGCCACCAGGCATTGATTTGGTCAAAGATCGATTCGGGATGCGGCCATCGGTAGATCGGCAGCCCGAAGGTGCATTCGGTGACCAGGACATCGCACGGGACGAGCTCGAACGGCTCGCAGGAAGGATCGGGATCCGTCTTGTAGTCGCCCGTCACGACCCAGACCTCGCCACCCGCCTCGACGCGAACCTGGGCCGAGCCCAGGATGTGTCCGGCGGGATGGAAGGAGATTTGGACGCCGTTGATGGTGAACGATCGGCCATAGGGCACCGACTCTACCGCGACGTCTCCGAGTCGGGTTCGGATCAGCGGCTCGCAGGGTTCCGCGCACAGATACGCCCTGGAGCCCCGGCGCGCATGATCGGAATGCGCATGAGTGATGACGGCCCGATCGACCGCACGGTTCGGGTCGATGTAAAATCCACCCGCCTCGCAGTAAAGCCCATGACTGGTTTGTTGGAGAAGCTCGCCCACGGCACTCCCGACGGTTGCCGCGCCGATGAGTTCCGGCCGGTGCGGCTTCAAGCCGATGCCATCGTGCGGCGCGCCGAGGGTCGCCTCCGATCCAGTAGCTGTTCCACCTCCTCGACCTCGTCGCGGAATGCGGGCTCGAGCTCGATCCGATCGCCAATCGTATTACAGGCGTGGATCACCGTCGAGTGGTCGCGCCCGCCGAAGCGAAGCCCGATGCTCTTCAGGGAGTGGGATGTCATCATCTTGCAGAAATACATGGCGACGTGTCGCGCCGTGACGATCTCTCGCTTGCGCGTCTTTGCCGAGAGCAGCTCCGGCGAGATCTCGTAGAATTGCGCCACAATCCGTTGGATGTCCTCGATCTCCAGGCGAACCTGGTAATCGTCCACCATGTCACGCAAGATCTCCTTGGCGAGCTCCAGATCGATCTGGCGGCCATACAACTCGGCGTGGGCCGCCAGTTTCAGCAGTGCTCCCTCGAGTTGACGAATGTTCGCTCGGATGCGCTCGGCAACGAACTCCGCGACCAGGGGATGCAGCGCTACCGCATGCTGCGCAGCCTTGTGCTGCAAGATGGCGATCCGCGTCTCCAGGTCCGGCGGCTGGATGTCGGCGCTCAGGCCCCAGCGGAATCGGGATAGGAGACGTTCCTCGATGCCCGAAATTTCCGACGGCGGACGATCGGCACAGAGGATGATCTGCTTGCCCGTCTGATGCAGCTCATTGAAGACGTGGAAGAATTCTTCCTGGGTTTTCTCCTTGCCGCCGAAGAACTGCACGTCGTCGACGATGATCAGATCGATTTGCCGGTAGAAGCTCGAGAAGTCGGAGATCCGATTTTCCTGGATGGATCGGACGAATTGCGAGGTGAACTGCTCGCTCGATACATAGAGGACGCGGTCGAGCTTGCCGCTCTGCGTAACGCGGTTTCCGATGGCCTGAACGATGTGTGTCTTCCCGAGGCCGACGCCGCCGTAGACCATGAAGGGGTTGAAGCTCGTGCCGCCCGGGTTTTCCGCGATGGCGTACGCCGCGCTGCGAGCGAGGCGGTTGCAATCGCCCTCGATGAAGGATTCGAAGGTGTACTCCGGCTTCAGTCGGGATTCGTGGATCCAGTACGATTGCGGAGGAGCCGGCATCGGCCGGCCCCGGGATGGAATCGCCGTCGGCGCGCCCGTGAAAGGAGTGGCCGTGGATATGCCGCCGGATGGAGAGCTGTGCGGGGCTCGACCGAAGGGCGACCCGCCGTCCCCTGCCGGCGCTCCATCGCCGGCCGAGCGCTCGGGCGAATAGGCGGGGCGCGGCGCCGTGGGGTAAGCCTCGGTCGGATGCGTGCCCCGCAAGTGATCATGGAACGGGGCCGCCGCAGGCAGCTCATCGGCTTCGCGCGGAACGACCTCATAGGTGATACAGGTGTTCTGGCCGACGACATCGGTCGCCACCTTCTGGATCACGTGCGCGTAGTGGGATTCGAGCCATTCAGTATGGAACGCATCGGGAACGGCGAGCCGGAGCGTGGCCGACTCGTCATGCCGCTCAAAATCCAGAGGGGTGATAGGGGCAAACCAGGTTCGAAACGACTGCTTGGGAATCTGATCGGAAATCTGGGTGAGGCACGTCTCCCACGTTTTGCGTGCGACAGAAGGAGGCATATGGATACTGGGTGCTGGGTTTAAGGCTGCGAGGGTGGGGCAGATGAGGGTAGAAGAGTGTGCCCAAAACCGGCGTTCATTTTAGACGCCGGGTGGGGCGATTGCAAGGAAAAGTTGACTACAACTTTCCAACATGGAATACACGCTTTTCTACGGTTTTCCACTCTTTATCCACAACCGGGGCGTTGTACGGGCGGAGAGCCGGGACGGCCGCTTTTCGCCTTGGGACGGCGCATTCCGAGCAGGGAAATGAAGGGCTGGAATGCGTCTTTTCATCCGTCTTTTCGGGCATGGTAAGGCATTGAAAAACAATCGGTTAAAAGGATGGCATGTTGCTTCTCTTCACGAGGAGGCGGCCCGTTCCGGAAGCGCTTCCTCCGTAACGTGTGCATCCCCCGCCTCCGGGTCGCATCCTTGTTCTGCCAGGTACTTGTTCACATATGTTCAAGGCTCCGGAGAGACGTCTCGACGGAGGCGCTCGATGGGCACTCAGGCGTCATATGTGCGGATCTTCAGATGCCCCGAATCCGCGCAACGTTTTTAAAACGGGATACTTGACATACACATGCTTCACACCTATCATGGAACCGTGCCCCAAAACATGGGGGTATGACCCAAAAAACGCCTGGTCTCGTGTCGGTTCCGTGAGTGACTCCATGCCCACAGATCTTACGCCTCGGCAGAAGGAGATCCTGGACTTTCTGATCTCCTTCCAGCAGGAATACGGCCGAACGCCGACGGGTCCCGAGATCGCCCAGGCCTTCCACTACAGCGACCACTCCACCGTTTACCAGCACCTGCGCGCCATCGCCCGAAAGGGATATCTGGATGTCGTGCAGTCCGGCCGTCGCAGCCCTCTTCGCATCACCATCACCCCGAAGACGGAGCGGATGCTGAGGAAAGGATGGCCGCTTTTCGGATCGATCCCCGCCGGTCCGGTCTCGATGATGCTGGGGGAAGACGTCGAGATGGTGGACGGCATCGAGGATCTGTTTCCCATGATTCGGGAGGATGATTACTTCCTGACCGTCGAGGGCGATTCGATGATCGGCGCCGGCCTGCACGAGGGTATGATGCTGCTCATGCGACCGGTCACTCGTGTCGAACCCGGAACGATCTGCGCGGCCTGGGTGGAGGGGGAGGGCGGGACGCTCAAGCGGGTCTATCCGGAAGGCGAGATGCTCCGCCTCGTGCCCGAAAACGATCGCTACGAGGAACGACGATATCCGGCCGAGCAGGTCCGCATCCAGGGACGCCTCATCGCGGCACTGCGGCTCTTCAAACCGGGCTAGCGACTCGACCTGCAGAGAGATCGTCTGCCTCCGCTCTCTGCCTCCGACTGCCTCTAACCTCTGCCTCTAACTCCGCCGAAACCACCCATGCATTTCGGCTGCCTCTACATATCTGCCTTTCCGGCGTGGGTCTTCGAACGCGTCGACCCCGCCGCGCGGCATGCTCCAGTCGTCGTTACCGCCTCGGGGGAGGTGGTGGCGGCGAGCGCCCGGCTCCGCGCATCCGGCATCGTGGAGGGCATTTCCGCCGACCGGGCCGAGCGCCTGGCGCCGGAGGACACGCTCTTCCGCCGCCGCGATGCACAGCTCGAGCAGGCCGCCTGGGAGGATGTACTGCACGAGATCAACACGTACACGCCGTTTCTCGAGCCGGATCGACCGGGCCGGCTCTACTTCAAGCCGTTCAAGGGCGTGCGTGAGGTCGTCGCCCGACTCCGGGTGCGGGCCGCACTGGCTCCTCATCGGACCACGGCGCTCCTGGGCGCACTCTGCGCGGCGGAAGGCAACGTGCTGGCGATCCAGCCCCGGCATGTCCGCGCCTTCCACGATCGCTTCGAGATCGCCCGCCTCACCGCGCTCGGCTTTTCCGAGCTCATCATCGAACAGCTCGCACTCTTCGGCTTCGACACGCTGGGGGCGGCGCGCGGGCTCGCCCTTCGCCATCTGCGGGCCCAGTTCGGCGAGGAGGGGGCGTGGTTTTATCGCCTTTTGCACCCCGATGACGACGGCCCGATATCGCTCTACACGCCACCGCCGGCCGTGCGGCGTGCCTACGAATTCGACCATCCGTGCACGGAGCCCGGCGACATTCTGCCGGTCCTGGAATTCCTCGTCCGCCGTGCCGCTGCCGAGCTGAAGGAGAACGGGGCACAGCGCGTCAAGGTGACGCTGCACGATCGCCTGCGCCCCTCCGCCTTCACCTGCCGGGTGTTGCCCGAGGCCTCGAACGATCCGCGCCGGCTCTTCAACACGGCGAAGACCCTGATCGGTGGGATGCTGGGGCGGGGCCGTCGCATCCAGGCCGTCGAGCTGGAGCTCGGCTCCATCCGGGCATTGAAGGGCGCTCAGGGCACGCTGTTCTTCCAGCGGCCGACCACGGAGAAGGCCATACGCGCCGTGCACCGCCGCTATCCCAACGCCCTCCGCCGCCCGACCACTGTGCCCCATGCGGTGTTTGAGGAAGAGCGAGGGAGGCTGGAAACGATTGGAGAAGGGGGAAGGAGAGATGGGGGATAGGGGATGGGAGATGGGAGATAGTGAGGTCGGAGGTCGGAGGTCCGATGTCAGATCTTCCCCAACGACGTTGCCGCTCGACTTCCGACCTCTGCCTTCTGACTTCCGACCTCTGCCTTCTGACTTCCGACCTC
>CBFGRV010000100.1:0-8337 GCA_965651265.1 uncultured Rhodothermales bacterium
TGAATAAGAAGTACCATGATCGAAACTAAGATCTCTTCCGACGATGCTCGGAGCCTGGCCCGCAGCACGGTCGAAAGCTGCGTGGCCGCCGCCCAGCAGGCATACGAGGATGCCAAGATCAGCGGCCTGTGTGACGAGGGCGCGTGGGAAGTCGCCATCGGCGCGATCCGGAGTGTGAATGTCGACCGTATCGTCGAGATGCACGTGGCCGGACGCTCCGAAAGCGCCAATGGATGCGGCGACGGAGCCGCCTGATTTCGCCGGGCCGCCTGAGTGTCACGCTTTGCGGAAGCTCTCCATCGACCTCACCCGCGGGAGGACTTGCACGGCGAACAGTGCGACGGCTCCGATTTCGGCCAGTCGTCCCAGGATTTCGAGCGTTCCGGAGGCGTCCCCCACAGCCGGCGAAATGCTGACGAGCCAGATGCCGGCGTTTAGCATCGCCGCGGCGATCCAAACGAACACCCTGGGGCCAGGCCTGGGCGGCTTGGGGAGAATCCACAGCGCGACACCGAAGGCCAGGTGAAGCATGAATCCGATCAACAGGAACTCGATGTGGACACTTCGCAGGGACCAGATTTCAGGCAATGACATCGCTCCAAGACCCGAAACACTGAGAGCCTTCTGCGCCTGAAGCGCTCCCCCTATCGTTGCCCCGGCCAGGAAATAGAGCAGGGCGAAGCGCACGAGCCAGACCGATTGCGCCGGCATCCTACTTCCTCTTGACCCGCTCCCAGAAGTAAACGACGAACATCACGCCGGCCAGCCACTGCAATACCGCCGAGGCGGTGAGAACGACACCCCATCCTCCCGTGCCCTGCCAGACCGCGGCCGGCTCCGAGATCACGCGCGCCAGAAGTCCCGCATTCAGCATGATGAAGCCCGCAAAAGCCAGCGCGCCCCGCCCATACGGACGATCACGAGAGGCCCGCGGAAACAACCAGTAGGCGACCCCAAAGATGAGTTGGGTGAGCCATCCGAATACAAACAGGTGAATGTACGCAGGATATAAGGCGGCCATCCACGGAAGCCTGGAGAGCACGGGCTCAGCCAGCATGACCCCGGTCAGAAGCGCTGCAACGAGGTAGAGCAGCGATGCCTTGATCATGTATCTCGACAGATCCGGCACGAGAAATCAGAGACGAAGCATCAAGCACACAACCACAAGAGCCTAAACTAACCAGCCGAACCAGACGCGATTGATCGGGAAACGGTATTACGGCCTTGTAATGCCGCACCGGAATGTACGGTTTGTTGTAACGGGAAGGAACGGAGCAACCGCAATGCGCTATGCTGGAACGATTGGATAGGTAGAAAGACTCCATGAAGGCTGCGTGAACCATAAGGCTCGTCGTCAGATAGGTTCTTCTCCCTGGACGACTACCCCGGAAGGCGACGGCATGTGTTGAAGTGCTTTATACCTGGTGATGTACATGAAGGTGATGTGGGACTTGGAACGCGAACCGCTTCACCGACTCATCGCCCGCTCGCTCGACGATAGACTCATCGACGCGCATGCGATAGATCAGGACGGTTCGAATGTTTTCGTGATAGGGGACGAGATCCACTATTGCTCTGACGAGGCCGCAAAGACACTTCTTTGCGAGTTGCTGAAGCGATCGACGCGATCCCCGCTCGCCAGACACCGTCCGGCGAAGTCGGCGACGGCGTGAATTACTTCGTCAAACCAATTCGCTAAGCTTTTTGACGGTCCTCAAGTTGCGCGCGGTCATCTCGACGCGCAGGCAGCGACCGATCGAGGCCGCCAGCTTCGAGCGCCCAATGCCATCGGGGGCGTGGAGATAGAGGACCCCCTCTTTGAGCTCGAAGCGTTCGGTCGGTGACTGCAAAGAACGGAGACACTCAAAATCCGGCCTATCAGGCTGCCCCATCAGAAAGAACAGGTGCAGGCGCGATGGTTCGGAGGTAGCCTCCGGGAAGGGATTCGCATCCATGGCTTGCCGAAGCGCCTCCTCGGTTAGAATGTGGACCCCCGGGCGAAAGCCACTGGCACGTTCGATGACCCCGGAGATCCGATTACTGAGCGCGCGCTCGTCGTCCTCGTCGTCCGCCTCGAAAACGACGTTGCCGCTCTGAATGTAGGTCCTCACGTTGCTCAGGCCCTCGGACGTGAGCAAGGCGGCGAGCTCCTTCATGTTGAGCTTGTGCGCGCCGCCGACATTGACGCCTCGGAGCAAGGCTATCCAGGTTCGCGCCATGGTCTCGAAGTCCTTTTACAGGGCGAGGGTGAAGATCAATGCGATGACGACGCCCACCGCCCAGCTGGCGCCGTCCTTGATGGTGAAGACGATCGGATCATCATGCATCTCGCCTCGATGTGCCTTCAGCCACATGCGACCGATCCAGTATAACAACGGCGGACAAACGAGCCAGAGCCATTGCGGCCGACTGTACAGTTGAACCACTAGTTCGCTGTTCACGTAGAGGGCGAGCACGAGAACGGCCGAGATGCCCGCCGACGTCCCCAGCGCTCGCAGAAGATCCTTGTCGCTGGATACGTAGGCGCGTCCGAAGTTCGGCTCGATGCCTATGGATTCCACCAGGATCACCTCCGCATACCGCTTCATCAGAGCCAGACTGAAGAACAGGAAGGAGGAGAAGGCGAGCAGCCAGGGTGACAGTTCGATGCCGGTGACGACGGACCCGGCAAAAAGCCGCAACGAATAGAGGCCCGCGAGCACGAGGACATCCACCAGGAGGATGCCTTTGAGATACAGTGAATACGCCGTGGTCAGACCGAGATATACGACGAGCACCGCGACAAAAGCCGCCGGAAGGAGCGCCCCGGCCAGCAGAAGTCCGATCGCAGCGAACACTGCCGCGGCAAAGGCGCCTTCCTTCGACGAAAGCGCGCCGCGCGCAAAGGGCCGCATTCGCTTTTGGGGATGACGGCGGTCCGCCGATACGTCCACGAGATCGTTGACGACGTAGACGGCCGAGGCGCACATCGAGAAGGCCACGAAGCCGAGCACCGCCGCCGCCATGAGGTCCATCTCCATGAACCGGTGCGCGGCCAGCGTAGGCACGAGGATGAGGAGGTTCTTCGACCACTGGTGCAATCGAAGCGCCCTTAACCATGCCTCGACTCTGGTCGATTCTCTGGTTACTTGCACGCGAAAGGCGCGATCTGGCTGTAGGGAGCGTGAAATACGCGGGTTCTGCGTGTGCAGTTCATCGTCATGGACGTGCATCCCGTGCACATATTAGAACCTGCACACGGGCTGCAACATATGATATGCGCTTCTTGATCTCCCGATAAGCGGCACTCGGCCTCCCGCGTCGGGCAGACTCAGCTTTGTCGGGCGGATTCAACATATCGGTGCCGAAGGCGGCGCCGTCCTGGACGAAATTCAGAGCTCATGATCGTATTACCCAGACCGCAGGCGTTGTTGATCCTTGGATTGGCCCTTGTTTTTGCGGCCTGCGGTCGGCCCGACGGTGGTGGCGGCGATTTCGACCAGGCTGGAGCGGGCATCATCCCCGCCGTTGAGGTCATCCAGGCGCGGCAGGGATCGCTCCCACTGGAGGAGCGGCTGTCCGGCATCGTCCGTGCCTCCAATCAGATCGCCATCTACCCTGAAATCGCAGCGCCGGTCGAGCGCGTGATGGTGGATGATGGTGATTTCGTGCGGCAGGGACAGCCCCTGGTGTATCTGCGTAGCCAGCAGTACGAGGATCAGCTCCGGCAGGCGGAGGCTACACTTCGCATCAGTCAGGCGCAAGAGCGGCAGGCGTCGGCCACCCTCCGCGAGCTGCAGTCGCGTCTGGAGCGGGTGCGGCAGCTCGCCGAGAAGCAGCTCCAGAGCCAGCAGGAGCTCGAGTCCATCGAGGCACAGGTGGACGCGGCGGAGGCGGCCCACGAGCAGGCGCTCGCCCGCATCGCGCAGGCGGAGGCCAGTGTCGAGGAGCAGCGTGAGGCCGTCCGACGGACCGTTGTACGCGCGCCCATCACCGGGCATGTGGGCCAGCGCAATGTGGAGGTCGGCATGCGCGTCGACCCCAACACCCACCTCTTCACGATGGGCGACATGAGCACGGTCAAGGTGGATGTATCCATTCCGGATGCCGCCCTGCCCCGCATCGAGTTGGGGCACACCGCCCTCGTGACCATCGAGGGCGGCCAGACCTTTCAGGCGGAGGTCTCGCGGATCTCGCCGTTCCTGGATAGGGCCACCTATAGCGCGTCCGCGGAGATCCACGTCCCCAACGAGGAGGGCCGATTGCGGCCGGGCATGTTCGTGACGGTCGATGTGCTCTACGGAGAGAGCGAACTCGCCACGCTGCTTCCTACGAGCGCCGTGTACGAAGATCCTCGATCCGGCACCACCGGTGTGTACGTCGCCTCCTCCCTATCGACTGAAACCCCGATTGACGAGCCGGAAAGCTTCGACGAAGAACTGCCGCCGCCCCTCACCGAGCCCACACCGATGGAGTTTCGGCCGGTTCAGGTGCTCGCGCGCGGTCGCGGGCTCGTCGGCGTCGATGGTGTGCGCCCGGGCGACTGGGTGGTGATCGTCGGGCAAAACCTGCTGAGCAACCAGCCCGTCGATCGGCCGCTCGCACGTGCGCGCCCGACCACGTGGGATCGCATCGCATACCTGCAGGAAATGCAGGATCAGGACCTCCTCCGTCGGTTCATGGAGAAGCAGCAGCGGTTGGCCCGGGAGGCTCTGGAATCGCGACGCGAACAAGAATCACCGGAAACTGAACCGGCCACCGAGGGTCGGCAACCCCAGAGCGACGCCGTTACCGGAATGGCCCCGGACCGTCGCAGCCCGGCCGAGTCCTGAGCCCCTGACCGAGTTTCTGAGATGGCTTCTCTGACCAACCTATCCATCCGCCGGCCGGTCGCCACGGCCATGTTTTACCTCGTGATCATCACGGTGGGTATCGTGGGCTTCATGTACCTGCCTGTGGACCTCCTGCCGCCGATCGAGTTCTCACGGCTCACCGTCTACACGAGGTACTCGAACGTCGGTCCGGAGGAGATCGAGCAGATCATCACCGATCAGGTCGAGAACGCCGTTTCGGGCGTGCCGAATCTGCAGCGGATGACGTCGAGATCGCAGGAAGGCGTGAGCTTCGTCAGCCTCGAGTTCGCGCAGGGCACCAGTCTGGATGAAGCCGCGAACGACATTCGCGCGGCGCTGGACCGCATCCGCGACGACCTGCCGGAGGAAGCCGAGCCACCCGGCATCTGGAAGTTCGACCCGAACAACATTTCGATCATGTCGCTCGCGGTCGAATCGATTCGCCCGCTCGAAGAGCTGACCCTGATCCTCGAACGCGACATCTCCCAGCGTTTCGAGCAGATCCCGGGGGTGGGCACGATCGAGATTCAGGGCGGAATCAATCGCGAAATTCGCGTCGAGCTGAAGCGCGACCGCCTGCCGGCCAGCGGTTTGGCGCCGCTCGACGTGCAGCAGGCCATCGCGCGGGAGAATGCATCGTTGCCCGGGGGCAACGTCAAGGAAGGCATCAAGGACCTCTACGTGCGCTCGCTCGGGGAGTACACCTCCGTCGACGAGATCGCCAACACCGTCATCACGTATCGAAACGACGCCCCGGTCCGGGTGCGGGACGTGGCCGATGTCGTTGACGGCTACGAGGACGTGCGCCGGCTCTCCGAGCTCAACGGCGTGCCGGTCGTGCGCATCTCCATCCAGAAGCAGAGCGGCGCCAACACGGTCTCCGTCGCCGATGCCATCCAGCGGGAGGTCGACCTCATCAATGCCGAACGCGACGACCTGCAGATCCACGTGATCAGCGACCAGAGCACGTTCATCCGCCAGAGCATCTCGAACGTGCAGTCGTCGGCCATCTGGGGCGGCCTGCTCGCCATCTTCATCCTGTATCTGTTCCTGCGGAATGGCTCGTCCACCTTCGTCATCGCCCTCGCCATTCCCATTTCGGTGATCGCGACGTTCGGCGTCCTCTATTTCGGGGGGATGACGCTGAATCAGATGACGTTCGGCGGCCTGGCTCTCGGTATCGGGATGATGGTGGACAATGCCATCGTAGTCCTGGAGAACATCGTTCGGCAACGGGAAGAACGGGGTCGCGGGTTGATCGAGGCCGCACAGATCGGTACGCGCGAGGTCGCCGGGGCCATCGTGGCGTCGACGTTGACGACGTGCGTAATTTTTCTGCCTCTCGTCTTCATGCGATCGACCACGGGTGACCTCTTCCAGGCGCTCGCCCTCGTCGTCGTTTTCGCGCTGGCGTGCTCCCTCCTGGTTGCGCTCACGCTGGTTCCAGTGCTCGCCAGCAAGTTCCTGACGGTCCGACCGGACAACTCCCAGGACAAGCCGGCCAAGAAATCGTGGTTCCAGAGGCGGTTCGAGCAACTGGAGCGCCGATATTCGCAGTCGCTGAACGTGGCCGTGCAGCGGCGCGGCCTCGTGCTTGCAGTGACCGGCGGTCTGGTCGTCATCACGATCCTTCTATGGCCGCTCATTCCCGTTGAACTCACTCCGCAAACCGATGCAGACGAGCTCGACGTTGAGATCGAGATGGCGCAGGGCACGAACATCGCCGTCGTGCGCGAATATCTGGATGAGCTCGAGAAGGCCGTGCGGCCGCTTCTTCCGATGGAGGACGTTCGTGATGTCGCCACGGAGGTTCGATGGGGCAACGGGGAGATCGAGGTTCGGCTGAAGCCGTCGAACGAGCGCTCCATCAGCAGTACGGAACTGGCTGACCGGATTCGGTCCGCCGTGGATGGTCTCATTCCCGGTGCGGAAATCCGCGTGGAGGCGCAATCCGGTCTGTGGATTCTCCGGCGGCTCTTTAGCTCGGGGGATGGCACCCAGGCCGTTCAGATCGAGCTGCGCGGTTACGATCTGGAGGTCGCCGACGAGGTAGCGCGCCAGATTCAGCACAGGATGCAGGGTGTACCAGGCGTGGCCGACGTTCGACTCAGCCGGCAAGAGGGCCGTCCGGAAGAGAACGTCGTGTTCGATCGGGAGAAGATTTCGAGCCTGGGTCTCACCGTCGAGCAGGTGGCGCGTGCCATCCAGACGAGCGTCGGCGGCAGTCGCGCCGGGCAATTCCGCGTCGGGGGCGATGAGTTTCCGATCGTCGTTCGGTTGCGCCCGGAAGACCGGCTGACGATGTCCGACCTGGATGCCATCTCCGTTCGTACGCCGGATGGGCAGACGCTACCCGTTTCGACGCTGGTCCAAAACGTGCGGGGTCGGGCGCCGATGCAGATTCAGCGGGTGAACGGCCAGCGCGTGACCTACATCTCGGCGAATCTGGAGCGCGGCGTGGCGCTCGGAGAGGCTGTGGAGCGGATCCGCGGCGAGCTCTCCCAGATGCCCCTACCGGATGGCTTTTCGATCACGTTTGCCGGGGAGTACCTCGAGCAGCAGAAGGCGCAGCGCGACTTCATTATCGCCATCATCATGGCCATCGTGCTCATCTACATGGTGATGGCGGGGCAGTTCGAGCGATTTCTCGATCCGCTCATCGTGATGTTCTCGGTGCCCGTGGCCGTAGTCGGTGTGGTGCCGACACTGCTGCTGACCGGGACGTCCCTGAACATGCAGAGCATCATGGGGCTCGTGATGCTCATTGGGATCGTGGTGAACAACGCCATCGTGCTGGTCGACTACATCAACCTGTTGCGTCGCGAGCACGGGATGGATGTCCTTCCTGCGGTCGTGGAGGCCGGGCGGCTGCGCCTCCGGCCCATCCTGATGACCACGCTTACGACGGTGTTGGGCCTCTTTCCACTGGCCCTCGGCTGGGGTGCCGGCGCGGAGATTCAGGCGTCGCTCGCTCGCGTGGTGATCGGCGGGCTCACGGCGTCGACGTTAATTACGCTCCTCTTGATTCCGGTCGTGTACGTCATGTCCAACGCCGCGATGGAACGCGTGCGCGCGTGGTACCAGTCGCTCTCCGGCCAGGGCCCGGCCGTTCAGCCCGCCCCGGCGGATTGATTCGCGCAACGGGCCGGCTCACCCACGCGACCATGAGCGCAGCCGGCCCGTCGCCATAGACTCAATCCGGACGTCATCCCGTGAAGTACAGGTACGCGGCCAGAATCAGGACGAGTACCAGCACGGTCAACGCCACATCCGACCAGCCCCAGCTGGCGCGCGACTCGGCCCGATCTTCGGCCGTCAGCGTGCCGTAGGTTAGCCCCGACAGCTGCTCGTACGCGGGCGGCGCCGTCATGTAGCTCGCCACGTACATCACCAGGATGGAGACGAAGAAGATGACGAGGCTGTAGTACTGGAAGAACGTGTTGTTGACGATCCAGAGGAAGGAGCCCTCATCATAGGCAAAGCCGTCGATGAGAGCGGCGGGCGT
>CBFGRV010000101.1:0-8238 GCA_965651265.1 uncultured Rhodothermales bacterium
GTCGATGCGAGGAGCCGGCGTGATCAGGGCATCCAGATAGCTGGCGACCCAAACGACGAGAGCGCCCTGTGCCAGACCGTTTTGCGTCCGATAATACCGGTTGTAGGTGCCGTAGAGCCTTTCTGCGTCCGCCACCGACACGGCATCCTCGTACCGGTCGCGGGCCGACTCCATCTTGAAGTGATAGAAGATGGCACCTCCTGCCGTTAATCCGAACAGCCCCGCAAAGAGGCCTGCCCGGCGGTCCTGGCCCTTGTAGTACTGGCCCCAGCCCGGGATAACCATAGATCGGAGAGCCGCATCAACGCGCGGATCAGTCACGAGCACATACCGAAGTGCCGCCTCAGTTGGAAAGGCATTTCCCGCGATCAACTCGGTCTTCAGGTCCTCGAAGTAGGATACGATCTTCGGCGGCACGAGAGCCGGATCGAGTTCCAGCGAAGGCGAAAGCTGGAGCGCCGAGATAAACTGCCGCCGAGCAGCCTCGAGCTGGCCCCGGTTGTATGCTATCAGCGCCAGAATGGTGTGGATGTCGGCGAGCTCCGCCACCGTATACTGGCCGTAGTTTTGCAGCGCCTCCCGCGCGAGAAATTCCGCACGTTCGTATTCGATCCGGCGATAGGCCGTCTCGATCTCCTCGAGCATGATGGGATTTGAGGTCTGCGCCACCGCCGGCAGCGCCGTGACCAGCAGCAATCCCATCAGCATAGAAAGTGCCAGAGCCAGGTAACCCTTCTCCATCCTGCGCGCTACACGGCCTCAAGGGGTGTTCGCCATCTTTCCAACCTTACAATTCTCCCCGCTGGTGCACGTAGAAGCAAACGCCACGCGGCAGATCGCCCTCCGATCCACCGTCAGATCACTTCATATCGATCCGGGGTCAACCGGCCGTCGAAGAGCGTATCGACGCGACAACCAGGGGCTTCATAGGTATCGATACGGATGGGTCCACGTGAATCAGGCGATACGGCATAGGGAATCGCGGTCGTGGACGTGAACGGATTCCGATGATTTTGTTCCACCCGTCCGCCGGCTCGCCGTGTCCTGGGCTTTCGCCGGTACGGCAGCGACGCTCCTCTCGTTTAGATCAGCTACTCGGAGTCTCCGTCAGAATGTATTCCCTCTTGAGGACCTCTCCTCGCGAGACGGTAACCGAGTAGCTGCGCGTAATTCCGAGCTGCGGATTCTCGAGACGGAGCTCGCGGACGCCGGGCAGAAGGATGATGGGCGCGCCCAGCGGAGTCTGTCCTACCAGGCGGCCGTCCACGTATACGTTCGCCCACGGAGAAACGTGCAGATCGAGACGTCCTACCAGCGACCAGAGTGACACGCTCACCGCGACCGTGTCACCGGGAGGGATACGGACCTCGCGCGGCAAGCGGGGAAACTCCGGATTTGTCAAGATGACGCGATGGTCCCCGGCCGTGAGCTCAGCGTAGAGCGGTTCCGACGGGCGAGCGGTGCCCAATGAGTCATCCTCAACGAGCACACCGGCCCACGGATCGACACGGATGGCCAGCACACCGGTAGCAGGTTCCTCCTCCACCTGCTCGTCTTCTGCCGGATCGCCGGTCGTCGAGGGCGATAGCTCGTTACCTGCCGCTCGGGCAGCCGCATCGAGACCTGCAGCAATGGAATCCGCACGGGGTATCTCGCGCAGCGTGGCCAGCGAATCCAGACTTTGCGCGAGCAAGCCGAAATCACCTGCAAGCTGGTTCCGATTGATGGGCTCGGTTCCGCTCAAAATCTGCACGCCGGCAAAGACGACGGCCGTAATGAAGAAGAGCAGTGCAACCACGGCGCCTACGCCCCTGGCCACGCGGGCCCCGCTGACCTGAGGTACCCTTCCATTCCCCAGGTGGCCTTCCATTGCGGGGCGATCCGGAATGACCGCCACGACGGGCCCTGCGGCCGCCGCAGCCGCCGCGATCTTGCGCTCAGAGGCATACCGCTCCCTGACTCCTTCCGGATCCTCGAGCAGCTCGCGAAGCTCGGTGCGACTTGCCGTATTCGGCGCCCGCTTCCTGTACGCCTCGAGCGCGTCGATCAGCTCCCCGACGTTCGCATAACGTTCATCCGGATCACGGGCCAACAGCCGAGCTCCGATGGTGCGGATCTCGTCGGTCACACCAGGCGTCGCCGACAGGAATTTCTCCGCGTCGCTGTTCAGGACGGCATCTAGAATCTCTGACGAATCGGCGCCTGCGAATGCACGCCGGCCGGTGAGCATCTCAAAGAAGGTGGCCCCTAGCGAGAACAGATCACTCCGCTGATCGATGGGTTCACCGCGAATCTGCTCGGGCGCCAGGTAGGCAAGAGTGCCGCGAACTTCCGACAGGTCGTCTCCCGCCTGATCGGCGAGGGAGGCCAGGCCAAAATCGGCCAGCTTAACCTCGCCATCGTGGGAAATCAGGATGTTGGAGGGCTTGATGTCCCGGTGCAGGACATTCTTCCGATGCGCCGCCCGGAGCCCCTTGGCGGCCTCCAGGAGAATGAAGACCGCGATCTCGACGGGGATGCGCCCCTGCTCGATCACTTCGGAGAGATCGAGCCCCTCGATGAACTCGGCAACGATGTAGGCGCCTTCCGCATCGCTGCCGAAGGCATAAATGGACACGACATTCCGGTGCTGGACGCGCGCAGCTATCCGTGCCTCCTCCTGAAATCGCGCAGAAAGGTCCTCGTCCCTGCTGTATTCCGCCTTGAGGCGTTTCAACAGAACGAAGCGTTCCAGAGAGGATTGGTACGCTTTGTAGACTACGGTCGTCGCATTCTGAGCCAGCTCTGCGAACGGCCGGATGTCATCGATTGCGCCAGGAATCCCCATCCTAACCCGTCAGGACAAGATCAACTGCTCCCATTCTCCCACTCCTTGAGGCGGTAGTGCAACCAGCGGCGCGATACGTCCAGCATGCGCGCCGTCTCAGAGATATTACCATCGCACGCGTCAAGCGTTCTCTCCACGATGACGCGCTCCGCCGCCTTCAGGGTCATACCGACCTCAAACAGGTCGCGTCGCTCCTCATCCGGCAGGCGCAAATCTTCGCGGGTCACCATGTCCCCTCGAGCCATCACTACGGCCCGTTCTATCGTGTTCTCGAGCTCGCGAACATTCCCCGGCCAAGAGTACGACCTCAGCGCTTTCATGGCGTCAGGATCGAAACCCTTGATATCCTTCTTTCGAGCATACTTGTCCAGGAAGTGATGGGCAAGGAGGGGGATGTCGCCCCGGCGGCGCCGGAGGGGCGGCATCGTGATCGAGATGGTGTTGAGGCGATAATACAGGTCATCGCGGAATTCACCGTCCCTGATCAGCTCACGAAGCGGTTTGTTGGTAGCCGAGACGACGCGCACATCCACGTTTCGAACCGATACCTCGCCTACGCGCTTGATTTCGCCCTCCTGCAGAACCCGGAGTAGCGCCATCTGGAGGCGCGGCGTGAGGTCCCCGACCTCATCCAGGAAAATGGTCCCGCCGTCCGCTACCTCGAACAGGCCCGGCTTGTCGGCGACGGCACCCGTAAACGAGCCCTTTTTGTGTCCAAATAGCTCGCTCTCGAGGAGGTTTTCCGGAAGCGAGCCGCAAAATATCGCGACGAACGGCTTGTCGGCCCGATGGCCGTTGTAATGGATGGCTCGTGCGACCAGCTCCTTGCCCGTGCCACTCTCCCCTTCGAGCAGCACGGTCGCATCGCTATCTAGCACGCGCGACATGGTGTCGAAGACATCCTGCATCTGCCGGCTCTGGCCGATGATCTCGTCGAAACCGTGGACGCGCTGCACCTCCTGCCGCAGGCGCCGATTCTCTTCGCGGATCGACGCATATAATCGAGCATTCTCGATAGCGACCGCAGCCTGGTGGGCGAATGCCGTCATAAAAGGCAGATTCGCACGCGTGAAGCGTCCGCGTTTGGTCAGGCTGTCCAGGTAAATCGCACCGATCTGCCGTGTCTTGATACTGAGCGGCACGCAGGCGATCGACTGGATCTGCTGCAGCACGATGCTTTCCGTGTCCCGGTAGCGCTCGTCGCTGAGGGCTTCGTAAAGAAGGACCGGCTCTCCGCTTTGGAGGACTTCATGCACGACGCTGGTCGAGAGATCGCCAATCTGCTCCTCCGTGAAGTTGCGGCTATTCTTGACCTCGAAGCCGCGAGGGGATGTGTCGGATGTTAGAAGAATGAAGCCTCTCTCCGCATCGAGCTCTTCCATGGCGATCTCCAGCACCTTTTCGAGGAGGTCGTCGGGATCCTGAATGGAGTTGATGGTAAGTGCGATCTCAGAGAGCGCTTCGAGGGACGTCGCTCTGCTCTGGACTGGTGTTTCCATGTATATGACGTGTTTCCTACTCTATGATAAAGCCGGCCTCTTTCGAACGGCTTCTATTGCCGAACTCATCGACCACCGAGACCGTCCAGAAGTACGTTCCGGCCGGTAGCGGCGTCTCTAGTGTGTGTGCCAGGCTATCACGAGGGACCCCCTCGATGGTGGCCGCGACGGACTGGACGTTCGCTTCGTCGCGGATGACGTCGATGCGATAGGTATACGCGTAAGGAAGCCCCGCATCCTCCCAAGAGAAGGTTGGCGTCGCCAAGACGCTATCCTGCCCCTGCGGTGCGACGGCTACCGGAGTATAGTCGATGATACGAATGATGTGCCCGGGCTCCGAGGTGACGACAAACCCGGGCTCGTCGCTGGCTTTCACCACGAATTCGCTGCCCTGAAGCGCGTACAGGCTCGCTCCCGGCAACGAATCCGCTTGTACCCTCGCCTCGAAGCGTCCGGCGACAATCGTTTCGTCAAGTTCGTAAGCATACCCGTGTGCAGGTATTTCGATCCACACCTCGGCGATGTCACCCAAACCGTCGGGATCGGTAACGTCTGCGACGATCTCGAGAAAGTAGAGGTCCTTAGCCGGAAACCAGCGGCTAATGTGCAGTGAGCGGATCATGAACGATTCGATGGCCGGCAGAGCATCCAACCGGACGGAATGCGTGTCTACCATGGCACCGAGATCAATTTCGATACTCTTCGGGAGCGACTCGAAGCCGTCCTTCTCGGCGGTGATCTCATAGACTCCCACCGGGACTCCGCGGATGGAAAAACGGCCCTCCGCATCCGAAATCGATGCAAAGCCGCCGGGGCTGAGCTGCACCTCCGCACCCGGCACGGGGGAATGTGGCGGATACAGTCTCGTCGTGGTGCCGCCTACCGTGCCGACGCTGTCGAAGCCGGGAGCCCCGGGATCAAGCGGATTCGAATGCTCCGCCTCGCCCAGACAGCCGCACAGAGCAGCCGCACAGAGCAGCACCATGATGTAAATCTGGCGGGGAGACATTCATCCAACGCGAAGAACCAGGGGGCGGAAATGCAAAGTGGTGGCGCATTGCAGGTTCCCCTCGATTGCTCGAGATGCACGTCTGAGCCACGAATGGCGCGGAACTGGCCTGATGTCTGCTCGGATGGAGCGCTAGCGTAACCAGATGGTTGCGTTCTAGTCGAGACCGAACTCGGCCGCCACCTCTTCCGCCGTGTAGAGCGCCTGCGAAGCGTCCTGAATTTGATCCTTGTCGACGATGAAGGATCCCACCACTAGCGTGTCCATGTACGTCCGGCGAAAGCACGTGTAGGCCTCCTCCGGAGTATGGACGATCGGTTCGCCTCGTACGTTGAAGCTTGTGTTGACCAGCACCGGGCAGCCCGTTAGCGCATCAAATGCGCGAAGTAGTCGCGTGAATTCGGGATTGCGGTCTACATCGACCGTCTGAATGCGCGCCGAACCGTCAACATGTGTCACAGCGGGGATCGGAGAGTCGACGTGGTGGCGTTTGTCGAGCCCCTCGCCGCCAATGGAAGCGCCATTGACCGGCGCCACGAGCAGCATATACGGGCTGTCGTGATCCATCTTAAAGAATTCGGCCATCCGCTCGCGCAGGACGATGGGAGCAAACGGCCGGAAGCTCTCGCGGAATTTGATCTTGAGGTTCACCGTTTTCTGCACGTCACGCCCGCGCGGATCGGCGAGGATGGATCGTGCGCCGAGCGCTCGTGGCCCAAACTCCATCCTGCCCTGAAACCATCCTACTACCTTGCCTTCGGCCAGGCGGCGGGCCGTTTCGACGTACTTGGAGTCCCCGAACACCCGGCGATACGGTACACCATGAGCCCGGAGCACGTCCTCGATCTCGGCATCCGAGAATTCGGGCCCCAAAAAGGATCCGCCCATGGCATCTGACTGATACACCACCCTTGGCTTGTCGAGGTACTCGTGCCAGGCCGCGTAGGCCGCGCCGAGGGCTCCTCCTGCGTCGCCGGCAGCCGGCTGTATCCAGATGTCATCGAACGGCCCTTCCCGCAATATGCGGCCATTCGCGACGCAGTTGAGCGCCACCCCGCCGGCCAGGCATAAGTTGCGTTGGCCGGTCTGAGCGTACACGAACCGCGCCATTCTAAGCAGGATGTCTTCCATGACCACCTGCACCGATCGGGCGAGATCCATCTCACGCTGCGTAATCGGCGCCTCTGGGGTTCGCGGCGGCCCTCCAAACAGGCGCGCAAACGGCTTGGAGGTCATCGTGAGACCATGCGCGAACGAGAAGAGCTCCATGTTCAACTGAAAGGAGCCGTCGTCTTTCACATCGATGAGATGTTCGTAGATCAGATCGACGTAACGCGGCTCGCCGTAGGGCGCGAGACCCATCAGCTTGTACTCGCCGGAATTCACCTTGAAGCCGGTGAAGTACGTGAAGGCGCTGTATAGCAGACCCAGAGAATGAGGAAAATGGATCTCTCCGAGGATGCGCATGCGGTTTCCCGCGCCCGTCCCGTAGGACGTGGTCGCCCACTCGCCCACGCCATCGGTCGTCAGGATGGCAGCGTCCTCGAACGGCGAGGGATAGAAGGCGCTGGCGGCGTGGCTCTCGTGGTGTTCCGGGAAGACGATGGGGCCGTCGAAATCCAACTCTTTCGAGATCAGATCCGGAATCCAGAGCTTCTGCTTGAGCCAGACCGGCATCGACTTGATGAACGATCTGAGGCCCCGCGGCGATACGGCGACATAGGTCTCGAGCAGCCGCTCGAATTTGAGGAAAGGCTTGTCGTAGAAGGCGACCATGTCCGGCCGCTCAATTCCGCCTGCTTTCAGGCAATAGTCGATCGCATGCCGGGGAAAATCGGGATCGTGTTTCTTGCGCGTGAACCGTTCTTCCTGGGCTGCCGCGACGATCCGGCCATCCCGTAGCAGGCATGCGGCCGCATCGTGATACCAGCACGAGATCCCCAGAACGTTCATCGCCGGGATCAGCTCAGCTCCTTGAGATTGGCCTCCAGGCGAGCCAATTCCTCATGGGCATCCCGCTCCTTGGCCCGCTCACGCTCTACGACCTCTGCCGGCGCACGCGTGATGAACTGCTCGTTTCGAAGCTTTCGCTGGACGCCCTCCAGGAACCGGCTTTTTTGCTCGATTTCCTTTCGAAGCCGTTCTCGTTCCACTTCCAGATCGAGCATCCCGGCGAGCGGTATGAACACTTCATACCTGCCGACGACCACCGACGCACTGGCGCTGGGCTTTTCGATGCCGCTGCCGACGTTCAGATCGGTCACGCGCGCCAGTCTCTCGAAGTACCGCCGATGGGCGATCAAGGAGTCGGCAAGACCCGATTCACCCTGCGGCAGGTTGATGATGGCCTGGATCTCCTTCGAAGGCGCCACGCCGTACTCGCTCTTTACGTTGCGCATCCCTGAGATCACATCCTGAATCAGCCCGAGTAGATCGGCCGCTGCATCATCGGTCTCGGCCGCGTTTGTCTCCGGCCAGGCGGACAGCATGCAGCACTCCTTCTCCCCCCGTGGCCGAAGCTGGGACCAGAGCTCTTCCGTAATGAACGGCATGAAGGGGTGCAGCAGCTGGATCATCTTCTCGTAGAGCTCGACGGCCAACGCGATGCGATCCTCATCCAGCTCCTCCCCGAAAGGCGGCTTGATCAATTCCAGATACCAGTCGCAGTAATCCTTCCAGAACAGATCGTAGATCTTGGATGCGGCCTCGTTCAACCGGTATCGCTCGACGGCTTCGTTCACCTCTACGATGGTGCGGTTCAAGCGGTGCAGCATCCATTTCTCAACCAGCTCGAGCTCGTCGAAGGAGCGGCGGCGGCGATAATCCCGGCCCTCCTCCATGAACTGCCCGAACACGTTGAACGCGTTCCAGATCTTGTTCGCGAAGTTGCGCCCCATCTCGAA
>CBFGRV010000102.1:0-8203 GCA_965651265.1 uncultured Rhodothermales bacterium
AGATGGACATCGTTGTCCAGGACAGATGGACATCATTTGTCCAAGATAGATGGACTTCCCTCGTCCAGCAGAGATGGAATTCAGAAAAAGTCGCCACCGAGGTATATGGAAGGGGGCCGGGAATCCGTCGTCGGGCCCCGGTCCCCCGTCCCCCGTCCCTGGTCCCCCGTCCCCCGTTTCCACATCGGACCGATTAGCGACTACTCCTCCTCCTCCGCTTCCTCCTCTTCCCGCGCATACGGATTCCACGTCCCCTGCGCGACGGCCGGTACGAAATCCTCCACCTCATCCGGATTCCACGCGAGCGTGCGCTCCTCCTCGGCGCTCTTGTAGGCCGTCATGAGCAGCTGCACGACCTCCAGGCCGGCGTGGAAGTTGAGCTCGGGCTGCTTTCCATCCAGAAACTGCTGGATGAAGTAGCGATTCTCGCCCTCGTAGCCGTACTCGGACGCCTCGTTGCCGACGAGGGGCATCAAGCCCTGCTCCGCATTCTGCTTCTCGACGAGGTCCTCGCCCTGCTCACCCTGCACCTCGCGGCTGAAGAAGAGGCGCGTGCTGCTGTCCAGCGAGTTGTGGTACATCGAATACTCGGGGCCGAGGAGCTCGGAGCTCAGCCGGAGGCCGGCGCCGACGAAAGCCCACGACGTGGTCACCTCTGAGATGAGCGTGCGACCCTCTTCGTCCTCATACTCGATGGTCGCGCGGGCGAAGTCCTCCGACGGCGTCTTCGTATAGTCGACCTCCTTCCCGAAGCGCTCCTGGAGCTGCTTCGCATAATTCGCCCGCGACCACTTCAGGCTGGCGATCTGTGCCGACACCTTCTTCAGCTTGATGCTCGAGCGCGGCGCACCCGGTTCGGTGAGCAGGTATCGGCCGACCTCGACGCTGTGGCACATCATGTCGTTCAGCACGCCGCCGCCCTGCATCCGTCCAATCCAGAACCAGGGCGCGTGGGGGCCGCTGTGCTCCTCGGCGGCGCGGGCCAGGTACGGACGGCCGGTGATGGAGGCACCGCGGCGCCAGACGATGTCGTGCCCGCGCGTGAGCCCCGGCTCGAAGAGCTGATCCTCCAGGTATCCGTGCAGCACGCCCGCCTTCTCGATCAGCTCGACGGCGCGGCGAGCCTCCTTCACGTTGCGGGCCAGCGGCTTCTCGCAGGCCACGCCGACCAACTCTCCCTTGCCGGACTTGAGGGCGCCGACGATCTCCTCCAGATTCTCGATGCGCCTGTGATTCGGTCCGCAGATCCAGATCGCATCGATGGCGGGGTCGAGCACCATGTCCGTGATGGACGCGTACGCCTTCGCCTCGCCCACGCGCAACTCACGCGCGTAGGCCGCCGCCGATTCGGCATTCTGCCGATTCGGGCTCCAGATGCCCAGAATGTCCGCATCCCGCACGGCCTGCCAGGAAAGGATGTGAAAGCGTGCGATGAAGCCGCTTCCAATGATGCCAACGCCAAGTCGTTTTTTCGCCATGCCGTCTTACTTCGATACCGGTATGATGAATGGAAATTCTATCGATGGCCCTAAGCTATGAAATTCAGGAGATAGTGGCCCCTTGAGGGTGGACGTCCCATACCGCAGACTTTTCGCGAAGTCACCGCTACGTTACCGCGATCGAGCAACCTCCGGACGTGGGTAGGATTGGAGACAAAGCCAGGTCGCAAGCGGCGTGGCAGTACCGCGGGCGCAGTATCCCGCATCTCATCACGCCCATCATTCGACGGCCAACCAAACATGTCCCCCCACTACACCAAGCCATCTCTCGAGCCGCTATCCAGTTTCGATCTCCGACAAATGGTCGACAGGATTTTTGGCGACCTGGACGATCCCATCACACTCTTAGAACAGCGTGCCGATCTTGTCTCGAAATTTCGCCTTCTGGTCTGGGAGGGCGATGCGACGACGTTCCAGTTTCAGTACGTGAGCCCATCGGCGGAGGACATCCTCGGCTACCCGGTCGAACGCTGGATCGAGGAGCCGAACTTCTGGTCGGATGTGATCATCCACCCGGAAGATCGCGACGATGCCGTGGCCTACTGCGCCCTCGCGACGGGCCAGGCCAAGCCTCACGACTTCATCTACCGGGCCCATCATGCGGATGGGAGCATCCTGTATCTGCACGATTTCGTGCGCGTCGTGCCGGGCCGCTATGACCTGCCGGCATTTCTCCAGGGCGTGATGATCGACGTGACGGCCGACTTCGTTCCGGATCAGGACAAGGTGGGCCTACTCTACGTGAACCCCACCCTTGAGACGCTGCGCGCGGATTCCTTCTAGTCCCGGGTGGATCTCGGCAGGCCAGGTCGACATGACTGATCTCGGGCGGGTTCGATCAACGAACTGGGGCGGCTCCTAGGCTCGCTTTTCGGCGGCCTCCGTCAGGATGCGTTCGGCCTGGCGGACGCTCCGCATGTAGAAGCGGGCGCGAAGCTCATCGATTTCATGCGGCGTGAGGTCGCCGTGATACCCCTGCCGCTCCAGGCGATCGCGGTACGCGTGGTAAAGTGCCATGGCGGCAGCCACGGAGATGTTGTAGCTCTGGACGAAGCCGTCGATCGGGAGGATGACTCGCTCGTCCGCCGCCTCGAGCATTTCCGCCGAGACACCGTCGCGCTCGTTGCCGAAGACGATGGCCGTGGGCCTGGTAAAGTCAAAGGTGTCGATGGGCCGCGCCTCGCTGTCGAGATGCGTTGCGAGGATCCGGTAGCCGTTCGCTCGGAGGTGCGCGACGCAGTCCGCCGGGGACGGCCATTTGTAAACATCCAGCCACTTCTCCGCCCCCTGCGAGGTGCGCTGGGAATCCTTGAACTTGCCGCCGCCGGTGATCACGTGGAAATCCTGGTATCCGAGCGCCTCGGCGGTGCGCATCACGGCACTCACGTTGCCGATATTGACCAGCCCCTCGATCACCGGCACGACGGTACGCGTGCGGCGCGCGAGGACCTCGTCGATACGGGCGGCACGCTCCTCGGTGAGGAACGGGCGCAGTACGCGCGCAATTTCGATAGCGCTCGTTTCCATCATGCTGAAAACCGATTCACGCGAACTCGGTATGGATTGCTTCGGGAGGTCATCGAACGGAAATATCCACCATCGAAATGGATTTACGCGACAAAGTTGCCATCGTGACGGGCGCGAGCAGCGGCATCGGGCTCGCCTTCAGCACGCATCTGGTCGATCGCGGGGCGAACGTCTACGGCCTCGCGCGCGGCGAGGAGCGCCTGCGGCGCGCGGCCGACAACATCGGGGAGGCGTTCCATCCCATCGTGTGCGACGTGAGTGATGCCGATCAGGTTCAACAGACCGTCGAGCGGGTTGCGTCCGAGGCCGGACGGATCGACGTCCTCATCAACAACGCGGGCATCGGGATGTCGGGCTCCATCGACGAGATCAGCGTCGAGGATTGGGACCGGGCCATGGCCATCAACGCGCGCGGCGTCTTCCTCTGCGCAAAGGCCGTGATTCCGCACATGCGCAGGCAGAATGCGGAGAGCGGGTTCGGCGGGCACATCGTCAACATCGCATCCATCGCCGGGCTGCTGGGCAACCCACGCCTGGGGGCCTACAACGCCTCGAAGTTCGCCGTGCGCGGCTTCAGCGAGGCGCTCATGAAGGAGGTGCGCGACGACGGGATCAAGGTGACCTGCGTGTATCCGGGGTCCATCCGGACGAGCTTCAACTTCGGCGGCGGCAGTGCGTCGAATCCCATGACGATGGACGACATCGCCGGCACGGTGATGCACGTCCTCGAGACGAGCGACAATTACCTCATCTCGGAGATCGTGATGCGCCCGCTGCGGCCGCGCGGGTAGACGGTACGGCCGCGTGGATAGGCGGTACGGCCGCGCGGATAGGCGGTTCGGGCCGCGTGGATAGGCGGTTCGGGCCGCGTGGATAGCTGGCACTGCCGCGGGCCAAAGCGGCCCGCTTGAATCGTGCTGCGCGCGGCCTCGCCGGCAAATCGTGTTGATTTCGTCCGCGCCGTACCGGATTCTTGCACCTGCCGGCGCGAGAGGACCTTTAGCCGGTGCGCGGACCAAACCTGAACAGCGTGAAGCGGCGCGATTTCATCAAGACGGCGGCGGCCGCCGGGGCCGTGACGGCCGGTGCAGGATCGGCGGGCATCCTTGCCGGATGCGGCCGCGGCAACGGCGACGCTCCCGCCGTGCAGACGCAGCGGTCGGTGCGCTGGCGCCTCGCCTCGAGCTTCCCGCGCGGCCTCGACACGCTCTACGGCGCCTCCGAGACGCTGGCCACGCGCGTCTCCGAGCTCACGGGCGGCCGCTTCCAGATCCGGATTTCGCCCGCCGGCGAGCTCGTGCCGGCGAACGAGGTGCTCGGCGCCGTCCAGATCGGGACCGTCCAGATCGGCCACTCCTGCGGCTACTACTACACGGGCCACAACCCGGCCCTGGCGTTCGACACGGGCGTGCCCTTCGGCCTCACGGCCCGGCAGCAAACGGCCTGGCTGCGGCACGGCGGCGGGATGGAGCTGATGCGCGAGCTCTACGCCGACTTCAACATCATCAACTTCCTGGGCGGCAACACGGGTGCACAGATGGGCGGATGGTTCCGGCGGCCGGTCGACTCACTGGCCGACCTGCGCGGGCTCAAGATGCGCATCCCCGGCCTCGGGGGCGAGGTGATGAGCCAGCTGGGCGTCACCGTGCAGCTGCTCTCCGGCGGCGAGATCTACCAGGCCCTCGAGCGCGGCGCCATCGATGCCACCGAGTGGGTGGGGCCGTACGACGACGTCAAGCTCGGCTTCCACGAGATCGCGCCGTACTACTACTATCCCGGATGGTGGGAGCCGGGCCCGAACGTGTCCTTCATGGTGAACCGGCGCGCGTGGGACGAGCTGCCGAGCATCTATCAGCACGCGTTCGAGGCGGCCGCCGCGGAGGCGAGCATCCGGATGTTGGCCGGCTACGACGGCCGCAACCAGGCAGCCATCGCCGAGGCCGTCCAGGCGGGCGTGCAGCTGCGTGCCTTCCCGGAGGCGACCATGATCGAGGCGGAGCGGATTTCCTTCGACCTGATGGCGTCGCGTGCCGCCGCCGACGGAACGTACCGGCGCGTCTTCGACGCCTTCCGCGCCTTCCGCGAGGAGGCCTACACCTGGTTCGGCACGGCCGAGCACCACTACGCCGCCTTCGCGTTCCCCCAGGCGGAACGGACCCCGCCCGGCGAGGCCGCGTGACGCCCTCCATCCAACCGATACCCTCGCGCAGGACCCAGCCGCGACCATGCCCTCGATGAACCGACGCCACTTCCTCCTCGCAGGCGCGCCCGCCATCCAGACGGAGCCGCGCCTGACGTGGCGCCTGGCCTCCAGCTTCCCAAACGGCCTCGACACGATCTACGGCGCCGCCGAGGTGCTCGCCCGGCGCGTCGAGCAGCTCACCGAGGGGCGCCTGCGGATCCGGCCCTACTCGGCCGGCGAGCTGGTGCCGGCCTTTGAGGTGCTGACGGCCGTGCAGAACGGCACCGTCCAGATGGGCCACGCGGCCAGCTACTACTTCAAGGGGCACAACCCGGCGCTCGTGTTCGACTGCACGGTGCCCTTCGGGTTGACGGCGCGCCAGCTGAATGCGTGGTACTACCAGGGCGATGGGCTCGATCTCACGCGCGAGATGTTCGCCGACTTCAACGTGATCAACTTCCCCGGCGGCAATACGGGCACCCAGATGGGCGGATGGTTCCGGCGCGAGATCCGATCGCTCCGCGATCTGCGCGGGCTCAAGATGCGCATCCCCGGCCTGGGCGGCGAGGTGATGGATCAGCTCGGCGTCACCGTGCAGGTCATCCCCGGCGGCGAAATCTACCCGGCGCTCGAGCGCGGCGCCATCGACGCCACCGAGTGGGTGGGTCCCTACGACGACGAGAAGCTCGGCTTCCACGAGATCGTGCAGAACTACTACTATCCGGGATGGTGGGAGCCGGGCCCCGGGCTGTCTTTCTACGTGAATCGCCAGGCGTGGGAGGGCCTTCCCTCGACCTATCAGAAGGCCATCGAGGTGGCCGCCGCCGAGGCCAACGATAACATGCTGGCACAATACGACGCCCTGAATGCGCCCGCGCTCAAGCGGCTCATCGAGGCCGGCGTGCGGGTGCAGCCCTTCCCGGACGACGTCATGGCGCAGGCCCGGCGCGTGACGGACGAGCTGCTGGAGCAGGCCGCCTCCGACGCCTTCTACCGGCGCATCTACGACTCGTACAGGCGGTGGCGCGATCAGGCGTATCGCTGGTTCAGCACGGCCGAGCTGGCCTATGCGAACGTAGCATTCCGGGGGGATGGGTGATGGAGGCGATGATTCTGGCCGCGGGCCTGGGCACGCGATTGCAGCCCCTCACCCACGAAATCCCTAAGGCCCTGGTCGAAGTGGGAGGCATCCCCATGCTGCAGCGCGTCGCCGAGCGGCTGATCCAGGCGGGCGTGTCGCGGCTCATCATCAACGTGCATCACCACGCCGATCAGGTGATCCGATTCATCGAGGAGATGGACGGCTTCGGGGTGGATGTGCGCATCTCCCATGAGCCCGATCGGGCCCTCGAGACGGGCGGCGGGCTGAAGTTTGCGGAGGAGCACTTCGAAAAGCGAGGGGCCTTCTTCATCCACAACTCCGACATCTACACCACGATCGATCTGGAGGAGCTCTACCGCGCCCACCTCGAATCCGGCGCCCTCGCCACGCTCGCGGTGGTCAAGGCCCGAACACCGCGCTATCTGTCTTTCGACGCCGTAGGCCGCCTGTGCGGCTACGGCGACAAAGAAGGCGCGGAGCATCTCGTCGTGGAACCTTCGGGCGCCGTCGAGCACCTGGACTTTTGCGGCGTGCAGGTCGTCTCGCCGCGCATTTTCGATCTGATGACGGAGTCCGGGGCCTTCTCCATCATCAACACGTATCTGCGGCTCTCGAAGGAGGGGGAGGACATCCGGCCCCACCGGGTCGACGGCGCCACGTGGATCGACATCGGCCGTCCGGAGCGGCTGGAGGAGGCGCGGGCACTTTTCAGATGAAGGGTGCGGGTACCCGCAGTGGGCTTTCCATCCAACTCGGCATTCTATCGCGCGTCCGCAGTATGCTTGTTAGTCGGCAACCTTGGATATCGTATAGCTAACTTCCGGCGCTGTAAAGTCAAGGCAATCGACGTTCGAGTAATCGACATCCTCTACGATGAGCGCATTTACGACGTAATTGCCGAGCCTCCTGGCCTCCCCCTGAACAAGCTCTACACTTTCGCCTTCGTGCTCGACTACCAGGATTTGCGGGGTCGAACGGACGCCGCAACCGACGGCATGTTCGTCGTAGTCCCCTTCTCGTGTCGAGACGTGCCAACCTTCCGGCAGATCCGGATTCAGATCCCTACCGGCCACGATCTCGGTCGTCGCAAAGAAGACGAGACCGCTGTCATCGACGGCCGTAAAGGCGCCCAAACCGATGCCTGAGGTAGGCACGAGTTCTACAGTGGCAGCGTAGCGCTCCCCTGGCACTAACGGCACGTGTACTTGAGCGATTTCGCCGAGCTCGAACGTCTGGAGAGAGTCATCGAAGGAAAGATGGAGAAATTCCGACGCGCTTGGCGGCACACCGACCTCATACGTACTTCGATGCGTGAGGATGCCCGTGTACCTGAGTCCACAGTTCGGCGAATACGTAGGATCGTCGCAACGAGCAACTGGCTGTGGTACAATCACGAATTCGACGCCTCTGGCCGGGTCATCCGTCGGTGAGGTTAACGAGCACGCCGACCCGATCGATGCTGCAATGAAAAGCCAGAGTGATAAACGTGGCATGGCATGGCAATAGGTATATTCGTGATATCATGTCCACAGGGCACAGATCTTTCCGTGCAGACTCATCCTCATGGCAACAGTGTAACTGCTCTTGACGTCACGCCGAATCCCGCCTCGAGACGGTAGAAGTACACTCCTCCAGGCATGTGCTCTGCATTCCATGTTACGACATGACTCCCCGCGCTTGTTTGCCGATCTACAAGACGGACGACCTCGCGACCAGTTACATCATAGACAGTAAGGCGAACATGGGTCGGCTCCGGAATTACGAAACCAATCTGCGTTGTACGGTCAAATGGATTCGGGTATGCGGATTCGAGTTCAAATCGCAACTCCTGGCCATTGCCGGCCTTTGCCATGCACAGGCTCGAATCACAATACTCGATGAAGTGCGTATCAG
>CBFGRV010000103.1:0-8015 GCA_965651265.1 uncultured Rhodothermales bacterium
GGCAGAACCGGAAGGCGCAGCGTTAACGTCGTCGGCCAAGATCTGACCTCGGACCTCGGACCTCCGACCTCACCCATCTCCCATCTCCCACCTCCTATCTCCCATCTCCTCCCACCTGATACCTCTCAAAATACCCTCTCGCTCTCGCCGTATCCCCCTGCATCACCAGCAGGCGCGCCCGATTGTAGAGCATTTCTCGTGAGAATGGATCGATCTGCTCGATGCGCGTGAGAAGAAGATCGGCGCTCGAGAGATCACCCCCGCGAAGGGCGAGGGCGGCCAGAGCATTGAGCCCGAAAACGCCATCCGAATGGATGGAGGCATACCGCGCGAGCCGCGCCGTCTCCGCGTCGTAGGCCGGGTTCTCGATGGCCAGGGCGACGGCGCGCTCGATCAGTGATTCGTTGAACGGCTGCCGGTGAAGCAGCGACCGGTAGAGGCGCAGGGCGGCCAGCGTGTCGGGGATCTCCAGGGCCTGTTGGATGGCATCGTACAGCACGTTCGCGACGGGCACACCCTCGGCGAGCGCGCGGACGGCGAGTCGCTCGGCATAGGTGCCGGATTGTGCCATCCCCTCCGCCGTTCTGCGTGCCGTTGCTTCCGCCTCGGCCGGTGTACGGTCCTTGCGGAATGGATACCCACTCGTGAGGATGGTGAGCTGCAGATCGGCGAAGGCGCGCTCGACCGGATCGAGCTCCGGTGCCCGGAGTCTACGCTCCGATGCGCCGGGATGGTGCTCCGATGCGCCGGGATGGTGCTCCGTCGCGCCGGGACCGTGCTCCGTCGCATCAGCATCTTCCATCTCGGCCGCTCCATTCACCGTTCTTCGACGAAGGCGGAGATCGGGGAAGGTGGCCTGCATGGCCTCGAAGAAAGCATCCGCCACGAGGGCATACCCTTGGGCGTTCGGGTGCAGGTGATCCGCAAACAGCGCTGCCCCCTCGATATGGCCGGGGCTCTCCGCGCGAAGGCGATCCTCGACGTCCACGAGGGTGACGTTGTCGAACTCCGCCGCGAGGGACCGCACGACGGCGTTCATCGCCTCGGGGGCTCGAAACCGGATTCCGTCCAGCTCCCGGGCTTCCACAAAGGCCTCGCGAGCGACCGCCGAGTCGCCCGCAGAGAGGCTGCGCTGTCCGCGCTCGTAAGCCTCGCGGGCGGCGGCCTCCTCGCCGAGGGGCGGCTGATCGGCCAGATTCGAGGCGATGGTCGCCAGGAAAACGGGGATGCCGGCACGCTCGAAGGTGCGAAGGGCATCCCGCAGATTGGACTCGAACTGAGCTATGCCGGCCTGAAAGACGTCGTCCCCTCGCGCGATCGCCGCATTACGCACGATGCGCGCCATGAGGGTGCGCCGCTCGCCCGACGTCGGCTCCTCATCCTCCAGGAGCTCATCGATGCCCGCGACGGTGGCCCATTTGGAGGCCCGGATCAGCAGGCGCTTCATCGGGCCGGGCATACCCGGCCAGCCTTGCGTGCCGCCGGGTCCGAAGGCGCCGTAGTACTCGTTGTGGCCCGAATAGATGACGACGGCATTGGGGCGTTGGGCCGCGACGGCATCGGCCATCGCCCAGATCGTGTAGCTGTTCGTGGCCGTCATGCCCAGGTTCGCCACCTCGATACGCCGGCCCGGCAACGCAGCGGCGAGGCGGTCCTCGAGCAGCGCCGGAAATCCGTAGTACCAGTGGTACGGAAAGCCGGCCGTCGTCGAGCCGCCCAGGGCCATCACGCGGAAGGCGCCCTCCGGCTTGTCGGCCAGAAACGGATCGAACGCGACGCCGGGGCGAAATCCACGGAAGAACATGGCCCCGAATTCCGGATCCAGTGCCACGAACTCCGGCCGCCCTTCGATCGGCTGAAACGGCGCTCGCCGGCCCTCTCCCACGCCTGCGATCCGCAGAACGATCTCGACAAGCAGGACGGCCAGCAGGGGAATCGCGATGGCCGCCAGTCGGAAAGCGATGGCCTTGGCTCGCCGGCGCCGGACCCATGCCGCACTCGACGCCGGAGCCGCCCCCGGGTAACCATCGTCACGGGGGCGACCACCGGGGCCACGCGGGGAAGTGACTTGCATCGAGAAAGAAAGGCCGAGTATCTTCGATGGAGATCGCCTCAAAATACGCCCCTTCGGGATCGAATCCGTAACGGCTCCGGCATCCCGAATCCACTGCGGCTTTCGCTTCCCGAGTCGGGCCGTACATCCGTTCCGCACGTGCGAAATCTGCTCGTCATCCCCCTGCTCGCGGCCCTCATCGCCACGGCCATTCCGGCGGACGCGCAGCAGTGGGAGCTCGTCTGGTCGGATGAATTCGACACACCCGGCGCGCCCGATCCGTCGAAATGGACCTACGACATCGGCGGGCATGGCTGGGGCAACCAGGAGCTTCAGTATTACACGGACCGCCTCGAGAATGCTCGCGTCGAGGACGGCGTGCTCATCATCGAGGCACGGGAGGAATCGTTCGGCGGAAACGACTATACCTCGGCCCGCCTCGTGACGCGCGGTCTGGCCGCCTGGCAGTACGGCCGCATCGAGGCGCGGATGAAGATGCCCATCGGGCAGGGGATCTGGCCGGCCTTCTGGATGCTCCCGACCGACTCCCCCTACGGCGGATGGCCGGCCGGCGGCGAGATCGACATCATGGAATACCTGGGCCATGTGCCCAATCAGGTGCACGGCACCATCCACTCCGGCGGCGGCGAACTCGGCCACCGGTTCACGGGCGACGATTACGTGCTGCAGTCCGGCACGTTCGCCGACGATTTCCACGTCTTCGCGTTGGAGTGGGAGCCGCGCCAGATGCGCTGGTATGTGGATGGCGAACTCTACCTGACTCAGGTCAGCTGGAGCAGCATCGGCGGGCCGTATCCGGCGCCCTTCGATCATCCCTTCCACATCCTCATGAATGTGGCCGTGGGCGGACAGTGGCCCGGCTACCCCGATGAGACCACGACCTTCCCGCAGCAGATGCTCGTGGATTACGTCCGGGTCTACCAGGATACCACGGCCGCGCCTACCGTGGCCCTCGAGGCGCCCGAGGATGGGCTCGTCATCGGGGCCGGGGACACGCTCGAGATCCGCGCGTCCGCCTCGAGCACCGGCGAGATCACGGAGGTGGCCTTCCTGCAAGATGGGGGCGTGCTCGGGGTGGCCACATCTGCACCGTACGAGATATCCATTGGGGGCCTCGTCGACGGGTGCTACGTGCTGCGCGCTCGGGCGACGAACGCGGCGGGCTACGTCACGACCGGCGACTCGGTTCAGGTCACCGTCGGCGGCGGGTGCCCGCCAGGCAGCACGGCGCCCTACCTGATGGTGCCGGCGCGCATCCCCGGCACGATCGAAGCGGAGTATTATGATCTCGGCGGGTCCGGCGTCGCCTACTTCGATCTTTCGGCCACAAACGACGGCAACGGTATCCGTCCGAACGAGGGCGTCGACATCCGGCGGTCGCGCGATGAGGGGGGCGGCCACGACGTTACCTATCCCGTCGCGCGAGAGTGGCTGCAGTACACGTTGGATGTGGAGGAGGCCGGAAGCTACCGCATCCTGGCCCGCATCGCGTCGGGGAGCGGCGGCACCGTTCGTCTGTCTCTTGATGATGTCGACTTGCTCGGCGACGTCTCGTTTTCCGGCACGGGCGGCGATGCTACCTACGGAAACGCCATTCTCGGCACGGTCGAGTTTCCGGCAGGCCGCCACACGCTGCGGGTGGAGATGTGGAGCGCCGGGTTCTCGCTGAACAGGCTCCGGTTCGACCGGGTGAGCGGTACGTCGAGCGAACGGGATCCGCCCGGGCCCACCCTGGAGCTAAGCATCTCTCCAAATCCGGCAAGGAGACGGGCCGAGGCTCACGTGACCCTTCCGACATCGACCCGCGCCGAAGTAGCCCTCTATGACGTCACCGGCCGGCAGGCCGGCGAGTTGGTGAGCGGCTGGATGCATGCCGGTACGCACGACATCGCCCTGGACGGATCCGGACTGGCGCCCGGCTTTTACGTCTGCGTTTTGAAGACCAGCGACGGCATCGTGTCGCGGCCCCTCATCATCGTGAATTGACATCACGACCGTGTTGCGATTTCATTGTCACGAATCCTTATCCGGGAATGGCGGCGCGGGATGCCCATCGTATATTGACATCCGTCAACTCGGTTGTGGCAGGCAAGCTGTATCCGACCTCTCAACAACCCCCATCTAACCGGTCCAACCTATGCGTACAGCTACAACGTTCATTGCAGCAGTGCTGCTGCTTGCAGCCCTGCCTTCCAATGCCGTGAGTCAGACGCTCGGCGATGAATTTATCTTCTTCGTGAACGGCAGCAACGTGATGGTGCCCACCATCGACGCGGTGCCGGTCGATGACCCCCTCGATCCGGGATCGGGCAACAAGGTGGCCCGAATCAACTCCGGGGCATGGACCCACGCGGGTTGGTCGTGGGGCCGGAATGAAGGCATCGACGCCACGGCGAACGTCGGGGACGTCTACGGCGAAAGTGACACCCTCTTCTTCCGGATCAACTCGGATCCGGCCAATGTCGGCCTCGGGGGCATCTCCATCATGCTCTCCGACAAGACCGACGACAGTCCGGCCAACGACGGGTCTGCGGACCTCGAGTTTCGACTGATCTGGCCCATTCCGCAATGGATTCACGATGGCCAGTGGCACGACCTGGCCATTCCGCTTCCCCCCAAGACGCGAGCCGCCCTGGAGGATGCGAAGGCCGGCGTGGACATCGACACCCTGGCGGCGAAGTGGGAGTACCCGGGCTCATGGAGCGCGGGAGGATTCGGGGTTGGACCGGGCTTCGGGACGGGCACGGACGACCCGCTCTGGAAAGAATTCGAGTGGGATGCCCTCTACCGGATCGGCCCGTTCTGGGACAACGGCACGGGCGGCGGTCCGATTTATCTGGATGACGTCTACATCGGCGGCAGCGGCACGGACCTTTCCGTAGCCGTGGACCCGCCCTCGCCCATGAGTGGCGTGGCCTTCGCGACGGATGGCAGCGAGAATGTAATCTCCTGGAGCGAGAACGCCGAATTTGCCGGCTACAATGTATACGGCAGCCTCGAACCCTTCTCGGATCTGTCGGACCCCGGGGTGATCCGGCTGGCGACTCTCTCGATGGATGATGGTACCGAGTTTCGCCATCGCTACGAGGTCCCACATCCGTCCTTCGGAGCGGCGCCGATTTACTACGCCGTGACCGGCATGAGCGCCTTCGGCGTCGAGAACGACGACATCTCGCAGAGCTCGGGCGAGGTTCAGAACGACAACCTTCCGCAGAAGGCCTACATCCTCGAGATCTCCGAGGAGGCAGCCACGGCCATGTTTCTCGCCATCTCTGACGGAACCGTGACGGACGAGCACTTCGCCGAGAACCATCCTGTGTTCATCGTCGATTCGAGCCATCGATCACCCGGCGACGGTACGACCGTCGAAACCATGCCGAGCGACGACGACAACTCAGGGTTGTTCAAGATCGGCTACACGCAGCTGAACGAGTGGTTCATCTACGGCGAGATCACGGATGACACGGTTACGTTCGCGTCGATGGGCCAGACCGGGGCGGATACATGGAATTACGACTCCGCCGAGATCGTCTTCGGGCACTACGACGTCCGCGAGGTAGGCGGCGGCGTGTTCGTGGGCTCGCCGCATCAGGACATGCAGCGCGGTGAGGAGCCTGACTACGGCATTCGGATCACCGCCCTCCAGGAGCCGTCCGGCGACATCGGGCGCACGAGCACGTGGGTTGGATGGAGCATCGACGTCGACTTCGAGAGCGCTACGGCCGTCGAGAAGACCGACACCGGCTGGCGCTTCCTCACCCTGCTACCGATGGATCAGATCCAGAACACGGAGCAGGGGGATGTCCTGCTGCAGGTCCCCGCGAGCGACGAGCTCCAACTTATTCCCTTCATCATCTCGCTGAATGATGCCGACGGGGCAACGCGCCAGACCCAGATCGTCTGGTCCATCAAGCCGAACGTGACGACGCAGTGGTGGAACACGCCCGCGCAGTGGGAGACGGTGGCCATCGCCGGGATGAACTACACCGGCACGGCGATCGACGGTCCCGATGTGCCGACCGGTACCGGCTTCGCTCTCGAGCAGAGCATCCCGAATCCGGCCTTCGGGCGTGCGGAGATCGGATTCACGCTGGCGACCTCGCAGCGTGCAACCATCGAAGTCTTCAACATGCTGGGACAGCGCGTGTCGGTTCTTGCCGATCGAGAGATGGCGCCCGGGCGACACACGGTCAGCCTGGATACATCGCGCCTGCCGGCCGGTGTGTACCTTTACCGGCTGCGTGCCGGCGAATTCACGGCGTCGAAGCGGCTCACCGTCGTCCACTAGGCGAGGTGCGAAACGCCAGTTCGGTATCGCGAGGAGCGCCGGGGGTCCGGCGCTCCTCCGTCGTTTGATGGGGGCTCACCGGATGATCGAAAAAAGCGTCGTTCGCCTCTTGCTCGGCACGCTGTGGCTGACGGCAGGATGGAGCGCTGCGCCCCACGATGCGGAGGCGCAGGGAGGAGGTGCGGGATACTTCCGCGCAGAGAACGGCCAGATTCTGGATCCGGATGGCGTGCCGGTCATTCTCCGCGGCATCGGGTTGGGCGGATGGCTCGTGCCCGAGGGCTACATGCTCCACATCAGCGCGCCGGACGGCGGCTCGCCGCGCACGATTCGCGCGCAGATCGAAGACCTGATCGGAGAGGAGGACACCGATGCGTTTTTCGAACTCTACCGGGCGAACTTTGTCGCCGAAAAGGACATCGCAGCCATCGCCGAATGGGGCTACGACCACGTCCGGCTGCCATTCCACTATCTCGACTTCTGGGATCCGGAAGGCCAGGAAATTCGCGAGGAGGGCTTCGAGCTCCTCGATACGTTTCTCGGATGGTGCCGCACCCACGGCCTGTACGTCATCCTGGACATGCATGCGGCGCCCGGCGCGCAGAATGCGGGCAACATAAGCGATAGTGACGGGGTGGCGCGGCTCTGGACCGAGCCCGAACCGTACCAGGATTGGACCGTCGAGATCTGGCGTGAGATTGCGGTCCGCTACGCCGACGAGACGCTCATCATCGGCTACGACCTCATCAACGAGCCCGTCTTGCCGGAGGGCGTGCCCGGGAACGACCTTCGCGATCTCTATGTGCGCATCGCCGGCGCCATCCGGGAGGTGGATCCCAACCATATCCTGTTCATCGAGGGCAACCAGTACGCAACGGATTTCAGCGCCCTCGCTCCACCGTTCGATGACAACATGGTGTATGCCTTCCACAAGTACTGGAACTCGGTCGGGCAGAGCTCCATCCAGTACCTGCTCGATCTCCGCGACGAGACGGGAGTGCCGCTGTGGCTCGGCGAGACTGGCGAGAACTCGAACGCCTGGTTCTATGCCGTGCGCACGCTTGCGGAAGCGAATGGCATCGGCTGGAATTGGTGGACGCACAAGAAAATCGAGACACTCAGCGCACCTGCCTCCGTGCCTTTCGCGCCCGGCTACGAGGCGCTCGTCGCCTACTGGCGCGGGGAAGGACCGCGTCCGACGGCCGAGGCGGCGCGGACAGCCCTGTTTGCAATGGCAACCGGGCTCGATCTCGATCGCACGCGCACGAATGAAGGCGTTCTCGCCGCCCTGTTCGATGACGAATTCGGCACGACGCCGCGCGCCTACCGCGCCCACGCGATTCCGGGGAGCGTCCACGCCGTCCACTACGATGTGGGGATGCACGGTCTCGCGTACGGCGATCAAGATCCGTGGGCGATTGCCGGCTCGCCGGGCAGCGGCAACAACGGAGGCGCATATCGCAACGATGGCGTTGACATCGAACCGTCATCGGATCCGCTGGGCTTCGGCTACAATGTCGGCTGGATCGAGGCCCTCGAGTGGCTCCAGTACACGGTAGACATCGAGGAGGCCGGCCTCTACGATATCGAGTTTCGGGTGGCGAGCGCGGGAAGCGGCGGCATGTTCACGGTGGCACTCGACGGCAGCCTCCT
>CBFGRV010000104.1:0-7826 GCA_965651265.1 uncultured Rhodothermales bacterium
GTGCCCTCCGGCGCCCCGCGCGCCTGAATGAACGCCGGGTCCATCGCCCATCCGAGCCCATTTCCGAATGCGTCCGGCGTCAGGAATTCGCGGATCACATCGGGCGAGATGAACGCCTCGCCGCCGAACTCCCCCTCGTGCAGCAGAAGATCGACCAGGACCCGAAGATCGTCGAGGGTCGAGAACAGGCCCGCGTGGCCCGCAACGCCTCCGTGCGCGTAGAAGGCATTGCCGTCGTTCACCTCGCCGCGAAGCGTGTACCGCCGCCATCCATCCCAGGAGGCGGGATCGACGTCGACGCGGTATCCAAAGTCGTCATCGTAGACCATCTTCCGTTCGAACGGATTGCCGTGCGAGGTGGCAGCGATGCGGTCCGGATCGACGCCGTGCTCGAGCGGCGTGAACATCGTGTTCTCGAGGCCGAGCGGTTCGTATAGATTCTCGCGCAGGAAGACGTCGAGCGGCCGGCCGCTGACTTCCTTGATCACATAGCCCAGCGTCATGAAGCCGAGGTCGCTGTAGCTTCGCTCCGTGCCGACCGGGTAGACCAGCGGCCGCGATGCCACGTAGGCGCGTGCCTCGCGGGCATTCGACGCGTGGTAATAGATTGGCTCCCAGGGTGTGAGGCCCGATGTGTGCGTGAGCAGATGGCGAATGGTGACGGAATCCTTCCCGGAGAACTCGGGAAAGTAGGCTGCCACCGGCGTATCGAGATCGACCTCGCCCCGATCCACCAACATCATGATGCCGAACGTGGTGGCGAAGACTTTCGTGAGCGAGGCCAGATCGAATAGGTGATCGGGTGTGAGGATGTCGGGTTCGTCGAGTGGAGTGCCATCGAATACCTGCGACTGCGCGTAGCCGTAGGCGCGCCGGTGAAGAACCTCGTCGTCGTGCACTATGAGGACCGCTGCGCCGGCGATATTCCGCTGGTCGACCTCCGCCTGGAGGAGCGAATCCACCGCCGTAATTCCCCGGATGGTCCCCGCGGTCGCCCCGGCCGTCCCGGGCGAGGGAACGCGAGCGCATCCGGCGATCAGGAGCACGAGAGCGGCCGCGCAGCACCATCGAGCCGTCATCGGATCAGCCCTCCCGGAAAGCCCACCGGACTCTCGTTTCCGTCCTCCCCCACTGCGGCGACGCCGAAGAGGTAGTTGTCGATGACGATGTTTTCGAGCGTATGCTGCGTCGTGCCCGCCGGCACCAACACCCATCTCTCCCATTGCGGCGCCGTCGTCATCCTCCAGTAAACCTTGTAGCCGGCGAGTTCCGGGTGGTCGACCGGATCCCAGGCGAGCGTCGTCGACGGTTGCACGGCACCGCCGATCCGCACGTTCTCGGGCGCGGGCGGTGCCCAGGCGAGGGCCGCGAGGACAGCCGCATTCACCGCCGTCAGCTTCGCGGCGTAGTCGAAGTCGACCTCATCGATGACATCCCCGTAGGCCACACCGTCCTCGATGCGAACGGTCTGGTGCTGCTCGCGATAGTCCTCGTGCGCCTCCATGATCCGCACTGCGGGGAAGCCCGCGTCATTGAACGGCCGGTGATGCCCGCCACGACCGAAGCGGTCGAGCCGGTAGATCATCATGGCATCCAGATTGCGCATGTAGAGGTCCGTGATGCGATCCACGTAGCGGGCGAGCTGCCGCGAGGGGCCGTCGACTTCGCCTCCGAAGTATCGCATGCGCCGCAGGTCTTCCTCCGGCGCCGTGGCATCGAAGGGCTCCGAGAAGACGCGAAAAACCGAGTTGTCGATCACCCCGTCGATGCCCTCGATGTTGCCGATCATATCATTGTTCAGCACGGCGGCGATATCCCACCCCTGTTCTCGGGCGACCTGAGCCATGTGTTGCCCGCCGAAAAGCCCCTGCTCCTCGCCGGAGAGCCCCGCATAGACGATGGAACTCTCGAAGTCGTATTCGGTCAGGATGCGCGCGGCTTCCAGCGTGCCCGCAAGACCGGAGGCATTGTCGTTGGCGCCGGGTGCATCGATTTTGGCGTCCATCACGTCGGAGGCGCGGCTGTCGATGTCGCCCGTCATGATGACGTATCGATTCGGATGAGCGGTGCCCCGCTGAATCGCCACCACATTCACGATCTCCGTGGAATCGGGAATCCGCGTTTCGCCCGCGACCCAGGAGCGCTGGTAGAACACGTCGAGGCATCCGCCGCAATCCTCGGAAATCTGAGTGAAGGCATCGAAAAGCCATCGTCGCGCCGCTCCGATTCCGCGCGTCTCGGAGGTGGTATCGGAGAGCGTGTGCCGGGTGCCGAAATCGGCCAGTGTGCGGATGTCCGCCTCGATGCGGTCGGCCGAGACGCCCTCGACGATGTCGTGGATGCGCGGGTCAAGCGGCGGGGGCAGCGACTGCGCTCGCGCGGGGGCCATCCAACCGAGAGCGGCCGCAAGAAAACCGAGAAGAAGGGCTGGAACGAAGGTGCTGGGGCTCATTGGGAATAACAAAAAAGAGACACCAGAGCAAATGCAACGATTCAAGGTACGTGCCTGCAAGACTCTCTGCCGTTTGACTTTCGGCCTGATGTTGATCGGCCTGTGGGCGCCGGGGGATAGCCAGGCACAGCCGGAGACCCAGATCCTGCTGACCTCCCACTTCGATATCGCCCGGCAGGCGCCGATCGCGAGTGTGGTCTATCAGCACCCTGTTGCCGAGCGCGTGTTCGTCAACGGCTTCGTCGAGGCGTGGTGGAACACGGATCTCGGCCTGCCGCAGGAAAAGGTCACCCTGTTCAGCAAGAACTGGGTGTCCTATGCGCTGACATCGCGCCTATCGACGAGTGTGGAGTTGGAGTTCCTCTACAACCGCCCTGGCGTAGCCATCAAATTTCCGCAGGAGATCACGTTTCAGGAAGAGAAGGTGTACGTGATTCCGAAGATCGGCTTCGCCTATCGCGTGAAGTAGCTGCCGGAGCGCTAGAAATCGGTCGGGTTGTCGCCCAGGTCGAGCTCCTTGATCCAGATGTTGCGGTACAGGACGCGGTGGCCTTCGGCCTGCAGCTTGATACCGCCGGGCGTATCCGTGATGCCCCGACCTTCGTCGTTGCCGCCATCGATCCCTGAGTTCGGCCCGCCCCAGACTTGCTGGATGGGCTGATTCTGGTGCACCTTTTCGCCATTGAAGTACATCGTGACCTGCGCGGGTTCGGTGCGGACACCATCCTCGAACCGCGCCGCGCGGAAAACGACGTCATAGGCGTTCCACTCGCCGACACCGTTATAGGGGTGATAAGGCGCGGCCATCTCGTTGATGACCGCGGCCATCCCGTGCGCCGTCGAATCGCCATCCAGAATCTGGATTTCGTAGCGGTTCTGGAGGTAGACGCCGCTGTTTCCGCCCTCGTTCTCGATCAGAAACTCGACGTGGAGGCGGAAATCACGGAATTCCTGCTTGGTGACGATATCGGCGGCGCCGTAGAGGCCGCCGGCCGCAGCGGGATCGGACGAAACGACCGCGGTACCCTCGTCGACGGGATCATCCACGATCTCCCACTTGATGGGCAGCGACGAGGCGAAGCGCGGGCCCTCCCAGTACGTCCACTTTTCGTCCAGCATCTCGCGGGTGCCGTCGAAGAGCACCTCGGCGTCGGCGGGGGCCTGGGCGCCGACGCCGATCGCGTCGTCGACAATCGGGATAGTGGTTGCCGGCGGTTCATCCGAGGGGGCGCAGGCGGCAAGAACGGCGCCGCACAGCAGCAGCACGGCGAGGATCTGGATTCGGGATGGAGTCATGGGTGCGTTTGGCGTGGTTTCAACTCGTCGTGCAGATGATATCCCACGGCGAGTCGGCATTCAACATGATGCTGCTGAAGGTGTCTGGTCGTATCCTTTGGCCTTACCTTTACTGATGCTCTGATGCCATTTTTCTCCGACATCGAATAGTAGATGCGCTCACTCAGCCTCCTCACCATAGCGCTCGGTGCGATGGTCTTTTTTGCCCTATCATCCCCAGCACAGGAGATTTTCGGCAGGCAGGCCGGACAGGAACTAGCCGGCGACGGCTGGAGAGGCTTTGCGGATGTCGAGTTCATGCTGGATGTCGTGCTCACCTTCCTGCTGGCGGTGGCTCTGGGTGCGGCCATCGGATATCACCCGCGGACGCGGCGGGTGGTCGATACCGTGGAGGATGCCGAGGCGCCGAAAGTATGCATAACATACTCCGTCGTCGGCGCGCTCATCGGGATCATGGTGGTGCAATTCGGACTCGTCGTCGGGTTCGTCGTGTTCGGCATCGGCGGGCTGTTCCGGTTTCGCACGACGCTCCCATCCACTAGAAATACGGGCCGCCTGATCTTCGTGACGCTCATCGGACTCTCGGCCGGACTGGATCTTCCGCATCTGGCCGTGCTGTCCACAGTTCTTGCGATGGTGCTCATTTATGTGATGGACTCACACATCACTCATCGCATCGAGATCAAAGGACTCGAGCGGGAGCAGGTCGTAGACGCCAGCAATGCGTACCGGGATGTCCTGAAGCAGCACCAGTTTCACTTCATCAGCCAGACCCGCAACGCCTCGAAGGGTCGAGTCACGCTGATTTGTCGCACCCCGTGGCGAATCAGGCGCCGCGACATCCAGCACTACTTTGAACAGACGATACCGGAGGAACTGCGCGGTACGGTGGATTGGGAGATCATCTGAACTGGGGCGGCGGATGAGCACCGTCGCACTCTGTCGCCGTTTTCTTCATCGCGAGCTTCGTGTCCGAACTGCCTATTCATTCGGTCCTTCCCCAACTGCGCGATGCGTTGCGTGCTCGGCCCGCGGCGGTGCTGCAGGCGCCCCCCGGCGCGGGCAAGACCACCATTGTGCCTACGGCACTCCTCGATGAGCCGTGGCTGGCCGCCCGGCGCATCGTGATGCTCGAGCCGCGGCGGCTGGCCGCACGGGCCGCGGCGTATCGGATGGCTCAGCTCCGCGGCGAGCGCGTCGGGCAGACCATCGGCTACCGCATCCGGATGGACACGCGTGCCGGCCCGCAGACCCGCGTCGAAGTGGTCACCGAAGGGGTGCTGACGCGCCTGCTGCAGGATGATCCTTCGCTCGACGGCGTTGGGCTCGTGATCTTCGACGAATTCCACGAGCGAAGCCTCCAGGCGGATCTCGGACTCGCACTGACGCTGGAGGCGCGCCGCATCTTTCGCGAAGACCTTCGGATACTCGTGATGTCGGCGACGCTGGAGACCGAAGGCGTCGCTCGGCTGCTTGGCGATGCGCCTGTCGTAACAAGCGAGGGCCGCAGCTATCCGGTCGACACGCATTACCTCGACCAGCCCTCCGAGGCACGCATCGAGGAGCTCGCCGCCCGCACCGTGCGCCGAGCCCTGCGCGATCACGACGGCGACGTACTCGTCTTCCTGCCGGGCGCCGGCGAGATTCGATGCACAGAGACTCTGCTGGATGGAGTCGGGCCCGACGTCGACATCCACCCGCTCTACGGCGATCTGCCACAGCAGGCGCAGGATGCCGCCATCGCACCGAGCCCGCCGGGCCGGCGGAAGGTCGTGCTGGCCACGGACATCGCAGAGACGAGCCTCACGATCGAGGGCGTGCGCGTGGTAGTCGACAGCGGTCTGATGCGCGTGCCCCGGTTTTCGCCGCGGAGCGGGATGACACGCCTCGCGACGGTCCCCGTGTCGAAGGCGTCCGCCGATCAGCGCCGCGGGCGCGCCGGACGGCTGGGGCCGGGTGCGTGCTACCGGCTCTGGACGCATCTCGAGCACAAGCGGCTGGAGGCGCACAGCGCGCCGGAGATCCTGCAGGCCGATCTGGCCCCGCTGACGCTGGAACTGGCGAACTGGGGCGTTTCGGATCCAAACATGCTCTTGTGGATGGATCCGCCTCCGGCCGCAGCGCTTGGGCAGGCGCGGGATCTTCTGCGACAGCTCGGAGCGCTCGATGACGGCGGCAAGATCACCGATCACGGCCGCGAGATGGCGGCGATCGGGACGCACCCGAGACTCGCGCACATGCTGCTGAAGGCTAAGACGATCGGGCAGACGGCCATCGCGTGCCAACTGGCGGCGCTGCTCGGCGAGCGCGACATCCTCAAATCTCTCGACGGCGTCGGGAATGCGGACATCCGCCTGAGGCTGCAGGCCCTGCAGGATCTCGCCCGTCGCGATTCCAGAGACCTCGACTATGCCCACGGATTTGAGGTCGATCGGCGTGCGGCGCGGCACGTGCTGAAGGTAGCGAAACACTGGGCGCAGCGGCTGACTGCCGGGCCTTCGGACACCGCCGGCGACATCGAGTCGGCCGGGCTGCTGCTGGCCTTCGCCTATCCGGACCGCATCGCGCAGGGGGCGAACGGCCGATTTCGACTCCGCACCGGACGGATGGCCCGCTTCGCAGCGCCGCAGCTCCTCTCCGACGCGGACTTCCTCATCGCCGCCGATCTCGGTGAACGCCGACATGAGAGCCGGATTTACCTGGCCGCGCCGATCTCCCTGGAGGATTTGGAGGCTCATTTCGCGGACCAGATCGAGGAGGTCACCATCGTGGAGTGGGATTCGGAGGCACGGCTTGTCCGGGCGCGGCGCCGGCGTCGTCTCGGCGCCATCGTGCTGAAGGACGGCCCACTGCCGGACCTCGATCCTGACTCGGTTGTCAGCGCTCTCCTCGACGGCATCCGTCAGGAGGGGCTCTCCATCCTCCGGTGGACGAAGAACGCCAGGCAGCTGCAGCAGCGGCTCGTCTTCCTCCATCATCGTGACCCCATGTGGCCAAATGCGTCGGATGGGGCGCTCCTCCTCTCACTTGAGGACTGGCTCAAGCCGCACCTCTACGGGATACGGCGTGCTGATGAGTTGCAAAAGCTGGATCTCGCGAGCGTCCTCCTCGGGATGATCGGGTGGGAACGTCGCGGGGAGCTCGACGAGCGGGCGCCTACGCACGTCACTGTGCCGAGCGGATCGCGCATTCCCATCGACTACAGCGACCCGGCCAGTCCGGTACTGGCGGTGCGCCTGCAGGAACTCTTCGGCGCCACGGAGACGCCGCGCATCGACCGCGGGCGGGTGCCGCTCACATTGCACCTGCTCTCGCCCGCCCACCGTCCGATGCAGGTGACGCAGGATCTGGCGAGCTTCTGGCGCGAGACGTACTTCGACGTGCGGAAGGACCTGCGCGGCCGCTATCCGAAACACTACTGGCCGGAAAACCCACTCGAGGCCGAGCCGACGAACCGCGCGAAGCCGCGGAAGGGGTAGCCTACCGCTCTCGAATAAGGAGCGTCGGATCGACAGGGTAGCGCCCGAATCGCGCACCGTAGATAGCGAGGCCGTGGGGCAGCGCCGCGCTCACCTCGAGCCTGACGCGGAGCTCGCCGCGCGCGGCCGCCTGCTCGATGGCTTCGCGCGGCACGGGTGCCGCAACCAGCCAGCCGTACGAGCCCGCCTCGCGCAGGCGCCGATCCTTCGGCTGCGAGTGCCACGAAAGGATCCCCCGGTGGTCGGCCGGATCATCCGGTAGATCGAACGTCCCGGCCGAGCGGCCCTCGAAATAAACCGTGACGGCGCTCGGGAATCGGTCCTCGTCCGTCATCGGATAGGCGTTCGGGTTCTTGCTCGGATCGTGGGTGCCGGCGCCCCGCATGAAGTCGCCCTCGATCCGCTCACCATCCTCGATATCCTTCCCGTAAAGCTGCTTGGCGGATGCCTCGAAGAGAAACGTCGCACCCGCGACATCCGCCGGTGCGAGCCCCTCAGGCCAGTCCAGCCGAAATTCGAAGTACCCCGCCCCCGCCCCGTTCACCTTCAGACCGCCCAGCACGTCCCACTGCTTCAGGGACCAGTCGGCATCCGAAAAT
>CBFGRV010000105.1:0-7567 GCA_965651265.1 uncultured Rhodothermales bacterium
CGTGGAATCACGACATCGCCACGTGGAGCCCATCCGGCATTCCCCTCGAGGCCGACGGCCCCAGCGTGAACTACGGAGGCCGGTGGGTTGACCATACGGTGAAAGCCCGGCTGAACCTGGGTCCGGACCCGCGCTGGGCATTCCTGGATACCGTGCTCGTCCGCACGGCGCATCTCATCGCCTCGTGGGTCGCATTCGATCTGGACGGGGAAGTCATGGGGGACGGCGCCACGGGGAATCGCGTCGCCGGAACGTGGTTGAAAGACCTCCAGCAGTGGGACCCGCAGGTGATGCTGGGCTTCACGGCTCTATACTGTAAGCCGGAGTTCGACTTCGTCGGATGTCGGATCGGGCTGCGGATGTACAAGCGGGATAACCGCATCATGTGGGACTCCCCGCGGGGGCAGGCGGCATCCATCCTTCAACTCAACGGATACAGCGCGCCTGCGGGGAGCGGCACATCGACGCGGGAGCTCCGCACCGGCTCGCCATGGCCCGAGGCAACCGGTGTCGAGCTCAAAGGCTTCGTGGGCGAGCATGGAGGATGGGCCGATATCGTCAACGAGGTCGCCGCCAAGGGTGATCACCGCTCCTGGGCCTACGCGCATCCTCGAGCGGAGACGCCCGATCAGGTTCGGCTCTTCTCCAGGGAGCATCCCGTCTTCCGATTCCGCCGGGGCACTGGCCCGGATGGCCGCCGCTTTAGCTACATGCTCGAGCACTTCTCCGCCTTCGGGCGCGCCAACGTGCCCAGCTATGGCGAGTTCGGCGGGGGGAAGGTGGCCATGATGGCCATCGACGACATGGGTCCGATCATCGTGTCGGACCGGTTCGAGCATACCCGTGGTTGGTGGGAAAAAGAGAATCGTGAGCACTGGCCACTCGAGGATTTCTGGATACGGTGGGCGGACGGTGGTGAATCGTACTTCTCGCACGGAGACAAGGTAATGGATGATGCCGAGGTGACCGTCCGCGATGACGGCATCGATTATGCCTATGAGTGGAACGAATCCATATCCATCCGCAAATCCTTTCGGGATCTGGCGGATGGAATCGAGGTGACGCTTCACTTCAGCTATGCGGGTGATGAGGATGTGCAGGAGGCCACGTACCGGATTCCGCTCGTAGATAAAGGGACGTTGCTGGAGTATACCTCCGGATCGGAATGGGTGGACGTGACGACCGACTATTCACCACCTGTGGCCCGGCTGCGGCTCACGCGTAACGGTAGGCACGCGTACATCGACTTCGATACGCCCCGGCGCGTGCGATGGACAGGGAGGAAATTTCATGATCGCATCCGCAACCGAGTGACGCCCATCCACATCCTCCTGAACGATGGCGGCCCCCTGGATGAGCTGTCCCTCACATACCGGATCCGAACGCGCTTGCAATGAGCATCGGTGCGTCGCTCGCATCGTGCGGCAAATTCTCATGATCTGTACCTTCTCGGCGCGTTTCCTCCCTCACAAAGATCCATCCAAGATGCTCCGCAGACTACACGCTCTCCATCTCCTTCTCCTGCTTCTGATTGCCCTGCCGGCTTCCGGAGTTGCGCAGCCCGCATCGCTGGCCGGGCTCGATGTTTACATCGAGTCGGCGATGGCTGATTGGGAGGTCCCCGGCCTCGCGATTGCCGTTGTGAAGGATGATGAGGTCATTTACGCTCGCGGCTTCGGCGTCACCGAGATTGGAGGGAATCAGCCCGTGGACGAGCACACCATGTTCGCCATCGCTTCCACCACGAAAGCCTTCACAGCGGCGGCTCTCGGCATTCTGGTGGATGAGGGCAAGATTGCATGGGATGATCCGGTCCGCAAGCACCTGCCGCTCTTCTCCGTGGCCGATCCGTACATCTCGCGGGAGATGACGATACGTGATTTGCTGACGCATCGCACGGGCCTCGCGGGCCACAACAATCTGTGGATCGCTTCGCCGTTCGATCGGGATGAGCTCGTCCGGCGGCTGCGATTCCTGCCGCAGGAGAGCGGTTTTCGAAGCGAGTATCGCTATAACAACCTCATGTACATCGTCGCCGGCGAGGTCGTCGAGGCGGCCAGTGGGATGTTGTGGGATGACTTCCTCGAACAGCGCATCTTTGAGCCCCTTGGAATGACACGCACCACGACCCGATCGGCCGACGTTGATGCGGCCGAGAACGTGACGTCCTCACATGCCAGGGTCGATGGGAAGATCAGACCAATCGGTCGGCGCAATTACGATGCACTCGGCGGAGGCGGATCCATTTTCTCGACGGTACACGACATGGCGCAATGGGTGCGCCTTCACCTCGCGAAAGGCGAGTTCGACGGCCGGCGGATCATCGACGAAGAAACCATCGACGAGATGCATGAGCCGCAAGTGGTGATCCGCATCGGTGATTCGGACCGCAAGCTCTTTCCGGATCGAATGCTGTCCGCCTACGGACTTGGATGGCGTATCCACGACTACCGCGGCAGAAAAGTGGTACAGCACACCGGTTGGGTGAACTACACACGCACCCAGGTCGGGATGATACCCTCAGAAGGCATCGGGATGGTGGCGTTTTCGAACAGTGATTTCAGCGGCCTCCATTCTGCCTTGATGTACCGCGTGTTCGACATCCTCCTCGGTGCTCCGGAGATGGACTGGAGCAGCGCGATGCTGGAGAACTCCTCGGGGTCGGGAGGCAGTCAAATGACCCGGGTAGCCGGCACGAGTCCGTCCCTCGATCTGATCCGATATGCGGGTGTCTACACCGATTCGCTCTACGGCTCAGTCCGCGTCGATCTGGAGAACGGCGGCTTGGTTCTCCGCTACTCGCAGGAGTACGTGGCCGATCTCGAGCACTGGCACTTCAACACGTTCCGGGCCCGCTGGCGACCCACCGGATTCGGAGGTACGTTCGCCACGTTCTCGCTCGATCATCGCGGAGAAATCGAGTCGCTCGACCTCCGCGGATTCACGACGTTCGATCGACGGGACGAATAGCCCGTGGATCAGTCCGGTAGGGAGTATTCGAGCTCGTACAGATGCTCGTCGTTGAAGATGGTGATCGAGATCCTGCCCTGAATCCCCTCCAGTTCTCCTGTGCCGGAATCGGGCACGACGGTGATCGTCAATCGCTCGAAGCCACGCTCGACCGTGCCGCTGTGCTGCAGCGCGAACGTTCCGGAGCGGCCATCCAACCGGGCGTCAATGCGCTCGATGGCTACGTACGCGCCCGAATCCTCAGAGGCCGTGTCGAGAGTGAGCATCTCCCCGACACCCGTGCCCTCCAGGTCGCCGCGATACTGTTTCTCCAGGAGATACCTCGTAACGCCGGCGTCTTCGGCGGCCACATTCCCGGACGCCGGCGTTAGGGTCAGCTCGAATCGTCCGCTTGCATTATGCGTCACAATATTAGGAGGCTGGTGAGCTCAAAGCCGTGCGGATGAGGCCTGACTTCGCAGGATATCCCGGATCTCGGACAACAACACTTCCTCGGCGGAGGGCGCCGGAGGAGTGTCCGGTTCTGCGGCCTCTGCCGCCTTCATGGCCATAAGGCGGTTCATGTTCTTGACCACGATGAACAGCACGAAGGCAACGATGAGAAAGGCAATGATTGCGTTCAGGAATAATCCATAACCCAGGACGACGGCGCCGGCTTCTCGCGCGGCCTCAACGGAAGTAAATACCTGTCCGGTTGGATTGCGCAAGGTCACAAAGAGATTGCTGAAGTCCGGCACGCTGACGAGCGCGGCGATAACGGGCATGATGATGTCATTGACGAGAGACTGCACTACGGTTGCGAAGGCCGCACCGATAATGATACCCACCGCCATGTCGACCATGTTACCCTTGAGGGCAAATTCCTTGAATTCCTTGAGCATCGTGTCACTCGTTGGGTGAGAGATGTAGATCCTGAAGCAATATAGGCACTCGAGTCCAACTGAGTACCTCGAAATCGGTCCGATCCCTTCTGAAGGAAAGACATGGGTGGCAACAAGAAAAGAGGCCGAGAGCTTCGCGCCCTCGGCCTCTCTGGGTGGTGACATCAGCCTCAACTTCCGGCCTCAGAGCCGGTTTACCACTCGCTGTAAGCAACCTGATTGTAATAGACCTCGGGATCCTCAAAGATTGTGGTCAGAGCAGGTGAAGCCTTGCGGTAGAGAATGTCCGGCGTACCCGAGAGCGTGACGGTTCCCTTGCTCGTGATGCTGCCGTACACGCGCGGCGTTCCCTTCAATTCAACGCCACCTTCCGAGTAGATCTGGCCATACAGATCGGCGTTTCCGCTCATGGTTACCTTACCGCTGGCGTAGAGTGCGATATTGCTCTCGTCGGAGCCGGTGTACGTGGAGGAGCCGCGGAAATTACCGCTCAGGGTGATATCCCCCTCGACGATGAATAGTGCGTATCCATTGATCTGCACCCCACCGGAGGCGGAAAGGTCTCCGTTGATATGCCATACAAATGGATTCTCCCGGGTGCCAGGAAGATTGTACGTGCCGGAGAGTTGCACCTCGCCGGTCGACGATTTATCGACGTTGACCTTGCTCAGGAACTTTGCGGCGTCAAACTCCGGAATCTCGATCTTTGAGACCTGACGCGATACCGGCTCGTTCGTAGGATTGGAGTACGGGTTGAACGTCTTGGTCAATGCAGTCGCAGGCGATCCGCTGGCTCCAGTTACGTACGTCCCAAATCCGCGGACTGTAGCAGCCATCCCCTTTATCGTCAGCATGCCGTTCGTGTGCATGTTGGCGTTGAGCGTATTGTCCTCGTTGCCGTCCACGTACAGATCCATCAGGATATTGCCATTCAGCTGAAGGTCCTTGTCCGTGATGACAGCGTAACGCATGAAGGGCGGGGCGATATCGGCGATGTCCACGCTCAGCTCCTTTCGGATGCTGGACTTGATCTGGAAGTCGACGTCCGTGCCGTCGGCGGCCGTAGCAACACCCTTCGCCGAGATGGTGGCAACGTCGCCGTCTCGCGTGATGCTGACGTTGTAGTCGGTACCTGTATACGTGCCCTTCAGCTGAGCCGGCGCGGCGTCGAAGTTGTCGGCGAGGGCCTGCTTGGCACGGTTGTATCCGGCAAGGGCGGCGTTGCGGGCTAGCACTTCGTACTGGTGCTTCGACAGCCGCGCCTCTGCCTGTCGGGCATCGTCTTTAGCTGCCAACGAGTACATCGATCCCATTGCAAGTGAGGCCGCGATAATGAGGAGGGCTGCCTTTCCCATGATTCGGTTCGATTCGGTGATAAACCTTGTGGATGCGCCGGCAGATCTGGTAGTGTCTTCGCCGGGCAGTCACAGGTATCGCGGAGCAGGCCCTTTTTTGAATAGGATAACTCGAGGAAAATGGCGTGTCAGAATACCGAAAATTGCATAGGCGCATATCCCGGAATTCCTAAGTAAGAGTGCTTACCACTTGCCCGGCGCGGGGAAGCCAGCCCCCTCGTCGTCGACAACGAGTACCCAGTCGTTCCCGCGACCGGGTTCGCCGGGAGGGTCGAAGAGATGCATCCCCCTGGCCGGGAATGAGCCGATTTCGGTGGACACGCCCATCCTTGGATCGAACCACCACGCCCGAACGCGGTCGACGTCGAGTCGGCTCAAGTCCAGGCGCAGCGAAAGGCCGAACGGCGTGTAGGCGATCATCGTGTGGAGCAATTCCCAGGCCGTGTCTCCGAGCCAGAAGAAAGGGGCTCCATCATCCGTCACAATGCGACGGCCGTCGTGCGATACGTGCAGGTTGGACTGCGCCACCACGACCGGTCCGCACGCCGGCGCGACCGTCAGCACGCCCAACAGGATCAGGGTCACCCTCATTATGTGGCTTGCTCTAAACGACCTTCAATTTCCACGCGCCCCGGCGGAACCACCATACACCTACGCCGGCATACATAACTTCGGCGGAAGCGATGGCCACAACGATTCCCTGCACCCCCCATCCGGCGGGATGGGCAAGAACATACGCCAGGGGCAGCTGGAAGAGCCAATAGCACAGCAGATTGATCCATGTTGGTGTAGCCGTATCGCCGGCGCCGTTGAACGCTTGCACCATCACCGTCCCTACCGCGAGGAAGGGGTATGTATATGCCACATATCGAAGAAGCTTCGATCCAATCACGATCACTCCCTCGTGGGACGAGAAGAATCCCATCAGGTGATTGTCAAAGAATAGCGTCAACGCGCCTACAATGGCCAGGAAGCCGGCATTGGCGGCACTCGTAATCCACACGGCTCGCTCTGCGCGATCCGGTCTTCCGGCGCCGAGATTCTGTCCCACGAGCGTGGCCGCAGCGTTTGCCATACCCCAACACGGGAGTAGCGCAAAGATGATGATGCGAATTCCGATCGTGTAACCTGCAACCGCAACGCTGCCGAAGCCCGCCACCAGCCGGATGATGAGCAGCCAGGAAGCCGATCCGATCACGTATTGCACCATACCAGGGCCGGCTACACGGAAGATTCTGGCTATCACCGCTCTGGTCCATTGAACGGCCTCTCGATTCAACCGAAGCCGACCGGTGCCTGCGATGAGCAGATGGATCTGATAGGCCACGCCCGCCGCACGCGCAACCGCAGTTGCCACGGCGGCGCCCGCAATCCCCATCTCCGGAAAGGGACCGATCCCGAAAATCAGCACCGGATCGAGCACGACGTTCAGCCCGTTCGAAAACGCCAGGACGCGCATGGCCATCGCGGCGTCGCCGGCACCGCGAAATACACCGTTGATTAGCATCAGCAGCAGGATGAATGCGGTCGAGGCGAACAGGATGACGCCATAGGTGGCGCCCAACTCGACCACCGCATCGGACGCCCCCATCAGGCGCATCAAGTCCTCGGTGAAGACTATCCCGCCGATGGCCAGTGGCGCCGAGATCAGTACGGCTACCACAATGCCCTGAAAGGCCGTCGCAGACGCTGCCCGTGATTCTTTCTCGCCGATTCGGCGCGCCACCATGGCAGTTACCGCCATGGTCAGCCCGACACCGATCGCGAACACGATGACGAGCAACGAGGCCACGATGCCTACTGCTGCCACCGCCTCCGCACCCAGACGGCTTACGAAGAAGATGTCAGCCAGCTCGAAGACGGACTGAAGCAACATCTCCAGGATCATCGGCACGGACAGAATGAGAACAGCCCATCCGAGATGCCCGGATGTGTAGTCCCGCTCCCCACCTGATAACGCGCTACGAAGCGCCTGGCCGAGGATGCGTAGTTTGCTTGTGGAGAGAGCTGATAGGAGACGTTGCATGGTACCGGTGGACGGAATTCCTGCAGACGTTGAACTGCAGGTCGAGACGAGGAGTGATGCCCGTCCCGGTACCAGAAGAGATCAGATCACCCGGGACGGTCGGCCGACGGAGTCGTCGAGATCGGGGACGAGCGTAATCGGCCGCAGATTCATCGTCGATGGGTCGACGAGAAATACCGCTTCGTGTTGGATGTGTACCGAATTACGCATGTGGAAGCTGACCGTCTTGGCGCCGCTGCGATCGCCGCGCCCGGGGTTTTTGAAGAGACGAAATCTAAAAAGATGCTTCGCGGCGTGCAACTCCCCGACGTGTAACGCTTGCGTTCGGAATGAAA
>CBFGRV010000106.1:0-7325 GCA_965651265.1 uncultured Rhodothermales bacterium
GCGTTGTCGGCCGGACTGTAGATGAGGTCGGGCCCGCGCCCGCCCACGGCCGCCACGATGTAGAGGTTGCGCAGCTCCTCGGTTTCGCGGTAGAGCGTCTCGACGAGGACGTCCGGGTTTTGGCGATTGTATTCGGCGATGGCCCGTTCGAAGAGCGCGCGTTCCTCCGCGCGTTTTTCGTGCCAGATGCGGATGCGAATGCGGTCATCGGTGGAGGCGCAACCAGCGGTGAATGCCAGCACGACCGTGAGCAGCAGAAACGAGAGGAGGTGGCGGAGCATCGGTGGTGGTTGCTGGTTGCTGGTTGCTGGTTACTGGGTGGGCATGGACGATGGCCATCGGCCGGCAAAAGAACTTGTAACACAATCTAGCCTGGGGGGAGGGAGGCGAGGAGGCGGCGGCCGGCCTGGTGGTTGGGCTCGAGCTCGAGGAGCCGGGTTACCACGCGGCGTGCATCGTCGAATTCGCCTTCAAGCGCGTAAGCGCCTCCTAGATTGTAGAGCGCGGTTCGGTCTGCGGGATCGAGAGCCACGGAGCGCTCCAGATGTTCGAGGGCCTGGCGACGGCGCCCCTGGTGCAGAAGGATGCTGCCGATCATCCGGTGTCCGAGGGCCGTCTCCTGCTCGTGATTGGCTGCATCGAAGTAGGTCAAAGCCTCGTCGGCACGCCCCTTGTGCATCAGAACGTTCCCCGCGGCCAGATACGGCTCGGGCGTGAACGGCAGCTCCTGCACCATGGCGAGGGCTGCCTTCAACGCGAGATGGAAGTCCCCCTCTTGCTCGTAGTGCCTGCGCAGCGCGTCGTTGGCGTCGGTCCAACGGATCTCGCCGTTGAAGAGGTCGAGTGCGATTCGGGCAATGGGGTCGCTCGTGTCAACGGAATCCATCCACGGCTTCGTGACGCCAGGCGGCTCGAACGGCCACGCCGACATGAGCTGCCGCACGCGAAAGATGCCTACGAGCGAGTCGACCTCCGTCAACAGGACTTCTCGGCGGGCCAACTCGCGCGGCACGTAGCCATCCCAGGAGCCGATCAATCCGGCCGATCGGAGGGCCTCGTAGAAGGCATCGGCGATCACGAAGTACCCCTCCACATTCGGATGCAGATGCTCCGTCATGACCGTCGAGCCGATGATGCCGTGGTCCGAGCGGGCGGCCAGCGCATCCTGCGTCTCCACGACGACGGCCCCGTAGCGCGAGGCCAGCTCCCGGATGATGGCATTCATCTCTTCGGAAGCGCGGAATCGCAGCTCGTCGCGATCCTTCGCTGCGAGATACGCCTGCCGGGCCTCGTCGAAGCGGCCTTCCTCCTCGAGCATCCGCGCTTTCTTGAACAACACGTCGGCCTCCGAACCCTCCCCCGCGACGAAGGGCGGATGGTCCCGTTCGTTGCTCGCCAGTGTGCCGATAAAAACGGGCACACCCCGTGCGGCGTAGGCGGCCAGCAGACGTGAGAGATTGCTTCGAAACTGCCGCAGTCCCCGCTCGAAGTCGGCCGACCCGTAGGGGATCGACTGGTCGCCGACCATGCGCGACATCAGCGTCGCGGACGGCGCCTCACCCTCGGCCCGGCCGCCTGCAAGTCCGGCCGTCCACGTCATCAGGCGACGCAGCGCCTGCACCAGCCTCAGATCGGCAAGCTCGAGGTACGTCCGAATGAGCCACGTCTGCGATCCAAGCGACTCCGACGACCCTACGCCGAGGGCGCCGTAGTACTCGTTGTGTCCCGCGTAGATAAGCACGGCATCGGGCGCGTGCTCGAGGATCTCATCGACGAAATCGAGGAGGGTGTACGAATTAACCGCCGCCATCGACGTATTGATGACCTCGATGTGGCGATCCGGGAAGGTCTGCATGAGCCGCTGCTCCAGCATGCGCGAGAAGCTGCCGCCGTAGTAGAACGGAAATCCGGCACCGCTCGAGCCGCCCTGAACGAAGATCCGGAAGGTGGACGCGTCCTTCTCCGCGCGGAAGAAGTCGGCGAGGCTGGATGGCACGTTCCGAACGTTCGTGAAGTAGCGCCGCGCAACCTCTCGATTCTGCACCAGATAATCCGGCTTTCCCTCCACCGGAACGAAGAGCGGATAGCTCGCCCCGAATCCGCTGAGCCGAAGCGCCCCTTCGACCACCGCGAAGAACGCGATGGGGATGAGCAGCATGGCTGCCGTGAAAAGAAGGCGTTTGCGCGAATTCATGGGTGGCGCGACAACATGTTGCGCCGATTTCTTGATGCTTATTGCTCTTCGGCGGAGCGAAGAACGAAACCCTGGCGGGCTGATATCTCCAGCAGTAGTGCCTCGGCATCCTGCTGCACGCGATACGTGTCGTAGGTCGTGAAGAGCAGTTCGTACGGGCGGCGCAGATCCTCCGGCAGCTCGACGCGCATGCTGTGGGCCTCGTCGCTGCGGTTCAGCGCCACGACGATGGTCTCGTCACCGAGCGTGCGGCTGAATACAAACGCCCCGCGCTCGTCGTCCGCGCTCAGGACGCGGAAGTCGCCGCGGCGCAGCGGCGCGTGTTCGTTCCGCAGGCGAATGACGTCGCGATAATACGCGTGCATCTCCGCATCGAATTCGACGGGATCGGCCCTTCGGGCACGCCCGATCGGATCGGCGACCTCGTCCTCAAACTCGATATCCGGCCACACCATCGGCTTGCGGTCATCGGGGTCGTCCGCACCCCACATCCCGGCCTCCGTGCCGTAGTAGATCATCGGCGCGCCCACGTATGTCATCTGAAAGAGCGCAAATAGGCGCTGAATTTCGCGGCCCGTCGCATCGGGCGCGCTCACATCATACCAGTCGTTGTGGCGCGGCGAGACGCGGTTGCCCCAGTCGTAATCGAACCGATCCCCGTTCTCATAAGGCGCCTCACGATTGACGATCATCGAGGCCAGGCGGTCCGTGTCGTGCGAGTCGATCAGGTTCTGGAGGGCATACTGCACGGGCTTTGGGTAGACCTCGCGCCGCTCGTTGAGCATCTCCGCGAAGCCGCTCGGCGGGAGCCTGTAATCGATCAGATATCCGGTCGCCGGAAACGCGAAGGCCCAGTAGTTCATGGTCGCCGAGAACCCGCCCTCCACGATCATCTCGCGCGCATCCTCCCAGATCTCCGTCACCGTGTAGGCCTCCGGATTGATGGCGCGCACACGGGCATTCCAGTCGCGCCAGAAGCCTATCGGAACCTCGTTCGTCACATCGAGCCGCCACCCGTCGATGCCGTCGGAGGGGTCGCCGTCGCCGTTGGGGTCCATCCACTTGCGCGTCGCGTCGAAGATGTACTCCTTGGGTCCGGGATGCAGGTCGGAGCCGTCCTCGTTGTCGGCGAAGACCGGCAGCGTCTCGACACCCCACCATCCCTCGTACGTGAACTCGTTGGCATCCGTGGCCGGGTCGTCGAAGGAATTGACGATGTACCAGTCCCGATAAGGCGACTCCTCCTGATTCTCGACGATGTCCGCGAAGGCGAAGAAGTCACGCCCCGTGTGGTTCCAGACGCCGTCGATGATCACGCGGATGCCGCGGGCGTGGGCTTCATCCAGCAGGTGGAAAAAGAGGCTGTCGGCTGCGGTGACGTGCCAGGTCGCGGGGTCGCTCGTCTCCTGCTCCATCAGCGCGAAATCGCCCTCCGGGTCCGGCCCGAAATGCGGGTCGATGTGGTGGTACGTGTTGCCGTCGTACTTGTGGAGGGAGCGCGCGTAGAAAACGGGATTGAAGTAGATCGCGTTGATGCCCAGGTCGTCCAGGTAATCGAGCCGGTCGATCACGCCCTGCAGGTCGCCGCCGTAGCGCCGGTCGAAAACCGCGCCGCGCGGATGCTCGAAGCCCTCGCCCGTGTCGTAGAAGGTGCCGCCGATCTCCTCCTCCCAGTCCGAGCGCGCGTACCAGTCGCTTCCCCACTCGCGCACGGCCCACGTCTCCGGCACGGTTTCGTTTGGATGTTCCAGGGACTCCCGCGTCGGGTCGTTCGACGGATCGCCATTTCGAAAGCGCTCGGGGAAGATCTGATACCAGACGGCGTCAGCGGCCCACGTGGGGACGGCTTCGCTGGCCAGGCTGTCGTCGGGCAGCGGGTCGTGGCTCGGGGCCACGGCCGTCGATGGGCTCGCGGCATCGGGCGCACCGCCGTCCGGACTGTCGCAGGCGGCGAGCAGCAGGAGAAATGCGAGGAGGGGATAAAGTCTCATTTCGCGGGGACGAAGCAAAAGTATCATTTCGCGAGGGCCTGCCCGATGCTCATTTCGCGAGCAGCATCGCCTTGGAGAAGACGCGGCCATCGACATCCAACCGATAAAGATACGTGCCGCTGGAAAGTCCGTTTGCACGGAAGGTTGCCGTGTGGCCGCCGGCGGATTGCACGCCATCCACCACAACGGCCACGCGCCGGCCCAGCACATCGAAGATCTCGAGGCGGACGTGACCGGCCTCGGCGAGGGTGTACGGGATGACGGTGGAGGGATTGAACGGATTCGGGTAGTTCGCGTGGAGCATCGTGCGGGCGGGACGCTCCGCCACGTCGTCTTCGATCCCGGTGTAGACGGCGCCGAACGGCAGATCCGGCAGCTCGGGCAGGCTGAAATCGACGTCTTCGGCTGTGATGAAGACGGCCGTCTCGTAGGGCGCGAGGGTGGCGGTGAAGCCATCCAGCTCGAGATCGAAGAAGGTGGTGTCGACGAAGAGGTGCGTGTACGGAATCGGACCGTCCGTGGTCATGTCGACGTGTGGTGTCGGGTTGATGGTGACGGTCCGCTCTGCGCCGGCGAAGTTGATGAGGACGACGGCGTTCTGGTCGGTGGCGGGCCGCACGTAGGCGTAAACGTTGCTCGACGTGTTCAGCGTCGTGAGCTCCTGCGTCCAGAAGGCCGGGAATCGGGAGCGCGCGTGCGCCAGGCGCTGGTGGAGCATCGCGAAATCATAATTGCGGTCGGTCTCCCACGTCACGGGCCGGCGCCGTTCGTCGCCGGGCACGTCGCCGAAGTTCACCTCCTGCCCCTGGTAGATCATGGGGATGCCGGTCGTGGTGAGCAGCATCCCGGTGAGCGATAGGATGCGCTCGGGCGTGCTCGCATGCAGCTTCGCGATGCGCGTCTCGTCGTGGTTCTCCAGGAAGCGGAAGTAGCGCGCGTTCGGACCCGGCCAGAAGTCGTTGTTGTGGACGAAGTTGTCGTAGTTCGACAGGCTTCCGTACGTACCGCGGATACCGTTGAAGTAGAAATTCCAGTCGTAGCCCGCATCGATCCCCCCGACGACGGCGTTCCCGAAGTCGTCATCGGCATAATAGACCTCCGTGCCGGGACCGGTGCCGGCGATCTCGCCGAGTAACCAGGCATCCGGCTTCAGGCGGCGCATGAGCTTCCGGATCGGCTCACCGAATCGCTCAGGGCCGTAGCGTCGCCACGGACCCCAGTACACATCGAACCGCCAGCCGTCGATATCGAATTCGCGCACCCAGTATGCCATCACATCCAGAAGATGCGCCTGGAGGTCGTCGTCCTCCCAGTTCAGATTCGCCAGGTCCCCGAAGCCGTCGTACTTGAGGTAGAGATTCTTGCCGCCTTCCGTTTGCCAGATCTCCGGAAGATTGGGGCCTCGGCCGTCCAGGCCGCGATTGTGCGCGCTGGGCTCGGTCTGCAGGTGCTCGAAGTAGGGCGATTTTTCGCCGAGCTGCCGGACCGACTCAACCCACGGATGCACGGGTGAGACGTGGTTCGGGGTGATATCGAGAATGATGCGCAGCCCTAGCTCGTGCGCGCGCTCTACGAGCTCGCGAAAGTCGTCGTTCGTGCCCAGCTTCGGATCCACGTGATAGAAGTCGATGATGTTGTATCCGCCCGAGAGCCCGTCCATGAACTGGTTGTGGAAGATGGGCATGAACCAGATCGTCGTGAAGCCCATCTGCGCGATGTAGTCGAGCTCGGCCGTGATCTCATCGAACCGCTTCCCCGGCGAACCCGGCGTGCCGGAGGCTTCCGGGCCGAAGGTCAGCGGGAAGATTTCGTAGACGACGGCGCGGTTGATCCAGGACGCTGTCTCCTCGTAGCGCAGCATACGCACGTCGCCGTTCTCTTCGATGACGACCGCGACGCGGAGGTGGTCGCGATTCCCGTCGTCGGCATTCACATCGACATCGAAGTACACCTCGCCGGGGCCTTCTGCGACGCCGGAGACACCAAAACCATCGATCTGATATGCAATCGTCGAAAGGTCGACCGTGCTCGCCGTGGAGTCGAAGGTCCATCCCGGCGTGCCAAGCTCTGGCGGGATATATCCGGATACGGCCATCAGAGCGATGTTGAACTGGAACCCGGACCCCGACACCGTCGCGGTAACCAGGGAATCGGCGAGTGGATGCTGGAGGCGCGTGACGACCAGCGTGTCGGAGACGTATGTCTCGCCGCCGATCGTCGCCTTGAGGACCAGCTCGTTGGCGCCGCGATCCAGATTTCGAACGACCTCCACCTCGCCCTCCGCGACATCCACCTGCACCTCGACCCCGTCGTGAATCAGCGTGGCCTCGGTGATGAGGGGGTCGATGGTGCCGTCGGGCCGTGTGATGCGCCCGTGCAAGGTGGCGAGATGGATGAAGGTCTCGTGGTTGGGCGTGACCCAGGCGGCGGGCTTATGAATTTCACCGATCTCGGTGGAGACTTCCTCGCCCATTGAGTCCACAGCGGTGATCCGAAACTGCGAGCCGCTCACGATGGGCTGATCCAGCACAAAGCGGAAGATGCCGCTCTCGCGATCGTAGTGCGGCAGGCCGTCGGCCGGCGCGCCGTTGACCTCGAATTCGATGGATGCGATTCCGGCCGTCGAAAACACGCCCGCCGACACCGCGTCGATGAGCCCCGCCTCGTTGAGCTCCCGCGCCGGCTGAAAGACCATCGGGTCCGTGATAGTCACGACCGAGTTGTTGTTGTCCGCGGGGTTGATTCGATCGTTGAGCGGGTCGGAGATCCAGGTCCAGTTCGAACCGGACTCGTTCTGATGAAAGTGAATTTTGTACTGGTACGTCTGGCCAATGGTGAGCGGCACCTCGTAGATCCACTGGTCCAGGGTATCGACATAGCTCATCTCGGAGGCTGCGCCTATCGCAATAGCCCCCTGGTTGTTGGGTCCCCATCCATTGAACTCTCCGGGCAGGAAGGCGCGGACGAAGTCGTCCTCCGGCCCCGGCACGTAGCGGAAGGTGACGTCGAGCGTCTGGCCGTGAGCCGTCACGGCGACGCCGGCGAGGATGAGGACGAACAGGGCGCGCATGAGACAAAAAAACCGCGGGAAGCGGCTCAGGCGAAAAGTGACGACGGTGCAGAATGCCCACCCGGGTTGG
>CBFGRV010000107.1:0-7242 GCA_965651265.1 uncultured Rhodothermales bacterium
GACGTGCAGATCGATCCGATCCATCAACGGCCCACTGATCCGTGATCGATAGCGAATTACCTCGCCGGCCGAGCACACGCAATCCTGCGTGGGAGAACCGTGGAATCCACACTTGCACGGATTCATGCTCGCGACCAGCATGAACCTCGCCGGATAGTCCACGCTGAAGCGCGCGCGGCTGATCGTGATGCGCCCTTCCTCGATGGGCTGCCGCAGCACCTCGAGGACCTGTCTTCTGAACTCAGGGAGCTCATCGAGAAAGAGGACTCCGTTGTGCGCCAGCGAGATTTCGCCCGGGAGCGGATTGCTTCCTCCGCCGCACATCCCGGCATACGAAATAGTGTGATGCGGTGCTCGAAAAGGCCGGATGACGACGAGGCCGGTCCCATTCAGATGCCCTCCAACCGAGTGAATCTTCGTCGTTTCGAGCGCTTCCGAACGGCTCAGCGGCGGGAGGATGGTCGGCAACCGGCGCGCGAGCATGGTCTTGCCGGCGCCTGGCGGCCCCACCATCAGCACGTTGTGTCCACCGGCTGCCGCAATTTTGAGAGCTCGCTTGACGTTCTCCTGACCGCGAACATCTGCAAAATCGACATCATAATCATAGAAGCTCGATGGATCGAGTCGCGAACCCGGCCGAAACGGCCGCGGCCGCTCTGCCGGATCGCGGAGAAAGCGGTATCCTTCGCGAATGTTGCGAAGCGGCAGGACCTCGATCCCGCCGACGACGGCGGCCTCCATAGCGTTCTCCGGCGGCACGATGACCGATCGCATCCCTTCGCGGCGCGCCTGAATGGTCATCGGGAGCACGCCTCGAACCGGCCGCACGTCGCCGTTGAGTGCGAGCTCGCCCACCACACAGGTCGCCTTCAGCGCGGACGACTGCGCTTGCTCGTCGTAAGCCGCCAGAAGGCCGAGTGCGATCGGGAGATCGAACGCCGCTCCCTCCTTCCGCAGCCCGGCGGGGGCCAGGTTGACGGTGATCTTGCCATAGGGCAGCGGCAACCCCGTGTTCTGAAAGGCGGCATAGATGCGATCACGACTCTCCCGCACGGCCCCGTCGGGCAGCCCGACAACGGCGTAGCTGGGCAGTCCGGCCGCCGCAATACTCGTCTCGATTTCGATAGGCAGCGCGTCGATTCCTTGCGTCGCTGCGCTCCACACATGCGAAAGCATCCTGAGCCTGCTTGATGCATCTTCTCACTAAGACACATCCGGCCGGATTTTATAACCTCTCGTACGGCGTCAAGGGATCTTAATGGGCACTGCCGCGCGTGGAAGGAACCGGTTGTGTACCTTGCGTGCGTTCTTCCCCCTATCTGCTGATCGGGTTGCGCGTCATCTTCTATTCGACATCGGCCGAGGACCTTTTCCGATTCCGCTTGCCGGTGGCTCGATACATTGCGGAGGCGGGATATAGCATTCTGTTTGTCAGCCCGGATGGGCCGCATGCCGGAGCGCTGAACGAGGCGCCCTTCTCGTTTCTGCCCATCGGACATCCGCGAAACGCAATCCCCCTACTCGACGACGTCTGGCGGGGGCAGTTGCTTGCCCGCGTCTATCGCGAGACGAGCCCCGACATCGTCCATCATTTCGGGTTGGATGCCGTCGTGCACGGCGGCATCGCCGCGCACAAGGCGCGCCTGCCATGGATCGTCCATTCCATTCCCGGCCTCGGACCCGAGGGACACCGCCGGTCCTGGATGCGCCCAGGTCCCCGCTTCATTTTGCGAAAGGCGATGAAGGATGCCGAAGTCACGGTGCAGAGCGTCGAGGACCGCCACCTGCTTGTCGCGAAAGGATGCACTCGGCCAGAATTCGTACATCTCATTGGAGACGAAGTGGTCGATCCGGAGCGCATTGCCTTCAGCAACGAACCGGTCCACGACCCCGTCGCCGTGCTCGTGGGACCTTTCGATGGGCCCGATGACCTCCTGCCCTTCGTCGATGCCGCACAGCGATTGCGTCGTAAGAAGGCGAAATCGGGATCGCGGCTGCGGTTTGCCGTAGTCGCTTCGATTGCCGACCTCAACGACGAAACCCGTCGCCGGTTGGAGGCCTGGCAGGAGGCCGGCGTCGTTGAATGGTGGCCGCGGGACGACGTCCTCGGCGCCCTGCGAAACGCGCACGTCATCGTGGCTCGCTCGTGCAAGTCATACGCGACGCGCCTCTTGCTGCTGGCTGCGGGCGCGATGGGCCGACCCACCGTCGGCGTGGACCTGCACTGGTGCCGGACCGTCATCCGGGATGGCGTCACCGGCCTGCTGGTCAGGCACGACGATCCGAACGGCCTTGACTCGGCGCTCTCGAGGATCCTATCGGATCGGGAGCTGCGTCGCAAGTTAGGCCGTCAGGCGCGCTCCTTCGTTCAGGAAGAGTACTCGGCACGGCACATTGCGCGCCAGATCATGGGGGTTTACGAACGTCTGTTCGAGCGAGGGCGCGAGATTTAGCTCCGCACGTCCGCCCAGTCCTCATCCAGAAGCACGGACACGCTGTCGCGCTCGATGAGGATGGGGCCGTTGAAGCGCCCTTCTCGAGGGCCGTTCTCGAGCCGCAGCACACCTCGTGGACACACCGTGGCGCACATCCCGCAGCCGACGCATGCAGCCCGGATCACGTTCTGTCCCCTCTGCGCATACCATCGCACATCGATGCCCATTTCGCAGTAGGTCGAGCAATTGCCACACGAGATGCACTGGCCACCGTTCGTCGTAATGCGAAATCGCGAGAAGAACCTCTGTTGGATGCCCAGGATTGCAGCCATCGGACAACCAAAACGGCACCAAACCCGCGCCCCCATCAACGGGTAAAAGCCGACACCGATGACCCCGGCGAATATCGAGCCGATGAAGAAGCCGTACCACCTGGCGAATCCGCCCGAAAGCGTGCCCAGCACCGCGCCGGACGTCACCGAGTTCACCCAGAGGACGATGGTGCCCAGCACTACAATCACGAGGATGGGATAAATCATCCATCGCTCGATCTTCCATGCCCGCAGCGACTTGTCATTGAGGTGACGGAACGGATCGCCTGCCGTCTCGGCCAGCCCGCCGCATCCGCAAACCCAGGAGCAGTACCACCGCTTCCCGAAAAAATACGTAAGGATGGGAGTAGCGATAAAGCTCAGAATCGCACCCCACAACACCATGAAAATGCCCAGGTTGGAGCTCTCGGTGAGCCATCCAACCGTGCTCGGCCAGAGGTAGTCGTACTTGAGCGGCCAGAAGTAGCTGAAGTAGAACTCGGGCTGATGGAGACGCACCAAGATGTACGGAATCAGAAAGGCGAAACCCAGTTGGAAGAACATCACCGAGAACGTGCGCACAACGTGATAGCGGCTGTGTCGATATTTGAACAGTGCGCGCACTCCCATCACCAGGATGGCGAGCGTGTAGAACGCTCCGTACATGAACCACTGGTTGGCGGCCTGCCCGGTGATGGCGAGGCTGAGTGGATCGAATGTGCGAATGAGCCCCTCGAGCAGGTCTGGAAACCAGTAGAGAACAACGTAGAATCCCGTCAGGACCACGCCGAGCATCCAGCCGAGTGGACCCCAGGCCGTGGTGGACGAGAACCAGGCTCCATCGTTGTTCACTCCGGCCGGCCGGCGTAGAAACCGCTTGAAGTAGAGGATTCCGCCGAGGGCGATCCCGCCAAGGCCGGCGACGAGAAACATGCCCGGATTCTGCTTTCCCGCGCCAAACGCCGCTATCACGAATGCCAACACACCCGATCCGGCAAGCACCAGCCCCAGCCGCTCAACGGCATCGAAGCGCGAGGTCGGACTCGTTAGCTGAAAACTGACGTCTCGCTGGTGCTTCATCAAAGAGCCCTACTCTGAAAAAGATGCCTGTGCAGGCGCGTGCCGGAAAGCTCCTCGTCGAAGTGCGCCTCTCGTAGATGGTCCAGGACGTAGTCGACTCCTCGGCCTTCGCGCAACCACCGATCGCAAACCTCGTGTCGGAATCGAACGCCCAGTAGATTGAATCCGAGCACGCGATCTTGATCGAAATCGATGCGCACGAGTCGCGGCCGCCGAGGATCACGCCATAGCAAAGTCTCGACACCTTCCGCGCGTCGGGCGCGGATTCGGCCGTACGTTTGCCATTCGATGGTGAAGAACTTGGCGGAGTTGAAATAAGGCCCGGCATCGTAGGGAGTTCGTCGTCCGCAAATGGTGTGCGCGACGGTCCTGCCATGTTTCCTTCCGGTATACCAGAGCTGCTCGATGCGCCTATTCCCGATCCCCTTCTCCCGAAACTCCGCACAATCGCCGATCGCGTAGACGTTGGGCACGTTCGTCTCGAAATAGCGGTTGACGAGCACACCATGGCTCGTCTCGATGTCCGAGCGTTCCACGATCTCGATGTTCGGCCGCACGCCCGTGCAAAGACCCACGAAGCGGCAGGGAATTTCGTCACCGCTCTTCGTCAGCGCGGCGCTCACCCGGCCTTGTGAATCTCCCCGGAGTTCCCTGACCTCCGTGGAAAGCCTGAGATCGATGCCATGCCGGCGAATTTCATCGCCGATGAGCGAGGCCTCCTCCGGAGGCATCTGATAATCCATGTAGGCGGCCTCGCGCACCAGAAAGCTCACTTCGATGTGGCGCGAGTGGAGCATCTCGGCCATCTCGATTCCGATGAGTCCCCCTCCCACCACCACGGCCCGCTGAACACCCGCCGTGTGCGCCTCCATCGACTCGAGATCCGCAACCCCATAGAGTCCCTGCACACCCGCGAGATTCTGACCAGGCCAATCAAAGAACTGCGGCCGGGAGCCGGTAGCGATGATCAGAATGTCGTACTGGACCGTCCGGCCGTTTCGTAAACGAAGCCGGCTCATCCCCACATCGATCTCCTCTACCCGGTCCCGCACCGTCTCGATGCGATTCTTGCCCCAGAACCAGTCCTCATACGGCATCGTGTCCTCGAAGCGGAGATGCCCCATATAGACGTACATGAGGGCCGTGCGTGCGAAGAAGTAATCCGTTTCGTCGGAAATGATCGTGATCCGGTGGTCCGACAGCTTGCGGATAAACCGCGCAGCCGTGACGCCGGAGATGCCGTTTCCGATAATGACGACGTGCTTGATCACCGTGAATAGAAGGAAGTGCCGAGGGGTCGGGATGGCGTCCGCACGACGTGGCCTACTGGGACTACCCGCTCACCTTGCTTTTCGAGAGACCTCATTCTAGTTTCGCGACACCAGCGCAGGGGGCCGATCATGATCTATGGAATCACCGGAAATACCGGCAAGGATAATCTATGGGAGCCGGCGGCCGACCTCGTCCGGTGGATGGCCGATCGAGGTATCTCCTTCCGATTGAACCGAGACATCGCGGCGGGGCTCTCCGAGCGCGGCTTTATCGAAGCTGACCTGTGCCGCCGCACCAGCTCCGACGACCTCGGGCGCGAATCCGACATCATCCTCTCCTTTGGGGGCGACGGCACCCTCCTGAAGAGCGCCCACGAGGTAGGCACCTCGGAAACTCCGATCCTGGGCATCAACATAGGCCGGCTCGGCTTTCTTTCGGATATAGAAGTGGGACAGGTCCGCTCGACCATCACGTCACTCGAGAATGGTGAGTACCGAATTGAGGATCGCATGTTGCTGCAGGTGGAGGTCCTCGGGGTAGATTCGTCGTGGTGGGCGCTCAACGAATTCGTCATCGAGCGGAGCGGATCGGCCGGGCTCATCTCCATCCGTGTGACCGTCGATGGGGTGCACCTGAACGACTACTGGGCCGATGGACTGATTGTCGCGACACCCACCGGCTCGACGGCCTATTCGCTCTCTGTCGGAGGGCCTATCGTTGCGCCTGGGAGCGATGTGTTCATCCTCACGCCACTCGCTCCGCATAGTTTGACGGTACGTCCGATCGTGCTTCCGTCGAGTGCCGTCATCGAGGCGCGCGTCATGCGTGACGAGCAGCCGTATGTGCTGGCGTGGGACGGTCGCAGCCACCAGTTCAAGAACGATGATGAGCCCATCGCCTTTCGATTCTCCCGGGCGAATCACGTCGTAAAGCTCGTAAAGTTACCTGAGCAGCATTATTTCCAGACCCTCCGCTCGAAGCTGATGTGGGGTGCGATTCGGCACGGTTGAGTCCCTGCGCACCCCGAAACACGCACTCGGGTCGGGGCCACGATCGGCTTTGTCCGCCGACGGCTTGAGGTTTTGCGCCAAAACACCCGTCGGCGCTACTCCGAATCTTGTCGCCCCCGCCTCCGGGCATTGTATATTTGATTATGCCTGTCGTGCCTGTCCATCCACCGTAGTCCGGCATCGACGGCCACTCGCCGCATCAGTAGCGGCTGCTCCAATCAGACCATGGGCGGATTGTCTGCGAACGGGCATGCGGTGAGTCCACCCCGATACTCATCTCGCGAGCCGCACTTGAGATCGACCTCACGCATCTTTCGTTGCGGGAATCGGTGGCTCTTTTCGCCATCAAGGACGAAAGAGCATCGGTCCCCTCGATTTACATCGGGTGCAATGAGTAGCTGCGCACCGGCGTGCTACAGCTTCTTCACCCGAGTAGTGAGGGCGTGGGTGCTGATCCTGGGAGGTCTCTTATACTCGGGCCTCGTTCCGACTCTGGCTCAGGAGGTTGGACTTGCCCCTGAGGTGGAGCAGGTAGTTGGGTCGGCAGACCTCCAGGAAGTGGGCATCGAGTGGATGGAATTCGATTGTGGGGAGCGCCGATGCCTGGTCATCAACGCCTACGATCTGGAGGAGGCGCCGCCCCTGCCAGACTCGGTCATCTCGGAATTCGACAAGGCGCTTTCGGCCGATTTTCGACCCGGCCGGCCTTTGCGCGAGGCCGATATCGGCGCCACCCTGATCGAACTCCCGATCGTAAAGGCGCCGAGCCCGCAACAACTCGGGCCATTTCTCGCGAAACTGGGGCTGACAAAGCTCAGCGATTTCGATTCGATGGCGCCACACCTAGTCGTGCGGGCCATTGGATCGTCGGAGCCTGAGCTCCTGCGCGCATTTATAGAAGAGCTTCGCTCCCGTGCGAGGTTTCAGATCGAAAACCGCTTGTTCTACAGCCGCGAGGTAGCCGGGGAGTTGCGAAATGCATACGTGTTGCACGGCTTTCCATCTCCCCAACGTCCCTACTTCACCCACCTGTTGCGTGGGATGGTCACCGCGGCCGAAGCCCCAACAAGCGGCAGTCGCCCATACCGGACCGTCCAATTTCAGAACATCGAGATCGGCACCTTCTACTATGCG
>CBFGRV010000108.1:0-7129 GCA_965651265.1 uncultured Rhodothermales bacterium
AGATGTCGCGATTTGCGGCCTCGAGCGTGGTATCCACCCGAATAGCCGGGGGCGCATCGCGATCGGGCCACTGGGACTGGGCATTCTGATGGCAGCCCAGCGCACTGGCCATCATGAGGACGAGCGCTATGAGACGTGCCATGAGAGGATGCGTACGTTGGTCGCTTTCGCCATCCAATGAATCAGTGCCCGCGGCGCCGCCTCATACGAGGTCGCGAAGTCACGGTTTCAACCGCGCCGCGGCACGCAGCATCATCATCCAACCGCATTCCACAATAGGCGCACGGCCACGAATGCGGCGATGGCGGCGAAGCTGAGCTGCAGCGCCCTGCGATTGATCCGGTGCGCTACCCGCACGCCGAGGTTCGCGGTCACGACGGCGGGTGCAGCGAGGAGCAGCGCGCGCATCCAGTCGACGTATCCGAGTGCGGGACGAGGAACGTCCACATTCCACCCCATCCAGATGTAGTTGAGTACGCCGACGAGCGAGATGATGACGATGGTGGCGCTCGATGTGGCCGTCGAGGAAATCATCCGCATCCCCAGGATGTGGTGGTACGCGGGTACGAGCACGATCCCGCCGCCCACGCCGGCGGCCGAGGCCACCGAGCCCGCTGCGGTACCCATCGCGGCGAGGGAAAGCCGGCCTCGCGCGCGGCTGCCGGGCTCAGAAGCGGGTTTCGCATTCGAATCGCCGGGTGATGCATCCTCGGAGCGGAAGAGCATTCGCACCACGACGATCAGCAGCACACCGGAGAAGACGATCTGGAAGGCGGTCCCGTCATACCACGACTGCGTGGTTACGAAGCGAGTCATCAGGAAGATGGCCAGCGCGCTGTAGAGCCCGACCTGCAGGGCTATCGTCGACGAGACGGCGCCGCGACGGTACTGCGCCCGGGCGCTCACGAGGGCGGCGATCAGGGTGCAGAGGAGGCTCGTCCCAATGGTCAGGGGCGCTATGACGCTATCGTCGATGCCGACCCCCTGATAATAGAAGAACAGTACCGGCGCGAAGATGACGCCTCCACCGACCCCGACGAGCCCGGCTATGAATCCGGCGGCAAAGCCTGCTCCGACGAGAATCAGCAGACTCGACGGATCCATTTACAAGGGGCTGAGGATCGACGCGTAGCGAGAGGAATCACGGAGCAGTTCGATGGCCGAAGTGACCTGCCTGTCGTGCGCGAAGGAGGCTTCGATCTGGGCCGACTCGCCATAGTAACGAGCGACGATTTCGGCGCGGAGGTGCTCCTTCAGGTCGGTGGAGTACCGATCGAAATCCGAGCGCTTCTCTGCGTAAACGGCTTCGCTCAGCGCCTCGACTTCATCCAGGGCGGCGTCGTACCCGTTTGCAGCCAGGGCGTCCTCGAGTGACGCTACGGCGCGTTCGGCATCGGTGCGATAGGTAAACTCGCGGCCCTCGAGCCAGGCCCGGAACTGATCCAGCAATTCATCCGACGCGGTAAAATCGGGGTCGATATGCGGATTCTCGGCGGCAAAATGGTTGGCGAAGAAGAAGAATGCCGCCCGTCGCATGAGGGCCTTTTCGAGCTCGCTCTGCATGCCGGGTGCAACCAGGACATCGGGCTCGATACCGCTGCCGTCGCGCACGGCGCGCCCGGCCGCTGTGCGGAACGTGCGGCGGAGCGAATCGGGTACGGCTACCTGCGAGCCGTCGTGCATCCCGTAGTCGATGGACTGGATGCTGCGCCCGCTCGGCGTGTAGTACTTGGAGGTCGTCAGTTTGATGGAGGTATTGTAGGGCAGCGGTTTGATGATCTGGACGAGCCCCTTGCCGAAAGTCGTCGTGCCGAGGATGACGGCGCGGTCGAGATCCTGTAGCGAGCCGGCCACGATCTCACTGGCCGATGCACTGAGGTCGTTCACGAGCACCACCAGGGGAACGTCGGGGGCGATCGGAGGCAGCTTGCTGCGGTAGACGCGTTCCGTCTGCGGATGCCGGCCGCGCGTAGAGACGATCACGGATCCCTGTGGCACGAAGAGCTGCGCTACCTCGACGGCGCCTTCCAGAAGTCCTCCGGGATTATCGCGCAGATCCAGAATGAGCCCGTTGAGCCGGCCCGATTTCTTCAGCTCCTGGAGGGCCGCGCGCGTCTCCGCCCCCACGTCGCGTGCAAAGCGCTCGAGCTTGATATAGCCAATCCCCGCCTGCTCATCCGCAAATCCCCCGTAGGTGACGTTCTTCAGCTTGACCTGCTGGCGCGTGAGCAGGAAGTGCAGCGGCTCCGGCTCGCCTTCGCGCTCGATGACGATGTTCACGCCCGTGCCGGGCTCGCCGCGCATCAGATTGCGGATGTCGTTCACCGTGAGGGTGCCGGCCTCCCGGCCCTCGATCTCGGTGATGACGTCGCCTGTACGGACACCCTGCTTGTAGCCGCTGGTGCCCTCGATGGGCGAGACTACGATGACCTTCCCGTCGCGAATCCCGATGTTGAGCCCGACGCCGCCGTATTGCCCGCGCGTGATGATGTCGATGTCGGTGTTTTCAGCCTCGTCGATGAAGGTGGTGTACGGGTCCAGATCCTGGAGCATCGCATCGATGCCCGTGCGCATGAGGTGTTCGGGATCTAGGGGGTCGACGTAGCCACCGATGAGTTCCTCGTAAACGGCGCCGAAGATCTGGAAATTCTTCCGGAGCGCGAAATAATCATCATCCGGCATCCAGAAGCCCACGACGATGCCAAGGCCGAGCGTGCCAACCAGGAGGAGGACAAGGCCAACGCGCGATTTCAGGATTCCGCCGCCCTGACCGGGACGCGATGTGCCGGCCGACTTTTCCGAGGCTTCTTTGTGATGCGACGTTGCCATGGCAGGAGGGGACTATTCGAGCGCCGCCTTCAGCTCCCGCTCCCGACGCTTCTCAACCCTGGTAGCGATCTTGATGGACAGCTCGTACAGCAGGAGCATCGGGATGGCGACGATGATCTGCGAGATGGGATCCGGCGGTGTCATGATGGCCGCAAGGATAAGTATGACGACGAGAGAGTACTTGCGACCTTTTCTGAGGACTCCGGCGGAGACGAGGCCGACCTTCGAGAGGAAGTACATGATCACCGGAAGCTCGAAGAGTACGCCGACTCCGAACACCCACATGGTGACCATTCCGAAGTACTTCGTGATGTCGAACTCGTTGATGATCTGGTCGGATATGACAAAGTTCGCGAAGAACTGGAGAGCCAGGGGCGTGAGGACGCCGTAGCCGAATAGGACTCCAAGCACGAAGAAGCCGGCCGCGAAAAGCGAGGCAAACCGCATCCCCTTCTTCTCGGAGGGATAGAGGCCAGGCTCGACGAATTTCCAGACCTGGTAGATGAAGATGGGTGAGCCGATGATCGCTCCCACGGCCACCACCGATCCCCAGTAGGCGAAAAATTGCCCCGTGATGGTACGATTTTGCAGCACCAGTGGGGTAGCGTCGAAGCCCATGAGTTGGTAGATGAAAAACTCGGGCTTCGTAGGCCCCAGGAGGATCTGGTCGATGACGAATCGATCGAAGATGCCGCACACGATGGCGCCGAGCAGGATGCCGCCGATTCCTTTGAGGAGTCGCCAGCGGAGCTCCTCGAGGTGGTCGAGAAATGACATCTCGAGGAGATCGCCTGACAGGTCGAGCTCCTGCGCTGCGCCGTCACCCTGCGCCGGCGGAAGGGGCTTCGCCGGTGCGGTCGATGTTCGAGATCCGAAGAATTTCATGGACATCGCTAAATAGCGGCTCCGCCGCATGTCAGGCGTGCCGTCGAGGCCGGCCGGACCGACTACAGCGAGTCGGAGCTGCTCTGCGTTCCGTCGCGTAGGTTCAGATCCAGCAGGGAGTCGACCCACACGTTGGCGGCTTCAACACGTGCGCGCCCGCCGCTCCACGTAAAATTGAAGAGCGTCATCACACCCACCACCTCGAAGCCGTCGTTGCGCAGGAGGGCGATGGCCCTGCACGCACTTCGTCCACTGTTGAGGATGTCATCCAGCAGCACGATCGGTTTGGATCGATCGAGGGGTCCCTCTACCAGGCGCCGCCGCCCGTGGGGCTTTCGGTGCTCGCGCACGAAGCCGCCGCGAAAGGCCGGCAAACCCGGCGCCGAGAGAGCGGCGCACACCATCGAATAGGCCCCGAAGCCGAAACCGGCGACCTGATGCACACCCTTCGAACGGAGGCGCTCGGCGAGGACTCGACCTACTTCCTTGAACATGCGGCTCTCCAGCATAGGTATGCGCGTGTCCAGGAGCCAGCCAATGGGCTGGCCGCGGGGGTCGGTGATGAGCTCCTGCTCGCGACGCACGAGCGCCTGCTCGTACAGGCGGCGACCCAGGTCGACCAGGTCGGCGTACGTCGAAGGACTGAAGGTGCTAGTGTTCATGAGGTCGCAGGCTTCGCGCTGGACGCGCAACAAGTCCTTTGATAACAGGCTCAAAACCCGTTCCGTTCCGAGTTTCGGCGATATCCGCCACGCATCGCCGGCCGACGCTCCTTGCGGCGGTCGTTGAGGGGCCGAACATCACGCCGTTACGAAATCGTACAGCGGAAATCGCCGGCAGAGATCGTGCACTTCTTGCCGCACCTCCGCCTGCACCTGCTCGTCAGCGGGGCGCGCAAGCACGCGATCGATCAGATCCACGACGAATACGAATTCGTCCGGACCGAAGCCGCGGGTCGTCATGGCCGGCGTGCCGATGCGGATGCCGCTCGTGACGAAGGGGCTCTGATCATCGAACGGCACCATGTTTTTGTTGACGGTGATGTCCGCATTCTGCAGGGCTGCTTCTGCCTGCTTGCCGGTGACGCCCTTATTGCGGAGGTCTATGAGCATCAGGTGGTTGTCGGTTCCGCCGGAGACGAGGTTGTAGCCGCGCTCGATGAAGGCATCGGCCATGGCCCTCGCGTTCTGGATGATGCGCCGCGCGTATTCCTTGAAATCCGGCTGTAAGGCCTCGAGAAAGCTAACGGCTTTCGCGGCGATGACGTGCATGAGCGGCCCACCCTGAGCCCCGGGGAAGACGGCGGCATCGAATAGCTCGCTCATCATTTTGGTGCGGCCCGATTTCGGCGCCGTCTTGCCGAACGGGTTCTCGACATCGCGCCCGATGAGCAGCATGCCTCCGCGGGGTCCGCGAAGGGTTTTGTGCGTGGTCGTCGAGACTATGTGGCAGTGCGGCATCGGATCGTTCAGCAGATCGGCGGCGATAAGCCCGGCCGTGTGGGCCATATCCATCCACAGAAAGGCGCCGACCTCGTCGGCGATCTCACGAAAGGCTTCGTAGTCGAAATCGCGCGGGTACGCGCTGGCGCCGATAGAGATCATCTTTGGTTTGACCTCGCGGGCCTTGTCGCGCACCTTGTTCATGTCGATGCGCCCGGCGAGGGGTCCATCCTTCTCGACGCCGTAGTAGGTGGCATTGTAGAGCATGCCCGAGAAGTTGACGGGGCTTCCGTGGGTCAGATGGCCTCCGTGGGCGAGGTCGAGCCCCAGCAGCGTCTCGCCCGGCTGAAGAAGCGTGAGATAGACGGCGATGTTGGCCGACGCGCCTGAGTGCGGCTGGACGTTCACCCAGTCGCAACCGAACAGCGTCCTGGCGCGCTCGCGGGCGAGGTCTTCGGCGATGTCGACGAATTGGCATCCGCCGTAATAGCGCTTGCCCGGCAGGCCCTCCGCATACTTATTGGTGAGCGGCGAGCCCATGGCCTCCAGCACGGCGCGGGACACGAAATTCTCCGAGGCGATGAGCTCCAGCCCTTCGTTCTGGCGCTCGACCTCCTTCTCGATGGCTTGATAGAGTTCAGGATCCTGTTGCTGCAGTTCGCTCATGCGGGTGCTCGTTGTACGGCTTCATCGTGTACTTTTGGGTGCCCAATGCGTGGCTCGGCATGTGCCTCGATGCGTGCCTCGATGCGTGCCCTCCAGGGCTTTTCAGGTGAAGTTTCATCGGCCGCCTTCCGGACTCTCCAGCTCGAAGAACTGCCCGGCAATCCCAAGGAACTTCCACCGCTGTTCTTGTCCGGACCGGCTGTCGAGATCGATAGTATAGGTGCTGAAAACGTAGTAATTCTTCCTATCGGTGACGCGACTGACGTACTCCTCGGCGATGGCGGCGCCGGCGCCGGATAGCGCGCGTCCCAGCATTGTGTCGCCTGTTTCCTCCTGGATGGCCAGCTCCGTGCGGTTTCGCACGAAGGCCTCGAACTTGTCCATGCCGGGATTGAAGACGGCCAGTGCGATCACGATGATCGTCAGGGCTAGCAAGAGCGTTCGCATGAGGGTCTCCTGGTTTGGCCGTCGGGTTGGTGCGGCTTATCGCATCATCGCGTAGGTGAGGATGTTCGTGCCCATCCGGAATGCGGCGTCCCGCCGATCCTGCGGGGTATTGTGCACTTCAGGCGACTCCCACCCGTCGCTGATGTTCGTTTCATAGGTATAGAATACGACGAGCCGGCCCTCGTGGAAGATACCGAATCCCTGCGGCGCCTGGTTGTCGTGTTCGTGAATCTTCGGGAGGCCGTTCGAGAACTCGAAATGAGTATGATAGATCTCGTGGTCGAAAGGCAGCTCGACGAAATCGCGCTCCGGGAAAACCTTCTTCATTTCGCGGCGGATGTATTCGTCGAGGCCGTAGTCGTCGTCGATGTAGAGGAAGCCGCCGTTCTCGAGATACCGGCGGAGCCGCCTCGCTTCGTCCTCCGTGAGCACTATGTTTCCGTGTCCGGATAGGAACACGAAGGGGTAGCTGAAGAGCTTGTCGCTCGTGAGCTCGACGACATCCGGCTGCGGCGCCACATCCAGCAGCGTGTGCTCGCGCACAAAGGCCAGGAAGTTCGGAAGTGGCGTCTGGGCCTGGTACCAATCCCCCCCGCCGCTGTACTTCACGGCCGCAATGCGAACGGCGTGTGCATCCTGCGCGACCGTGGCTTGCGCGCAAACGGCGATGGCAACGATGGCCACCACCAGAGGCCACACCGAGACACGGCGCGAAGTGTCCTTCGGATTTCTGTACCCGACCGGGCCACTGAATGCGAGACTACTCATCGGATGTGGGTTCGAAACTCGGATGTGGGTTCGAAACTCGGATGTGGGTTCGAAACTCGAGATGCTCGGGATTCAAACGGGAGATGCTCCAC
>CBFGRV010000109.1:0-7057 GCA_965651265.1 uncultured Rhodothermales bacterium
GGAGATGGGAGATGGGAGATGGGAGATGGGAGATGGGGACGGGAGAGGAGAGGTCGGAGCTCGGAGGCCGGTGGCAGGGAGAGTCGTAGAGGCCGAGATTTCGGATTTGCCTGTTGCACCAAGTAAATCCGAGAGTTCGGATTTATTTGTTATGCCAAGGAGTCCGTCCCTGGTTCTGCGCGAGAGCCCGGATCAACTTGTTCCTCGTACAACGTTCACCGCCAAACACTTGAATTGCCTCGCGGCGGAGTGGTAGGTTCAGGTCCCCCGCAACCCGCCACTAACCACTCCGAGCCGCATGAGGACGATCATCGAACCCTTCCGCATCAAGTCGGTCGAGCCCATCCGCATGACCACGCCGGAGGAGCGGCGGAGGCTGATTCGGGAAGCCGACTACAACCTGTTCTCCCTCCACGCGGAAGACGTGCTCATCGACATGCTGACCGACTCCGGCACGGCCGCGATGAGCGCGGCGCAGTGGGGTGCGATGATGAATGCCGACGAGAGTTACGCCGGCTCCCGCTCCTTCTTCCGGTTCGAGGAGGCCGTGCGGGAAATCATGCCCTTCAAGCACATCATCCCGACGCACCAGGGGCGCGCGGCGGAGCGCATCCTGTTCGGGCTCCTCGGAGGGGAGGGCGTGATCATTCCATCCAACACGCACTTCGACACCACTCGCGCAAATATCGAAGCCACGGGTGCCGAGGCGGTCGATCTCGTGATCGAGGAGGGACTCGACCCCGACATCGAGCTGCCCTTCAAGGGGAACATGGACTTGAAGCGGCTGGATGAGCTGCTCGAGATGCACTCCGGCGACATCCCCCTCGTGATGCTCACCATCACGAACAACTCTGGGGGCGGGCAGCCCGTCTCGCTCGAGAATATCAAGGGCGTGCGCGAGATCTGCGATCGCCATGGAGTGCCGCTCTTCATCGACGGTTGCCGGTTCGCGGAAAATGCCTACTTCATCAAGCTCCGCGAGAAGGAGTATGCGGATGTCGCCGTGAAGGACATCGTGCGCGAGATCTTCTCGCTCGCAGACGGGATGACGATGAGCGCAAAGAAGGATGCCCTCGTGAACATCGGCGGGTGGCTGGCGCTCAACGACGACGACCTAGCGGCGCAGGCACGAACGCAGCTCATCCTCACGGAGGGATTTCCGACGTACGGCGGGTTGGCCGCGCGTGACCTCGAGGCCATTGCCGTCGGACTCGAGGAGGTCCTGCACGAGGATTATCTCCAATACCGGTTCGCGTCGACGCGGTACCTGGGGCAGGCGCTGCTCGACATGGGGGTTCCGATCGTGCGCCCTGTAGGCGGCCACGCCGTCTATGTGGATGCGAAGCGGATGCTTCCCCATATCCCGCAGCTGAACTACCCGGGCCAGTCGCTTGCCGTGGCGCTGTATGAGGTAGGTGGGATACGCGGGGTGGAGATCGGCACGGTGATGTTCGGCCGGCAGCCGGACGGCAGCGAACGCCCATCAAGGATGGAGCTGGTGCGGCTCGCCATCCCACGGCGGGTCTACACGCAGAGTCACGTAGACTACGTGATCGAGTGCTTCGAGGAGGTAAACCGAAATCGCGAACAGCTGCCGGGCTACCGCATTACGTGGGAGCCGCCCATGCTGCGCCATTTCACGGCGAAATTCGAGCGCGTCGAAGAAGTCGAAGAAGATGACTCCGACTGACGGCGCTGACCCTAGAAACACTCGGCGGGATTATCCGGGTCGATATAGCACGCATCGCTGGAGATCTGCCGCGAAAACACGAGCCCGAATTCGAGCTCTGCGAGTCGCTCCTCGATGGCATCACCGACATACAGGTCATCGCCCTCCGTGATCACCGGAAGCGTCACGCCCTTCGGTAGGTTATCAGGCGCATCATAGCGCACCTTGTGCGCCACGACCAGATCCTCCAGCTTCTCCTGGATCTCGTCGGCCTCTCTCGATTCATGGGTTCGGTGCAGTACAATCATTGAACTACCTCATGCATCTGAACTCATGGGTCAACTGGCGGTGTCGCTTCTATAGCACTTCCGCCTTAAGCCGGTCGAAATGCTGCTTGCGCGCCTTGGCGAGCTTGGGCGCAATCACGGCCTGGCAGTAGGGCTGCCAGGAATGGCTGCGATAATACTGACGGTGATACGCCTCTGCAGGGTAAAATGTCTCCAGAGGCTCGATCTGTGTCACAACGGGGTCATCCCAGATGCCGCTGCTATCGACCTCGTTCGTGACTGCGCGCGCAATGCGCTCCTGCTCGACATCGTGATATAGGATGATGGAGCGATACTGCGGGCCCACATCCGGCCCCTGGCGGTCCGGCGTGGTCGGATCGTGAATCGTGTAGAAGATCTCGATGAGGTCGCGATAGGAGATCTCCTCGGGATCGAAGGTGATCTGCACCACTTCGGCGTGGCCCGTTTTCCCCGTACAGACCTGCTCGTAGCTCGGATGTGGCACGTCTCCCCCCGCGTAGCCCGGGACGATCTCCTCGACGCCGCGGAGCTGCTCATAAACGGCCTCGAGGCACCAGAAGCAACCTCCACCCAGTGTCGCCTTTTGATGCGATGTCATTTCTCGGTCAAGCATTCAACCTGATGAAGGGATCGCCGGAGTTGGCGAACGCCCGCCTTAGACTATCCCGCACTGGCCAAAATGTTCGACGAGCCGAAAGAGGCCGCGTGGATGTCCCCGAGCTCACGGTCTCCACTCAGCCAGGCGACGAAACAACTCCTCTGCCCGGTGCGATGCGGCCGAATCATTCAGGTCGTAGAGCCAGAAATGCTCCAGGTCCCATTCATTGACGAGAAGCTGTAAAGTGCCCTGCGACTTGTGCTCGGCGATGAGCCAGTTGACGATGATCTGGTAGGTGAGCAGGCTATCGACTTCGAGAGGACTGCGTCGATCGAATGTGAATTGCGGAGCGGCATCACGCGTTCGGGTCAGGGGATAGGCCTCGAGGCCGGTGAAGGTCAGGGTTTCGTTGGCCTTGCCGGCCAGCCCGCCCAGAACGGCGGGTCGGTCGGTCGGCTCCATCTGCTCGACGGCGCGCAGAGCCAGAATGCTTGCGCTCTTGTGGTGGCCGTGCGTGTCCTCGGTCGGCAGGAGCGTGAAAACGGCATCGTAGCGGCCCTTCGCCAGGATCTCGGCCAGCCTCCGCGTCACGTCGGCCGAATCCCACACGTGCTGCAGCACGGTGTCTGCATCGAGCAGATACATGTGATCGAATTCGTCGAGGAAGAACACATTTCGCAGGCCGATGATCTTACCGCCGCGGAGCATCTCCTGCTTGCGCACTGCAGGGAGGTAGGTGCGCGCTTCAGGCTCTGCGGCGATCGGCCTATCGTAAATGGGCTCGGCGAGCATCGCATAGTCGTATCCGCCGCTTCCATCCGTGATGACGACGACATCCACCTCTCCGTCGAGATGCTTCGAGATGGCGTACAGTGTGGCGGCATACATCACCTCGTCGTCGTGGTGGGCCTGAACGCTCAGGATTCGAGGTCGCTCGTTCAGGCCGTCCGTCTGGGCCATGGCCGGTTGCGCCCAACTCGATCCGGCCAGCAGTGCGATGAGGAGCGCACGCACCACGTCGAATGCGAAGATCGTCCGGGACTCGTAGGTCTCGCCGGGCCGAAGAACCGTCGAGGGAAAGGACGGCTGGTTTGGTGAATCGGGAAAGTGCTGCGTTTCGAGGCAAAATCCGGTGCGCCGTTCGAAAGTCATTCCTTTTCCAGCTAGCGAGCCATCCAGACGATTACCGGAATAGAATTGCATGCCCGGCGCGGTGGTGTAAACGGTCATCGTTCGGCCGCTCTCGGGCTCTACGACCCGGGCCGCCCGATGCAGCAGCCCGGACGCTCCATCCAGCACGAAATTGTGATCGTAGCCGCCGGCCAGAGCCACCTGCTCGTCATCGCCGTCGATTCGCTCGCCGATGGGACGAAGCTCGGTGAAGTCGAACGGGGTTCCCTCGACCGAAGCGATCTCGCCCGTAGGAATCATCGTTCGATCTATCGGGGTGAATGCACGGGCATCGATGGCTATTCGATGTTCCAGGATGTCACGACGGCCAATGCCGGCCAGATTGAAGTAGGTATGCTGCGTCAGGTTGATGTGCGTGGGCCGGTCCGTCGTCGCGCGGTAACTGATGACCAATTCGTTGTCATCGGTGAGTAGATAGATGACGCGCGCCTCGACAGTGCCGGGATATCCCTCTTCGCCGTCGAGACTCGTGTAGGTGAGGACCAGGCCCCTCTCGCGTTCCCGCTCGACGGACGAGGCGTCCCACAGCACCTTGTCGAAGCCGCGCTCACCGCCGTGGAGGTGGTTCGCCCCGTCGTTCGTCGCGAGCTCGTATGTCTCCCCATCCAGCTCAAATCGGCCCTGCGCTATTCGATTCGCGTACCGCCCGATGATCGCGCCGAAATAGGGATGGCCCCTCGTGTACTCCTCGATGGAGTCGAATCCCAGTGCAATATCGGCGAGTTCGCCGTGCGCGTCCGGCACGAAGAGATGGGTGATGATGCCTCCGTAATTAGTGATCCTCACCTCCATCCCCCCGGCGTTCTTCAGTGTGAACAGGCGGGGTGACCCCGACGATCCGGCCAATCGACTCACGGCGCCGCTTCGAACGGAATACGCACCTCGGTACGCTCCCAACTCAGCACCAAGTCCGCCACCTTCGGACTCGAGTGGTCGAAGCTGATCGTGAACTGGTCGACTTCTTCGTCGGTGCTTCCGGTGGGCAAGCGGATCGTCAATACGTCCTCTTCCGGATCGAAAACCTGTGTGAACGTTTCGGTTTCCGCATCAAACCGGCCCGTGCCGTCCAAACCCAGGTGAGGGCTGAAATGGATGGTCCAGGTTTCAGCGCCGGGTTCGGTGAAAATGGCATAGGTACCGGCTTCGACACGATTTCCGTCAATGAGCAGGTCCTCCGTGAAGGTGATCTCGGTGGCCTCGTTGGCGCCCGTACGCCAGACCTGGCCGAAAGGCACTAGAAATTGCTGATCATCCGTGTTTGCTCCGAAGATCGCGCGCCCACGCCGGTAGGGACGACCGTACGTCACCTTCACGTAGGCATCGCCGATGTGAGTCCGAGCAATGCCTATCGGACTCGGTCGACGGGAGGGGTGAAGGTCTTGCGCCAGGGCTTGATCGGAAAAGGTGATCAGCGCAGCAAGGAAGAAGATGCCAAGGATTTGGGTCGCTCTCATGGTGGCGAAAGGTCTCATGCTGTGGGTGGTTCCAGGTAAAAAGTTGATCGCACGAAGGTACTCATCCGTTCGCGCCCTTTCCATCGTCCGCCGCGGCGGCCGCTGTTTTTGACCTTCGAGATCGTGCCTCGTGCGATTCGAAACGGAGCATCAGGGAACAGCATCCTCACCATGGCGAAAATGCAGGTATCGTCGTTCGGCATTAGATTGCGACCCTACCCCTACCCATCAAATTCCCTATGCGAACAATGAAGACTCGGCAACAGCTGCCTCTTCGCAGGACGTATTATGCTGCGTATTCCTGCGTCCTATTTGCCTTCGTCAGCCTGATCGCTGCGTGTGAAGTCCCCGATCGGGAAACCGACCTGTCGGCCACGACGACCCGGGGTCAGGTCGAGCTCCGCGAGGTCTGGTCCCTGGACGAAGGGCTCGACTGGCCTGAATCGGCTCTGTACGATGCCGATCGAGGCCTCATCTACGTATCGAACATCGGGGGCGACCCGAGCGCGAAGGACGGCAACGGCTACATCAGCACGGTCTCGCCGGAAGGCGATATCCTTGAAGAGCAGTGGGCAACAGGTATGAACGCGCCCAAGGGATTGGCGCTCGATGGCGGAACGTTGTACGTCTCCGACATCGATGAGCTCGTCGCCATCGACACGGAGACAGGTGAGATCACGGGCCGTTACCCTGCCGAAGGTGCGCAGTTTCTCAACGACGTGGCCGCCGCGAACGGTGTGGTCTACGTCACTGATTCCGGCACGGGGCGGATCCATCGTCTGGAGGGAGATTCGTTCACGGTGTGGGTCGACGATCCGCGCATCCAGTCCCCCAACGGAATTTATGTGGTGGATGGCGAGATCGTGGTGGCAGCGGCGGACAGTTCTGCTGCCGAGCCGGGCCAGGAACGCTACCTGTGGACGATCTCACCGGATGGGACCGAACTCGAGCCGCTTGGTGGAACTACGCCTCTAGGAGGGTTGGATGCCGTCGAGCCCGACGGGCAAGGCGGATTTTTCCTGTCGGACTGGGGAGGCGCCATCGTGATGCATTTCACGCCCGGTGATTCCGCCAGAACGCTGGTGGAAGTGAGCCAGGGGACGGCCGATTTCGATTACGTGGCCGAATCCGGCATGTTGTATTTGCCCGTCATGGTCGCCGGCCGCCTCATTGCCTACGAGGCTACCTGGGGTTCTGAGTCAAATGGGATGCAATGATGGCAGGATCGAAGAAGTTCGAGATACAGATCGTGTCAGTTGAGGACGCCAGCGCCGAGTTATCGAAGCTTCGCTCCGACGCATCATCGTGGCGGACGTCCAAGTTTGACCCGCTCAAGCAGCACATCCAGTGGCTGGATCGCGGGAGTGTGCTGCGCATCGACGAGATGCAGCGCAGCGACGTGGCCAACCTCCGGAGCTACATCGCCCGCAACCTGACGCCCGTTTCGAGCGATCTCGAATTCGTAGTTCGATCGGCCCGGGTGGACGAGGCGGGCGACACGTACAGGGTGTACGTCTCCCTACGCAAGGTCTAGAGCCGGCCGCGGCGGCAGGCGGTGGTGATATGGTGATGAGGAACGTCGCCCGCTAGAGATGGAAGTGCACGCGAGCTCAAGGATGAACGGCTCGTCGGCGCCGGTCGACGTGGTGGAAGAGGTCTATCGGCGGGAATCGCGCCGTGTTCTGGCCACCCTCATCCGGCTGCTGGGAGATTTCGACCTTGCCGAGGATGCGCTCCAGGAAGCCTTCGTGGCCGCGGCGGAGAAGTGGCCGGAGGAGGGCCTTCCGCGGAATCCGAGTGCCTGGCTCGTATCGACCGGCCGCTTCAAGGCAATCGA
>CBFGRV010000110.1:0-6986 GCA_965651265.1 uncultured Rhodothermales bacterium
CCTCCGACCTCCGACCTCTGACTTCCGACCTCCGACCTCTGACTTCCGACCTCCGACCTCTGACCTCCGACTTCTGTCCTCTGACCTCCGTCCTCCGTTCGAACATCGACCAGAACCACGCCCCTCCGCCTCCGGTTTTCCCTAGCCACCCCCGCCATCTCTTCCGCCCACACCTTCACGGCATCGAAGCCGGACAGCGGCTCGGCGCACTTGGCCTCGATGGCGCGCTGGCGGACGCTCTCGGCGATGAATTCCTCGCACTGCTCGATCATCCACAGGTCGAAATCCGCCTCGGGCAGGGCCGCGCCGGGGTACGTCCAGCTCGCCGCCCAGTCGCGCAGGTCCACGTGCAGGTAGTGCTCGCCGAGGCCCAGGCCGATCCGGCAGCCGCGGATGTTCACGAGGGTCTCGGCCACCTCGAAGGGCGAGTGCCCCTCCACCCAGATGTCCGCCGCGAGGCCGGCCATGTGGCGGCTGTCCGCTGCGCCGTCGATCCGCGCCGAAAAGTTCAGGCCCGGATGCCGGTAGGCCGAGTTGATGTGGACGCGGCTCCCGAAGTGCTCGGTGAGGTCGTCCAGCAGCTCGACGAGCTCGGGGGCGATGCGCGCGTAGGGCGCGCCGTCCTTCGCGGCGAAGTCGCCGACGCGGAAATGCTTCGAGAGCGGCGCCTCGCGACGGCCGCGGACCTCGATGAGCGGCACGCGGCCCTGCTCGGCCAGATCGCGATAATCGATCTGCCCGGGGAGGTTCAGCCCCCCGAGGCGGCCTTCGCGCATCGGCAAGAGGAGGGAGGAGAAGTCGATCACGGAGCGGTGGAAGGCGCTCTCTTCGGTGATGTGCAGGGTGGACGGAGCCGTGAGGTCGCCGGCTGCCGCGGGTCCGGCCGCAGAGGCGTCGGTGGCATCCTCGCGAGGCGTGCGGTCGGCGGGATCCTCGAAATTCGCAGCGGGATCCTCGAAACTCGCAGCGGGATCCTCGAAGTTCGCAGCCCCATCATCCGTCCCTCGCCCCTTCATCGACCCGAGGCGCGGTAACGACGCGGCGGCGCCATGCCGGAGCACGGGCGCCGCCTGACCATCGGGCGTGAGTGCGGGCTCAGCCGGCGGACTGATGCCGCCGAAGACGACGCCATACAGCAGCAGTCCTACCGCTACGGCTGCGGTCGCCGTCAACCAGCTGATGAGCCTCCGTCTCTCCATATGGTCCGCCCTTCGCATGGGGAAGGTCGCGCACTGAGGGCTAATGAGGCCTTCCAGGCCGTTGTGGCGCCGATGGCCGGCGCGGCCCTGAGGGTGGAATGCCTCCAGGGCCGGCGACCATCGTACCTCGTCTATGGTTACGGGCGCAGCTCCGGGCCGAGCTCGCGCTGCGTCTGCGTATCGAAGTTGCCCAGGATGCGCAGCACCCGCTCGCGGAACTCGCGCAGCTGCTCCGTCGGGATCGGCTGGCTGAGCCGCTGCTCGATGGGATCGAGAAGCTCCGCCTGCAGCACGATCAACAGCTCCCGCTGCGAATACGTCGTGCGTTCGAATCCGAAGATGTAGCGCAGACCGAAGAACCACGGCGGAAGATCCTTCAGAAGGGGGATGCCCCGCCGTTCGTTCTGAGTTTGTATCGAATACAGCCCGCCGATGATGGTCTGCTCGCCGTCCGTCAGGAGCACCTGCGTGTTCGCCGTGCTGCGGTCGATGGCCACGGCCGCACCGAAGGGCCGGCCCGTGCTGTTCTCCACGCGTACGTTCAGGTGCATGAAGTCGATGGTGGGGGAATTCGGCTCGGGCTCGATGGGACTCTTGATGAGCGTCGGCACGACGTCGATGATGATGCCCGTCGAGACGAACTGCGTGATGGCGTTCCCGGCGAAGTCGCGCACCGTCACCGGGATATCGGATCCGATCTGGATGCGCCCCTGCTCGCCGCTCTGCACGGCCACGGACGGCTGTGCCAGCGTGCGGCCCGCTCCCTCGTTCTCCAGGAGGCGGAGGAGGTTGGTCAGGAAGGCGAGGTCCACGTCGTCCGGGCCGATGACGTAATCCATCTCATCGAAAACCTCGTCCGTGCGGATGCGGATGCGCGGGATGCGCGGATCCTGCTGGCCCTGCTGACCACCCTGTTGGCCCTGCCCCCCGCCGCCGATGGGCGGGAAGAGCACGTTCCAGTCTATGCCCAGCTGTCGGGTCTTCGTGTGGTCGATCTCGAAGAGGATGGCGTTGATGAGGATCTCGCGCGTCTCGTGGGTGGCCAGGACCTCCGGCGCCGTGCCGCGGCCGCGCATCACGCCCTCCTGCGCGGCCGTCATGTCCTGAACGGCCGGCTGCTCCTCGATGATGAAGAACTGATCCGTCTCCCGATAGGCCAGGTCGTTGTAGTCCAGCACCATCTCGAAGGCGTCGAAGAAGTGAAGGCCCGCCACGGTAATGCCGATGGGGAACTCGCGCTGCTCCGGATCGACGACCGTCTTTCCGGTAACGTCCCGAAACATCGGGTTCATGAGGTCCAGGAAGCGCCGGAACGAAGTCGTCGGCAAGAACGAGACGATCTGATCGGGCGGCACGTAGGTGCGCACTTCGCGCTGCACGCGCTCCTGCGCCTGCGCGGGCTCCATCGACGCCGGACCGATGAGAAGGAACAACAGGAGAACCCATCCGGCCCGCCGGCCGCGCAGTCCTCTCCTAACAGGATGCATAAACCACATGATCATTCTGTACGACTTTTGGGATGAGGGAAATGGAGGAGAGCGCTCCGTCAGGGTGTATTTTCAATGGACCGCAATCGGACGTCGCCTTCGGCTCGCCGGAACGTCTGCCGGGCGTCCGATTCGAGGGTGAGTGTGACGATGTCGACGACGCCGCCCTTGTTGAGCCGTGCGCGCACGGCGATCTCGATGGGATCGATCTCGATAACCTCACCCAGGTAGACTCTGTCGCCGACCTCGAGCACATGCTGCCCGCGGTCGTCTTCGACCACGGCGCGGCCACCGAGGATGGAGATCAGCCTGGCGTTCTCCATCTCGACGAGCAGCTCGTCGTTGGGCGGCGGATCCGCGCGCAGCTGCGGGAAGAAGGCGTTGTGGGCCGGGGCTCTCGCCGGCAATAGCTGGGCCGGCACGGGCATGAGCTCTTCGACCTTCGCCGTGAGGCCCTCGATGCCCTCGAAGTAGGCCTGCAGGGACATGGTGAACTTGACCATGCTCAGACGCCGCCGCTCGCCGGTCTCCGGGTTCTCGTCGTAAACGTCGACGTAGTCCATGTCCAGATCGTGGATCCGGTAGAACTCGCGGTTGTTCTCGAGATGCCAGATGAATTCGTAGAGATTGTTGTAGTAGGCCGTACCGGAGACGGCGAAGTTGTAGTACTTGAAGTCCTTCGTTGGGGTGACGCCCTGCAGCTCGATGTTGAACGTCTCGAAGCCGGTGCGCGTCAGGCTCTCGATGTACTGCAGGATGTCGGCCGTCTCCATGGCCTCCGGCACGTACTTGTAGCGGGCGCGCCATTTTCTCAGGGATTCTTCGGCCATCTCCGCCGAGCGGCCCTCTTCCAGGAGAAGTTGTTCCACGCGGGCCTGCTCCATGCGGGCCAGCTTGCGCGCGTCCTCGATGCTCTGCAGCTGCGCGGGCTGGCGGACCTCCGTCATGTAGTAGCCGGCGCCCGTGACGAGTATCGCGAGCAGGGCGACGATCAGCGTGTTGAGTGTGTGCGTCTTCATGGATATCGCGTATCGAAAAGGTCAGTTCGAGTCCGGGAGGCGCGCCGCGTCACCCGGTGCATAGAGGCTCTCCGTGTTATAGGTCGCCAGGATGGAGTCGATGTCCGCGTCCTGGACGAGCCCCGCCGCGACGTCCTGCAGGTAGAGGGCGACGCGCGGCGTCTCGATGGCCACCGGGGCCGTGATGATGAAGTCGTAGAGCGTCACGGGCCGGTTGTTGGCCTTGATGTCGAAGGACGACGCCTTCTCCACGCTGCCCTGATGCCGCCGGGCCAGCTGCGCCACCTTCGTCCGGCTCGTGGCCGTGCCGTTGATGCGGACGCTGCTTCGCCCGACGGGCTCGATGCTCTCCAGCCAGATGCCGCCTATCGTGCTGGTCGACCGCGTGACGGCCTCGTGCAGGCGCGTCCACCGGTCACTGCCGATGAGGAGCGAATCGATCACGTTGAGGGCGTGTGTGTACCGTGCGTGGGCCTGCTTCAGGCTGTCCACCCGCATCTGCAGGAGGGCCGGATTGTCGACGGGGATGGGAATGGGATTCAGCTCCAGATCCCGCCGTTCGCGGTCGATCTGCGCCTGATTGTCCATGTACCGCCAGCTGAAGAAGAAGCCGGCGCCCACCAGCACGAGCAGCATCAGGGCCGTGTGCCAGGCGATGGAGAGCTTCTTCCGATCTTTCTGGATCTTTCGCGGCAGAAGCTGGACGTCGAAGCCCGGATCGACGCGGTCCCAGCTGCGGGCCACGCGAAGTCCGGCGGCGATGGCGCCGACCGACGCGGCGCTCAAATCCTCCTTCCCTCGCGGTGGAGTCACGCCGAGCGCCCCCAGGGCCTCCTGTACGGTCTCGACGGCGGCCCCGCCGAACGAGGTCTTGAAGCGGTTGATGAGCTGCTCGCCGCGTCCCTCCGTCAGGACGAGGATGTGATCCAGGTCCCCGATTCGCTGTTCGTCCTGCTGCAGCAGCACGCGGCTGCAGATCGTCTCCGGCGAATCGTACGTGGAAAGCGAGCGGAGTCGCTCGAAATGGCTCAGTTCCGTCCCCTTGAAAAAGAGGAGGAGGGTGTCCTCGGTGCCGACGCGGACGAAGGCCGTGGCCCGCTGGGGCTGATCGCCCGGGACGATACGCCGCACGAGCCGGGCGTACGCCGACAGCTCCGAATCCATGATCCGGTTCGGCGGCAGCCGGTGTTCCTTCCGGATGAGGGCCTCGAGCGTGCCTTTCACGCCCTCCGTAGCCTCGGGTACGATGGCCGCATAGCGTACGCGACCTTTGGCCGGGGCCAGCGGCACGAAGGCCACCCGCTCTGCTTCGAAGGGATTCGTCCGCTGTTCCGTGAGGATGTCGAGCAGGGCCTTGCGGTGGAGCTTCGCTTCCGGCTTCTCCTGCTCGTCCTTCTTCGATTTGGAGGCGCTGGAGACCTCCGTGTAGCTCACGTCCGGCGCCGGCACGCAAAACACGATGGTTGGGGCCACGTAGCCTTCCGCCGAACATTCGTCGAGAATCTCGGCCAACTGGGCGACGAAGAGCGAACGCTTCGTTTCCGTCGAGCTGCCGTTTGCCGTCTTCTTCGCCGCGGTGCCGACGTTCAGACCCTGGAACTCGGTGGCGAGAAAGGTGACTTCCGACGCCGTGGCAGCGCCGCCGCCGTCGCCGATGTCCAGCGTATAGTCGGCATCGTCGCTTCCTCGAAGCCCCGGTAGAGCCTTGGCGAGGCTCCTGGCCGTCGTGAACTCCTGCGATTTGGCGCGCTGGCGGATAATCCGCTTCAGCACGTTCACCTGGTCGCCGGCCTGCTGCAGCAGGACGGCCTCGATGAGCTGCGCCGTGATGTTGACGCCGAGAACGAGATCCTTTCGAACTTTATGCTTCATGTCCAGCTTGTATCACGTGGAGCCGTGGCTACTGCAGCATCTGCAGGAGCCGGCGCTTGTTGTTGGCGTAGCCCAGGGCCGTATCCGGAAGGATTTCGCCCGTGCGGACGAGGCGGAGCAGGTCCTGCTCGAGGGTCGTCATGCCCTGGTCGGCGCCTTCCCACATCATCTGATAAATCTCGCCCGTGTTGCCGTTCTTGATGGCCGCCCGTGAGGAGGGCGTCATCCAGAGAACCTCTTTGGCCAGGACGCGCCCGCCGCCGACGCCTGGTAAGAGCTTCTGCGAGACGATGCAGCGCAGCACGTCGGCCAGACGGTGACGGATGCGCTCCTGCTCGACGGACGGATACTCGGCCACGATGCGGTCGATGGTCTCGATGGCGCTCGGTGTGTGCAGCGTCGAGAAGACCTTGTGGCCCGTGTCGGCCATTTCCATGGCCGTGGATATCGTCTCCGGGTCGCGCATCTCGCCGACGACCACGATGTCGGGGTCCTGGCGGAGGCCCTGCGTCATCCCGTCCACGAAGCTGTCCACGTCGACGCCGACCTCGCGGTGACGAATGACGCAGCGCTTCGGCTCGTGGATGTACTCGATGGGCTGGGCGACCAGCAGGATGTGCCCGTCGAAATCCTCGTTGTTGGCATCGATGATAGCGTCCAGCGTGGTCGACTTACCCGATCCGGTGACGCCGGTGAAGAGCGTGAGCCCGTCGCGGACGTAGCGGAACATGAAGCCGCGCTCGATGAGGGGATGGAATCCGAGGCTTTGCAGCGACCGCGGCTTCCACGCCAGCAGGCGCATGCTGAGCGCCAGGTGCTTGTTGTCGTGGTAGATGGTAGCGCGGAAGCGTCGCGCGGGCTCGTCCGGGTTTACGTCGATGCTGTGGCCGAAGTCGACCGCATACGTCTTGAAGAGCTTCTCCTGCTGGAAAGGGGCGAGCAGGGTGAGCAGGATGAGGTCGATCTCGTGGAGGTCGAAGGTCTCCGTCTCCCAGTCGGGACGCTTGTCGCCGTCGACGCGATACCAGGCCTGACCCTTCGTGCCGGGGCCGCCGAGCTCGAGGTCCGACGCGTTCAGCTCGATCATCTTGTGCGCCAGGCCGTCGAAATACGCCCGGACCACGTCGCGGTCCTCCCACGGCACGGCGTCGAGCTGCTCGGCATACCAGTGCATGAGGGCCGTGCCGAAGTAGCCGCGCGGCGCCTCGGCGAGGATGCGCCGGTAGGAGGGGGGCAGCGTGAAGCGCGTGGTGCCGTCCGACGAGTCGACGGTCGGTGGAGCGGCCTGCTCCTCTACGCCGGCCTCCGCCGCGAAACCCTGATTGCCGTATGCGTACTGCATGCTCTCGAGCGTGGTGACATGGAACGAATCACCTCACTATCCTTCCGGAGGGAGAGCTTGCGGAGAA
>CBFGRV010000111.1:0-6871 GCA_965651265.1 uncultured Rhodothermales bacterium
ACCGCGCGCGCATCCAGGCCACGGCTGGACGAAAGGCGCGCGAGCAGACGATTGCGCTGCTTGAGCACGCGCCGGTACTTCAGGAGGGTGTCCAGATAGATCGGGCGAGCCTGGCTCAACAGGTTGTCCATGAACCGACGTCGCTCCTCCGGTCCGCCGGCGGTCAGCGAGGCATCCTCGGGGGAGAAAACGACGACGGGCAGCTCCCCGACGACGTCCGCAAGCCGATCCAGAGGCGCGCGATTCAAGAAGAGCCTCTTGCCTTCGCCGGGCACGTAGGCCATACGGACATTTATCGAGCGCCCGTCGTCGCGCACGAACGTGCCTTCGACCTCGGTGTAGCGTGCTCCCTTGCGGACCACGAACCGGTCACTCGAGGTCACAAAGCTCTTGCCCAGACAGAGATAGTGGATGGCCTCGAGGATGTTCGTCTTGCCGGCGCCGTTCGGCCCATGGAAGAGATTCACCGACGTCCCAAAATCGCACGAACTGCGCTCATGGGCACGAAAAGACGTCATGCGAAGGGACTGAATGACCATCGAGGAGGAGGGAGGGGGCTGAATGTCGGGCCTACTCGGCGAGATGTACGCTGCTGTTCGTACAATCGTTCGCAGCCGCGGCGTGTGCAGTATGGACGCCTCACTATTCCGGAAACCGGATCGAGCTTGCGTGAAGTCTCCGGTACTTTTCGCCGACGCACGCTGCTTACGCGCCGAATGATTCTTTCAGAAAGTAGTTTACTCCATCCCGTCACTAAGAAGACCAGACATGTCAGAGATCCAGCCCTCTCCACTGTTCACCGAAATCGAGAAGCTCTCCACGGAGCAGCGCAATCCGCGTTCAATGGACATCGACGTGGCGTCGGTCCGAGAGATATTGGAGATCATCAATACCGAGGACCACAAGGTACCCATCGCGGTGCGCGAAGAGATTCCGTACATCGTAGAGGCCGTCGAGATCGTCGTCGACAGTCTCAAGCAGGGGGGACGCCTTATCTACGTGGGGGCGGGAACGAGCGGGCGACTGGGCATTCTGGATGCGTCGGAGTGTCCTCCCACCTTCGGGACGGATCCCGAGATGATTCAAGGGCTGATCGCGGGAGGGCAGAAGGCCGTTTTCCGCGCCCAGGAAGGCGCCGAGGATGTCGAGGAGCACGGCGCGAGGGATCTCAAGGAAATCGACCTGCGGCCGCCCGACGTGGTGTGCGGCATTGCGGCCAGCCGTAGAACGCCTTATGTCGTGGGGGCGGTCAAGTACGCTCGTGAGATAGGCTGCAAGACGCTTTACGTCACGACCAACCCGCGCTCGGAGTTCAATCTGGATGTCGATGTGGCCATCTGTCCGGTTGTCGGGCCCGAAGTCATTATGGGCTCAACCCGGATGAAGAGCGGGACGGCGCAGAAGCTGGTCTTGAACATGCTGACGACGGCTTCGATGATCCGCATGGGCAAGGTCTATCAGAATATGATGGTCGACCTCCAGATGACGAGTCAGAAGCTGGTCGAGCGATCGAAACGGACGGTCATGACCGTCACCGGGCTTTCCTATGCCGAAGCGAGCCGGCTGCTGGAGGAGGCGGACGGTCACGTCAAGACGGCGATCGTGATGCACTTCGGCCGCGTCGGTCCGGGCGAGGCCCGCGAGCTGCTTCAGCGCGCCGACGGGTTCGTGCGCAGGGCCATCGAATCGGCCCCGGCATGACGCTGGTGTTTCACGTGAAACACATAGAGAACATGCGCGGAGGATTCGTCGAATGATGGCAGTAACTCCTTAATATTTAAGCATATACAGGGACCGTAGTTTAGCCGCGTATCCGTTCTGAACTTCCGCGGCCCGTCATCGTTTTTTGGATCGCTGATGCCGTAGCTCGCGAGGGCTACGGCTTTGCCCATTTGCAGAAATTCGATGTTATGCCTCCGGGTGAGGCTCCCAATTCTCGTTCATGGCCCTCTCCTCCATCTATCAACAGATCGCGCCTTCCGACGTCTTTGTCCACGTAGCAAAGTGGTGCAACAGCAGGAGGGGGGGTGTTCCGTCGTCCCTGCTGGTCAAGGGGCTGATCGGTTCGTTGCCCTCGTTCTTATTGCGCAAGCTGGTCGACGACGTGAGCGTGCCCGTCGTCTGCATCGCGCCCGATGAAGACGCCGCCGCGTACCTCCACAGCGACATCACGCAGCTTCTGAGAGATGACCTCCGGGCTCTTCGACTGCCGTCGACCGGCCACAAGGCATACGACGAGGAGCAGATGGAAGACCCGGGTCCGATCATCGCACGGGCCGACGTACTCCAGCAGCTCTCCGAAGGCTTCGATGGGCTCATCATCACCAGTATCGATGCCCTCTTCGAGATGGTCCCCCCGGCCGAGGCGGTGCGAAAGGAGACGATCCCCATAGCCACGGGGATGATCATTTCGCCGAATGATCTCATTCAACGGCTCGTCGATCTTGGCTTCGAGCGCGTCGAGTTCGTGGAACAGCCCGGTGAAGTCGCGCTGCGAGGGGGGATCCTGGACGTCTACCCCTTTGCCGGCGAATATCCCATCCGCGCCGACTTTTTCGGGGATGAAATCGATCAGATCCGCGAGTTCGATCCCGGCACCCAGCGCTCTGTGAGCCGGCTTACGTCGGCAAGACTCGTCCCGAATCTCGAACGGCTTGGCGGCGAGACGAGCGTTTACACGTCCATCTTCAGCCACCTTCCGGCAGAGACCATCATCGTCAGCCTGGACGAGGTGCACCTCGTCGAGAAGGTTGACGAGCTGTTCGGCCAGGTGACGGATGCCTACGAGCAGGCACTCTCTCGCAACGGGACTGACGTCCCACTGGAGCCCGCACACCGGTACCTCAGCGGCGATGCCTTCGAGCGCGCGCTCCTGGAGCATTCGCGCATCCTACTGGGTGCCTTCAGCGGAACTACCGCCGAGGAAGTGCTCACCTTCAACGCACGTCCGCAGCCCGACTTCAACGGCAACATCCAACTGCTGCGCCGGCAGATCCTCGAAAACGCGCAACGCGGCATCGGCACGAACATCCTGTGCGACAGCCGCGGCCAGGAAATGCGCCTGCACGAGCTCCTCGAAGATGAAGCCGTGCAGCAGAAAGTCAGGCTTTCCGTCGAATCGCTACACGAAGGGTTCGAAATCCCCGACCTCGGATTGGCCGTCTACACGGACCACCAGATCTTCAACCGCTATCACCGGCCATCGTCTCGGGGACGGAAGCGTCGCTACGGCGGGTTGAGCCTCCGCGAAATCCAGAACCTGGCCATCGGCGACTTCGTCGTCCACGTTGACTACGGCATCGGCCGCTTTTCCGGGCTTCATCGCATCACCGTCCGCGGCAAACAGCAGGAGGCCGTCCGCATCCTCTTCCAGGATGACGACGTGCTTTACGTCAATGTCAATGCCCTCTACAAGCTGCACAAATACTCCGGCAAGGAGGGTCATCAGCCCAAACTAACGAAGCTGGGCTCGGGGCAGTGGGAGCGCACGAAATCGCGCACGAAGCGGCGTGTCAAAGACATCGCGCGCGACCTCATCAAGCTCTACGCCAGGAGGAAGGCCTCCAACGGGCACGCTTTCTCCGGCGATTCCGTCTGGCAGCGGGAGATGGAGGCCTCCTTCCGGTACGAAGACACGCCGGATCAGGCTACAGCCAGCGAGGCCGTCAAGCAGGACATGGAGGCGCCCGTCCCAATGGACCGTCTGGTATGCGGAGATGTCGGCTTCGGCAAAACGGAGATCGCCGTCCGCGCGGCCTTCAAGGCTGTTCAGGATGGCAAACAAGTCGCTGTGCTTGTGCCGACCACCATCCTCGCGGCCCAGCACTACGAGACCTTCACCAGCCGCCTGGAGCGCTATCCCGTGCGAATAGAGGCGCTGTCCCGCTTTCGGTCCGCCGCCGAGCAAAAGCAGATCGTTGCCGACGCCGCCGAGGGCAAGGTCGACATCGTCATCGGCACACACCGGCTCACCTCCAAAGACGTCCAGTTCAAGGATCTCGGCCTACTCATCATAGACGAAGAGCAGCGTTTCGGCGTCGCCGCCAAAGAGCGCCTCCGGAAGCTGCGTGCGGAGGTCGACACGCTCACCCTCACCGCTACTCCCATCCCGCGGACGCTCCAGTTCTCGCTGCTGGGCGCGCGCGATCTGTCCATCATCGCCACGCCGCCGCCGAACCGGCAGCCCATCGAAACGGAGATCCACACCTTCGACAAGGACCTCATCCGCGACGCCATCCTGTACGAAGTCAGCCGCGGAGGCCAGGTTTTCTTCATCCACAATCGGGTGCAGTCCATCGACGAGATTTCCTCGATGCTACGACTCATCGTGCCGGACGTGCGCATCCGAACGGCTCACGGGCAGATGAAGTCCTCCGATCTGGAGAAGGTTATGCTGGATTTCATCGAAGGCAAGTTTGACGTACTCGTCAGCACGAACATCATCGAGAACGGGCTCGACATCTCGAACGCCAACACCATCATCATCAACCGCGCGGACCGCTTCGGACTGGCGGAGCTTCATCAGCTTCGCGGGCGCGTCGGGCGCTCGGACCGAAAGGCGTTCTGCTATCTGCTCGTCCCGTCCATCCACGGGCTCACGCGCGAGGCCCGGCAGCGCCTTCAGGCGGTGGAGGAGTTCAGCGATCTGGGCAGCGGATTCAATCTGGCGATGCGGGACATGGATATCCGGGGAGCCGGCAACCTGCTCGGGGGAGAGCAGAGCGGCTTCATCAATGACGTCGGGTTCGAGACGTACCACAAGATCCTGGATGAAGCCGTCAAGGAACTGCGCGAGGAGGAGTTCAGCGACGTATTCGGGGACGAGCACGTGCCCCGGGCCCAGGAATCGGTGGTCGACGTGGAGGAGGATGCCTATATCCCTGAGGAGTATGTCTCCAACCATGTCGAGCGGCTGAATATCTACCGCCGGATCAGCGAAGCCGAAGATGCGGAGACGATCGATGCCATTCGCGACGAGCTCATCGACCGCTTCGGCGACCTCCCCCGCGAGGTCGAACATCTCCTGATCGCTGCCGACATCAAGCGTCTGGCGTACCACCTGCGCCTCCCGAAGGTCGTCTTCAAGAACGAGCGCCTCTTTCTCTACACGCCGGAGCAGGAGGACGATCCGTACTTCTTCGAGCACGTCTTCCACGATCTGCTCGAGCGGCTCAGCCGACTGGATCGGCGATATGTTCTCAAGGACCAGAGCGGCAAGAAGCTTCGCGCGATCGTTCAGGACGTGCCGACTCTCGAGGTGGCCAGTGAGGTGCTGGAAAAGCTGCAGCTTGCGGATAGGGTAGCGGCTTAGGTCGTCGCCGCCGGACTACCGTCAGCCGTAAAGCGCGACCGTGGCGGCGGCCTGGGCCCGCACGAACTCCTGCAACTCGGCCGGCTCTTCGACGAAGGCGCCCGTACCCCAGCGGATCAGCCACTGGGCGACGTACTCCAGGTTCTCGAAATAAAACGTGACCCGGACGTGCTCGTCCGTCGTTTCCTCCTCGTGGATCTCCGCAGGAATGCTGCGGCGCGCCCACTGGTAGACGTTCCGATTGAATCGCACGACAATGCGGCGCGGCTCGCTGCCCCCGCTTTCCTTGACGAATTCTGCGAGGTCGAAGTCCGCGGGCGGCTCGAACGTCTCGAACAGCACGTGCATGTTCTGGATGCTGTCGAGACGGAAGTTTCGCACATTACCCCGCAAGTGATCGTAGGCGATGAGGTTCCAGTGATCCGTGTAATAGACGAGGCCGAGCGGGTCCACTTTGCGCTTCGTCACCTCGTCGCGGCTCTGCACATAGTACTCCATAATGACCGACCGCTGCTTCGCGACGGCTTCGCTGAGCTCGTACCAGCGGCCCTTCTCATCGTCTTCGTCGGTGGGGGAGTAGAGCCAGTACGGATCCAGAACGGTGCGCGACTTCAGACTGTCGATGTATTCGCGCACTTCGTTGGGTAGCACGGATCGGATCTTGAGCTCCACCTCATCCGCATCCCGGCGGAGGGACGCATCGGGCTGGAGCTTCATGAACTCGGTACCGATGAGCAGCGTGGCCGCCTCGCGCGCCGACAGCATGAGCGGCGGCAGCTGGTATCCTTCCAAAATCTCGTAGCCGCCGCCTTCCGCGTACGTTAGCGGCACACCTGACTCCGTGAGCGCACGGAGATCACGAAAAACCGTCCGACGGCTCACGCCGAAATGCTCGGCCAACTCGCGCGAACTCATGTTCGGACGGTTCTGAAGGAGCAGGATCAGCGCAAAGAGACGTTCGGTTCGGTTCAGCGACCGGTCCGTGTTGCTCATGTCGTGGGATGGATGGATGACGTCGCGCTAATCAACGTGTCTCGCCGATGCTTAGTTCACCTCGGCCGCGCGGCATTCGACGATCATCTTGCCCGCAAAGTTGGGTGTCCCATAGGCAGCGGGCGAGATGTCAGCGAGGGGATGGTTCTGGATGTGGACGTGCGGCTCCGACCTCTGCAGATCCGTGATCTCATTCGCAATGTCGCCACCCTTCAGGCAGATGAGCCCGGGATGCCAGAGGGAGCCGTCGGGGGCCGTTTCACCTGCCTCCTCCGTACCGGCACGACCCACAGCCACGCGTGCATGCCACGACCAGAGAACGGACAGAGATGCCGTAGCGCGAGAAACGGAGAAATCGGCGTCTCCAGGATACGCCTCCGCGCGCCCGTGCCACGTATCCAGATTCTCAAGCCCGAGCCGGCGCGCCATCGTCCGCACGGCCTGGACCTTCTTCCTCACGGAGTCCACGGCATGAATGCGCACGTCCGAAAACGCAATGGCCAGCGGAACGGCGGGCAGGCCCCCTCCGGTGCCCCAATCGACTACCGTCGAACCGGCGGGAAACTT
>CBFGRV010000112.1:0-6871 GCA_965651265.1 uncultured Rhodothermales bacterium
TGGCATCTGTATCGATGGACTCCATGGCATCGGAAGGGTCGGATTCGCTGACTCTTCCGGACTCCCCAACGGCTACAAGGGAATCTGCCAACCCCGATTCCCTTGCACCGGCAGACTCGCTGCTTCGGCTAACGGGCGCTGTCCTCGATTCTGCTTCTGCATCTCTGGCGATGGCGATGGAACCGGCGAATGACTTCCCGATCTACCTCACCTCGCTATACGCCGCCATCCAGAAGCACTATCCGACCACGGATTATGCCCGGCAGGCGGCCGAGATTCTGGACGCCATCGAAAGCTATCGAGCCGAACTCGAGCCGCCCGTCGACTCCCTCGCGCTTGCCCGGGTGGCCGACACGACCGGCGCCGTGGCCGCGGACTCCCTGGCCATCCTCTCAGGGGAGGTCGACGGCACGGCGGGCACTTTGGCCGCCGACTCCGTGTCGTGGGCATTGCTCGACTCGGCCGCCGCGACGAAGGGGGACCTGGTGCAGGAGATGGCCGACGCGGGAGAAACCGCCGCCGTTGATACCGCGTCGACAGACCGCACGGAAGCTCCCGGTGCCACCCCGGTGACCCCTGACGACGAGACGTCGGGCGAGACAGATCGAAGGCCTCCCGACGCGCAGGGTCTACCCAGCGGCGAGGAAGCACTTCGTGGCGAAGGCGGCATCGATCAGGAGCTTGGTGGGTACACACTCGCTCTAGGTATGAACGTCAAGCGCGAACCCATGGAGGAGCTTGCCGCCAAGTACGCGGCAGAGGGCTTTCGAACGGGCGTCATCACCGAGCGTGTAGGTGGAACCACGATTTACAGGGCCGCGCTCGGACAGTTCGCGTCGGCTGCGCAAGCCTACAAGGCGCTCGAGCTTCACGCCGATGAGCTGGAGAGTGGAACGCTCGTCGCGCCGCTGAAGCCGACTCCCGCCCCCTGAGGCGGACGGAACCGATTGCCCCCGAGGGGGGTTCGGCAGGGTCCAGCTTATTGGGGATTGGGAATACCGCCGTCGACGGAACCCACCAGCATCTCGGCATTCCCCGGCTCGCATCTTTGGTACTTCGTTTGCGTGCAAGTATGCGAGCAGCATTCCTCCGCCTCTAGCATCAGTGGGTGACATGGCGCAGAAAGAGCGCGATAATCATAACGTCGGACGCAACGGTGAATCGGGTGGACCGAGGCTTCCCGATAGACGGCCCCGGTTTTCTCTGTGGATATACCTGGCCATCTTCCTCGCCCTGCTCGTCCATTTCTTCCTCTTCTGGGGCGGTGCCGATCCGAACACGATCGACTACAGCACCTTCCTGGAGTACGTCGAGGAGGGACATGTCGATAAAGTTGCGATCGTCAACGACAGGCGTATCGAAGGTAGCTATACCTCAGGGGCCGTAGAGAGGGGCGCCGTCAAGGTTGCGGAGCCGCGGCAGGACCTCCTGTCTGAACCCTCACCGGAATCGCGACTGCGGTTCTCGACCACGAAACCGAGCGATCACGACCTTACCGACTTTCTGAGAGACTACAACGAGCAGGCGCGGGAGAGCGGCGGAGAGATCGTCGAGTTTACCGCCCGTACCGAAGAGAACTGGTTCGGTGGGATTCTAACATGGGTTCTTCCTCTGGCGATCATCGTTGCACTCTGGGTCTTCATTATTCGCCGGATGAATCCCGGCTCCCAGGTGCTCAACATCGGGAAGAACAAGGCCGTTCTTTTTGACGCACTGGGCGATCAACAGCTCACCTTCAAGGATGTGGCGGGCCTTGACGAAGCGAAGGAGGAAGTCGTCGAGATCGTCGAGTTTCTGAAGAATCCGAAGAAGTTCACGAAGCTCGGGGGCAAGCTCCCAAAGGGTGTCCTGCTGGTCGGACCGCCGGGTACCGGCAAGACGCTGCTCGCGAAAGCTGTGGCAGGCGAAGCCGGCGTTCCCTTCTTCTCGCTGTCGGGGTCGGATTTCGTAGAAATGTTTGTCGGCGTCGGCGCCGCCCGCGTGCGCGATCTTTTCCGACAGGCCAAAGAGAAGGCACCCTGCATCATCTTCATCGACGAAATCGACGCGATCGGCCGCTCCCGAGGACGCGGCATTATGATGGGCGCCAACGACGAGCGGGAGAATACGCTGAACCAGCTGCTCGTCGAGATGGACGGCTTCAACACGGACAAGGGTGTCATCATCATGGCCGCCACGAACCGTCCCGACGTGCTCGATACGGCGCTCTTGCGGCCAGGTCGCTTCGACCGGCAGATTCTGATCGACAAGCCTGACCGGCGCGAGCGCGAAGAGATCTTTAAGGTGCACACCCGCAATCTGCTGGTTGCCGACAACGTGAGCCATGAAGTGCTTGCGAGCCAGACGCCGGGGTTTGCAGGGGCCGAGATCGCAAACGTATGCAACGAGGCGGCCCTCCTGGCTGCTCGTAACAACAAGGAGGCCATCGAGATGGAGGATTTCGAGCACGCCATCGATCGCGTGATCGCGGGGCTCGAAAAGAAGAACAAGATCATTTCTCCCGAAGAGCGGAAGATCGTGGCCTTCCACGAAGCGGGTCACGCCATCACCGGATGGTTCCTCGAGTACACCGACCCGGTCGTAAAGGTCTCGATCGTTCCCCGCGGACTGGCTGCGCTTGGCTATGCCCAGTACCTTCCCGAGGAGCGATATCTCTATACGAAGGAGGCGCTTCTTGATCGGATGACGATGGCCATCGGCGGTCGCGTCGCGGAAGAGATCGTATTCGGCCGCGTATCGACGGGTGCCCAGAACGACCTGGAGCGCATCACGAAGATGGCCTACGCCATGGTCGTGGACTACGGGATGAGCGACAAGATCGGCTACGTGAGCTTCAATCTCTCCGGGCGTGATGGGGACAGCCCGCTCTTTGGAAAGCCCTATTCGGAAGACACGGCGCGCATCATCGATGAGGAGGTAAAGGTCATCATCGATGGTATCCGCGAGCGCGCACGAATCCTCCTCATCGAGAAGCGAGAGCAGCTCGAGCAGATGGCCGAGCTTCTGTTGAAGAAGGAGGTACTCGGTCCGAGGGATCTCGTCGAAATTCTTGGACCGCGTCCGTACGGCGAATACGTATCTGTGAACGGCGAGACGATTGCGGCTGGAGAAATGGCGGCCATGGATGCCGACCAGACGGAGGGTGTCGATGCCATAGGAGGCGATGGCATCGAGGTGCCGTCCGAAACATCGTTCACGTCGGGATCGGACGAGCCGTCGCAGGAGGCTCATGAAGACGGTGTGCAGCCTGAACCCTCCACGGGGGCCGACGTTTTAGGCGACTTCGCAGAGGAGACCGGAGATAGGACGACCTCCTAGCTTTGCGCATCAGGCTCCCTCATTCGGCGTCTAATTCGATATAGCGATGTAGATCGATATATCGAACTATTTCCATCAGGCACCCCTGTATCGCGCCGGAAACCTTTGTTTTTATTCTTTCTTAATGAAGGGAATTGAACAAAGGGGAAGCGGTTGCTTATATTGCAAAGCTGTTTGCGATTCGGCGGGGTCTTACGGGGCGGTCTCAACTTCTCGAGGGCGGTACCGGGGCTTACAAGCCGGTTGTGCTATACCGGCCGACTCAGTCGATCCAGGCTCCGAAGAACTCCATCAAACCAGTTGTAATTCGTGCCGACGATTCAACAGCTCGTTCGGAAAGGACGGCGAGACAAGGCGACCAAAGTTAAATCCGCTGCCCTGGGAGGGAGTCCGCAGAAGCGGGGCGTGTGCACGCGTGTTTACACGACCACCCCGAAGAAGCCGAACTCCGCCCTCCGTAAGGTGGCCAAAGTTCGCCTTACAAACGGGATCGAGGTGATTGCCTATATCCCTGGAGAAGGCCACAACTTGCAGGAGCACTCGATCGTCCTCGTCCGGGGCGGACGCGTGAAGGACCTTCCCGGTGTGAAGTATCACATCGTCCGCGGTGCGCTGGATGCTGCGGGCGTCGAGGATCGGCAGCAGGCGCGATCGAAGTACGGCACGAAAAAACCGCGGCGATAAAAGTTTGGCCGTCGAGTGACGGCGATGTTGGCGCCGTGCAAACCGCACGGCGTCTTTTTTGTCATCCAATTACTGGTGTCTCGGGCTCGTGGTTGGCCGATTGTGCGGCCGCTAGCCCGAACGAGAAGACTAACCCACAATGCGACGAAACAGAGCTGAGGTTCGAAGGGCCCCCGTTGATCCCGTCTACCGGGACGAGCTTGTCGGGCGTTTCATTAACAGCGTCATGAAAAGCGGCAAGAAAAGCACGGCTCAGAATCTCGTCTACAGCGCTTTTGACATCATCGAGGATCGGGCCGACGAGCCCGGCCTCGAGGTTTTCAAGAAAGCCGTAAACAACGTGGCCCCGCTCGTCGAGGTTCGTAGCCGACGCGTCGGTGGCGCCACCTATCAGGTGCCCGTAGAAGTGCGGCCCGAGCGGCGAGTGGCGCTGGCGTTTCGATGGATCATTCAATATGCCCGCGCGCGTAACGACAAGAGTTTCGCGATGCGCCTTGCCAATGAGCTGCAGGCCGCATCGCAGGGCGAAGGCGGCGCGGTGAAAAAGAAAGACGACACGCACCGAATGGCTGAATCCAATAAGGCCTTCGCCCACTTCCGCTTCTAGATTCCATGACTTTCCAAGGCTCGGCGGCGGCAGGGTTGCGAAGAACGAAAGACATTATATAGATCAATGGCCGACAAGCATACATTCGTACCGCTCGAAAAGACCCGCAATATTGGGATTATGGCCCATATCGATGCGGGGAAGACCACGACCACCGAGCGCATTCTGTTTTATACCGGCCGCCTCCATCGCATGGGCGAAACCCACGAAGGCGGCGCGACCATGGACTGGATGGAGCAGGAGAAGGAACGCGGCATCACGATTACCAGCGCCGCGACCACCTGCTTCTGGAAGGATCATCGCATCAATATCATCGACACGCCGGGACACGTCGACTTCACCGTTGAGGTCGAGCGATCCTTGCGCGTGCTGGATGGCGCGATCGCGCTCTTCTGTGCGGTTGGCGGCGTGGAGCCTCAGTCCGAGACCGTCTGGCGGCAGGCCAACAAGTACAACGTGCCCCGAATCGCCTTCGTCAATAAGATGGACCGCACCGGCGCCGATTTCGCCAACGCGATCGAGATGATGAAGGAGCGGCTCAAGGCAAACCCGATCCCCGTCCAGATTCCGATAGGCGAGGGCGACATGTTTCGTGGCGTCATCGACCTGATCACCAATAAGGCGATCGTCTGGCACGACGAGACGCAGGGTTCCACCTGGGATGAGATGGATATCCCGGCAGATCTGCAAAAGGAGGCCCGCCATTGGCGAATAAACCTCCTCGAGGCCATTGCGGAGCACAATGACGAGCTCCTCATGAAATACCTCGAGGGGGAAACCATAACGGGCGACGAGATCCGCGCGGTCGTGCGCAAGGCCACACTGAGCCTCGACATCACGCCGGTCTTCTGTGGGTCGGCCTTCAAGAACAAGGGTGTCCAGCGCCTGCTCGACGGCGTGCTGGACTACCTGCCGAGTCCGGCCGACATGCCGCCGGTGACGGGCGTGCATCCGCGCACGGAAGAGCGCATCGAGCGCCCGCCGGATCCGAAGGCGCCCTTCAGCGCCATCGCATTCAAGATTGCAACCGATCCTTACGTCGGGAAGCTTACGTTCTTCCGCGTCTACAGCGGGACCCTGAAGAAGGGGACGCAGGTCCTCAATTCGACCACGGGCAATAAGGAGCGGATCGGACGCATCCTCTTCATGCACGCGAACCATCGCGAGGATGTCGAGGAGGTCGAGGCCGGAGACATCGCGGCCGCCGTGGGCGTCAAGGAAGTCAAGACGGGTGACACGCTATGCGACCCGGATAACCCCATCATTCTCGAGAAGATGGATTTTCCCGAGCCGGTCATCCGGATCGCCATCGAGCCGAAGACGAAGGCCGACAGCGACAAGTTGACGCAGGGTCTCATGAAGCTGGCCGAAGAGGATCCGACCTTCCAGGTCCGCACCGACGACGAGACCGGGCAGACCATCATCGCCGGGATGGGCGAGCTGCATCTCGAGATCATCGTAGATCGGCTGCGCCGTGAATTCAAAGTCGATGCCAATGTGGGCCGGCCGCAGGTCGCCTTCCGCGAAGCCATCCGGTCGTCCTACGATGAGCACTATGTCCACAAAAAGCAGACGGGCGGCCGCGGCCAGTTTGCCGAGGTGTACATCGAGTTCTCGCCGACCGAAAGCGGCGTGGGCTTCGAGTTCATCGATGAGATCAAGGGTGGAGCCATCCCCCGCGAGTTCATCCCTTCGGTGGAGAAAGGCATCAAGGCCGCGCTCGAACAGGGCCCGCTAGCCGGTTATCCGGTAGAAGGCGTGCGCGCACGGCTGTACGACGGCAAGTTTCACGACGTCGACTCCGACCAGAACTCCTTCGAGATCGCCGGCCGCATGGCTTTCCGCGAGGCAGCCCGGCGCGCCAATCCGGTCATCATGGAACCCATCATGGAGGTCGAGGTCGTCACGCCCGAGGAGTACATGGGTGACGTCATCGGCGACCTGAACAGCCGCCGTGGACGGATCGAGAGTATGGGGCAGCGCCAGGATGCACAGGTCATTCGAGCATCCGTGCCGCTCTCCGAGATGTTCGGCTACTCGACAGATCTGCGCTCCCTCACGCAGGGCCGCGCCATCTACACGATGCAGTTCGATCATTATGCCGAGGTGCCGAAGAGCATCGCCGACGAGATCGTCGCCACGGCCACTGGCGCCGTCGCGGCCTAACCATTACACCGACAGATTACATCGAACACGCGAGATAGGAGCAACCAGTCATGGCAAAGGAGACCTTTCAGCGCAGCAAGCCGCACGTGAACATTG
>CBFGRV010000113.1:0-6765 GCA_965651265.1 uncultured Rhodothermales bacterium
GCCGAGGGGATTCACCGGGAGGCGCTGATGCAGATGCGGCAGATCCTCGGACCGCGCCATCGCTCGGTCGCGTGGCAACTCGCGAATCTCGCCGACGTGCTCGTCGCGCGGGGCGAGCTCGACGAAGCCGAGCGGCATCTGCGCGAGGCCGTCTCCATCCGATTGGAGGCCGGAGGCTCGTCGGATCTCACGTACGCCGAGGCGTTGGGCCGTCTCGCCCGCGTCCACGCCCTCCAGGGGGATCACGCGCGTGCGGAGGAGCTGTACCTCGAGAGCGTCAGCATCCTGTCGGCGCAGCTTCCCGACCATCATCCGCCCCTGCAGCGGGCCTACTCGGCCATGGCGGAGCTCTACACGGCACAGAATCGGTTGGATGAAGCCGCGACCTACCGCGCGAAGCTGGTCGGGCGGTAGGTCTCGGAATTCGGCCTCGGTGGGGGTGCATCGACCATACGGCGAATCCTGTCAGACCAGAGGCGTCAAGATTGCCGTCACGATGAGCACGGCGGCCCAGATCAGGTCCAGGTTCACCCATGCCGTGCGCAGGATGCGCAGGCCCAGCTTCTCGTAGACCACGACCGCGATCAGACCCATCACGGCGAGGTACCCGATCGTGTGGACCAGCGTCACCAGCAGCCCGATCACCGGCTCGGCGGGAAGCTGCTCGAGGAGGCCGGCCGCGTGGGCCGCATGCACCGCTTGATCCGTATGCGATGCGTGCCCGGCCGCATCGACCAGCTGAGAATGCGCAACCGGCACGGCGTGATCGTGCAGATGACCCCCATCGTGATGCGCCGCCTGGTCGACGGCTCCGAACACGAAGGGCAGCACCATCAACCCGGCGCCGTGCGCCGTGGCCATCAGGAACGACCAGATGCTGAGATCGCGCGGGCGCATCTGCATCCCCCCGAAACGCGGATGCCGGTGGCGCACCAGCCGGTAGCATCCGAAAAGGAAGAGCATGGCCGCGACGGCCCACTTGAGGATGGAGGTCGGGATCGTGACGCCCACGATCAGTACGACCACCACGGCGGCGCCGACCGCGAGGGCGTGGCCCAGGGCCAGGGGCAGCAACGCCCGCCACACGGCGGAACGCTGCTGCTCCTGCAGCCCCAGACCCACGGCGAAAAGCCACCCCATCCCCGGATTGATGCCGTGGAAGATGCCCAGCATCAGGAGCATCCCCCAGGCGAAGGTGAGTTCGAGGTTCATCGCTCCAGGGATTTGCCGTTCGGGTAGCAGAACGAGTCGGACGAGGCGTCGCCGCCCTGCAGGCGCACCTGGTGCGGCCGAAGGCCATCGGAGAACTCCACGAAGAAGTCCTCGTCGATGCGGAAGTCGCCATCCGGCTCGGAATCGACCTTCATCATCCAACCCTTGATGCCGTCGGGATAGAACTGCGCATCCCAGGGCGAATACAGGGCGTTGGTGACGTACACGCGGCGGCCGTCGCGGCTCACCTCGACCATCTGCGGCGCGCCGTTGAGCGGCGTCTCTGGCGCAGACGGATGCGCGGTTCGCCGTACGATGCCCCCAATCTTGACCTTGCCGGCGAATACAGGGTTGAACGGATCCCGCACGTCGTAGCGGTGCAGCTCGCCCGTTCCCCAGCACGACACGTACAGGTAGCGGTCATCCACCGACAGGTTGATGTCGGTCACGAGCGGCGGCACGGCCTTGAAGCCCTGGAGCAGCGGCGGCAGATCTTCCGGAGCCGCCGGCTCGGCCGGGATCGTGATGACCTTCTTCACCTTCCACTCGGCGCGGCCGTTGTGGCCCTCGCGGTACCACATGAAGATGGACGACGAGAGATCGGTGAGCGAGAGCACTACGCCCACGAAGCCGTAGGCCTTCATCGGATCGTGCGCCGGGCGCAGCTCGAGCACCATCTGCTGGTCGTCGCCCAACCTGAGCCGCTTCATGTGGCGGCGGCTGTTCAGGTCCCACACGTGCAGCGAGTTGCCGTATTTGCCATTGAGCAGCAGCTCGGGATTGACGCCGCTGGTGACCATGTTGGGCGTGCCCCACTCGGAGGTGATCATCGTGTCGTAGCCGAGATGCCACCAGAAATCGTACGACAGGTACTGGTCGCCCCGGCTGTGCTCCCATCGGCCCTTCACCTCGAAGGTGTCGTGGTCCAGCACGAAGATGCCACCTGGACCGTTGCCGTCCGTGGAGCCGAGCGCGTTCATGTAGATGCCGTTCGGCCCGCAATGCACGGTGTGGGGTGCGATGTAGCCTGTCCTCTGCATGACCGCCTCCGGCTCGATCACCTTCACGAGCTTCGGATTGCGCGGATCGGGCTGCGTGTCCACGATATGGATGCGCGTCGAGTGCGTCCCCGGCACGACGAGGTAGCGCCGCTCGGCATGCGGATGCGCTGCGTAGGCGCATAGATGCGAGCTGCACGCGTTCCATCCGAAATGATGGAGCTCGTTGTCGGAGTGCGGAAACTCGACGCGGCCGATCTGGCGGCTGTAGGTGGGCGATGTCGGGTCGACGTCGATGACGCCGAGGCCGTCTTTCGCGCCTTCCCCCGTCGGATTGAGTAGGGCCACGTAGGCCAGCTTCTCTTCGGGGGCTTCCATCGCCATGGCCGGCGACGGGTAGAATGTGGGATCAGGTTTCCAGCGTGCCATTTGTGTATCGGTTGGATGGATGATGTCGGGCCGATGGGCCCGGTTACATCCAGCAAGACGAGATCCGGCGACGGATCACCAAATGGCGACGCGAAAATTTTTGTCCGGCTTCAAGATGAGAGCTCGCTCTTGAGCCAGGCGCGGGCCATGCGCCAGTCGTTCGATACGGTGCCGTGTGAGATGCCGAGGGCCTCGGCCGTCTCCTCTATGGTCAGCCCGCCGAAATACCGCGCCTCGACGACGCGCACCCAGCGTGGCTGCACCTCCTCCATGCGCGTGAGGGCATCGTCGATCTCGATGAGCCTCTCGAGGGAGTCGTTCGATGAGAGCCCGGCCCCGGTGAGCGTGACCCGTTCGCCCTTGCGCTTATTGGCCGACCTCGCCCGAGCATAATCCACCAGGATGCGGCGCATGGTCTGGGCCGCCGCCCCGAAGAAGTGGCCGCGACCCTTCCAGTCCACCTCGTCGTATCGGACGAGCCTCAGGTATGCCTCGTGCACGAGGTCGTGCGTGTTGAGGGTGTGATCGGATCGCTGCCCGCGCAATTGCGCGCGAGCCATCCGCAGGAGAGCCGGGTAGATGGCGGCCACGAGGCGGTCGAAGGCCTCGGCCTCGCCGCCTTCGAAGTCCTTCAGGAGTTGTGTGATGGGAGCTTCGGGCATATCGGTTCGACCGGAAGATACGTCGCAGTCTGTGAGCCGCCGATATGTAGAGCCGATTCGATCGACGTGAAACGAATGGATTGCTCCCGAAGCGGACCTGCCTTAGCATTAATGATGAAACTGCTCGGAAGCATGCCGACCCTTTGACAGGATATCGTGGGTGAATCCAGCCGTACATCGACAACCGAGCTGCTCAACACGATCGACGACGATCCTGGCGCGCTCGATCACGTGCTGCCCGTGGTCTACGAGGAGCTCCGCGAAATGGCCCATCGGAAACTCGTCCGCGAACGCGATGCGCACACGTTGAACACGACCGACCTGGTGCACGAATCCTACCTGAAGCTCGTCGACGATGCACGGGTCACCGAGCGGGGAAAGGCTTACTTTTTCGCGGCAGCGTCTCGCGCCATGCGACAGGTGCTTGTCGATTATGCCCGCCGGCGGAACGCAATGAAGCGCGGGAGTGGCCGAAAGCCACTTTCGTTGGACGAGCGAGAGATCGCCGTCGACATGCTGGCAGGTGAGCTGATCGACCTGGATGACGCGCTCGAACGGCTCGCGGAGGTCAACCCGCGGCAGGTCCAGGTCGTCGAGTGCAGGTTTTTCGGGGGATTGAGTGTCGAAGAGACGGCCCAGGCACTCGGTGTGTCGACCCGGACCGTCAAGTACGACTGGGCGTTCGCTCGCGCCTGGTTGTTCGACGAGCTCAACATGTGAGGGCGACGGTTCGGGCGATTGCCCCTACCGCACCGGCTTTACGCAGGTATTTCGGGGCTGCCCGTACGTTCGGCGGGTCCGCTCGCACGAGTCGAGAACGAAATGTCGGCTATCGCCAACGAATACTGGGAGCAGATCGAGGCGCTCTTCGCGGCAACCCTCGCGCTCTCACCTGAGGAGCGAGAGGCGCTTCTGGAGGCGTCCGGCTGCGACGCATCTCAACGCGAGTTGGTCGAGCGGCTTGTGACCGCGCACGAGAAGTCGGGAAAATTTCTAGCTGAGCTTCCTATCGACGGTATCGCGGATATAATCCGATCTGTGGAGGCTCCTCTCGAGAAGGGAAGTTATGTGGGCCCATACCGGATCGAGCGTGAGCTGGGTCGCGGCGGGATGGGACGCGTTTACCTCGCGCAGGACACGGCCCTGCATCGGCCCGTTGCCCTCAAGTTTTTGCCGCCACATCTCAACGCGGATGAGCGTGCGAAGAACCGGCTGATCAGGGAAGCACGAGCGGCATCCCGGCTGGACCATCCTCACATCGCAGTGGTGCATGACATCGGCGAGTCCGCCGACGGGCAGCTATACATCGCGATGGCTTATTACGAGGGTGAGACGCTGCGCGAGAAGCTGAAGGCTGGCCCCCTGCCGCTGGAGTCCACCCTGGATCTCTTCGAGCAGATCACTCGGGCCCTGGCCGCTGCTCATGCCGAAGGCATCGTACATCGCGACGTAAAGCCGGGCAACGTCATCGTGTTGCCGCCGTCGGAGGTGTCGCATCGGGGTGAAACCGCAAAGCTCGTCGATTTCGGGATCGCCACGGCGGCGGACCAGGCCGATCGTGTGGATGGCGGAGATGGAGCCGACCAACATCGTCTTGACGGATCATCCCGCGATGACATCCTCCAAAATGAATCCACGGGCGCGCGCACCGGTGCGATCCGCGGAACGCTACCCTACATGTGTCCCGAAGGAACGCGGGGCGAAGCAGTCAGCGCAGCGGGCGACGTTTGGAGCCTCGGGGTGCTTCTCTACGAGATGCTCGCGGGGCGCCGACCATTTCCGGGCGAGACGGTCGGCGAGGTGATCGACGCCATCAGGGAGCGCGAACCCGATTCGCTTCAGCCGCTCGTGCCCGAAGCTCCGGCGGCCATCGTGGAGATCGTCAACAAGTGCCTCGAGAAGGATCCGACGCGGCGCTATCCCGACGCCGGTGCACTGCTCGCCGCCCTTCATGCGACAAACGTGCAAACGCCCAGGCGTCAACGGGGCGCGGTGTCGAGAACCGGACGGTGGGCACTGGTCGCCGGAGTAGCCGCCGTGATCGTGATCGCCTTGACCTCGCGCCAGTTTCTCGCCGGATCGCGCGACCGTCCCATCGCGGAGGACGTTGCCCCAACCATTGCAACAACGCTCGAGCCTCGGCTTATCGCCGTCCTCCCATTCGACAACCTGAGCGACGATCCAGACGACGAGTACTTCGCCGCGAGCATCGGGGATGAGGTCGCTGCTCGGCTTGCGCGTCGGCGCGGGGTGCGGGTCGTGTCGGGATCATCCATGCTTGCCCATCTGATGCGCCGGGGCACCTCTCCTGATCGCGTTCCCGAAATCGGCGGCGATCTGGGTGCGGAGTTGGTCCTCGTTGGCCGTGCCGACAAGCGCGGTAACCAGGCATCACTGGAGGTCGAGCTGCTCGCAGCAGAGCGTGACTCCATCATCTGGTCGGGACGATACGACAGTCAGCTTTCCGGCGTATTTCCTCTGGCCGATACGGTCGTGCGGCACGTCGCAATCTCGATGGGCCTGCCGGCGCAAGACAGTGGTCCGGATGTCGCCGAACGCACGTTCTCGGTCCATCCGGAAGCGAATGAGCTCTACCTGAAGGCACGCTACTACTGGAACAAGCGCACCGGAGAGGATCTGGAGAGGGCCAAGGCCCTGTTCGAGGAAGCTATCGACGTCGATCCTGTCTTCGCGCGCGCGTGGGCCGGTCTGGCCGAGCTTTACAACGTCTACGCCGGCTACAATCTCTCAACGATCTCCGAATCCTATCCGAGGGCGCGCGCCGCTGCTGAGCGCGCGTTGGCTCTCGATTCAACATTGGCCGAAGCTCACGCGGCGCTCGCCACGGTCCTGTCGGATTACTACTGGCGGACCGACGACGCCGAGCACCATTTCAGGAAGGCCATCGAAAGCGATCCCGATCAGGCGGTCGCGCTCTACTGGTTCAGTGAGTTCCTGGCAAACCGAGGTCGATTCGAGGAGGCCCTCGTGATGGCGCGTCGCGCGCAGGAGGCCGATCCCTTCTCGCTCATCGCGCACGCCGACGAGGGGCGCGTCTACTATCTCTCGCGTCGCTACGACGAGGCTATACGTCATTTCAAAAAGACACTCGAACTCGGCGACCAGTTCGTGGCTTACCTCTATCTGGGATTGTCGTACGCTCAGAGCGGCATGCTCGATGAGGCCATCGCGACCCTGGAGCGGGCCCTGGTCCTCTACCCGTACCCGGACGTGATGGCGCTCCTGGCGAACGTCTACGCTCGGGCCGGCCGGCAGGCGGATGCGACGCGCCTGCTCGATGAGCTCCTTGCTCTGCGGGAGAAGGAGGACGTCGAGGCTGCCGTCATCGCCGCCGTACATGTCGGGCTGGGCGACACGGAAGCGACCCTCACCTGGCTCGAGCGAGGCTTCGAGGAGCGGAACTGGCAGATGACCTTCCTTGCGACCGAGCCCGTCTTCGATCC
>CBFGRV010000114.1:0-6493 GCA_965651265.1 uncultured Rhodothermales bacterium
TGGGGCGTGAAGCTGTGGTCGAAGCCTGCCTCCGCCGCGAACTCGCGGATGGCATGCTCCTCGTCCGAGCCCAGGACCCCGTAGGTCGCCGGGTCCAGACCGGCGGCAAGCCTATCGAGATCATCGGGCGAAGCATCCAGCGGTACATCTCGATAATCGGAGAGATACCGGTACATCGACGTGTGATGACTTCCGCGCACCTGCAGCGATGCCGCGGAGCGTGCGCTCACGAGCCACGTATGGCGCGCCTGCGCGGCCCAGTTCGTCCACTCGTAATCATCCTGCGTCATCAGGACGCGATTCGTCTCCCCCATGCCGTCCGAGTTCAGTGCGGTCAGATCGGAGGCGAGACGATTCCCCGCACGGTACGCCGAGAGATCGAGGCTGCGAAACGGACTCAAACGCATGCGCGCGGCCGCGTGAAGGTCGGAGAAGGAGACCTCGGGTCGATGCCGGCGAGCCAGAACCGAATACGTGGTGACCTTCTCGCCGAGCCATCCTCCAATCAATATCGGATCGATGGCATTCCACCGATCCAACAGCTCCTCGAGCCCGGGGTCGCGGTACATGTTCCACATGGCCGTCCGCACGGAAACCATCGCGTCAGCCCACCGGCTGTCGTCGATGGGGACCCGACCCCGCAGCCGGCCGCTGATGCTGAGAGGATCGATGAGAAGAGCCAGGTCCGGCCGCTCGCCGGCGCCCACGTCGTGATCGATGCGTACCACACCCGAGAGGTGCCCCCCGAAAGCCGCGCCGTATCCGGCCTTGTGGACGCGTACGCGCCGGATCGCCAGCGGGCTGAATGCGCTGAGGTAGCGCCCGAGGGTGACGGGATCGCGGACGGGCACCTCGTCGAGCAACGTCAGGTGGTCACCCGCCCCGCTCCCCTGGATGTGCAGTTCGGCGATAGGATGTCGGATGGAGACCCCGGCGACCTTTGCCGCCGTCTGGGCCACGTCGGCGACGCCAAAAGTCCCGGCCACCGGGCTGCCTTCCCCGCGCAGCGCGGGTGCGCCGAGGCCGCGGGACGGGAGCCGCTCCACAAGCCCGTCGATGACGATGGTCTCGAGGGCGAGGGTGCCGGGCTCGAGCGCGATCTCGGCCAACATCGTCTCGCCGCCTAAAATCTGCACGCTGTCGACGGCCGTCTCGTAGCCGACATAGGTGACGAGGATGCGATGTTTGCCCGAGATCAACGACGAAAATTGAAAGTAGCCGCCTTCGTTCGTGGTCGTGCCGACCGAGGCATCGGCCAGAAGGACGTTCGCGTTAGGCAGCGGCTCGCCCGTGGTGCCGTCGATAACGCGGCCGGCGAGGTGGCCCAGTCGCGCCCGCGCGCGCAGGGCGTCAATGACTACGTACGTGCCGGCGGAGGTCCGCACGAAATCAAGCCCTGTATGGTTGAGAATACAGCGCAGGATCGCCTCCACTCGAAGGTTTCGTGCGTTGCAATACACCACCTTGCCCTCCGCGAGCGATGAGGAGTAGATAAGGTCGATCTCGCTGACCTTCACGAGCTCCTCGAGCGCTTGTCCAAGCGGGACGCCACGCAGCATCAGCGTGTACTGACGTGAGCCATCCTCCTGTGCCGGCGCAGGCACGGGTCGGAGGGCGAGCAGGCAGAGCGTCAGGAAGAGTAGGCGCGCGATCGCGGACATCGCGATGAATTTATGGGCCGGACGGGGCCGTTGATCAGGGGAGGGCGGGAGTTCGGTAGTCCTCCTCGAGGGCAAAACCACGGCTCGTGGGCCGATACCTGCAGCTTTGCTCAAAGCAGATGTCGTTGAGAATCTCCTCAGGCGTCACACCTCGCGAGTAAAAGAGATTCATGGGTTCCGCGAGATGAACTCCTTCTCGCGGTGTAATCTCCACACCGAAGCGGCGCTCCACTTCATCCAAGATGCCCGAGATTGGCGTGTCCGTGAAGGCAAATCCTCGTCGCCGCCAGGCGAGAACGTGGTCGAGCGCCGGGCCGTCATCGGGGTGGAGCAGGCGGACGGCATGGGCGCCGCCGACCCTCGCCGATGCGCCCGGAATGTCCAGGATGACAGGCTTCAGGTTCGATTCGCCGTCGGGCGCGCTCTTGGCCATAATCTCGACGGAACCCGAGACGAGGGTCACGCTCGTGGAAGTGCCGCGCTCATCCGGCCGCGCCCGGATGTTGAACTCGGTGCCCGTCACGCGTACGACGGCATCGGGTGTCTCAACGATGAACGGCTGCTCGCTACGGGCCACCTGAAAGTAGGCTTCTCCATCGAGTCGTACGCGCCGCACGGCACCGCGCACGGCCAGGTTGTTTCGCAAGCTTCCACTAACCTCAAGCCGCGTATCGCTGTTGATTTCCACGATGGAGCCGTCAGCGAGATGAACGTCGCGGTGCTGCCCGGCAGCGACCTCGATGGTCGCCGGGCGATTCATCAGCCATATACTAACAACGAGTAGTGCGGCGATGGACACGGCCCCGATGGCCAGTTTTGCCGTGAGTGAGTGACGCCGGCGCGTTTCAAGCCGGATGGCCCCACGGTCTCGGCGCTCGGCATCCGTGTAGATGCGCCCGGCGTCCGTCGACCTCCGTGTTGTTTCGCTCGAATTCAGCGTTAGCTCCCTCGGCGAGGCTTCACTCAGAGTCCGCGCTGCTTCGTTCGCATCCAATCGTGCCTCCAGCTCGCGCCATGCCGAATCGACATCTGGCGCGTCGTCGGATGGTCCGTATTCGGGGAGCTTCATCCACAAATTTTCCATGTGCCGTCGCTTGTCCTGCGGCAGCTTCCGCAGGGATTCCTCCAGGGGTCCAGGTATCCGCCCGCGGTTGTCTCTGCTCATGACTCGAGGAGCGCAGGCTCGAATCCCTGAATGCGTTCGTACAGGTACTCGAGCGCGCGCATGATGTGATTGTTGACAGTTCGGGGGGAGATTTGCATCAAGGCAGCAATCTCGCGGTGGCTAAGGCCATGAAATCGGCTGAGCACGAGCGCCTCGCGCTGCCGATCCGGGAGCTCGGCGATCCAGCCTCGCAGGCGCGCCTGAAGGAGGCGTGCGTCGACGGTTGGTTCTCGTGAGATCCCATTCGTGCCCATTTCCGACTCGCGTCGAATTTCATCGTGTTTGCGTTCGTGCGTGCGCGAATCTCTCAGGTGCCTAAATGCGGCGTTGCGGGTCATGCGGAAGAGAAAGGCGCGCAACGAGAGCGAGGGATCTAGCGTAGCACGCGTTTCCCAGAGCGCCAGGAAAACATCCTGAACCAGATCATGAGCTGACGCTGCATCTCCAACGATGGAGTGTGCGTAGCGCAGGAGATCGTCGCGCAGCAGCCGGAAGACCTGTTCAAAGGCATTCCGATCCGACCGAGACAGGCGCTCGCACAGCGCCTGCAGGACCTCAGGTGTGCCCCTCGGCAATTCCAATGCTGATCGAGATCTCGTTGTAGCACTCCGGCCGCGCCCGTCGGCGCCGCTCACGTATATATACCGTAAGGACATCCGGATGACTACTCGCGGCCCGTGCTAAGTCGTGAAACAACAAGGTACTGTAATTATTCTGTGCCACACAGACCATTCCCTGGTTCCGGGGGTTGGTTGCCGAATTCATGCCAAGCCCTCCGCCCGACTACATCGCGCTGTGCCGCGAAAACGCCACTCTAGACCCGAAGCCGATTCGCGCTCAAGGTGATCAGCAAAAGGGCGATAAAAGAAGGGTCGACATGAGCGAGATTTTACCCTTATATTGCCTGCGTCGAGTTGCGTCATGGCGTGGATCGTACCCCCGACTGGCCCATCTGGAGGGTTCCGATTGCTCGCAGCAGACAAATTTCCCACCTTTGAGGGCGGACCATCAACCCGATGATGCCGTCGTGGCGTACGCTGGTCGTGCAGATGTGGTAGTCGCACGAAAGGCGGTGCGGACGAGTGCGGTGCCGTTGCATGCTCATGATGTGACGTGGAAGGCGATCGGATCCGAGGGGTGCCTGACGGGTTGGAAGGCTGCCTTTTCGACATCCTGAAGACGGGGACACTCGAGTGATGCAAACGCGCGAACATAGCGCAACGGAGGAGATGAGGCGTCCGGCCGACGAAAAATACCGTGTGATCCCGGCCAGCATCCTGGATTCGCCCGGACGGCCGAAACCGATGACCGCGCACCGATTTTCTCGATACTTGTTCGGAATGGTCGTGCTCGTGGCGCTGGGCGCCATGGGATATTTCGCCTTCACGGAACACCTCCTTGCCGGCGAGGCCGGTGAAGACAGCCAGTGGGAGCGCCTTATCGCCGAGTTGAAGGGCGGCTCCGGATCAGACGGCTCAACACTCGAAGAGGGACAGGTTCAGCTACAGATCGTGAGCCGACCGGATGGCGCCCTGATCGAGATCGACGACACGCCCATCGGGACCACTCCCCTGATGCATCGTCTCGAAACCGGTGCGTACATCATCTCGGTGAAGAAACCCAACTACGCTACCATCGACACCGTTGTGGTTTTCGTGGAGGGCGGGGTGTCGGAGCTTGCATTTTCGCTGAGTGAATCCTCGGGGATTCTCGGTGGAAGCGACGCCGGGACACTGGCTCAAGGCGCTATCCCGCCGGGGATTGACGCAACGTCCTCTAGTGCTACGGCCGGCTCGACTCGGGACGTTTCGCAGAATGCCGGCTCGCGCCCCACATCGCCGGCCGCATCCGGCGGTGGATCGGCCTCGAGTGGTTCCACACGGGGATCCGGGATGCCCGCGCCGAACCGATCGACGCCTCCTGTCTCAGACGCCTCCAACCTCCCATCTACCGAAAGCGCCGGAGGCGAGGTCGGCGCCATCACGATTTCTTCGGAGCCTGCCGGAGCGTCAGTCGTCATCGGCGGGCGCTTCCTGGGCCGGACGCCGTTGACTTCGGTCCCCGTCCCGCTCGGAACGCATGATCTCACCTTCTTTCTGGAGGGGTACGAGACGTACTCGGAATCCATCGTCGTGACGCCGGGAGGAGGAACATCCTTCCATGGCCGCCTTACGCCTGTCGCCGGCGAGCTGAGCATTCTCGTGCTCCCCTGGGGTTCGATCTATATCGACGGCGCACTGCACCGCGCGGACACGGATGTTCGGTACGTGGCGAGCGTCCCATCAGGCGCGCACACGGTGCGGGTGGTACATCCGACGCTAGGGACCATCACTCGAGAAGTACAGGTCCGGCCGGGCAGTACCACATCTCTTACGCTGGATTTCGACGCTCAAGACTAGATGTTTCGGATGACATTTCGCCGAATAGTCGGCGCAGCGGTCTCCGTACTGCTGTTGTCGATCGTGTCGTCGCGACCCGCAACAGGGCAAGATGAAGCGGCGGGCTCCTGCATGAACGTCGTGTCTGCGGCGCACGCGGCCTATCAGAATGCCGAATATGAGCGGACGGTCGACCTCCTGGTGCCTTGCATCCACAGCCCCCGGCTTACCGGTGACGCCTCCATCGAGGCTTACCGTACGCTGAGTCTCGCCTATTTGAAGCTGAATGACATCAGTTCGGCGCGTACGGCGCTGATCCAGCTTCTATCCGACAATCCCACCTACCGCGCCGACCCGGTTGCGGACCTTCCGTCGTACCGGTCGCTCGTGGACCTGCTCCGGCGCCAGCTCGGCCTCGAGTCCCGGGCGCCCTCCATCGTCAGTGCGGACACGCTCCTCGGCCCCTCCGGCCCCGACACTTTGCCGGATACGCTCCCCGGTGCCATGGACGCAGAGCTCGCACTGCAGGATGACAGCATGAACCAGGCTCAGTACCGGCAAGCCTACTACAACTCGCTGCTCCCGTTCGGGCATTTACTGATCACGATGTCCGGCGGCATCAGTGCGTACGGCGGGGAGCGAGGCGCCAATGCGGAGTCGTTTTTCGGCGAATTCGGCCGGAATGCGGGCCCGAAGATGAAGCTGCTCGTCGAGTACGGCATCACGCCCGCGCTCCTGGTGGGATTGTCGTACTCGGCATCCTCCTATCCCCACGTCAGCTCGAACAAATGGATGACGGGGCCTTACCCGGAGCTCAGTGAATCATCGAGCGATTGGGTGCATGCGCTCAGCATCGAGATGCGCGGCCGACTGCGCGCTACGTACTGGTTCTATCCGTATGCCTCCTACGGGGTGGCGACGACCTACCATTTCATGAACGGCAGCTTCAGCGCGGGGGTCGGCCCCATGCTCGGCATCGGCGCGGACTTTCAGGTCGACCCCATGTTCGCGCTCTTCCTCGAGATGGATAGCGCTCTGATCTTCCCCGGCACGGCGCTCGACATGGTGGATCATAAGAGCTCGTTCGATCCGCTCACGACCGTATCGGCGGGCGTGCGGATTCGGGCGGTGAGGCTGTTGCGGTAGGCGGGTTGGGGTCGGTCCGCATTCAGCTGTTTGGCTGGAGGGAGGTCGGAAGTCAGATGTCGGAGGTCGGAAGTCGGAAGTCAGAGGTCGGAAGTCAGAGGTCAGAAGTCGGAAGTCAGAGGTCAGAAGTCGGAAGGCAGAAC
>CBFGRV010000115.1:0-6117 GCA_965651265.1 uncultured Rhodothermales bacterium
CCGAGCAACTTTCGGCGCATGGCGAGCGCATCCTGATAGAAGCGTTCGGCCGCGGGATAGTCGCCCTTGTCGAAGAAAAGCACACCGAGGGCATCGAGATCAGTGGCCACCTCTTCGTGTTCATCGCCGAAGTGCTCCCGATCGATGGAGAGGGCGTGGCGTTCGTGCACCTCGGCCTCATCGTACGCTCCCCTCGTGCGCAAGACGGCGCCGAGATTCATCAGCGTCTTGGCCACATCGGGATGGCTTGCTCCCAGAGCCCGTTCACGGATCGCGAGGGCCTCGCGGAAGAAACTTTCCGCCTCCTCGTAGGCACCCACCTCCCATTGCAAGACGCCCCACTGATCCAGGCTCGAGGCGTAATCCGGATGCGCCGTGCCGAAGAGGCTGCGCCGCGTTTCAAGTGCGCGCTCCAGCAACGGAGCGGCCTCGTCGTAGAGTCCCAGCCGCCGATAGATTTCCCCCAGGGTGGCCAGCAACTCGGCCTGCACCTCCGGCTGGCCGGACAACTCGGCTTCGACTCGAGCTGCGCCCCGATCCACCATCTCGTGCACCGTGACGGCTTCGCCTCTCGCCTCCTCGGGATCGGCCTGTTCGAACAGGCTGACGATGAACCGCGTCACTTCATTGGCCTTCGCCGCCTCCTTCGCTCTCGCGTTCGCCTGCCAGATGGCTACCCCGAGTCCGCCAGCGAGGGAGAGTAACACGAGCACGCCCGCTGCTGCACCGGCTCGATGCCGCCGAATGAATTTGTGGACGCGATAACCGAGCGTGTCTCGTCGGGCGCTCACGGGCATCCCCTGAAGGTGGCGCCCAACGTCATCACGAAAGGCCGCGACCGAGGTGTACCGCCGCTCCGGCTCGCGCCGCAACGCCTCGAGCAGAATGGTATCGAGATCGCCTTCCAGGCGGCGCCGCAGCCGTTCACTCGTCGTCGATCGCGCCTGGGCCGCCGCGTCCGAATCAGGCGCGTCCATAATAGCCGAGCTCGGTTTCAGCGGCTCGATGGACCCCAGAAACGACGCAGCGTCTACATTCCGCGGGATAGTGTACGGACGCCGGCCGGTCAGCAGCTCGTACAGGACGATGCCAAGGGCATACACGTCGCTGGCCGTCGTGATGGGTGCCCCGGTGAGCTGCTCCGGGCTGGCATACGCGGGTGTGAGCAAGCGCCGGCCCGTTTGCGTGAGCAGCGCATCCTGCTCGTCGCTGTCCAGGAGCTTGGCTATCCCGAAATCCAGCAGCTTCAGGCGTCCCTCTTTCGTGACGAAGATGTTCGATGGCTTCAGATCGCGGTGGACGATCAGATTCTGATGTGCGTAGTGGACGGCATCGCAGACGGTCTGGAACAGGCGAAGCCGCTCCTCCACAGACAGCCGGTGCTCGTCGCAGTAGGTCGTGATGGGCATGCCTTCGATGCGCTCCATCACGAAATAGGGCTGCCCCGACTCGCTCGTGCCGCCATCAAGGAGTCGCGCGATGTTCTCGTGCTGGAGGGTGGCGAGGATTTGCCGCTCCTGCTCGAACCGCCGCCGAATCTCGCGGCCGCCGGCTTCGCGCCGGATGATCTTCAGGGCGACCGTCTGCCGAAATCCGCCATCCATACGGGCGGCCAGATAGACATTGCCCATTCCACCGCGCCCAAGCTCGTCGAGGACGCGGTAGGGGCCGAAGTGCTGCCCGGGTTCGGCTGGCCCGGGCTCCTCAGGTTCCGGGGCGATGAGCTCCGCGAGAGCTACCGGCGACGTATCCAGCAGTGGCGACGCCGAGGCATCGCGTGTCAGGAGGCGACGTACCTCGGCGCGCAAGTCGGCATCCACGACTCCATCCAACCAGACATTCCGATCCGGCTCCGGCACCTCGAGTGCCGCGAAGAAGAGATCCTTGAGCTCGTGCCATCGGTCCTCGTCCATGGAGGGTGTGCGTAAGGCATCATGTCTGGTGGGAAAGGACCTCCGTCAGCCATGCGCGTGCCATGCGCCACTCCCGGTTGACCGTCGCTGTCGACAGTTCGAGGATATCCGCTGTCTCTTCGATCGAATAGCCCGCAAAGAATCGACACTCGACTACGCGGACCTGCCGCGCATCACGGGATTCGAGGCGTTGCAGGGCGTCATCGAGTTCCATCACCTGTGCCGGATTTACGTGGCCCGTATAGATGGCCTCGTCAAAGGCGAGGGCTTCCTGTCCGCCACCCCGCTTCAGAGCGTTCCGCTCGTGCGCGGCATTCACAAGGACTTGCCGCATGGCCCGGGCCGCAATGCGCATGAAGTGCCGTCGGCTCTGAATGTCGAGGCGATCGGAGCCGCCCAGCTTCAAGTAGGCTTCGTGAACGAGTGCGGTCGTATTGAGCGTCTCGCCGGCCCGGCCGCGCCGTACCACTCGGGCGAGCCGCCGCAGTTCATCGTACACGAGTGCGAAGAGCTCATCCAGCACCTCCGGCTGGTCCGATTTGAGGGCTTCCAGCAGCTGGGTGAAGGTTCGCTCAGAAGCCATGATACGATTCGTCTGCATCTCCTGTAAGGTAGATCAAAGATACTTCACACCTAGGAGGCACAGTCATGAAAACATACTCGATCGTCATACTAATCGCCGTCCTGTCTGGATGGGGGATGTGGGCGGCCGATGCATCTGCGCAATGGCAGGTGGGCGGCATCCTCGACCTCAACTTTGCCACCGCTAGCGTAGAGCCCGAGGTGGGCAATCGCGCGTACAGCATGCGTACCGCATTCGGCATCGGGGCGGTGGTCGACTACCCCCTCGCACCGCAGATCGACCTGCACGGCCAGATCATGCTGCAGGGCAAAGGCATGACGCTCAAAGATCCCGATTTCGAAAGGGACATCGATTGGAAAGTGACCTACATCGAGATCCCTGTCCTTTTGCGCTATACGCTACAAACGGAGGCATCCGCGCAGCCCTACGTGGCCGTGGGACCAAGCTTCGGCCTTCTCCAATCCGCCAAGTTCACGGACGGCGAACACACAGAGGACGACGAGGACGCGAAGTCCCTCGACATGAGCCTTGCGCTTGCCGCCGGCGCAAAGCTGCCGCGGGGCCGCAATACGTTCTTCGGCGAGGTCCGGTATGCCTACGGCCTGATAAACGTCGTGGAGGATCCCGATGTCAACCCTTCGGTGAAGCACCGCGGGCTGCAAATTCTCGCCGGAGTGACGTTTCCCATCGGCGGGAACTAGGGAGCCTGCGGTTTACACGGCAGGTCGACGGCCGTCACGGCGTTTCGTTGGTCGCATCGCGGATCCGCGTGTCGACGGCTATCCAGTTGGTTTCCCAGGTCTTCCCACCGTCATCGGAGAATGCCTGCTCAAACCGTAGCGTGTCGGGTGAAACTTGCGTGATGACGAAGCGGGCGAGGATTGTTCGACCGTCCACGGTATCCACTCCGAAGAACTCCCCGCGTCCATCCGTGAACTCACCGACGACGGGAGGAAAGAGGGTGCCGGTCCTGCTGCTCGCGGCATGCAGGCTCCACTGGCGAGATTGCGGATTGTAGAGCCGCAGCGAGAGAAGCTCGACACGTCCGGCCGGGCCGCTTACGTCGAACTCGACGAGGTTGGCCCGGCCGCCCCATATTTCCCGGACCACCGTAGTCCCTTCATACTCGGCCCACCTGGTCGACCCGGACAAGGGCTCTAGAAGCAGGGACAACTGGCTGTGCCAGGTGCCGAACGTGAAGTCGAAATCGCGTTGTCCATCTCGAAGGGCTGCCTCGTCCTGAGCGAAGGCTGTGGCGTGCCAGACAAGCAGCGCGAGCACGGAAAGGAGGCGTGAGCAGTGGGACATCGCCGGATCGAGTTGCGTGGTGGATGACGCCTGGTGAAGGTTGTCCATATATACGTAATGCAGCCTGATTTTCACATCCCAATAGGCACGCCGGCTGACTACCGGGCGTGCAAGCTTCCCCTACATCGAATTGAGTGATTCAGGGCTAGTGAGGACCTCGGTGTGCTCGTATCCTGATTCCGAATTTGAGGTGCTCGAGGCGCAGGGGATGGCAATAGGCCGTCCCACCCCGTGCACGCGTTGTCATCGGAAAGCTAAAGAGACGAGGTGGTCATGAACGGCAGCATCAAAGCATTTTCGCAGTCCGTGCAGGATGCGGAGCGAATCTTGAATGAGATCAGCGAAGAGATGGGGGATCCCAGGAAAAAGATCGCCTACCAGGCACTCCGTGGCGTGCTCTTCGCTCTGCGCGATCGACTGCCGCTCGGGGAGGCCGTGGACCTGGCGGCGCAGTTTCCGTTGATTATCCGCGGGATCTACTACGAGGGCTACAGGCCGGCCGGAAAGCCGGAAAAGTACGATCGCGACGAATTCCTCAAGCGTGTCAGCGACCAGCTGCAGATGGCCGGCGGAGCGAATCCGGAGCAGGCCACTCGGGCCGTACTGGCGATATTGACCCGCTACGTGTCTCCTGGAGAGATCGAAGAAGTCCAGAACGCGCTCCCGAAAGAGCTCCGGGCTCTCTGGCCGGAGCCGGCAAGCGCGTGAGGATGCCGCAGCCTTGAACCGGGCGAAGGGTCATTGGGGAGGCTGAATACAACGTACGGCCACCGGCAGTTGAGCCGATGGCCGTAGGTTACCCTGGGACTCATCCATGCGCAGGCGGCGTCGTTTCGATCTGCCACCGCGTCGGACGATCAGTTCTCGAAATAGGATACGAGAACCAGATCGGATTCCTCCGAAAAGATCGAGGAAAGGCTGGGAGCGGCCGGCCGATAATGGATGACCGGATTACCATTGAGCACGACGTTTGAATTCGTCGCGACAGATCCGTATACGTCGGGGGTACCGTTGAAGGTGACCCTGCCGTCCGCATAAATCTGTCCGGCTACGCCCACGTTTCCATTTAGCGTTACGTTGCCTCCTGCATAGAAGGCGACCGAACTCTCGTCGCCCGCACTTGCGGCGTCGACGCTTCCGTTGAGGATGACATTGCCCTCAACCACGATCATTAGATAGCCGTCGATATTGAGATTCCCGTTGGCCGTAAAGTCACCTCGAATGTGCCAGATGTAGGGGTTCTCACGCGTGCCTCCCTTGTTTATCGACTGCGCATTCAGCCGGACGTCGCCATAGGATGTCTCGTTCGGCGTGATGCTCTCAAAGAAGACGCTGCTATCAAACTCGGGAATCTCAACCCTCGACGTGCGAAACGCCGTCTCTGCGTTATCCGGGTTATAGTTCGGTTTGAACGTTCCTTGTAGCGCCTTTGACGGATTGGCCGTGGCTGAGCCGACGTATGTCCCGAATCCCGCGACCGAGTTTTTATTTCCGTTGATGCGAAGGTCCCCGTTCGTGTGCCAGTTGCCGTTCAGCGGCTGACTGGGATCGGCAACGGTACCCTTCACATTACCATTCAAAAGGAGGTCATCCTCCGATATGAGGGCGTACTTGAGGAAGGGTGGGACGACGGCTGCGGCGGACGACGAGGTCGAAATGAGCGCCTCGATCTGGTGGCTCGCCTCATCGAGGGCGTTGCTCATCTCGGCCGTGGAGGAAATGGTCGCCAGGCCGTCACTGACCGAGATGGTGGTTGCATAGGGCGCCCCCTGAAAGTCGCCGGTCAGCGTTACGGGACTCGTCGCGAACGGCTGGAGGGAACCAGCGTTGGCGAGCTCCTGCTTTGCCTGCTCATATCCCGCAAGCGCGGCATTGCGGGCCAGGACTTTGAGTTGGTGCTTCGACGTAGTACGAACGGTGTCGTTGACGGCGTTCAGCCTACTGGCGTAAAGCGTGGTCGAAGCGATAATAATTGCCGCGAGAGCGACAAGAATGGCTTTTCCCATGGTAACAAATGTATCTGCCGGGAAGCGGATGGGGTGAGCGAGGCATCCGCGAGCGCCGGGTGATTACTTACGTGTCATGGGGTGAGCCTGCGCTGAGGTCTCGTTCTTATCGGCGATTCGGCAAAATACTTAAGCGTTTGAGGGGGCCTATCTGGTGGACCAGATCCTGGATGGGGTTGGGGTGAGCGTAATCCCGCGTTGATCGGGGGCAAATCAAAACGGCAGCCTCGTTGCCAAGACTGCCGTTGGAAGTGTCGGGGTGGCGGGATTTGAACCCACGACCTCTTCGTCCCGAACGAAGCGCGCT
>CBFGRV010000116.1:0-5826 GCA_965651265.1 uncultured Rhodothermales bacterium
TCCTGGATGATCTGCACGTCCATCGTGGGCGCGTAGGTCAGCTGCATCGGCTCGCCCGTGGCCGGGTGGACGAACGCGTTCTCGGGCGAGTAGGACGGCGCGGTGACGAGATAGCCGCCGGGCCCTTCCACGAGGAAGTCGAGCACGAAGCGGGCGGATCCCTGCAGGATGGGATAGGCCGTTTCGCGGAGGAAGTCCTGGTCTGGCTGGTACTCGTAGTGCCGCCAGACGGGCAGCGTCATCCACGGGCCGCCCATCGGAAAGGTCCCCCAGTGGATGCCGTCGTGCAGCCCGAGCCGCCCGAAGATGTCCGTGTTGTGGTGCATCGCCCAGCCGCGTGCGCCGTACGTCTGGCGCGCCGTGGTTCGGCCCGGCTCCCGCCACGCATCCACGAGCCCGATCAGCGGCTCGACGGTCTCCGGCAGGTTGGCCGGCTCGGCGAGCCAGTAGTTCATCTGCAGGTTGATGTTGACGTGGTAGTCGCTGTCCCACGGCGCCCCGATGTGCTCGTTCCAGACGCCCTGTAGGTTGGCGGGCAGCACGCCCGGCGCCCGCGAGCTGCCGAGGAGCAGGTAGCGGCCGTACTGGAAGTAGAGCGCCACGAGGTGCGGATCCGTGCCGCCTTGCTGCACGCGCTCGAGGCGGCGATCCGTGGGGATGGTGTCGGGTGCGGCGGCGTCGCCGAGCCGGAACCGCACACGTGCCATCCGGCGACGGTGGTCCGCCACGTGCCGGGCGCGGAAGGAATCGATGTTCGCCGGCAGATCGTCCAGGCGCGCTTTTGTGGCGGCGGCTGGATCCTTCGACGGGTCGATCCCGAGTCGCCCGAGGTCGTAGTCCGTGGCGGCGGCGATGAGAAGCGTCACCGCGTCGGCAGCCTCCACGCGCAGCGTGTTCTCGCGCGCTCGCACGGTGCCGCCTTCCGGAATCGACCTCAGCCGCGCCGTGAAGCGGACACCTTCGCCGGGCGGACCTTCCCGCTCGCTTGCCTCCCAGGTGAGCCGGCCGCTCAACAGTAGCTCGTCGTCGGACACGGCCTTGACGGAGGCGTCTCGCGAGCGCGTGAGTCCGATCGTCGTCGTGATGGCGCCGGGCGCGTCAGCCTCCAGATGCACGATGAGCACGTCATCCGCGGCGGAGGCGAAGACCTCGCGCCTGTACCGCACGCCGCCGATGGAAAATTCGGTCCGCGCAATCCCGTCGATGAGATCGAGCGACCGGAGGTAGTCGCCTTGATCGGCCCCGACCGGCGCCGGCTCCGGTGCGTCGTCGGGCTGCCGGGTGCCCACCGCCGCGCCCGGCGCGGGCACTCGCGCCCCGGCATCCATCCGCGAATAATCCGACTCGAGCGTCAGGTCCATGAGCGTCTGGTACGATCGGAGCTCGGGCGGATCGGCGAGGAGGTGCGCCGTGGCCAATTCGTAAGCCTCGGCATTCCGGCCCTCGAAGAGGAGGCGTCGCATCGCGTCGAGATGCTCGAGTGCGCGGGGATTGTTGTCGTCCATCCGCACGCCCGCCCAGACAGACTCTTCGTTGATCTGGATCCGCTCGGATTCGATTAGCCCGAAGACCATCGCCCCGATGCGCCCGTTGCCGACGGGCAGCGCATCCGTCCACTCGCCGGCGGGCTGCCGGTACCAGAGGCGCAGCGCATCGGATGAGTCGGCTTGCGGGGCCGGCTGTGCCGCGCAGCCAGGTATCAGGGGCAGAGCGACGGCTACGAATACCGCAAGGAAGCGTATGCGCTGACGGTTGATCGGTCGAGGTACTCTCACTAGAGAAGTAGCTCAAATCCTGATGAGGGGTACGGGCAATGTTCCAGGGTCGAGCAGACCCTTCCTGGGAGCCACTGAGAGTTCTGTCGACACTTCAGTTCCTACTTCCGCCGCGAACCGCGTTCTACTCGAGGAAATTCAGGGCACCTCTTGTCCCCTCGGCAGGATTCGAACCTGCGACCCACGGTTTAGGAAACCGTTGCTCTATCCTACTGAGCTACGAGGGGATGCGTAGCCACTTCCGTACAGATCTTATAATACGCGGGGCCGGTATAAGGGATCACTATTTTTATGAAATGGAGGCCCGCGTTGCTGATGAGCGATTCCGATTTGGTCAACCAGGAGGATGGACATCGACTGCCTGGCGGATCCGGCGAACTCGGCCGTAAGACGGCCCTGGTGACCGGCTCGGTCGCGATCGGCGCCCTTATTACGGGCTCTGTCGTTCGCCGTTTGCGGCATCTTACCCTCCAGGAGCCTCAGGAACTTCGACCGGCGCTCGAGGCAGAAGTTGCGTACATGGAGGTCATGGAAGGGCGTGCCTGCTATTATCGGCGCGACGGCTCCGGCGTGCCGATCGTGCTGCTGCACAGCATCAACGCGGCTGCATCCAGCCATGAGATGAAGCCGGTCTTCGACCACCTCGCCGCGCAGACGAAACGCCCGATCTATGCACTCGACTGGATCGGCTTCGGCCGCTCGGAGCGCCCGCCTGTCCGCTATTCGTCCTCCATCTATGTTCGCCAGTTGCGCCGATTCCTCAGCGAGCACGTCCGCCAGCCGGCCGACCTCATCGCTCTCTCGCTGGGCGCCGAGTACGCAGCCGAGATTGCGCACAGATTGCCGTACCTGGTGCGGCGGCTGGTGCTCATCAGTCCAACAGGAATCTCGTCCACGACGCAGCAGAGCCCCTGGCGTAAGGCGCTGGTCTCGGCCTCGGATTCCGTCGGCGCATTCGAAATCTTCTACTACCGGCTGACGAAGCCATCCTCGCTTCGCCGCTTCTACGAACGGCAGGTGTTCCTTGGGCCGCCGGTCCCCGATGAACTCGTGGCGTACGCGGCGGATACGGCGAATGTCATAGGCGCCCATCACGCGCCTCGGTATTTCATTCAAGGCGACCTATCCGTTGGCGCCGCCCCGTACATCGGACTCTCCGTTCCGACGCTTCTCATAGCGCCCGAGAACGACACGAACCTCGTGCAGCGATTCGGCGATCTGGAGCGGCTTGCGGCGGCGAATCCCGTGCACCTCCGGGTGGCGCGTCTGCCATCAGGGCTCATGCCGCAATGGGAAACTCCGGATGCTCTCTTCGAAACGATCGATTCCTTTCTGGGGACGGGATGAGCATCGACATCCAGCGAGCACGCACCGATACACCCGGTTGCCACCACGTCCTGCACTTCAACAATGCGGGCGCGTCGCTCATGCCGCAAACGGTCATCGATGCCTATACCGAGCACATCGCACTCGAGGCCCAGATCGGCGGCTATGAGGCGGCGGATGCCGTCCGTGATCGGCACGATGCCGTCTATGCCTCACTGGCTCGCCTCCTTGGCGCGCACGTGGACGAAATCGCCCTTACCGATAGCGCGACGCGGGCGTGGAACATGGCCTTCTACGGGCTCGACCTCAAGCCCGGCGATCGCATTCTGACCACACAGGTGTCCTACGCGGCTGATTTTATCGCCTTTCTGCATCGGCGGAAGACGAGCGGTGTGCAGGTCAAGGTCATCCCGAGCGACGATCAAGGTGCCGTGGATTTGACGGCGCTCGACAAGGCGGCTCGCGAAGGCGCTGCACTCATTGCCCTCACGCACGTGCCCACCAACGGCGGGCTCGTTCAGCCGGCTGAGGAGGTCGGGCAGATCGCTCGCGGAGCCGGAATCCCGTATCTGTTGGATGCCTGTCAGACCGCCGGCCAGCTGCCGCTGAGCGTGGCGCGCCTGCAGTGCGATATGCTCTCGGCGACCGGCCGGAAGTACCTCCGCGGCCCGCGCGGTACCGGCTTCCTGTATGTACGACGCGAGTTTCTGGACCGGCTCCAGATGCCGACCCCCGATTTGCACAGCGCGCGCTGGGTCGACCGGGACTCTTACGAGATTCGTGATGACGCAAAGCGGTTCGAGCTCTGGGAATCGAACCTCGCAGGGGAGCTCGGACTTGGCGCCGCCGTCGACTACGCGCTGCGCATCGGCATCCAGCCTATCAGGGATCGCGTCCGCACGCTCGCGGAAACGCTCCGCGTCAGGCTCGCCGAGATCTCCGCCGTTCGGGTGCGAGACCTCGGTCGCGTGAAGTGCGGGATCGTCACCTTCACCCACGACGACCTCGACGCCCGGACGATTCGAGATCGACTTCGAGAAGATCGAATCAACGTGTCGATCTCCGATCCTGAATCCACTCTTCTGGATGCCACACGGCGAGGGCTGCCGCCGATGGTTCGCGCCTCCGTGCACTACTACAACACGGACGAGGAAATCGAGCGCTTCTGCGAAGCGCTCCATCGCATATCTTGAGGCGCGTTTCGTAAACGCGAAGCCCCTACCGCGGGGCCACCCTCGGAACGAGCGAACCAGCTAATGGAAATTCAGCAACGCAAAGCCGTCAGGGCGTGGGCGCTCTACGACTTTGCCAATTCCTCGTTCACGACGATCGTCGTGACGTTCATCTACGCGACCTACTTCACGGAGGCCATCGCCGATAACTCCGTCATCGGCACCTCGCAATGGTCTCGGGCCGTCTCCCTCACGGCGATCATCGTGGCGCTTCTCTCCCCGTATGCGGGAGCGGTTGCCGATCGCGGTGGCTACCGGAAACGATTTCTCTTCACGGCGACGCTCGTCTGCATCGCCGGCTCCGTCGCACTCTACTTCCCCGTGGCTGGAGAGGTCGCCCTGGCCCTCGGCATCTTCGTCGTGGCCAACATCGCCTTCGAGATGGCGAACGTCTTCTACAACGCCTATCTGCCTGATATCGCGCCGCCGCTCAAGATCGGCAGGATATCGGGATACGGCTGGGCGCTAGGTTATGTCGGTGGGCTGCTTTGCCTCCTGGCGGGTTACTTCCTCTTCGTGGCCCCGGAAACGCCACCGTTCGGCCTCTCGCGCGAGACCGGAGAGCACGTCCGAGCCACCAATCTGCTCGTGGCCGGCTGGTTCGCGCTGTTCGCGATTCCGCTGTTCGTCGTGGTCAAGGATCGCCCACCCGTGGACCCACTTGCTCCGGGCGAGATCATCCGTTCGGCAAGCAGGCAGCTGATCCAGACCTTCAACGACATCCGCCAGTACCGCGACATCTTCTGGTTGCTGTTGGCACGCCTCGTGTACAACGACGGACTGGTGACGATCTTCGCATTTGGGGGAATTTACGCAGCAGGTACGTTCGGCTTCACGACGGAGGACATCTTCTTCTTCGGCATCGCGCTGAACGTTGCGGCCGGATTGGGCGCATTCCTGTTCGGGTACGTCGACGACCTGATTGGCGGCAAGACGACCATCCTGATCAGCCTCGGGGTGCTCTTCGCCGCCTCACTGCTGGCCGTGCTCACGACGAGCCGGCTCGGCTTCTGGATCGCCGCCATCGGCGTGGGCCTCTGCGCCGGCCCGAACCAATCGGCCAGCCGATCGCTCATGGGCCGGTTTGTGCCGCTTTCGAAGCAAAACGAGTTCTACGGCTTCTTCGCGTTCTCGGGGAAGGCCACCGCCTTTATGGGCCCCCTCCTTTTAGGCCTTTTGACCGGCGTCTTCGAGACGCAGCGCGCCGGCGTGGCATCCGTCCTGCTGTTCTTCGGTATCGGGGCGCTCATCCTCTTGAAGGTGGATGAGCAGCGCGGCAGCGCCCGCGCCGATCGTGCCGTAGAAATCGCAGGGCCTGTCTCGTAGAAGGCTAGTGCTCTCGCTCGATGGGCCCGCGAAAGAGCAGCCACCCGTACACGACGGCGAAAAGCAGCAAGACGGCGCCGATCACCCACAGGGCGCCGGGGGATGGAGACCCGGCGGCCGCTTTCAGCACGACGAGCATCCCCACGAAGTACAGGGTGAGATTCGCG
>CBFGRV010000117.1:0-5639 GCA_965651265.1 uncultured Rhodothermales bacterium
CTACCGCGGCTCCCGCGGCACGACACGGTGCGTGCCCAGCATCCGGCTGACGGCGTCTGTGGCGCGAGACGGTAACAGCGCGCGGAGCAGCGGCACCGTTTTTACCACGAGCGGCTCGCGCACGTAGCGGCGATTGCGTTTGATGGCGTCGACGATGCGATCGACCACCCGCTCGGGCTGCAAGATGGGCAGCAGGTGTGGAGCCTGCGCGCCTCCGGCGTAGAAATCCGTGCCCACCACACTGGGATGCACGATGGTGACGTGTACGTGCCGGTGCCCCTCCACGTGCAGCTCCTGCCGGAGCGACTCGCCGAGTCCGGCCACGAACCACTTCGTCGCGCTGTAAAGTGCCTGGTAGGGCACGCCGACGATCGAGGCCACGCTCGCCATCATCACGAGATGCCCCTCGGGCGACGCGATGAGATCCGGCAGAAAGGCTTTCGCGATCCAGTGTACGCCCTCGGCGTTCACGCAAAGCATCCGGAGGTCCGCCTCCGCCGGGATGTCGAGGTACGCACCCGTCGAGATCACGCCGGCATTGTTGATGAGGATGTCAATGCCGTCGACCGCATCGCGCAGCGCCGCAATCGAGGTCCGATCGGTGACGTCGCACTGGAAGGCAACGGCGTCCGGAAGCGAAGACGCCACTTCGCGGACGCCCTCTCCATCCACATCCACCACGACCGCTCGCCCGCCCTCGGCAGCTATCCGCTCAGCCATCAGGCGGCCCATCCCGTGAGCGCCCCCCGTGATCAGGACGCGGCGACCTGCGATCTGTGACATGGCAAACGGCAGCTTTTCATCCTACATTTCAATGGACCAGGGAAAGCCCAAGATATGGCCCATCCAACCGACATCGAAGCCGGCATCCAAACCAGGGAATTGTCGAGCCCGCGCGGCCGCCCCGAGCTCGTCATCATCGTCGCGCTCGCGGAGGGGAACCGCGTGATCGGCAGCGGCAATGACCTGCCGTGGCACATCCCCGAGGATCTCAAGCGCTTCAAACGGCTGACGACCGGGCACGCGATGATCGTTGGACGGCGCACCTTCGAGTCGATCATCCACCAGTTCGGCGCGCCGCTGCCGAACCGCCGCTTCATCGTGGTGACCTCGAAGGGGCCCCTTCCGAATTATCCGCACATCGAAACGGTCGCTAGCATCGACGAGGCGCTCGAAGCCGTCACGGGGGATGACCTCGTCTACATCGGCGGCGGCGCCACCATCTACGAGCAGTTCCTCCCTATGGCCGACCGCCTCGAACTGACCATCGTCGAGGGCGAGCACGTGGGCGACACGTATTTTCCGGAGTACGAACACCTGATCGGCCGCGAGTTCGAGCTTGTGGATGTGGAGCGCCACGACGGCTTCCGCTTCGAAACTTACCGGCGAATCGAGAGGTGAGCGTGGCAGGGGCGACATCACATTAGATACAGGAGGCAACACGATGACGCTGCAGCCCGACGAGAAACAACCCCTCAAGAGTATCGAGGAGTGGGAGGATTTCGTGCTTGTCCGCTATCCCGAGGCCGGCAAATCCGCCGATCCGGCCAAGGACAAGGACGCATACCGCAATTACGACAACCCGGCCCGCGACACGGTCCGCGAGTTCTACCGGCTGAATCATACGTACCAGACCGTCGACTTCGTCCGCGAGAAGCGTGAGGAATTCCTGGCCTTCGATCGCATGGAAATGACGCCGTGGGAGGCCTTCGACTACCTCAACACGCTGGTGGACGATTCCGACCCCGACATCGACCTGTCGCAGCTTCAGCACCTACTGCAGACAGCCGAGGCCATCCGCGCCGACGGGCATCCCGATTGGTTCGTGCTAACGGGGCTCGTCCACGACCTCGGCAAGATCCTCTGCCTCTTCGGCGAGCCGCAGTGGGCCGTGGTCGGCGACACCTTCCCGGTCGGATGCCGTTATTCGGACAAGATCGTCTACTACGAGTTCTTCCGGGACAACCCCGATTCACAGGTGTCGGAGTACCAGACGCCGACCGGCATCTATGAGGAGGGATGCGGGCTCGACAACGTGCTGATGTCGTGGGGGCACGACGAGTACCTCTATCATATCATGAAGGACTACCTGCCGGAGCCCGCGCTATACATGATCCGGTATCACTCCTTTTACGCGGCACACCGCGAGGGCGAGTACGATGTTCTGATGGATGACCACGACCGCGAGATGTTCAAGTGGGTCAAGGCCTTCAATCCGTACGATCTGTACTCTAAGGCGCCTGTGGCCCCGGATTGGAACGAGCTGCGGCCGTATTACGAGAAGCTAGTGGCGAGGTATCTGCCGGAGAAGCTGCGGTTTTAAGGGAAGGAGATGGGAGATTATGAGGTCGGAGGTCGGAGGTCCGAGGTCCGATGTCAGATCGCCAATAACGATGCCTCCGACTTCCGACATCTGACCTCTGTCCTCTGTCCTCCGTCTGGACGAAGCGCGTGCAAACAACTCCCACCTCCCTCCCCTACTCATCCGTCACGCACCCTTCATCCGCCGGCTTGACCGTCTTGATGTATTTGTACAGGGTGCCGCGCGTGGCCTTGTAGGGCGGCGCGGTCCACGAGCGGCGACGTTCAGCGAACTCGGCATCCGACAGATCCACGTCGATGGTTTTCGCGTCCGCATCGATCGTGACGATGTCGCCGTCGCGGACGAGCGCGATGGGCCCGCCGTCCTGCGCCTCGGGGCAGACGTGCCCGATGATGAAACCGTGTGAGCCGCCGCTGAAGCGTCCGTCGGTGAGGAGCGCGACATCCCGCCCGAGCCCCGCACCCATGATCGCGGAGGTCGGCGTAAGCATCTCGGGCATGCCGGGGCCGCCTTTCGGGCCCTCGTAACGGATGATCACCACGTCGCCCTTTCGGATCTTGCCCTTCTCGAGGCCCTGGATCATGTCCTCCTCAGAATCGAACACGCGCGCGGGACCCCGGAAATAGGTGCCCTCTTTGCCCGTAATCTTGGCGACGGCTCCCTTAGGCGCGAGGTTGCCGAAGAGGATGGTGATGTGCCCCGTCCTTTTGATGGGATTCTCGAGCGGCTGCACGATGTCCTGATCGGTGGAGAGCCCGGGGACCTCGGCCAGGTTTTCGGCGATCGTCTTGCCGGTGACCGTCATGCACGAGCCATCCAGCAGCCCCTCATCGAGCAGGTACCTCATGACGGCGGGCGTGCCGCCGATCCCGTGGACGTCGGCCATGACGTAGCGCCCGCTCGGCTTGAGGTCGGCCAGCAACGGCACGTGGTCGCTCACGCGCTGGAAATCGTGCATGGTCAGGTCGATGTCGACGGATCGGGCCATGGCGATGAGGTGAAGCACGGCGTTCGTGGAGCCGCCGAGGGCCGTCACGACGACCATCGCGTTCTCGAAAGCCTCGCGCGTCATGATGTCGCGCGGCTTGAGGTCCATCTTGAGAAGGCGAAGCACGGCCTCTCCGGCGGCGAAGCATTCGGCGAGCTTCTGCTGGTATTCGGCCGGCGTGGAGGACGAATACGGCAGGGACATCCCCATCGCCTCGATGGCCGACGCCATCGTGTTAGCCGTGTACATACCCCCGCAGGCGCCCGCGCCCGGGCACGCGCTACGGATGATCGCGCGCCGCTGCTCGTCGGTGATGGAGCCGGCCAGGTACTCGCCGTAGGCCTGCGCGGCCGAGACGACGTCGCGCGGCTGCTCCTCGCCGTTGAATCGGGTGCATCCGGCCAGGATGGTGCCGCCGTAGACCATGATGGACGGGCGATTGAGGCGGCCCATCGCCATGATGCAGCCCGGCATGTTCTTGTCGCAGCCGGGCAGCGCCACGAGGGCATCGTACCACTGCGCGCGCACGACGGTCTCGATGGAGTCGGCGATGAGGTCGCGCGACTGCAGCGAGTAGCTCATCCCCTCGGTGCCCATGCTGATGCCGTCGGACACCCCGATCGTGTTGAACCGCATGCCGACCATTCCAGCCTCCACGACGCCTTCCTTCACGTGCTGGGCGAGGCGGTCGAGGTGCATGTTGCAGGGGTTGCCCTCCCACCAGTTCGCCACGATGCCGACCTGCGGCTTGTCGAGATCTTCCTCGCTCAGACCCGTGGCGTAGAGCATGGCCTGGGAGATGCCCTGCGTGAGGGGCTGGGTGATGCGGCTGCTGTATCGATTCAGCTTGGTGGTGGTCTGCATTGGGAGGTTACGGGTGCTGGTTACTGGTTGGACCGGGAGTGGGCGGTGTGGGCTTATTGAAAACGTATCGAACAGGTAATGGATAGGTAATGCGGACTTTCTCGTCTGCTAATTGTTCTTCAATGTTACATACACCTGTCTCGAGAGCATCTATTCTTGTTGGAAAGCGCGGGTGCTGCGAATGTGATCGTAGCACTTTCTACGATTACCACCCCGACCAAACGTTTGGAGGCACTAATGGGAATTCTGGCTTGGATCATTTTCGGACTCATTGCCGGCGTCATCGCGAAACTCGTCATGCCGGGTGACGACCCGGGCGGCATCATCATCACGATCCTGCTCGGCATCGCCGGGGCGCTGCTTGGCGGCTTCCTTGGATCGTTGCTCGGACTCGGTGGCATCGACGGCTTTAATTTCGGAAGCTTTGTGCTGGCCATTCTGGGCGCGATTCTCTTGCTGTTCATATACAGGAAGATGCGTCGTCCCGGACGGGCCGTGTGACGGGTCATCCGCGGATCTACCCGGCGGGCGGTGGCGCGCCGGGTGGTCCGCCGATACTCTCTACGACTGCCGGATGAGCCGTGCGGAGTTGGCCATGATGCCGAGATCGGGCAGCGATTGCGCGGCAGCCGCGTAGATCGGCGGCAGGATGCCGAAAGCCGCGAGTATGAGTCCGACGGCGTTGTAAGCCGCCGTGAATCCGATGTTAAGGCGTACCACGCGCATCGTGCGACGCGCGATGCGGAATAGTGTGGGGATGGCGCGCCAGTCATCGCGCATCAGGGCGATGTGGGCGGCCTCGAGTGCCACGTCCGTTCCGCCTCCCATCGCGATGCCGACGTCGGCCTGCGCAAGGGCCGGCGCGTCGTTGACGCCGTCGCCGATCATGACGACGGTGAGTCCCATCGTCTGGTACTCGCGAACGACTTCGATCTTGTCCTCCGGGAGCATCTCGGCGCGATACGTGATGCCGAGCCGCGTAGCGAGCGCCTCGGCGACTTCCTTGCGGTCCCCCGTGAGGAGCTCGATGCGACCGATCCCATGCCGGCGCAGCTCCCTTAGTGCCTTGGGGATTTCGCTCCGCTCGGTATCCGCCGCAGCGAGCACGCCGCCTGCCCGCCCGTCCACGTCGACGTAGAGCAGCGTGCCGGTCGGAGTCTCCGCACCGCGCCGCAACAGCTCTCTCTCCGCCGCGGATGAAAACGCGGCGGACCCGATCTTCACGTCATGGCCGTCCACAAGCGCGCGGACACCGGCCCCCGGCACGGCCTCGAAATGTTCCGGCTCATCCGGCAGGATGCCGCGGCTCTCCGCGAGGTCCCGCACGGCCGCCGCGAGCGGATGTTCGGAATGCCTCTCCGCCCCCGCCGCGAGCCGAATCAGCTCCTCTTCCGGGTACCCGTTCAGCGGGATAACCCGCTCGATCTCCGGCCGCCCTAACGTGAGGGTGCCCGTCTTATCGAT
>CBFGRV010000118.1:0-5442 GCA_965651265.1 uncultured Rhodothermales bacterium
TGTGCCATGATGGGGCCGGAGGGCCGCGTGCTCGACAGGAGGCCCGACAGCATCCTCGCGAGAGCGCCTCGGTTGTTCGAGCGCGTAACATCGGGTGTTCGGAATCGCACAGCCGCCGCGTGACGTGCCGTCGCGGCAGCGACGCCTATTCAGAATCTCTCAGGAATTGGACCGGAGTGGCGAAAGCCGCACGCAAGGCCTGAACGCTTATAGTAGCTATCGCGATCACGAGCGCGAGAACTCCCGCAAAAAGGAGCGTGTCCATACCGATGGCCACGCGGTAGGCGTAGTCCTCCAGCCACAGGGACATCAGCCTATATGACACGGGTGCGGCGATCAAGAAAGCAACGGTGATCACGATGACGAACTCCCTCGAAGTCAGGGCAAGAATGTGCGCTACCGTAGCGCCGAGAATTCTCCGGATCCCAATTTCCTTTGCCCGCCGTTCCACGACGAATGCGGCCATGCCGAAAAGTCCGAGGCAAGCAAGCACGATGGCCATCAATGTGAACGAGCCGAAAACACTCGCGAAACGCTCCTCAGAGCGGTAGTGGCCATCGATCGTCTCGTCCAGAAACCGATATTGCAGTGGATAATCGGGTACGAGAGCGTGCCAGGTATCCTGCAAGCGGTCCAACGCCGCCCGGCTTTCACCCGGAGCAAGCCGAATGAGGATCTTGCTGAAGTAGCTATCCTCAAGTGCGAGTACCGTCGGCACAATCGGATTTCGTAGCGAACTCGCGTGGAAGTCCCGCACGATCCCGATGACCTCAGCACCTTGACTCATCCCGAAGTCGAAGCGCCGGCCTACGTCGAGTGAGAAGATACGCGCGGCGGTCTCGTTGATGATCACGCCTGCATCGTTGCCACCGAGACGCTCTACGGAGAAATCGCGACCGGCAATGATGTCCATGCCCATCGCCTCCACATACTCGCGATCTACGGCAAGATAGTGCACCTTGTACTGTTGGCCCCTGTATCCCACGGAGGTCGACATGTAGTCATTAGGCGTTCCGGAGGCGAACGACACGCGCTCGACGCCCGGAATGAGCAGCAGTTCACGCGACAACGCGTCCGCCCGCTGCTGCACTGTGGCCTTTAGGGGCAACACGAGAATCTGCTCCGTTTCATATCCGAGTGGCTCCTCCTGCATATAGTTCAATTGCTTGTGCATCACGGCCGTCCCCGCGATGAGTCCGATCGCTATCGCGAACTGGAAGGTGACAAGCGCTCGCCGAAACCATACGCCGCCAGCTTCGTGCGGCGTGCCCTTCAGCACACACGCAGGCGCGAAGCGTGACAGGACGAGAGCCGGATAGAAACCGCCGAGAATTCCAGCCAGAAAGGCCACTGCGGCGAAAAACGCGAAGATCTCCGGGTTGTCGGTGATTCGCAGGGAGAGCGCCTTTCCCGTGAAGGAGTTGAAGGCAGGCAAAGCCGCCTTGATGAAACACAGGGCCAGCAGGAAGGCCAACGTGCTGAAGAGCAGCGACTCCACCAGAAACTGCCTGGTGAGCTGTGAACGTCTCGCACCGAGCGCCTTTCGTACGCCGACCTCACGGGCCCGCCACGCGGACCGCGCCGTCGCTATGTTCATGTAGTTTATGCACGAGATCAGAAGGATCACGAGTGCGACGGCGCCGAAGACGTATAGATAGCGAAGATCACCGTCTGGCTGGACGGCGCCGGAGAGGAACGGATAGAGATGAATTTTCGTGATTGGCTGCAGACCGAGCTCCATCCCCTCAATCCCAAAACCGAGGGCTTGCTGCACCTCCTGCAGGCTGCCACTCGTCAGCGCATCCAACTTGGACTGAAGGCTTGCGGCGGACGCTGGAGTAGCGAGTAGGAAATACGTGAGACTTTGGCGTCCCCACGCTCTCTCATAGTCCGGAACGACTTCCGGATCGCCGAGCGTGCTGAAGGATGCGAGAAAATCGAACTGGAGGTGCGAATGTGCTGGAATATCCGCGACGACACCGGTGACGCGGAATTCCGCCCCACCCTGCAGGTGGACGATCTGCCCGATGGGATCTGAGCCCCCGAAGTACCGCCGAGCCGTTTCCTGCGTCAGAACAAGCGAGCCGGGCTCCCGGAGGGCGGCGGCGGGGTCACCTCGAACTAAGGGAAACGAGAAAATATCGAATAGGGATGGGTCGGCATAATAGAACTGCTCCTCCTCCCTTGCCTCTCCTCCGACGTGAACGACAGCAGGTGCCGGGTAGAGGCGTACCACATTTTCGACCTCCGGATACCGGCTGGCGATCCGCTCGCCTGCGATGGCCGGAAGCCGCGCGCTTCCCCCCGTGGTGCCTACCTTCATGCCGACGCGGTAGATAGAATCGGCTTTCTCGTGAAAGCGATCGTACGAGACCTCGTCCTGAATGAACAAGCCGACGGCAAAACACGCCGCGAGCCCAATCGCGAGACCGAAGACGTTAATCAGGGAATAGCTTCCATGACGACGCACGCGGCGTGCAGCGGCAATAATGTGATGTCTCAGCATGGATGCTGTGAACGATTCGTGCCGGAGAAATGTGCACTCAATCGTACGCGGATCATTACCTGCGGATATCCTTGGATCTCGATTGAAGTGAAGTACTCTCGTCTCTTGCAGTCCACTTTACTCGGCGCGTAGTACCGTAATCGGAGCACCGTGTGAGGCGCGTCGAAGTTCAAATACGGCCGCCATAATGGAGATGGTAACGGATAGCGCCGCGGCTATGAGCAAATCCGCGCCGGAAATTCCTGCTCGATATGCGAAGAGTTCCAACCACTCCCGGCCGGCGATGTACCCGGATAAGATCCCGGCACCCGTGGATAGAGCTACAAGCCAGAAGGTACCTCTCAGAACGACGGCCAAGATCTGGCCCTTCGTAGCACCAAACAGGCGCCTAATGGCGAATTCCTTTCGTCGTTTTTCAGCAGCGACGCTGGCCATCGAAAGGAGGCCGAGAGCAGCCATCACGAGCGCGATGAGAGATACAAGTGTGGCGGCGCCGACTAGCCTTCCGGTTTCCCCGTGTTGACGGACGAACGCATCCTTGAGGACTGCGTACTCGAACGGTTGATCGGGGAAGAACTCGCGCCACGTGTTCTTGATGAGTGGAATCGCTGCGTCTCCTCCGCTCTCGGATAGCCGAACTCCCATCGACGAATAGAAGAGCGACGGTACAATGTAGATCGCCACAGGTGCGATGGGATCCATGAGCGACCGATGATGAAAATCCTCAACGACGCCGATGATGGTCGCTTCACGCCCATTCAACCCAAGATCGACGAAACGACCAATCGGATCCTCCCATCCGAGAGCATTTGCAGCGGCTTCATTTATGACAACGGAGCTTTCAGCGTCACCACGACTTCCGGGTATAAAATCTCTGCCCTGCGTTATCTGCAGCCCGTACGTCTCGATGAAGGTCTCGTCCACTCCGTACCAGAAATACGCGAATCCCACGTCGTTATCATCTCCCTTTCGGCGCATCGTGTGATATTCTGGAGCCCAAATTCCAGGTTCACCAAAGGAGCCGGTGACACTATGTACCCCATGTATTCCGGCGAGCTCTTGCCTGATAGCGCCATACGAGCTTGCGATGACTTGGCTATCACGAATCGGAAGGGTGATTAAGTTGTCAATCTCGAAGCCAGGCTCCTTTTCATGCACGTATTGAAACTGGTTCGCCGCCACCAGCGCTACAACGAGGAAGCCAATTGCGATAGTCAACTGGACACCGACAAGAGACTTCCGAATGACCGCAAGGGACGATGTAGGAACGGCAGAGCGCAACGCCTTAACGGGATCGACCGAGGCGACAATGACAGAGGGGTAAAGAGCTCCTAATCCGCTTGTAATTACGGCAACAAGTAGTACTACAAGAATGCCGAATTGAACGTCTTCCTCAAAGTCGCGCCCCAAAATTTGCTCGATGCTTGGTTCCATGCTGGCCGCTAGACCAAGCCCGACGATTCCGCCGAGTAGCGCAAGAATAGAAGACTCGCAAAGTACCTGCGCCGTCAGGTGTTTTGCCGCTCCTCCAATAGCTTTACTTATACCGATCTGTCGCAACGATGCAATTGCCCCGGCGGTCATTATGTTGACGTGATTTGCTCCGGCAACTATGAGCAGGAGGGCAACAAGGGAGCCGAGCACATAGATAAGACGAAGATCCCCAGGCGCCTGCAGCTCGCTTTGGAGGTTGGAGTAGAGGTGGATCCTCTCAAGCTGCTGCAGATCAACGTCGAATACCGGACTAGCGTTTTCCGGTCTCAGGGTACCCAGGAGAGTCTGGATCCTGGCCTTGAGAGCGTCTCTTGACGTCCCATCGTGGAGGAGCGCATACGTATGAGCTTTCGTGTTCCAGCTCTCGAGAACTTGCGAAGCTCTCACTCCATAAAGCGCTGGGTACGTCGCCCAGGACCGAACAGCTTCAAATTGGATATGGCTGCTTGTGGGGATTTGACCGGCAATCCCCGTGACCTCGTATTCCTCTCCATCCAGCGAGATTACCTCCCCAATAGGGTCGCGAGTACCGAACAATCGGTCGGATAGGGCCTCCGTTATCACGATCGTGAACGGCCGGCTCAGCACGCGCTCTCGATCCCCTCGCAGCAACTCAAAGTCAAAGATGCTAAACAGATTTGAGCTAGCGGTCACTACGCCATCTTGATAGTACGCGTCATCCTCCGTCCTCAATAGCAGCGGTTTGGCACCGTTTATTGTGACAGTCGCTTCAACGTCTGCCAAGCCTCCAAGGGCGTTCGCTAGGGGTAAGGGTGCATAGGCGTACTCGGTTGAATAGCCGGCGCTTCTTTCGATGGACGTAATGCGTACGACTCGTTCCGAATTGCGATGGAATCTGTCGTAGGAAAGCTCATGTTTGATGTAAACCGCGACCCAGTAGACTATGCTACACGTCACGACGTAGCTCAAAACGACGACAGCCGCCAGGCTCCAGCGCCTCCTCAGTCGCCTTGTTGACACTCGCAAGCTTAGACGGAGCGACTCCATTCAGCCTCAACGAAATTACATGCTTTCCTCCTCAACGGCCCCTGAGCGAGCGGATGGGCTACCACGAGTTGGGGGGCGACGCAGGTTTGCATCCCATGCTCGGGAATGGTGACCGCTTCTACGGCAGTTATGGAGTCTGCCAAATTCGTACCAGCGCGCAAGTACCCGTTGGTGGCCGATTTACAATCGCACGTGGATGGCTGATGTTCGAGCACGTAACATGAGGTGTTCGTTTCCGTACACCGTGGCCAGCCGCTGGGGGCAGGTTTCATCCACTCGTAAGCCGCCCTGCCGCAGAGGATGTCGCCTCATCATCGGAAATGCCGATGCCGGGAACGGTTCTTGGTTCGGATATCCATCGCGCAGCGTTTCGTTCGGCCCTCATCTAGCAGAACAGATATGTCCACCGAGTTCGGGAAGGTGCTCGTCGTCGA
>CBFGRV010000119.1:0-5301 GCA_965651265.1 uncultured Rhodothermales bacterium
ACGTATTTCTTCATCGGACTGGGGTATTCGCTGGCGGGCTGGTCCAAGCTCATTGCGACCGGACCGACCTGGCCCGATGGACATCATATGTGGATGTGGATTCACGAAAAGGCCATCGATAGCTTCGCGAAATCGGGCGTTCTTGAGTTCAACTTCTTTCAGCAGCTGTTGCTCAGTGAAGTGTGGATCTCCACGTTCGTGCTGGCGCTGGGTCTGCTCACCGAGCTGGCCGCATTCCTCATGTGGTGGAGGCGGTTACGCGTTCCGGTGATCGTCGGCGTGCTCGCGCTGCACACCGGGATCTATCTGGTAATGGGCATCTTTTTTACTTTGGCCTTCTGGGAGCTCGTTCTTCTGGCTCTTCCACTTCCGGCATGGCTTCAGGCGCTGTCTGAGCGCGCGTGGCTCCGACCCATGGAACGACTCGTTTTCCGATGATTCCGCATGAAGTGATGTGATCGGCTGCCTTTCTCATTTTGCGATTCCGCTCCAAAGATGCACGACGCGTTGACTCCGTTCGAAAAGGTGCTTCGATCTCTCGGTGTCCGTGTCGTCAAGAAAGGCGAATCCCGGAAGTATCTGCGGCTCCCGCAAGATTTCGCTGAGGAGCACTGCACGATCTACCGCCGCGTAGAGCCGTTCACGATGACGCGGCCGCCCCGCGTCTATGCGTTGATCGAGGCCGTCAAGTACGTCGTGGCGCAAAACATCGAGGGTGATTTTGTCGAATGCGGCGTGTGGAAGGGCGGATCCGTCATGGCCATGGCCCTCACACTGCAGATGCTCCAGGCAGAGCGAGACATCCACCTCTTCGATACGTTCGAAGGGATGAGCGCTCCGACGGAAGAGGATTGGAACGCCAAGGAGGGCGCCGCCGCCGAGAAGTTCGCGCGCACGAGGCGTGAGGACGGTGGCGCTGACTGGTGCCGCTCCGAAATAGACGAGGTCCGCCGGAACGTGTTGAGCACCGGGTATGACGAGGATCGATTGCGGTTCGTGCGGGGACGCGTTGAGGACACGTTGCCCGCCCAGGCTCCTGAGCGCATCGCCTTGTTACGGCTCGACACGGATTTCTATGAATCCACACGGCACGAGCTGATCCACCTCTATCCCCGGCTCGTTTCCGGGGGCGTCCTGATTCTGGATGACTACGGGCACTGGCAGGGAGCGCGTCAAGCCGTCGACGAATTCATTGACGAGCACCGACCCGGAATCCTGCTGAATCGAGTGGATTTTGCCGGGCGCATCGCCATCAAGCCTTAGCGGCCCCTCCCCTACTCAGATGCCGTCGACGATTTCGTCAAAAAGGGTGGCGAGGTCGTGCGTCGTCTGGCGCGCCTCGTAGCGCCGGATCTCGTCCGGGTTCGGATCGAACGCGATCGGCATCGGCTCCCCCTTTCGGCGCGCGTGCAAACAGGCGAGAAGCAGGGCAGCGACCTCACGACTGTCCGTAAGCTGCACTCCCGAGCCGGTCGTCTTCAGGATTTCCGCTACGGCCGTATTCCGCGAGAGCGAAAGAATCGGCCTGCCGGCCGCCAGGTACTCGAATAGCTTGGCGGGGATGATGTGCGTCCGCGACTCTTCCGTGCTCAGCAGCAGAATGTCGAATTCTCTGAGCGTGCTCAGGGAGCGTTCGAGGGGGACGGGCTCCGCTGACGTGAATCGTGAGAGTACACCCTGCTCCGCCGCATACTCCTCGTCGTCGCTGGAGAGTGGGCCGAACGAGGTGACGAGAACGGCCTCCGCGGCGGCGGCATCCATGCGCCCCATTTCGGCCAGGGCGTCCGCGATGAGCCTGGCCGGCGACATGCGGCGGAACCGTCCGAAGAAGCCGATCCGTAATCCATCTCCCGGCGAGACGGCGTGAGCCGTGGCCGATTCGAGGTCGATGGGATCATCGAAGACGACAGGGTCGAAGCTGTTCGGGATGGTGCGCGACCGGAAGTCGACATCCCGGTAGTGCTCCCGGTACATCTCTTCGACCCGCTCTGATTGGAACAGGACCATCGAGGCACGCTCGACGATGCGCCGCTCGAACCGGCGGTCGACCGCCCGTGGGATACGCCACTGATCGGCCGTGCGAACTGCCGATAGCGTCCACGGATCGCGAAAATCGGCGACATACGGAAGCCCGAAGCGTTCCGCCAGCCGGCCGCCGATAACGAGCGACGACCACGGATCACCCGTGGCCATGATCACATCGGGTTTCAGCTGCTGCACGACCTCAATGAGCCGGCGATACCGGGCTGCGTAAAGAAGCATCCACGTGTCCACCGGGACCTGCCGCTCCAATCGATCGATCCATCCGGCCAGCCGACGGCGAGAACGGCCGCCGCCATGTTTTTCGCCTCCGAGCTGACTTTCCGACTTCCGTGTGCGGTCCATCGGCGAGGAGATCTCGATCACATTTACATCGTGCAACAGCCGCTCCTCCTTGGGTGTGAGCTTCTGCCCGGGCGCGGCGATGGTCAGGACGGTCGGAGCCCATCCAAGCTCTCGCAGATGGATGGCAAATCGGAAGGGACGCATCGAGCCCACGCGGCGGCGCGGAAGAAAATAGGCCGCAATGATGAGTACGCGGCGCATAGGCTCGTCCTCGCTCGAAGCGAACGCGCCGCGCGGGGCGCCGGAATGCTTCGCCGGCTCAGAATCGGTTTCGATTGTCGCCATCGCTTACTTTAGGGGACCGCTTCGACACCATGGACGCCGTGCTTCTCAACGAAGTGGCGACTCGACTTTCTGGATGCAATGTATACCTACGAACAGCTGGAGGTTGGCGACTCATTCAAGGCATCTCGTGTTCTGACGGCCGAAGACGTGCGCACGTTTGCGGACCTGACGGGCGACGACAATCCTATTCACGTTGATGAGAAGCACGCGAAAACCACGCGGTTTGGAAAGCCGATCGTGCATGGCGTGCTGTTGCTCGGCATCATTTCAAAGGTGCTTGGTCGCGACTTCCCCGGACACGGCAGCATCGCCGTGGGGATCTCATGCCGGTTTCTTCGTCCTGTGCCCGTAGGTTCGGAGATTACTGTGGAGGTCAAGATTTCCGAGAAGATCGAGAAGCACAAGCACGTTAAAGCGCGGGTATACGTGTACCACGAGGACCGTATCGCCCTCGGCGGGGAAGCAACCATTATCCCACCATCTCAACAGAACGGCGCCGACGGCGCGTCCTGAGCGCTGTTGGGGTTAGGGTGACATCCCAATAGAGTCATCGAGGGCGTCACCGAGCTTCGCGACGTCACCGCGACGGGAGCTTCAGAGGCGTCCCCGCCTGGATGGTCTCATCGAGGCCGACCTGGTTCATGATGGCGAAATCCTCTGCAGACATCCCTCGCGGGAGCTCCGACGGCAGGAAAGTCCGAAAAGCTGCCGTTCGCGGTGCTTCAACAATTTCGATCCGCGCGGGCTGAACGTTCAGATACCTGGCCTCGGTCAGCGTCGCAAATCCCTGCATCGTGCGCTGGAACTCACCCTGGAATGAATTGAAGTCGGTGCGGAGTGAGTAGGCAAGAAAGTTGAAGACGTTGCCGCCGTGCTCGACGTAATAGCTGAGGAGCCGAACGATCTGGCCCTGTTCGGTTTGCGCGTCGGCGAGCACGTAATATGCCGTTTGTCCCCCACTCCTCGCAGGTGCGGATTCGATGACCTGGATGCCCTGCTGTCCCGCGAATGCGCGTCCCGCCTCCGCGGCGCTGGACTGCTGTGCAAACGAGAAGATCACGACGGCTTTGCCATCCGGATCCACCATGCCCACCTGGGTCGGCTGATTGATCACCTGGAATCCGCGCGGCACGGGAAATCGGAAGCGGAGCTCCGGATGATAGAACACGCCGTCTTCCTCGAAGCCTTGCCGTGGATCCTCGCCTACGACCATGTTCTGGATGGCGCGATATAGCTCATTCTGCCCGACGCGATCCTGTGGTGATGCATCCTTCCAGGCCTCTGCCAACTCGAGGACGCGCTGCTCGCGCGAACCCGGATCCGGGTGGGACGAGAGCCACGTGGGTAGCCCACCGCCGTGTGCCTGGCTGATTCGGTCCAGCGACTGGAAGAAGCGGGATCCTTCGGCGGCCCGATAGCCCGCCTTGGCCGCGTACTCCACGCCAAGCTGATCGGATTCGCGCTCGTCGCCACGACTGTAGCTCAGAAACAGGAGCTGCGCGGCCGTACTCCCCAGGTTGAGGATGTCCTGCCCCGGAAGATTCAGGAGCTCCTGACCGGCGATCGCGCCCCCAACGAGTACAAGTTGTCCCAGTTGTTGTTCAAACGCTCGCTGTGAAGCGTGCCGGGCGGCGACATGGCCTATCTCGTGACCGAGCACGACGGCGAGTTGCGCCTCGTTATTCGCATGGGAGAGCAGACCTCGGGTCACATAGACGTATCCGCCCGGCAGAGCGAATGCATTCACGACGGGGCTGTCGAGCACCCGAAACGTGAACGGCGTCTCACGGAATTCCGGCGGCGTGTCGGGCCGGCGCAAGTCGCTGTTGGCCAGCACGCGCTCTCCCACCTCGCGAACGTATCGCGTGAGCTCCTCGTCATCGTACGGACCGAAAGACGCGAGTATTTGCTGATCCGCCTCGGCTCCCAGTTGAACCTCCTGCGACCAGGTGTAGGCATAAGCCCGCTTCTTTCCTGTTATCGGACTCCGTGAGATGGCGCATCCTGCGAGCAGTATGGCAGTCAGCAGGACGGAAAGAAGCTGAACGGGTCGCGCCAGATAGGGTATTCTCGTTGGATGTTTCACGTGAAACAAAGTGTTGGAGCGGTTCGAGTAGGGTAATCGATCTGATTCCTACGCTAATGTAGTATTAGTGATGGAATGATGAGGTCATTCCATCCTCAACACACAGTCTCGTCACAACGAATCCTAGGCTAGCAGGTGCCGGGGCACCCTGAGACCTACAACTTCGGGGGTTGCTCTCGCACCTCTGACGCCATCTGTTCGGCCGCAACCTCACCCGTATACGGACGATCCGCAAGCGCATTCCCGATGGAGCCCTTCTTCACCAGCTGTGCGGCGTTGCCATTCTTCAGGAAATCGACCGTTTCCTCAAATGGACGCACGTCCGTTGCCGTGATGATACTCTGCCCGACGCGGTCGCTCTGCAGGAGCTCGAGAAAGGCAGCCGATCTGCTTCGATCGAGCTGATCGAAGACATCGTCCAACAACAACACAGGGCGTTCCTGGCGCTGGTCGTACAGGTAGAAATACTTGGCCAGCTTCATCGACATCCCGAAGGTCCGATGCTGCCCCTGCGAGGCGTAACGCCGGACGAGCATGCCGTCCAG
>CBFGRV010000120.1:0-5267 GCA_965651265.1 uncultured Rhodothermales bacterium
ATGAATACCGGCCGGCGATCCGGAACGAACGAGCTTTCTACCATCGACACGGCCCTTCTGCTGGGGGGCGTGCTTCACGTGCGGGAGTACTTCGTGGATGACGACGAGATCCGGTCGCTCGCCGACTCGATTTATCATCGCGTGGATTGGACCTGGATGCAGTATCGGAATCCGAACAATCCGACCGCCGCCATCAGCCACGGATGGTTTCCCGATCCGGAGGGGCGCGCCAACGCGGACCCGAGCACCGGCTTCATCGTCCACGACTGGCTCGGCTACAATGAGGCGATGATCCTGTACATCCTGGCTCTCGGCTCGCCCACGCACCCGGTCGGGCCGGAGGCCTGGGACGCCTGGGCGAGCGGCTACGGCGGGCAATGGCAGACGCACTACGGCTACACGTATCTGGTCTTTCCTCCGCTCTTCGGCCATCAGTATTCGCACGTCTGGATCGACTTCCGCGGGATCCAGGATGCGTTCATGGAGGAGAAGGGCATCGACTACTTCGAGAACTCGCGCCGTGCGACGCTCGCGCAACGGGCCTACCACATCGCGAACCCAGGAGGATATCCCAACTATTCAAAGGACGAGTGGGGCCTCACCGCCTCCGACACACCGGACGGCTACAGCGCGCGTGGAGCGCCGCCGCCGCAGAACGACGACGGCACCATCGCGCCCACGGCGCCGGGCGGCTCCATCGCCTTCGCGCCGGACGAGTCCATCGCTGCGCTCAGGACGATGCATCGCAAATATCCGGCCCTCTGGGGCCCGTACGGCTTTCGCGATGCGTACAATGTCGATCGGAACTGGTTTGCGCAGACGTACCTCGGCATCGATCAGGGGCCCATCCTCCTGATGATCGAGAACCATCGTACCGAAGCCATCTGGGAGGTCGCTATGCGCAACGAGTCGATTCGACGCGGGCTCGAACGGGCCGGATTTACCGGAGTCGGCGTAGCGGTCGACGACCCGGTTGAAGTAGCGAGGACCGATGTTCTCGCCGTCTTCCCGAACCCTACGGCGGATCGGGCGCGTGTCAATTACGTGCTGGATGCCCCCTCGTCCGTGCGCCTCGTTCTTTACGACGTGCTCGGGCGCGAACTGACTGTGCTGGAGGATGCCACGCGGCCGGCAGGCGAGCACCAACTGGACATGGACCTCACGATGCGTCCCAGCGGGCTCTATCTGCTGGTGTTCGAGATGGGCGATCGCCGGACGACGCGAGTGCTCACCAAAATCGAATAGACGTGTACGCTGAAATCTTTACGGATCTATCCGGGGCGATGATGAACGGGCGACAGGATGGCGCGAGATTCCGGGTCGTGCGCACGATTCTGATGGCGGGGGTGCTGTTGCTCGCACTGGGTGGGGATCAAATCGCCCTGGCGCAAGAACGCGACCTGGCCGAAGCGCCTTCGTCCCCGGCGATCACCATCCTTACGCTGAACATCTGGCACAACCAGGGCGACTGGCCGGCGCGGCTCGAGTACATGGTGGATGAAATCGGCGCGCTGCAGCCCGACGTCATCCTGCTTCAGGAGGTGCTCCAGAATCCTGAGCTGCCGAATCAGGCCCATACGATTGCTGAGCGACTCGGGTATCCGCATGTCCACTTCGCCTCCGTCGATCCAGAGGACGCCCCGAAGCGGTACGGCAATGCTATAGTGAGCCGGCATCCGATCCTGGAGGCATCCTCGCGAAAGCTCGAGCCGCTGAACGATTACCGCGTCGCCGCGCACGCGCGCATCGAATTCGAGGGGCGACCGGTCAACGTCTATAGCACCCATCTGCATTACAGCGGAGATGCGCCCGGTACGGAGGTGCGACGCCGCCAGATCGAGGATCTGCTGGATTTCATCGAGGCAACGCGGGGCGGCTACCCCGTCGTGCTCGGTGGCGACTTCAACGCGCCGCCCGACACCCCGGAAATGGCGCTGATCACGGCGCGCTATGTGGACATCGCGCAGGTGACGGATGGATGGAATGAGGGCGGCGGATACACGCTCAACCCGGCGATGGGGCACGAGAAGCGGCGCATCGACTATCTCTTTGCCGGGCCGATGGTAGAGCCCGTCGCTGCCGCACGTGTGCTCGACCAGCCGCGGATCGATCCGGGGCGCACTCAGGGTGAAGCGCCCTCGGCGGCCGGCACGTCCAGCGTCGCCGATACCGTGTGGGTTTCCGATCACTTTGGTGTGCTCGGCACCTTCAGCCTGGCGCGCGCCGATTTCCTCGAGGACCTGCAGGAGCGCACCTTCCGCTGGTTCTGGGAGCAGACCGATTCCGAGAAAGGTCTCACGCCCGATCGCGCGCCGTCGCGGACATTCTCCAGCATCGCGGCGATCGGATTTGGACTGACAGCTTACCCGATCGGCGTCGAGCGCGGCTACATCACGCGCGAGCAGGCCCGGGAGCGCACGCTCAACACGCTCCGCTTCTTCTGGAATGCGCCGCAGGACAGCACGGCCCGGGGGACGACCGGATACAAGGGCTTCTTCTACCATTTCCTCGAGTTCGACACGGGCGAGCGCTTCCAGACGAACGAGCTCTCCACCATCGACACGGCCCTCCTGATGGGAGGCATCCTCTTCGCGGCCGAATACTTCGATCAATTCAACCAGAAGGAAGCCGAAATCCGCGCTTACGCCGACTCGCTCTACCGGCGCGTCGAGTGGGACTGGTTCCAGCGCGACGACGGCCTCATCACGATGGCCTGGCGGCCCGAGCGCGGCTTCGGGGGCGCCGCCTATGAGGGCTACGACGAGGCGATGATCCTGTACCTGCTCGCCCTCGCCTCGCCCACACACCCCATCGACCCGAAAGCCTGGGACGCGTTCACCAGCACGTATCGATGGGAAGATTTCTACGGCTACGAGCACGTCAACTTCAGCCCGCTCTTCGGCCATCAGTACTCGCACCTGTGGGTCGATTTCCGCGGCATCCAGGATGCGTACATGCGGGAGCGCGGCATCGACTATTTCGAGAACTCGCGCCGGGCCACATACGCGCAGCGCGAGTACGGCATCGACAATCCGCGCGGTTTCGAGGGCTACAGCGGCGAGATCTGGGGATGGACGGCCAGCGACGGCCCCGCGAACACGATCGCCGAGATCGATGGTGAATCGATCCAGTTCCGCACGTACTTCGCGCGCGGCGTGAGCGCGCTCTACATCGAGGACGACGGCACCATCGTGCCCACGGCGGCCGGCGGGTCGATTCCATTCGCGCCGGAGATCACGATCCCCGCGCTGAAGGCGATGCACGATCGCTACGGCGATCACCTCTACAACGAGTACGGTTTTCGGGATGCCTTCAACCCGACGTTCCGTCACGTCCAGGGTGTGGAAACCGAAAGCGGGCACGTCGACCCGGAACTCGGCTGGTTCGATGGCGACCAGCTCGGCATCGATCAGGGGGCCATCGTCATCATGATCGAGAACTATCGCAGCGGCCTCGTCTGGGACGTAATGCGGAAGTCGGACGTGATCATTCGCGGTCTCTGCCGCGCCGGGTTCTCGGGGGGATGGTTGGAAGGTCGATGTGATTAGGGGCGCGCGTCATACCATCTTCTGCCTGCTCGCCGCAATCGTTCTGGCATCCTGCGACGGCCGGAGCGATGCCATCACTACGATCGACTTCTGGGGGCTTGGGGTCGAGGGCGAAGCGGTCAAGACCCTCGTGCCGGCGTTCGAGCGCGAGCATCCGAACATCCGCGTGCGGGTGCAGCAGATTCCGTGGCGGGCTGCGCATGAGAAACTGCTGACGGCTTTCGTAGGGGATGCGACGCCCGATGTCTGCCAGCTCGGCAACACCTGGATCCCCGAGTTCGCCGCGCTCAATGGCCTCGCTGCGCTCGACACCCTCGTCGCCCGATCGTCGATCGTCGATCGCGACGACTACTTCGACGGCATCTGGAAGACCAACGAGGTCGACGGCGCCGTGTACGGCATCCCGTGGTACGTGGACACGCGGCTCCTCTTCTACCGGAAGGACATCCTCCGCGAGGCCGGCTACGACGAGATGCCGACCACGTGGGCGGAGTGGATGGACGCGATGGAGCGCATCAAACAGAACGTGGGCGAAGACGACTACGTGATCCTCTTGCCGACGAACGAGTGGCAGCACCCGGTGCTGCTCGGGCTGCAGACCGGCGCGTCGATCCTGCGCGATGACGGGCGCTACGCCGATTTCAGCAGCCCCGAATTCCGCGAGGGCTTCGAGTTCTTCGTCGAGCTCTTCGAGAAGGACCTCGCGCCGGCGCTGAGCAGCACGATGATCTCCAACGTCTACCAGGAATTCTCGCGAGGATTCATTTCGATGTACCTGACCGGTCCCTGGAACATCGGCGAATTCGGTCGCCGCGTTCCGGAGGATGTCGAATGGGCCACGGCCCCGATGCCGGGCCCCGATTCCAGCGGGATCTCCCTGGCCGGCGGCGCCAGCATGGTGATCTTCGAAGCCTCGGAGAAGAAGGAGGCGGCTTGGACGTTCATCGAGTGGATGTCCCGTCCCGAGCAGCAGCTGCGTTTCTACGAGATCACCGGCAACCTTCCGCCGCGCTACTCCACGTGGCAGGACTCGCTGCTGGCGGGCAATCCGTACGCGGCCGCGTTCTACGAGCAACTTCAGCGGGTCGAACCCCTCCCGCGCGTCCCCGAGTGGGAGCGGATTGCGGACAAGGTCTGGGTCTATGCGGAGGCCGCAATCCGTGGTCGGATGTCGATCGACCAGGCACTCGCGGCGCTGGATCGTGAGGTGGATCAGATTTTGGAGAAGAGGAGGTGGATGTTGGATAGGGAGGAGGATGGGCGGCTTTCGTTGGGAGCGAGGCGGGGTGAATAGGAGGGGAGGTCAGAGGTCAGAGGTCAGAGGGCGGAGGGTAGAGGTCAGAGTTAGTCCGAGGACAGAGATCAGAGGTCAGAAGTCAGAGATGAGACAATAGAGTTCAGTTTGGTCCGAAAAGCGATGCCCACCATCTCTTCCGACTTCCGACCTCCGACTTCCGACATCCGTAAGCTTCACAGGAATTAGAACATGTCCGCGCTCACCTCCGAAGCCCCGCCTGAACGCATAGCGCCGGCAGCGCCCATGCCGCGCCGGGTGCAATTCGGCGAGGCGCGGCAGGCGCGGGCTGCCTATTTCTTCCTCCTTCCGGGACTGCTCGTCCTCCTCGTCTTCTTCTTCCTGCCGATCGCCGGCGCATTCATCCTCAGTCTTACCGATTTCGACATATACGGGATCGCGGACATCCGGAACGTCCGCTTCGT
>CBFGRV010000121.1:0-5264 GCA_965651265.1 uncultured Rhodothermales bacterium
AAGCCCTCGTTTACCCACTCGATGTGCCGCCGGGCATCCGTGATGATGACACCGTTGATGGTGCGGCTGGCCACGGCGGCCAGTCGGCGCGCGCGGGCCTCGCTCGCTTCCAGTTCGGCCAGGCGCTCGTCGCGTTCGATGACGGCGGCAAGCACGTTGGCCACGGACGTCATGAAGTGGATGTCGTCCTGGCTGAAGGTCCTGCGCTCCCGGCTGTGTGCGCTCAATACACCGCAGGGACCCCTCGAGCCGGCGATGGCGACACTGATGGAGCTCGTCACCCCGTGCTCCTTCATGAAGGGCACCAGTCCGAAACGGCCTTCTTCGTCGACGTCGTTCGTGATGACGGGCTCCGACGAGATGAGCGTGTACCCGGCCTGCCATTGCTCGTCGGCCGGCAGGGTAAACGTCCCGACGGCGCCGTCCTCCCAGCCGAACCCCGCCACCATGCGGAGAATCCCCTCCTCCGGGCGGTGCTCCAGGACGCGCGCATACTCGACGCCCAGGGCGATCGCTGCAATCTCGGCGGCGGCGTCGGCCACCTCCTCCAATCCAGCCCCCGTAAGCGCCTTCTGGCCCAATTCGGCGACCAGACTCTGCTGCTTCACCCGCCGGGCCAGCTGTGATTCGATGGTTCGGCGCTGTGTCTTCTCTGCGGACTTTCGCAGGACCAGCGCTATGCGTGCATCGAGCCTTGTGGGATGAAGTGGAAGTATGATGTAGTCGTCGGCGCCCGAATCGATCACCTCGGAGAGACGTTCCTGCTCGTCCCTGGATACGGCGACGAGTACCGAAACGAGCTCTCCTCCCGGCTCGTCGCGGAGACGACGCACGAGGGCCAGTCCGGCATCTGAGGGATCGCAGAGCACGATCAGGGACGGACGCAAGGAGGTGAACGCCTCTCCGGTTTCGTCCACATTCTCGAAGAGGCGCACCACGCACCCATTACGCTGCAGGGCGGCAGCGAGGCTCTCGCGAGTCCCGTTGCCGCCCCCGATGATGAACGCATCGCGATTCCCGACGACTTCGACGGTTTGGGCCATTTACGCTGGGTCGGCTGAGCTAATTTCGGCCTTGACGGACTTGCGCCGGACCGGTCTTTGTGTTGAGTCGCGTGGTTGGACCGTGATGCCGGCCGGCGGTAAGCCCGCATCACCCTCGAGCACTTCGACGGTCACTTGCTCCTCGGGCGGCTTCGACGGCAAGTCGATCCGAGACTTCCCAATCTCGGTAACGGACAGCACCGGGCACGGAGCCCGCGCGGCCACGTACTCGACCAGGTCGGCGCCGCCGCCCTCGATGGGCTTGCGCATCGTAAAGACGACGAGATCTACGTTCTGCTCCTCGATGAAGCGAATAATCTCCGCGCCTTCAGGGCCGATCAGTACGTGCACGTGGATCTCGTCCAGGGCTTCCACCAGAAGTTCCTGCTCGCGAAGCTGCCGGAGGGCATCTTCGTAGCGCGTCTGGACCTGCTCTCGCGCCGCGGCAGCGATACTCTCTAGCGCGGGATCTTCGGCGAGCCCGGCCTGGGTACCATTGAGTACATGTACGAGGCTCAGTTTTGCCCCATACATCTGTGCAAATTCATTGGCATAGCGAACCTCGGCCACGATGTTGCCCAGTGGATCCAGCGGCGCCATCACGTGCGCAATTCGCACGGGACCGGCCCCAACTCTAGCCCGATTCACCGTCAGGACGGGGCACGGAGCCCTGTGGATCACTTCGCGCGCCGCACCGCCCAGAATGTCGATGGGCTTCGTCCCGTCCTGATACGTGCCCATCACGATCAGGTCGACATCCTCCTCACCGGCGTAGTCTACGATAGCCGGGCCCGGCAACGGTGCGTAGGCACCCACGCGATGGATGTCCACACGGCCCTTCCAGGGGGCAAGCAACTCGTCCAACGCGTTCGTGACATTGTGCCAGGGGTCTTCGGGCCGGTCGTCGTCGGTACCCTTTCCATCCAACTGGAGAAATGCGTGCGCGCCCATTCGCGGGACGACGTGCAGCACGTGCAGCTCCGCGCCGAAAAGCTGCGCCAGCTCCGCGGCGTGCCGGAATGCAGCCTCGGCGAACGGCGTCAAGTCCGTCGGATGCAGAATTCGTCTTATGTTCAACATGATGTCACCTCGCTCTTCTCTAGTCTCCTCCGGCCCCGGAATGTCCTCTGCATGCCGGTTGGGCCAGAGGACTCCGACTGCTTTTATATACGCACGCGAGAGATCGTTGGCTGTAAGGGAAACCTGGCAGGACCTGACGGTCAAGCACGATCAAGCTCGTGGATCGACGCCCTCCCGTCGAATGGGCCGCACAGGCGATTCTACTTCCGCGGCCAGCCGCTTGAGGCCGCGGAGTACGAAATCCGCCTGAAACGTCAGGCCCTCCAGTCGCGACCGAAGATGCAGAGCCATGCGCTCCGGGTCGCGCGTGACCAGACGCGAGTATTGCTGCACGAGGGCGTCGAACTCGGTGGTCGCGCGCTCCAGCTCGCGAGCCGTTCGAGCGAGCGAGTCGAAAAGTCGCTGGATGGTGGGATCGGTTGTGGACCGCCGTTGAACGCTGAGCTCGGGTGCCGCCCGATGCTGGATGGTGATGTCGGATGTGGGCCCGCGCTGGACCAGGCGGGCGACGCGAATGGCAGGTTTTGCAGACGGATACATGGTTGTACTAGTTTGCGCCCCGGCGATTCGTCGCACGGGGCGTTTCAATGGGTCAACATCTACACGATAGGACCTGCTTTGCCCTCGAGGCGTAAGTACGCCCCTGATGACCATGGCGGGATTTCCACTACACTCTATGCGGGCATCGTGACCGCCGCCGAAGGCGGGGCCTTCGCCGTGCCCTTATGAATATCGGTTGGTACACCACTGCAATGAGGTATAAATACGCATGATTCCTTCCACCGAGTTTGTCTCACAACACATAGACCGATTTGTGGAGGAATTATGTGAGTTTCTTCGCATTCCATCCATTAGCACAGATCCCGAATACCTCCACGACGTGCAGTCGGCAGCGGAATGGATTGCCGAGCATTTCGAGTCGATCGGGGCGGACGACGTAGCCGTTCACAAAACGAAAGGACATCCGATCGTCACAGCACAATTTCGGGCGCGGGGCGCAAACGCAGACGCGCCCACCATTCTGGTCTACGGCCACTACGACGTGCAACCGCCCGATCCTCTCGAGCTCTGGACGAGCCCGCCCTTCGAGCCGGAGGTGCGCGAAGGTCGACTCTACGCGCGTGGTGCCTGCGACGACAAGGGCCAGTTGTTCATCCACGTAAAGGCGGCCGAATCCTATCTGGCCGCTTCGGGCGGCCTGCCTGTAAACCTCACCTTCATTCTGGAGGGTGAGGAGGAGAGTGGCTCGGAGAATTTGCGGCCGTTTCTGGAGGCCCATACGGACCTTCTGGAGGCCGATTTCGCGCTCATCTCGGACACGTCGATGTTCGATGAGAACACGCCGACCATAACGTACGGGCTCCGCGGCCTCGCGTATCTGCAGGTCGAGGTTCAGGGCCCGGCGCGCGATTTGCACTCGGGGGTGTATGGGGGTGCCGTCGAGAATCCCGTGAGCGTGCTGGCCCGTCTGATTGCCGGGCTGCACGACGAGCGCGGCCGGATCACCGTGCCCGGCTTCTACGATCGCGTGCTCGACCTGACCGAAGAGGAGCGGCGCGCGTTCGCCGAGCTGCCGTTCGATGAGGAGTCGTGGCGGCGTTCGATCGGCGTGAGCGCGTCGCGAACGGAGGAGGGCTACACGGTGCTGGAGGCCACGTGGGCCCGGCCGTCCATCGATGCGAACGGCATCTGGGGTGGGTACCAGGGCAAGGGCGCGAAGACCATCCTGCCCGCGAAGGCCGGCGCCAAGGTCTCGGCGCGGCTCGTGCCGGATCAGCGTCCCGCAGAAACGGCTGCCCAGCTCCGAGCGTATTTCGAAAACAATGCGCCGGAAACCGTGACGGTGAGCGTGCGCGAGCTGCACGGTGGACGGCCCTTCATCATCGATCGCTCCTCCGCGCCGATCAAGGCGGCGGCACGCGCGCTCGCCGCCGTGTTTGGGCGCGAGCCGGCCTTCGTTCGCGAGGGCGGCACCATTCCCGTCGTGGCCGACGTCAAGGAGGTGCTGGGCATCGATACGGTGCTCCTCGGCTTCGGCCTGAACAGCGACGCCATCCACTCCCCCGACGAGCACTTCGGGCTGGATAGGTTCAGGAAGGGGATCGAGACAGCGGTGCGGTTCTATGACGAGGTTCGGCGGCTTGTCTAAGGTTGCTGGTTACTGGTTGCTGGTTACTGGTTGATTCGGTATAGACCTGGCAGACCAGTAACAGCTCAGGCCGGGCACATGGGTAACAGGTCAAACCGGGCACATGGGTAATAGTTTTTCCAGACTCGCCGGTCAACAAGTTACCTATGCGGCCGGCTCTTCAGCAGCTCAGGCCCCGGGCAAACCAGCAACAAGCAACCACCAACCAGCAACCTAGAAAAACGGTTCGTCCCGGCTCGGCCCATAAATCGACGGCACCTTACCGCCGGCCATCCTCAGGTAGACCGAGAACTGCCCGCGATGATGGATCTCATCGTGCAGCAGGAACCAGATCCAGTCGAGGCGAGAAAGCTCCCCAATTGTCTTGGGCGCCGTGAAGAAGCGGACCATTTCGAACAGCTCCTCCTCGGGCGTGGCGCGGATCAACTCGGCATACTCCTGCTGGGCGGGTCCCAGCGCGGCGAGGATCTCCTCATACGCCTCCGGTGGCTCCGGCTGCGTGCCTCCCATCTTCTGCTCGAACTCGTTCTTGAAGACCATAACGCCCAGTCCGCGCTCCATCACGAAGGTCCACGCCAGCTCGCGGGCGCTGCGGCTCGTGGGGTGTGGTCTCATGTCCGCCTTGTCAGGCGGGAAGGCGCGCAGGACGCGCACGGTTTTCCGATGCTCCCGCTCGAAGGTGTCGAGGAAGTAGTCTTTCGGGGAGTAGGCGGTCCGGCTCTTGGGTGAGGTTTTGGCTTCCATGGGGTCCTCGAGTGTTGGACGGGATCGAGCGATCGTCGATGGGAAGCGACGGTCGTGGACGATTAATGGACCGCGGGCGCAGGGCAAGGATCCTCGCCTGGAGAAATCGTGTGGCGGCAATCACCCTCGAAGGAAACGGGCGGGATCAGCCCCGCGGGACGATGCGTTGCACGGACGCACACCATGCCCGGGTGGCGGAACTGGTAGACGCGTCGGACTCAAAATCCGATGGCCTTCGGGTCTTGTGG
>CBFGRV010000122.1:0-5201 GCA_965651265.1 uncultured Rhodothermales bacterium
GTGCCATCGGCGGCCTCCAGCCGATTGCTCACCGCATCGCCGTCGAAGGTGACGGTGTATGTGCCGCTCGTTGCAAAGCGCGCGTTGCCCATGGAGTCCGGGACGACGTTGAGCGCCCAGTTCGCCTCGTCTGCGAAAACTCCGCCCGACGCGTTTGCCCAGGATACGTCGCTTCGGCACAGCACCACGCGCCACGAACCGGAAAATCCGGACGCGGATTGCCCGATTCCCGCTATGATGCTGCCGTCGTCCGAAACGGCTTCAGCCGAAATCAGCGTCCATCCCTTGAGGTCGGTTTCATAGTCGTCTTCCAGCACGTCCTGCAGGCGGCGCATACCGTCGGCCTCGGTCCAGATGAAAGCAGAGGATGGAAAATCCACGGCGATCGCCTTGCCCACGACTACCGACCCCTCGCCGGAGACATCCAGCGCATAGCTGAAGGTCTTCTCCCCATCGAGAAAACCAAGCCCCTGCATGCCCCCCGCCTGGGTCCAGCGGAACGCCTCCTCGTTCTCGTCTGATCGCCAGCTCGAACCTACCACCGTCGACCCGTCGGCTGAAACGGCCGTGGCGCGGCTATCCCATCCACCATCGAGAAAGCCCAGCCCCTGGACGGTGCCGCCCGTCCATCGCATGGCTTCGACCAGACAGCCGTCGATGTTGCGCCACCCCGCCGCGACGGAGCCGTCAGCCGATACATCGATCGCGCTGCTCCAGTCGCAGCCGTCATCATTATTGTCCGAAGGACCCATCCCCTGGAAGCCTCCAACTTGCGACCATCGATAGGCTTCGTCCGGTCGGGAATCGCCCGGATCGCCCGTATCATATCCACCGGTGCCTACGACGGTGCTTCCATCCTCCGAGAGGCCCAGCGATCGGTGGCCGTTCAAGTCCCAGGAACTTGGGACCGCGCCGAAAACAGCGCCAAGGGGCCGCACACCGCCTTCCTGGGTCCACAAGAATACGTCCCCGGATTTGGCTCCCGTCGAGTAGTAACCGGCTACGACCAGGCCGTCCCCGGAGATGGCCGTTACGACGGCGTCGGCAGCGATTTGCTGGCGGCCTCCGGATGGTGACCAGACGACCGCGTTCCCGTCATACTCACCGGCCAGCACGGTGCCGCTCGCTGACATGGCTCGAACAGTGAAGTCGAGCGTGTCGAAACGTGCCTGCCCCGGCGCCGGAGCCGAGTACAGCCCCATGCCGAACAGGAAGAACATCCAAATTGCGGTCGCTTTCATCTTGCGTTTTTTTGGAGATCGAACTACCCGCCGCTCTCCGACAAGGCGCCGCTGATCGACGTTGCCTCATCGAACGCACCTATTCCATCGGAAAATATGCGGACGAAGGATCACTGCACGATGTAGCCACCGTCGATCGGGATGACGTGTCCTGTGATGAAGCGTGCCCTATCAGATGTCAGGAAGGTGATGGGCTACATCTGGAACCACCTCTCCCGCCGCTCCGACTCGAACCGCTCCTTGTCGCGCTGGAGCTCCGGCGATGGGTCCAGGAACGCCATTCGGGGCTGATCGCCCCCGAGGAAGTCGGCATCGATCCTGGCAATCTCCCCACCCCCAAACTCCACGTAGCACGCACCGCGCGCCTTGAAGGGGACGGTCTCCGTCGCGAAGCCCTCCTTCCGCAGGATGTCGGAGGCCACGGTCCGCGCGGCATCCTCGGCGAACGCGCCGGCCTTCGGAACGACCTTGTCGGCGGCCGGGATGTGGGTGACATCTCCCACCGCATAGACGTTGGGGACGCTCGTCTCGAGCGTCCGTAGGTCCACGGACACGAATCCGCCGTCGCTGATGTTCGATGCGGCGACGACCGGCGGCGGCACGTGCACCGGAACGCCCACGAAGAGGTCGAAGGGGACTTCTCCCCGGCTCGTATGCAGGGTCTTCGATCCGGCGGCGATCGAATCGATGGGAGCCTCCGCGATGAGCTCGATGTTGCGTCGGGCGAGTTGCGCTTCGAGGCCGTCCGATGCGGCAGGATTCGGAACCGGGCGAGCCCCGGGGATGACCATCTTCATCGTGATCGCATCGCGCAGGCCGCGCTCCTCGAAAAGGGCATGCATCTGGCAGGCCACCTCGTACGGCGCCGGCGGGCACATGTACGGCAGCCCCAGAATCCCGATCACGAGCGTGCCGGCCGAGAACTCCTGAATCACCGGCGCCAGCTTCGCGGCCCCCTCCATCGAATAGAACTCGTAGCCTCCGCTCTCAATGAATCCGGGAGTGGCTTCCGGATCGAGATGGGCGCCCAGTGCGACGACCAGATAGTCGTAGCCGAGCTCGCGGCCCATCGTGCGCACCCGTCGCGCATCCGTGTCGATTTCGACGACGGTATCGCGCACGAATCGCACCCGATCCGCGCGCAGGAACTCGTAGGGAAAGGTTACTTCTTCCGGGGTCTTCCGACCGAAGAGTACTTCGATCTTCGAGAACCCGACGTAGAACCCGTCTTTCCTGTCGACGAGTGTGATGTCGTAGCGATCATCGAGGGCCTCGCTAAGCCGCGTCGCGACCTCGAGGCCGCCGAAGCCGGCACCGAGGATGAGAATACTAGCCATGATGCGACCGTGTACTGAGGATTAAAGCCGGTGGCGTCTCCTCCAGTCACGATACGGCGATTCGCACGAGGTTGCCAGCACCCGCTGCCGCTAGGCACTTCTTCCCACACAAAATCCGTAATCGTCGCCAGACAGATTCGTTTTCCGCACCTATACAACCGGCTTCCGGCGCATCCGATACCATCCTCAGGATACATAGTCATCGAATGCGACCATGCCTGCACATCATTACATCAACCTGCTCTTTGAATCACTCGAGAATGCCGTGGTCTACGGCGTCATCAAGGCGTGGTCGATCGACGGCGCGAACATCACCATTCAGCGCGATGGTCGTTGGACGTCCCTCTCGCAGCTGGATGCCGCGAACTACTTGATCCACCTTCTAGAGGAGCAGGAATCACAGAGCCATCACGGCGAGGCCGCGACGTCTACGTACCAGGCGAGCCGCTCGGTGGGTTGAATGCGGCCCGCCGGGATTGACGGATCCCGATTGAGAGCTTTGCGCACCGCATCCCGCTTTTTGGTCCCGGAAACGAGGAAGAGCACGCTTCGGGATGCATTCAGTGCGCGAAACGTAAGGCTGATTCGATCGCGCACGGCCAGATAGTCCGGCGCGGTGGAGGCCACGACGAGGCGCTGCCGTTCCTCCAGCTCGGGTGCGCCGGGAAAGAGCGAGGCCACGTGCCCGTCGGCGCCCATCCCGAGCAGCGTGAGATCGAAAGCAGGCTCCTCGCTTCCGAAGTAGTCGTGCAGGATGCGTTCGTAGGCTTCGGCAGCCGCCCCGGGTGATTCGTGTTTCGTGGGGATCGGGAAGACCCCGGCGGGCCTTATGCCTTCAAGCAGCGTTTCCGCCGCCATTCGGTAGTTGCTGTCCTCGTGATCGTGCGGCACGAAGCGTTCATCCCCCCAGAACAGATCCACGCGCTTCCAGTCGATGGCATCGTGGAGGCGATCGGCGAGATGGCGGTACGTGTCTGCGGGCGTCGAGCCGCCGGTCAGCACGAACGACGCCCGGGGCCGCGCATCAAGGACCATGTCCAGGATGGAGACTATTCGCCGGGCCGCTCCTTCGGCAAGGCGCTCCGCATCAGTAAACACGTGGATGTCGGGCGCCATCACCGGGCCGTCTCGGGCGGGAAGGGTCCGTTCGGAGCGAAGGCGAAGCGCTCGGGCTGCGGGCCCCACGTGCCGGATTTGTACGGCTGGACATCGTCATGCCCATCGAGAAGCGGTTGGTAGAGCCGCCACGCGGCCTCCGTCTCGTCGGCGTGCACGAAAAGCGTCTGATCGCCGGCGATGAGGTCCTTGAGCAAGGTCTCGTAGGCTTCGGGCAGGCGGCCGAAGACGTTGCCATAACTGAAATGGAGCTGCTGATTCGACAGATTGAGGCTGCCCAGGCGCGCCTCGCCGGGCGACTTCACCTCGAACCCAAGCGCGAAACCCTCATCCGGCTGGAGACGGATTCGGAGCACATTGTGGCTGAGGTCGCACACTTCCTCGCCGCCGAAGAGCTGCACGGGCGGGCGCTGGAAGAGGACGGCGATCTCCGTCAGCCGCTGCGGCAGCCGCTTTCCGGTGCGGAGCAGGAACGGCACGCCCTGCCACCGCCAGTTCTGGATGAAGAGGCGGAGCGCGACGTACGTCTCGGTCCGTGAATCCGGCGGGACCCCCTCGTGGTCCCGATAGCCCTCCATCCCGTTTCCACTCTCGTACTGGCCGCGCAGCACGTCCTCCGGGTCGATGGGCGCGATCGACCGCAGAACTTTGATCTTCTCCTGCCGGATGCCGTCGGCATCGAAGCGGGCGGGCACCTCCATGGCCGTGAGCGCCACGAGCTGCGTGAGGTGATTCTGCACCATGTCGCGCAGTGCCCCGACGCCGTCGTAGTAGCCGGCGCGACCCTCCACGCCGCCCTCCTCCGCCACGGTGATCTCCACGCGCTCTACGTGATTGCGATTCCAGAGGCTCTCGAAGATGGCGTTCGCGAAGCGGAAGACGAGCAGGTTCTGGACGGTCTCCTTGCCGAGGTAGTGGTCGATGCGGTAGATCTCGCGCTCCGAGAAATGCTCGTGGATGACCCGGTTTAGCTCGATGGCGCTTTCGAGGTCGCGCCCGAACGGCTTTTCGATGACCACGCGCGTCCAACCGTCCGCCCGCTGTTCGTGGCGGTGCTCACCGAGATGCGTCAGTACGGACGCAAACGTGGCCGGCGGCAGGGCGAGGTAATAGATCCGATTGCCGGATAGCTGCAGGTCGCCCTCGATCGCACGCGCGCGCCCGAATACCGGCTCGAGCCGATCGTAGCGCTCGACTTGCTGATAGGCGAGGCGACTCGTGCACCATTGCGCGGCCTGATCGGGCTCGATGCCGCTCTCGATGAGCGCCTCTCGCATGTGATCGCGGTAGGCCTCGTCGTCCCAATCCGACCGCCCGACGCCCAGGATCGCGGGCGAGGCGCCCTCGTCTCCATTCCGCCGAGGGTCCATCGGAAAGGCGTGGTAGAGCGCGGGGACGAGTTTCTTCCTGGCGAGATCGCCCGTGGCGCCTAGCAGTATGAAGAGCATGCGTGACCTCCCAGTGTTCTGCACCTGCCGGGTACTGACGTCCGTACAATGTAGTCCGC
>CBFGRV010000123.1:0-4962 GCA_965651265.1 uncultured Rhodothermales bacterium
CTCCGCCGTCTCGTCGGCCGTCCCCACGCGGCGCATCGCGCACCACTCCTTGTAGAGCTCGACGAATCGCAGCGGGATGGTGCCGGCCAGATCCGTCTCGACCACCCCCACGGCGATGGCATTTGCCGTGATACCGAGGCGCGATCCCTCGCGCGAGATCGCCTTGATGAAGCCGACCGAGGCCGCCTTGGTGGTCGCGTAGGGGACGCCCGCCGGAACGCTGCGAAGCGCGGAAATCGAGGTGATGGAAAGGAATTTCCCCCCGCGCTGCCTCATCATCTGCTGGAACACGGGCTGCCCGACATTGAAGAGCCCGCCGATGTTCACGCGCATGATATCGTCCCAGTCCTTCTCCGGCATCCGCAAGAAGAGCGAGCCGCGGTTGATGCCGGCGTTCATCACGCAGATGTCGATCCGGCCGAGCTCGGCGACGACCTCCGCGACCATCGCCCGGGCGGCTGCTCGATCACCGACGTCGGCGCGGATCGCCAGCGCCCGGCGGCCGTGGCCCTCTACTTCGGCCTTCGTCAGCTGCGCCGCCTCATCATCGGAGTGATAGCAGAAAGCCACGTCGGCCCCCTCGCGCGCGAAGACGCCGCACAGCGAGCGGCCAATCCCCCGCGATCCGCCCGTGATGAGGGCTTTCTTATTCTCCAGTAGAAGCACAGGTCACAAATCGAACATCTCAGACTCACGCCATACAGACAGTCGCTGTATGGAACGCATATTTGCCAATTCGCATTCCCTGCTGGAGGCCTTCACCGCCCCGTGTGCCCGAATCCCCCGGCGCCGCGGGTCGTCTTGGCCAGCTCATCGGCCACCGTCCACGTCACCCGCTCGTGCCGCGCCACCACCAGCTGCGCGATCCGCTCGCCGCGCCGGATCTCGAACGGCTCGTCGCCCAGATTGATGAGGATGACCTTCACCTCGCCGCGATAATCCGCATCGATGGTGCCCGGGGAGTTCAGCACGGTGATGCCGTGCCGCGCCGCGAGCCCGCTGCGCGGCCGCACCTGTCCCTCGTGGCCCGGCGGAAGCGCGATCTGCAGCCCCGTCGGCACCATCTGATGCTGCCCCGGCTCGAGCACGACAGGTTCGTCCTCCGGAACTGCCGCTCGCAGATCCATCCCCGCACTCTGCTCCGTCTCGTACCGGGGCAGCTCCAGTCCCTCGGCATGCTCCAGCCGCCGCACCTCTACTTCCACAAACTCCATCCGCTCACAATCCAAATTGATTTCTGACTTTCTGACTTCTGACCTCTGACATCCGACCTCTGACCTCTGATCTCCACTATCTACTCCTCCACTCCCGGCCCCTCCCTCGCCTCCTCGCGAATCCCCTTCGTGTCATCGAAAAATGGCGCCCACTGCTCGATGGCCGGCTTCGGCGTCGCCAGGCTCACTCCCACCAGCGCCAGAATCGACAGCGATACAGCCGGGTACGTCACCTCCTGCAGCATCGGGTGCCAGTCGGCGAAATACGGCTGCTCGGAGAGGTAAAAGGTCCACAACAGCGTGACGATGGTGCCGGTTGCAATCGATGCCACCGCAGCCGGGCCCGTTGCCCGCTTCCACAGGAACGCGGCCAGCAGCGCCGGCGTGATCGCCGCGCCATAGACCAGGTACGCCGTGTAGGCCGCCGTCAGGATCGTGGGGAACTGATCCACCAGCAGATACGCGATGAAGCCGAGCAGCAGCACCCATCCGCGGCTCATCAGGACGACGGCGCGCTCGCTCAGGTTGGGCGTGACGAAGCGTTGCATGACGTCGCGCGTGAGGTTCGTCGCCGGCACGAGCAGGAAAGAATCCGCCGTCGACACGATGATCGCCATCATCGTCGCCACCAGCACCATCCCCAGGATCAGCGGCGTGTGCTCCGACACGGCAAGCGTCGGGATGATGTACTCGGACTGATTCCCGACGACGTCGGCCGCGCCGCCGGAGAACAGTTGCGGGATGAGCCCCTGCTCGGCGGCCACGCTGCCCGTCAAGCCGACGAACGAGATCGCGGACTCCAGGAGCACGACGCCGATCACCCAGAAGAATACCGCCTTCTGTGCCTCACCGCCGTCCTTCGCGCTGAAGATGCGCTGGTACATGTTCGCATCCCCCATCAAGAGGAGCATCGTGGGGATGAGGAAGGATATGGCGATGATGGGCCCAGAGGTACCGTCCGTGCGCTCATTCGCCCAATTACCGAAGAGCTCCCATTTTCCGGCCGCTTCGGCGACCGTGATGATCTCATCCACGCCCCCGACGGCGGCCACCATGAAGAAGAGCGTCGCGAACACACCCACGATCATCACCACGCCGTTCACGACGTCGGTGTACACCACGGACAGCATGCCGGCCAGTGCCGTGTAGGCGATCGCGAAGACGGCCGTGATGACGATTCCCGCCTGCACGGAGATTTCGACCCCGGTCCCCTCCGTGATGAAGTGCAGTACGTTTCCGCCGCCACGGAACTGATAGGAGACGATGGTGAGATAGGCGATGATCGTGGTGATGGTGGCGAGGACGCCCGATGCGCGTCCGTAGCGCACCTCGAAGATGTCCGGCACGGTCACTTTGCCGAAATTCCGGATCCGGCGTGCGATGAAATACACGATGACGATGCCGACCCAGGCTCCCGCGCTCGACCAGAGCCCCGCGAGCCCGTTTCGATACCCGAGCCCCGCACCGCCGAACAGCGAGCCGCTGCCCATCCACGTGGCCAGCAGCGTGCCGACCAGCACCCACCAGTGCAGCGCCCGGCCCGCCACCATGAAGTCCTCGCCCGTCTTCACGATGCGGCTCTTGTAGTAGCCGACGCCTACCAGCGCGAGCAGGTAGACCAGAATGGCCACGATGTAGGGATTCGTCAGAAGAGCGAGCATCGTGATGGAGGGCTGTTCGCACGAGGGCACAACGCGCGTAGCGTTCGGCGCGCACCAATAAAACGCAATTCTAGAAGAAAATGCGAAGCCAGTTCTCATGCCCGGAAGCGCTACGCTAAAATCCGACGATTATTCGTCCCACGGGAACGAACAGCGCTTCTCAGCTTCCGTTCGCGTGCCCTACCTTGAAAGTCTTTGATCGGTAGAGATTTCGAACGGCGCCCAAACCCTGCACGTCATGACGCAGCAGCGCACCCGAGACATCATCGGTAAAGACACCCATCCGCACCGCACGCACACCTGCGGCGAGCTCCGGCCGGAGCACGTCGGCGAGGACGTCGTGCTGAAAGGCTGGGTCGATACGCGGCGCGACCTGGGCGGCGTCATTTTCATCGACCTGCGCGACCGCTACGGCCTGACGCAGATCGTCTTCTCGCCGCAGGACGAGCAAGCGGCCTATCGTCTCGCCGAGAGCCTCCGCAGCGAGTACGTGATTTCCGTGCGGGGTAAGGTGCGCGATCGTTCGGAGGAGACCGTCAACCCGAAGCTCCCGACCGGCCGGGTGGAGGTGCGCGCGCACGACCTCGTCGTGCTCAATGTCGCGGAGCCGCTGCCCTTCCCGATCTCCGCACACGAGGAGAAGCGCCAACTCGCCAACGAGGACCTCCGCCTACGCTACCGCTACCTCGACCTGCGCCGGCCCGAGCTGCAGCAGAACATCGTACTGCGGCACAAGACGTACCAGGCCACACGCCGCTACTTCGACCGACTCGATTTCGTCGAGGTCGAGACGCCCGTCCTCATGAAATCCACCCCCGAGGGCGCGCGCGACTACCTCGTCCCCAGCCGCATCCACCCGGGCAAGTTTTACGCGTTGCCGCAGTCGCCGCAGACGTACAAGCAGATCCTGATGGTGGCCGGGCTCGATCGCTACTTCCAGATCGTGAAGTGTTTTCGGGATGAGGATCTGCGTGCGGACCGCCAGCCCGAGTTCACCCAGATCGACGTGGAAATGACCTTCCCAACGGAGGAGCTGATCTACGAGACCTTCGAGGGTTTGATGAAGGCGATCTGGAAGGATGTGCGCGGCATCGATGTCGAGACGCCGTTTCCGCGGATGACGTACCGCGAGGCCATCGAGCGCTTCGGGTCGGACAAGCCCGATCTGCGCTTCGGGCTCGAGATCCAGGACGTGAGCCACGTGTTCGAGGGCTCCGGATTCCGCGTCTTCGACAGCATCCTGGAGAGCGGCGGGCGCATCGTGGCGCTCAACGCAGAGGGCGAGGGCGACCGCGGGCGCGGGCAGATGGACCGGCTGGACAAGGACATCGTGCGGCGCGACATCGGTGCGGGCGGACTCATCTATTTCAAATTACCGTCGGACGGCTCGGAGCTGTACTCCTCTGTGAAGGAGCACGTCCTGCCGACCTCGTTCGTCGACGCCTGCATCGAGGCCGTCGGGGCGAAGCCGGGCGACCTCGTGCTCGTGCTGGCGGGCGGAGATCCGACCGTCTTCAAGCAGATGGGTGCGCTCCGGCTGCATCTCGCCGAGGAGATGGGGCTCATCCAGCAGAGCACGGACGGCCCCTGGAAGTTTCTGTGGGTCACGGACTTCCCGCTGCTCGAGTGGGACCATGAGACGCAGCGCTTCTTCGCGATGCATCACCCCTTCACCTCGCCGCATCACGACGACATCGACGCGATGGAATCGGACCCGGCGAAGGTGCGCGCCCGCGCCTACGACATGGTCCTGAACGGAGTGGAACTGGGTGGCGGCTCCATCCGGATTCATCGCCGCGACATCCAGAACCGCATGTTCAAGCTGCTCGGCATCGACGAGGAGGAGGCCAGGCGGCGCTTCGGATTTCTGCTGGATGCGTTCCGCTACGGCGCCCCGCCGCATGGCGGCATCGCTTTCGGGCTCGACCGCCTCGTGATGGCGCTTGCCGGCACGGAGAACATCCGCGACGTGATGGCCTTCCCGAAGACGCAGAGCGCGCAGGAGCTGATGGTCAACTCGCCGGACGTCGTTGACCGGAAGCAACTCGAGGAGCTGCACATCCAGATCGTGGCGGACGAGGAGGGGT
>CBFGRV010000124.1:0-4883 GCA_965651265.1 uncultured Rhodothermales bacterium
CCTTACCCCGTTCGGTCGCTTGCATTGCGTTGTGCGGCTGAAGCGCCAACTGTTATGCGGCTAGAGACACCACAATGCAGTCAAGAACCCTCCTCGCTGTTGCGCTGACCTGTTTTTTGGTCTACAGCGGTCGTGCTCAAGACCCTGACACGCTCGATCCACGAGGCTACTTCCCCTTGGAGGTCGGAAATACGTGGGAGTACGCGCACGATCTGTATCGACCGGTGACCGTCGACAGACCTCAGGACGAATCGGAAACCCTTCTGGAGCGACATCACATCCTCAGGAGCTACAACGAAGGTGACACAACGTTCTACGACTTATTGCTCCGTGTTCAGAAGGAGGATGGGACACCCGTCTCGGTGGATGTCTACAAGGTATGGTACGATTCGGCTGAAGCAAGTGTAAGGGGGCCGTCAATCATTTCCTGGTTGCGCTGCCTGGATGCGCCCTACGGCACGTCGGACCCAACGCCTTCCGAGTGCTGGCCTTTCGTGGGTCGGGACGAAGTCTACGATCCTGATTTCTTCGGGACAGAAGCGACTGTCGAGGTAAAGACCTTCAGTTCGTTCGTCTACGGGATGACGGTAAAGCATGGCATTGGCGTGCTCAGCGCTGGGGGCGGATGTGAACCATGCAGTCCCTTCGACGATTCCGAGTACTGGACCCTAAAGTATGCCAATATTGGAGGGAGGTCGTACGGCGCGGTCATCCTGGCGGTCGATGGGCCCCCCACGAGTGATGGGCGACAATTGGCGGTGTATCCGAACCCGATCTCAGGCACCGCAACCATTGAGACCGAAGGGAAAGGTCAAGTGGAGGTGTTTGACATTCTGGGTCGCAAGAGGGCAAGTGTAGAGTCCGAGGCAGGAGGGAAGGTTCAGCTTGACTTTGGAGAGTTTCCGGCCGGATTGTACGTTCTCCGCCACGCCGGACAATTTCGTGCTGTCGTAGTGCGGTAACACTCAATCGCGCCAGGGCGGTTGCCCATGCAATGCAGATAGCACATGCCCAAGATCGAACAGAGACTTCACGACCTCGGCATCTCTCTCCCTCAGCCGCTCCAACTCCCGCCCGGAGTCGTCTTGCTCTTCCCCTGGGTTCGGATCGTCGGCACAAGGGCATTGATCTCTGGACATGTGCCAACAAACCAAGACGGGTCACTGGCCCTACCTCTAGGAAAGGTTGGACGAGACCTATCACTGGAGCAGGCTTATGAGGCAGCGCGACTGAGCGGGTTGGCCATTCTAGGCAGCCTGCAGCGGGAGCTTGGAAGCCTTGACGCGATAAAGGGATGGACTCGCATATTTGGGATGGTCAACTCGGCTCCAGGATTCAACAACCAGCCGGCAGTGGTCAATGGGTGTACGGAGCTGATCATCGAGGTATTTGGTAGGGAGGTAGGTGCGCACGCAAGGAGCGCGGTCGGGGTGGCAGAGTTGCCGTCCAACGTCCCTGTAGAGATCGAGGGGGAAGTTGAACTGCATGAGAGTTACGCCTGACATCGCCTGCACCGGAGCGCGCGAAGGCAGTTTCATCTGAATGGCCGATATCGCTCGCGTGCCCGATGATGCCGGACGATCGACTTCGAACAACAACTATCTGGGGCCTGCCAATGACGTCACGCACGCTCACGCCTCCATCCCCCGGTTGAACCCTCCCTATCAAGCGACAGCGCTGGGCTCGAAAGCGGATTGCGCGTAGGAGTGATCGCTCGAATGTCCCGCAGCGGCACATGCCCCACCCGCGTCTTGTCGGTCATGCGCCACACTTCGCAACCTTTCCTGAAGCGTTGTCTTGAAATCTAACACAAGAACATAGGCAGGCGGAGGTAGCCATGCGAGAAACGGTGTCTATTAGTCTACCGCAGGATGTGAAGGAGGAACTCGATGAGGCTGTTGCCGAAGAAGGCGTTTCGAGAAGCGATCTGGTTCGACAGGCCTTGCGCGACTTCCTTTTCGTTCGACAGTTTCGACGTTTGAGGCAGGAGCTTATTCCTCATGCGGAAGCGCAGGGCATCTATTCAGACGAGGACGTCTTCAAGCGCGTTTCATGAGAAGTGACGCTCGAGACGAACGTCCTTGTCGCGGCCTTTATTTCGCGCGGCGTTTGTCATGATCTATTTGAACACCTCATTCGGCAGCATCACGCGACGTGCTCGGAGTTCGTTCTGGAGGAATTTCGCCGCATCCTTGTCGAGAAGATACGGGTGCCTATCCCGAAGGTGGAAGCTGCCGAAAATCTGATTCGGGCCCGAGCGACGCTCGTGCATGACGTTGCGCTTGACGAGGGCGCTTCTCGCGAGCACGACGATGATTGGATTCTGTCGGTAGCGGTCTCAAGTGAGACCGATTGTCTCGTGACGGGCGACGATGATTTGCTTTCGCTCGGTTATTTCCGAGGCATCCCGATTCTCCGTCCAAGCGAGTTCTGGGAATTTGAGATGAGAGTGTCTGGCGACGTGTGACCAGGCCCCACGCTCCTTCAGTGGGGTGGCCATTTGCCTGCGATCGGGAAGTCTGAGATGAGAGGAAGCTCGGCGAGGTTTCATTCAAGGGCTTGTCATCCTCGGCTAGCGACGCGTTGCTCAACTTGGTCGTTCAACCGCTCTCCATGCGCCTAGTCTTCTTCCCATTCGCCGGAACGGTGATTGAGCGAGAGCACGACCTCCGCGGGAGTCGAAGAAGGCTCACCGCCAACGGCGCTCGGAGTTCGAGTCGCTACCGTGACCGAAACGGTTTGGCCAGGCGCCGGTATGCAGCGTACGGTGCGCTTCGCTTCATCCAGACCCACGAAAGCAAGGATAAGAGTACGATGTGTCGTAACATCAGGACGTTGGCGAATTTTGACCCTCCGGCTACGGAGGAAGAGATTCGAGCATCGGCACTTCAGTTCGTCCGCAAGTTGAGCGGCTCAAACCGGCCGTCCAAGGTCAACGAAGAGGTGTTCAACAGGGCGGTCGACGAAGTGGCTGCCGCAGCCGCGCGGCTTCTCTCGTCGCTCCGGACCAAAGCTCCGCCGCGTGATCGCGACGTGGAGCGGGAGAAGCTAAAGGCGCAGTCGCGGAAGCGGTTCGGCAGGGAGCCGGTGCACAGCCCCATTCCGCACGTGCCGAAGGAAAGATAGTAGCCATTGGCACCCAACCATGGTCTGCAGAGGATGCGGAGCTTGACCGAGTTCTGCTGCTGAATCCCGGTGTGGTCGATCCGAACCTCTGAAACCGATCGCGTCATGAGCATCTCCGGCTGGAAAGAAGGAATTCCTGATGACGTGGCATCCGTATTCGAGGCGTACCCGGCGCACCTGCGACAAAAGCTCCTTGCGCTCCGACAGCTGGTTCTCGATACGGCTTCTGCCACGGAAGGAGTTGGGAAAATCGAGGAGGCCCTTCGATGGGGCGAACCAAGCTACCTCACGACGGAGACGAAGAGTGGAAGTACGGTTCGCGTCAACCGGGTGAAAGGAACGGAGGATCGATACGCGATCTATTTCCACTGCCAGACGCCGCTGGTCGAGACCTTTCGGCAGATGTACGGAGATTTGTTCGAATACTCGGGCAATCGAGCCATCGTGTTTCATGTAGAGGATGTCGTTCCGACCGAGCCGCTCTCGCATTGCATCGCGTTGGCGCTGCGCTACCACCTCGACAAGAAGTAGCGCGATGAATGCCTCGGCGCATATCAGTGCGCTGTCGCAGAGCCTGGGCGTTCGGGCCGTCTCGTGGCAATCGATTCCAACCAGGCGACCATAGCGGACTCCGCTTGAAGCGCCTTGCCTCGGGGGAGAAGGGCATCTACATTGCTCCGACCGAACGAATCGCTCCCGGCGCCGCTGAGTGCAGGTTCAGAGGCTTCGATGCCTTCGCCCCCTATCCCCTCTATGTACCGGCGCTCGTTCCCATGAACCTCCGAACACGAGTCTGAACGATGCGCCACACTCCGTACGTGACTCTGCTCGCCGTCGTGCTGGCATTCACCCCGGTGACCGCAGCCCAGCCCCTCGCGGACCCAGGCCCCGTCTGGGCCGGCCTGACCGACACGACGGCCTTCGGCATCCGCATGGAGCGGCACCTCGCCACCACGGAGGAGGCACTCGCCGCTCTCCGCGCCGTCGAGGGGCCGCGCACGGTCGCCAACACGGTCGTCCCGTACAAGGCGGCCGAGAGCGAGTTGGATAACGCTGGACGCCTCGCCTCCATTGCCCTGAACGCGCACCCGGAGGCCGGCTTCCGCGCCTACGCCCAGGCGTGGGCCGGCCGGATCGCCGAGCGGGAGGCGGCGCTCGGCGGCGATCCCGAGGTCTACGAGGCGCTCGCGGCCGTCGACCTGTCCGATGCCGAGCCGGGCCTGCGCTACGTCGTGCGGCGGAACCTCGAGACGTACCGGCGGAACGGCATCGACCGGAGCGCGGAGGTGCGCGTGCGTGTCGCCGCGCTCCGTGCCCAGATCGAGGCCGTCGGCCACCGCTTTGGCAACAACATTTTCTCCGACCGTGGCACGCTCCGGCTTCACCCGGACTCCCTCGCGGGGATGCCGGCGGACTTTCTCGCCGCGTACGCGCCGGATGCGGAGGGGCTCGTCACCATCGAGATCACGCCGGCCAACGCCATGCCCCTCTTGACGTTCGCCGATAGCCGGAGCGTCCGGGAGGCCGCATTCCGGGCTGCATTCATGGCAGGCAATCCGGCGAACCTCCCCGTGATCGACTCCCTTCGAGCCCTGCGCCACGAGCTAGCCACGCTGCTCGGCTACGGCTCGTGGGCCGCATATGCCACCGCGCCCATGATGGCGGGTTCGGCCGAGCGGGTCAGGAGCTTCCTCGACGAGGTGGACGTGGCATCAGACGAGGCATCGCGACGGGAGATCGGCGAGTTGGTCGCCCGG
>CBFGRV010000125.1:0-4867 GCA_965651265.1 uncultured Rhodothermales bacterium
TTTAGCACGGCCGGATACACCGGCCTTCATGTGCTCGATCTGGAGACCGGAGAGATCCGAACCATATCGGAGGCGCCGGGCGTCGGATTCGGTTTCGAATGGTCTCCCGATGGGGATCGCATCGTAGCGCGTGAGGCTCGGTTTGACGGTCCACGGCGGCTCGATGCAGTGACCGTGTTCGATCCATCAAGTGGTGCGGCTCAGCGCTTGACCGAATTTCGATCCCACATGCCGGCCCTCCCACGGTGGGATGCATCCGGCGGGAACGTCGTGCTCCTCGCCAATGAAACGCCCGAGGTACTCCCCTATCGTGATATCGAGATCGGCAAGCGATCGCCGCAGGCCGTCGTAGCGGGAACGAGGGGACTCGCGCGCGTCGATGCGGACACGGGGACCGCCCAACCGATACCCGTCGATCGGGATCAGCCCATCCTCAATCCAACTGTTTCTCCAGACGGCGATCGAATCGCCTTCGAGATGATGGGCGGAAATCTCTTCGTCGTGAATACCGACGGAAGCGGCCTCGTCGACCTGGGGCCCGGGAATCGGCCGAGCTGGTCGCCCGATGGCGAATGGATCGTCTTCATGCGCACGAAGGATGACGGGCATGCCTTTACCGAATCCGACCTCTACGCCATACGGGCCGATGGCACGGGCCTCGTCCGTCTCACGACAACGCCCGACCGTCTGGAGATGAATCCCGACTGGTCCCCCGATGGCTCCGCGATAGCCTTCGACGACATCACCGACGGAATCATTTACCGCCTGCCGATTACGTACTAATCCATGCGTCGATTTCTACTAGCTTCCCTCTTCGTCGCTATTTCCCTCGACACCTCGGCTCAGAAGGTCACGGGGCTTTCTGATTGGGATGTCTTTCTCGATCCTGGTCACAGTCAGAACGAAAATGTCGGGGTCTTCGGATATTCGGAGGCTCACAAGAACCTGGAGGTGGGCCTGGCCCTCCGCGATCTCCTGCTGGAGACCACGGACATCGACACCGTATGGATGTCACGGACGAACCATCTCGTCCAGGTGAGCCTCAGCCAGCGGGTCGATTTCGCCAATCAGCTAGGCGCCGCGCACTTCCACTCCATCCATAGCAATGCGGGGGGGCCGTCGGCGAATTCCGTCCTCATCCTTTGGCCACAGTATCTCAATGGTTTGGAGGCCGTGCCCAACGGCGGAAAGCGGATGTCGGAGATCATGAACGACATCCTGTCTGATGCCATGCGCATCCCGTCGGTTGGAGCCATTGGTGAGTGTGATTTCTACGGCTATGCTTCCTGCCGGGCGACCAACCTGGGATCCGGAAAGGGAGGCTCGCGCAACTTCGTGCAGAGCTTCACGAACATGGCGTCGGAGCTGAGCGAGGCCGGCTTTCACACGAATCCGACGCAAAACCAGCGCAACATGAACGCCGACTGGAAGCGGCTCGAGGCGCAGGCCATGTTCTGGACGATCCTCGAGTATCACGGCATCGAGCGGCCGCCAGTGGGCATTCTGTCGGGTATCGTCAGGGACGTTGAGAACAACAAGCCTATCAACGGCGCCGTCATAACAGTAGGTGACACGAGCTACGTGACGGATACCTACGAATCCCTGTTCAATCAATACTCCAACGATCCGGATGCGCTGAGCAACGGATTTTACTATCTGGATGGGCTCGAGCCCGGTGCCATGGTGACCATCACCTTCGAGGCACCCGATTACCAGCCCATAGACACGACGGTCACACTGGTCGATTCCTTCTTCACCTTCGTCGATGTCACACTCATCTCGGAAGTCCCGCCCACCGTTGCCTCGTCGAGCCCCGAAATCGACGAGGAATCCTTCCGGCACATCGATCCTATCAGCATCGATTTCACGAGGCAGATGGATCAGGCATCTGTCGAGGCAGCCTTCTCCATCACCCCACAGGTAGACGGTGTGTTCTCGTGGCTCGCGGCCGGGACGCGCATGATCTTCAGGCCGGACACACTGCTCCCCGAATCGCCCTATACCGTTCGGATCGAAGATACGGCCGTCGGCCGTTACGGGCATGGATTCGACGGTGACGGCGACGGTGAGGCCGGCGGCGCCTTCGTCCTTGAGTTCACAACAAGCCCGCAAGATGTCTACGCACCGCTTCTGGTGGGCGGCTTTCCTCAGCCTCGCGGGCGCAATGTGCCACTGCGGCCCGTCATCACCTATACTTTCGATGAGCTACTGGCCGAGGAGACGGTGACGGCGGATCGATTCGAGCTGCGCGCATCTGGCGGCGGCCAGGTGACCGGCGACTTCAGGCACGACGTCGTCAGGGGTCGAAGCGTCATCAGCTTCTTTCCCCACGAAGAGCTCGAGGCCGACGCCTCCTATATTTTCGTGATCGAGCCGGGGCTCGCCGACATCTACGGCAACGCCATCGAGGCGGAGCGCCAGTTCCCCTTTTCGACCACCGCACAAAAGTACGAATACACCTTGCTCGAGCCCTTCGAGCCTTCGTCGACGAGCGTCTGGTGGGAGCCACAGCAAAGTGGATCGACCACCGGCATCATCACTGATTCGACGGCGATAGCGATCGATCCGGGGAAGGCTGTGCTATCGAACGGAAGTACACAATCCCACATGCTCTCGTATGGATGGGACCTGAACGCCTCCTCGCCGCTCATTCGTACCTACGTCGCAGGCGGCCCGGCGCAGACCACCCACTTCGATACGAACAAGCTTCTCCAAGTCTACATTTTCGGTGACGGCTCCGGCAATGGATTTCGCTTCGCCGTGGATGAGCCTGGAGGCGGTGCCGGGGACCACGAGGTCAGTCCGTGGTTCACGATCGACTGGTACGGATGGCGGCTCGTCGAATGGAACCTCAGCGAAGGTGAGACCGGCACATGGCTGGGAGATGGTGTCCTGACGGGCCCCCTGAACATGGATTCCTTCCAGTTCACTCATTTGGAGGGCGGCTCGGAATTCGGTCGCATCTGGCTGGATGACCTTCGGATTGCGCAACCTGTGGATGACACGCCCACCGAGCACGATCCTGACGTGCCGACGGAGTTTGCGCTCCATCCCAACTACCCGAACCCCTTCAACCCGAGCACGACTATCCGCTTCTCGCTGCCTGAGCCTGCGGCGGTCTCACTGGTGATCTACAATGCCATCGGGCAGGAGGTCGACGTGCTCCTTGAACAGGAACGTCTCAGTGCGGCCACGCACGAAATCGTGTGGGACGCAAGCATGCTTCCCAGCGGCCTCTACATCGCCCGCCTGAGTACAGCGAAGCATCAGACGACGCGAAAGCTCATCCTCGCCAAATAGGGAACGTGGATTCGTTGACCTCCAAGCAGCGCGCACATCTTCGCGGCCTCGCACACGGCCTCAAGCCGGTGGTTCATGTCGGGAAGGAGGGCGTGAACGAAGCCGTCCTCGCAGCCATCGAGGAGGCACTGCACACACGGGAATTGCTGAAGGTACGCGTACTCGATGCCGCTCCGGTCGATACCGCGGACGCAGGGCGAGCCGTTGCGGAGGCGATGGACGATGTTCAGCTGGTGCAGGTTGTCGGCAACGTTTTCGTGCTCTACCGGCCCTTCTCGGAGAGCCCCAAAATCCGCCTTCCCGCCTAAGCCTCCTCCGCTGCCACGGCTACATTGCGCGACATACTCCGTGCCGTCATCGTGCTCAAAACCAGTACGACGGCCCCGATGCATACGAGCACATCGGCGAGGTTGAACACGATGCTGCGCATGGGGCCGACATCCAGTACGACGAAGTCGATCACGTGGCCGTCGTTCAACATCCGGTCGATGAGGTTGCTCAACCCGCCCGCCATAAGAAGGGTGATGCCGGCAAGAAACATCGGACCTTGCCGGCGTCGATGATAAGCCACACCCGCGATGATGAAGATCACACCTACCACGCCGACGGTGAACAGCCAGAACCGGATCCGATGTGAAAGATCCGAGCCGATCCCGAAGGCGATGCCCGGATTCTCGGCGTACACGAGGTGCACGAAATCATCCACCAGTGTCAGAGGTGGGCCGTGTTGTAGCCTCTCCCGAGCAAGGTCCTTCGTGAGCTGATCGCAGCCCACGGACGTCGTCATCACGACCAGGACGAGCAGCAGGGTAGATAGACTTCGCACAGAATGCGTGTCGGTGGTTTGAAGGCTACACGGTTGCTAGCGTACGTCAGGGCCGCCTTGAGGTTCTACTGCCCTACAGACGTAGGGAATCTCACTACATGACGAATCGGGATTGGCGTACCCATCCCGTGCTCAAGATCTCTAGGAAGCTGCAGCCGAATTCGGTAAGTATCCTGAAATTCGGACATCCAATGGAAATTACGACGACTACAATATCTACCTCGAAATCTGAGCCCGAGGTTCGTGCACCGATTAGAGACGACCAGAAGCGTCCAAAGGTAGTCGACGGCTACCAGTTCGAGGCGGAGCTGGCCTTTACCGAAACGTACCGACGCTTTCGGGATGAGCACCCGGCGATTCGTGAGGGCATGTGCCTCAAGACGCAAACGCCGTTCATCCTCGATGACATTCGAGACGGCGATCTACTCGCAGGCCGGCTCGAACCCAAGCTAGTCGGATTTTCGCCCGACGAGTGGGGGCAGACGGCCTTCGGTTACTATGCATTGCCGGATGCCATCGATTTGGCACTCTCCCGTTCCGGGTTGGATTCGAATGCGCGGCGTCGTGTCGAAGAAATGCGGGATTTCTGGCGCACGGAGACTACAGCGGCCAAGGTGCGTGCGGCCTATCCTTCGGATCTGGTTGAGTGGCTGCCATCCGACAACTGGATGGGCGAGCCCGGGATCGCCTTTCCGCTCTATCGCCTGACCGGGGGAACCGTCAATTACGACCGGCTCATCC
>CBFGRV010000126.1:0-4692 GCA_965651265.1 uncultured Rhodothermales bacterium
CCGTAACCGAACCCGCCATCGATCCGGAACTGCTCCGCACCACACGCGGCCTGTTCTGCAACCGCACGCTGAACATGCGGCGCATCCAGGCGATCGGCTACGACATGGACTACACGCTCATCCACTACAAGATGGAGGCGTGGGAAGAGCGGGCTTTCTCCGAGCTGAAGCGGCGACTTGCCGAGCAGGGGTGGCCCGTGGATGAGCTGAAATTCGACCCCGAGCTGGTCATCCGCGGGCTCATCATCGACGTCGAGCGGGGTAATGTGGTCAAGTGCAACCGCTTCGGCTACGTCAAGGCCGCATTCCACGGGACGCGCCTTCTCGAATTCAGCGAGATGCGGGACATCTATGAGCGCACCCTCGTGGATCTGAACGAGCCGCGCTGGTACTTCCTGAACACGCTCTTCTCGATCTCCGAGGCGTGCATGTACATGCAGCTGGTCGATCTGCTCGATCGCGACGAGATCCCCGGCTCGATCGGCTACGAGGAGCTGTACCGGATCGTGCGGCGGTCGCTCGACGAGACGCACATGGAGGGCAAGCTCAAAGCCGAGATCATCGCGGATCCGACACGGTTCGTGAATCTGGATGAGGAGATGCCCCTCGCGCTGATGGATCAGAAGATGGCGGGCAAGAAGATCCTCCTGATTACGAATTCGGAATGGTCCTACGCCGTCCCCATGCTGAGCTACGTGTTCGACCGATTTCTGCCGGACGGTATGACCTGGCAGGATCTCTTCGACATCGCGATCGTGGGCGCGCGCAAACCCGTATTCTTCTCGGGCCGCTCGCCGGCCTACGAGGTCGCGACGGACGACGGGCTGCTGCGCGAGCACTTCGGGCCGCTCGAGCACGGGCGCGTCTACGTGGGCGGAAATGCGCGTCTGGTGGAGGAGAGCCTCGGGCTGCGAGGCGAGGAAATCCTCTACGTTGGCGATCACATTTTTGTGGATGTGAACGTATCGAAGAACGTGCTGCGATGGCGCACGGCGCTCGTGATTCGCGAGCTCGAGGATGAGATCATTTGTCTGCGGCGATTCGGCCCGCAGCAGGAGCAGCTCTCCGAGATGATGGCCCGCAAGGAGGAGCTGGAGAGCGACTACTCGACGGTGCGGCTCGCCCTGCAGCGTAAACGCAACGGGTACGGTCCCCAACATCCTGCGTCGGAGGAGGAGTTGGAGACCGAAATGCAACGGCTGCGGGAGGCACTACTCGCGCTGGATGCCGAGATCGCGCCGCTCGCCCGCGAGGCGGGGCACCTGCTCAATCCAAACTGGGGCCTGCTCATGCGAGCCGGCAATGACAAGAGCCACTTCGCGCGGCAGGTCGAGCGCTACGCCGATGTCTACACGGGCCGCGTGTCCAACTTCCTCCATCACACGCCCTTCGTGTACCTGCGCTCGCACCGCGGCTCGCTGCCGCACGATACATAGGCGGCCGCTGCGCCTGGTCTACGTCGCCACCAATGCCTTCACGCGCGATCGGATTCGCGCATATCTGCGCCTCTCGGTAAGCTGAGCGATCGGAGCCTGATGTTCTCCGATATCAAGCGTCTCTAGGATGAGCCGATAAAGGAACCCCCTTCGTTTGAGAACGCCGGCCAGATCATGCCGGTGCGTCTCGTGCAGCGTCATGCGGACGTTGGGCAGGGAGGCGATTTGCCTCGCATGTAGGTAGTCTAGCCGATCCCAGCCGCGATGGACCTCGATCCTTCCTTGATAGGGATAATTCCGCAGGAACCGGCCGAGACGAAAATATTGCGGCGCGGCCGATGGGTACGTCAAAATCTTGTTTTTCAAGGCCCGGGAGCGGGTATCACCATACAGCAGTCTGCTCCGGCGATCGACGAACGTCTGTGGGGTGATGGCCAACACCCGATCCGCATCGATGAGGGCACCCAGAAGAATGGCTGCATAGCCCCCCATGGAGCACCCGAGAGTCACGACCTTCCGGACGTCCTGCTCCCTGATGACGCCACGAATCCACTCGGCGAGCGCATCCACCCCGGCACCGATACCGGGATGCTCCCCATGATACCACGAGTTGTTGAGATCGCGGACGTAAAGCTTCTTGACCGGAAGGTCGCTCGTCATCCGGAGAAAATTGAACGTCCTGCTCGGATCTTTGGCTTTGCCGCTGAAAGCAATGAGGAGGGTCGGGCTGTCGACCTCCAGAACTTCTAGGACCGAACGCAAATCGAACTTCCTATAATAAATCGAACCGCCTGCGCCCTACGAAATCGTCCCGATGTGTTGAGCCTCGGAATATAAACCGAAGAAACAGCCTCCACGCCGCGCGGGCTCAGCGCGACGTTTGTCCAGGGCCCCGGACAAAACCCCCGCATGAAGTTATTCGAACTCGACTTTGATTCCGAATGACGGGATGAACGGCAGTTGATCTTTGCGCGCGAGCGTGAACAGGTCGACGTAAAAGATATTGCGGCGATCGTACAGATTGATGGCACTCGCCTGGAGCGTCAGGGAGGCACTTCGAAGACGCAGCGTCCGCTCGACAGAGACATCCAGCCGATGAAACGTAGGCAATACCGCACCATAAGGCTCGTCGTAGATGACGCGGCGCGAGTCGTCGAGCTGGAAGACCGTCGCGATGCGATCAACCAGAACGAATCCGTCGAAGCCGAGGGGCTGCGTGAAGGGCAGACCCGACCCGAACTGCCATCGCAGGCTCACGTCGAACCCGCGCACGGATGAACTCACCAGTGCATTGATCTGGTGGCGACGGTCATGCGGCGGCCGGTAACGGATTCCGTCAGGATCGTAGGCTACGGATACGAGATGGCCATCCGCCGTGTAGCGGGTGCTCGAGAGGCCGTAGGTCACGAAGCCGTACGACGGGCCGCGACGCAGCTCGAGGCGCGCTTCGAAGCCGAGGGATCGCCCCTTAGCCGGAAGGAGCCGCGTGGTGAGCCGCGGAAGCGGAGTAAGCTCGGCAACGTAGAGATTCCGTACGTCCTTAAAGAACCCTTCCACGGCGACCTCCAGCCATGGTGACGGTTCCACGCGGTAGCCCGCCACGGCGTGATAGGCCGAGCCCAGCCGCCCGCGAATCAGATCGCCGCCGATCTGCTCGAGGTCTCGGTTTCCGGGCCAGGATACCTCATAGGTGCGCGGAGCGATCTCCTGGATACGGCGCACGCGCGGTGGACGGTCGTTCACGCGAGGTATGCCCGCCCATGCCGTGAACACACTGGCCGCGTCGCGGCGATCCGTCAGTCCCACGATGTGCTGCTGATAGAAGCCGAGGGCTCCACTTACGTGATGGATGCCCAGGTCCCAGCTCATGCGGAGTCTCGGCTCGAGGTAGGGCAGCAGGCGTACGGCGTATCCTTGCATCCGAAGGCCCGGCTGTATGGTGAAGGCGGAGCCCAGGGTGAACTCGGGTTCGAAATACACGCCGAAAGAGGTCACGCCCCGCCAGCTATCCTCCAGATTCTGAAAGAGCCCGCCCAGCTCGTTCATGGCGCTCCCGAAGACGACCTCCCAGCCGGCATCGGCCGTCGCTCCCTGTCCGAAGAAAACCCCCTCGCTGTAGGTGGCATCCAGCGCGACGCGGGTTTCACGAATCCGCGTCGTCCGGATTGCCTCCGACGGCTCGCCCTGCTCCATCTCATGGTGCGATCGGCTGATGGTGAGCTCCGCGATGATGGGAATCGTTCGCGGCAGCATGAGCCACCTGAGGCTGCCGCCCGAGTTCGTCCAGCGCACTTCCTGCGATTCATCCTGGCCGATCTCGGCCGCGAGCGTGCCGCGGTCTTGCGTCGCAAATCCGGTCACGGAGAACCTGTTGCGAGGCCCGATGTCGGCCTGCACCTTCCCGAATACATCGCCGAATTCAAAGGGCATCGGTTCGCCGTAGAGCTCGGGGCCGGTTCGGTGAATGAAGGAGCGGCGACCCGATAGAAGGAACGATGCATGCCCCGGGACGATGGGTCCTTCCAGGCGAAGCGCACCCGAGAACGGCGATGCGCCGGCCATCCCACCAAAACGTCGATTATTGCCCGCGCGTGTTCTCACGTCCAGCACGGAGGAGAGCCTCCCACCGTATCTCGCGCCGAATCCCCCGGCAAAAAAGTCGACGCGGTCGATGATCTCCGCCGGAAAGGCCGAATAGAACCCCAGCACGTGGAAGGGCTGGTAGACGGTCATCCCGTCCAGAAGCACCAGATTCTGCGTGGGCTCGCCACCGCGGATGAAGAACTGTCCGCCGCGGTCCCCGCTCGTTACGACGCCAGGCAGGGTCGTCAGGTATGTAGCCAGGTCGGCCGATATGTCGGGCGCGGGGATGAGCTGAACATCCTCCGGCCGGATTCGCTGGTGACCGGCCGTGATGCGCGCCGCCCCATGCTGCCGTTCGGCCCGAACGAGGACCTCACCGAGTTCTTCCTCGTCGGCTTCCAGGCTTACGGTGACGGTCCGCACCTCGTCCGGCGCAACCTGCAACGTGTCACGATGCGGGCTATACCCGACGAAGGAGATCTGCAGCAGGTAGGTGCCGGGTTGGATCCGCCGGATGACGTACACGCCGTCGGCATCCGCTGCCGTGCCGTAGAGTGGAGCGCTTTCGAATCCGGCGCTCGCTTCGTAGAGCGCGACGGTCGCACCCTCGAGCGGACTTCCATCCGTCCGGTCGTTCACAAACCCGCTGAGCGTCGCCGTCTGGCCGAGGGCG
>CBFGRV010000127.1:0-4526 GCA_965651265.1 uncultured Rhodothermales bacterium
GACTTCCGACCTCCGACCTCCCCCAATGCCTCCCCGCGCCACTCGAGCGATAGTCTACGTCCTCCTGCTCCTCGGCAGCATCATCACTCTCGTCCCCCTCCTGTGGATGGTGAGCGCGTCGATGATGCCCTCCGGCGAGGCGAGCACCTATCCGCCGCCCATCCTTCCGAGCACCTTCACGTTCGAGCACTACGCGGACCTTTTCCAGCGGCTCAACCTCGGCCGCTACTTCCTGAACAGCGCGCTCATCGCGGGCCTCATCACCCTCATCTCGCTCCTCATCAACTCGATGGCGGGCTACGCCTTCGCAAAATTCCGCTTCCGCGGCCGCCGCGCGCTCTTTCGCTTCCTGCTGGGCGGACTCGTCATCCCGGTGCAGGTGGCGATGCTGCCCCTCTTCCTGATGCTGAAGCAGGTCGGACTCATCAATACGTACTGGGGGGTGATCATCCCCAGCATGGCCACCATCTTCGGGATTTTTCTCATCCGACAGTATGCGCTTTCCATCCCCGACGACCTCCTGGATGCGGCGCGCATGGACGGTGCGAGCGAGTGGAAGATTTACTGGTCCGTCGTGCTGCCGCTCTGCCGGCCGATCCTCATCACGCTCGCCATCTTCACCTTCATGGCGGCCTGGAACGACTTCATGTGGCCTCTCATCGTGCTGAACGACAATTCGATGTACACGCTGCCCGTGGCCCTGGCGAATATGGTCGGGGAGTACGTGCAGGATACGGAGCTGATGATGGCCGGCGCCGTGGTGACCGTGCTCCCGGTGATGATCGTCTTCGTGGTGCTTCAGCGCTACTTCATCGAGGGGATCATGCTGGGGAGCGTGAAGGGGTAGCGTGGGTGTGACCGGTATCGGAGCCGCGGCCGAACGTTGAAAATGAACGATTGCGATATAAAGGAATGACCGACGACCGTCAGGACGAAAAGATAGATTTGCCGAGAGCCGGCCTGCTCTCGAACGGGCGCTACCACGTGCTCGTCTCGCAGGAAGGCGCGGGGTACTCTGCGTTCGACGATTACCTGCTCACGGCCTGGCGGGAGGATCATCGAGGGGCGGGCACGCTCGCCTACGTGCGCGACCGGGAGGACGGCACGATGTGGTCCGTGACCTTCGAGCCGGCTCGCGCCATGCCGGCACGCTACGAGGCCTGGCTCGCGCCGGGAGCGTTTAATTTTCGGCGGGTGGATGGAGACATCGAGACAGGGACGGAGGTGGCCGTCGCCGCCGCGCACGATGCAGAGTTGAGGATGTACCGTCTGATCAACCGCGGCGATCGGCGCCGGCGGTTGCAGCTGACGACATACGCGGAGGTCGCCATCAACCTGCCCGAGGCCGATGCGGGGCATCCCGTGTTCTCGAAGCTGTTCGTAGAGACGGAGTACGATGCGGATGCCCGGGCGCTCGTGGCGCGGCGGCGGCCGCGCAGTCCGGACGAGCGTGCACCCCTGCTGGCGCACGCGTTCGTGCATGGCGCGCCGGATGCTTACGAGTCGGACCGCGCTGCCTTTATCGGGCGCGGGCGGTCGATGCGCGATCCGCAGGGGCTGGATGTGCCGCCGCTCATCGACGACCCTGCCGCGGACGCCAGCCGCTTGACGCGCACCACGGGCCCCGTGCTGGATCCGGTGCTCTGCCTGCAGGTCGACGTCGACCTCGAGCCGGGCGAGGAGCGCGAGATCGTGCTCATATCGGCCGCGGCGTACACGCGCCAAGAGGTGATCGAGACCATTCGCGCATTGCGCCGGGATGACGTGCGGGCCGATGCCCTCCTGCAGTCCACCGTCCGCGAGCAGCAGCTGCGCGATGCGCTCGAGATCGGCCCGAAGAACGCGGATCGCTATCATCGGCTTGCGGCCGGCATCTTCCGGGGCCTGGTGCAGCTCGGCCCGTCATCGACGCTCCGCCCGAGTTCGAGGATGGAAGCCATCGAGCCGGTGCTCGGCCTCCATCCCGGGCGTCCGCTCGTGGTGGGGCGCATCGCCGATCGGGGAGAGGTCTACATCGCGCGGCTCCTGCTGAAGGCCCGCGACTACTGGCGGGCGCTCGGCATGCCTGTGCAGATCGTCCTGATCAACGACGATGTGGGCTCGGATGCGGTCGAGCTCCACGAGGAGCTGACGCGCGCCATCGCTGCATCGAGGCACGGGAAAGAGGATGTGGTGCTGGGCCACGCGGATCGGCTCACGCCCGACCAGCAAATCGCCGTGCAGGCGTTGGCGCGGCTCTGGATCACCGGCGACCGCGCCGAGCTCCTGCGTGTGGATCACGACGAGCCGCTTGACGAGCGTGCGCCCATTGCACTTCCCATATTTCGTGCCACAGTTCACCTCAACGCACCGACGTCGGCCACTCGCAGCACGGCGGAGGCCACGCAGGATCATCCCCCCGAAACCCTACAGTTTTTCAACGGCATCGGCGGCTTTTCGGAGGACGGCACGGAGTACGTGATTCGGCTCGAGCCGGAGAACGGGCGGCTCCGGCTTCCGCCCTCGCCGTGGGTGAACGTGATCTCGAACGAACGCGCAGGATGCATCGTGTCGGAGACGGGCGCCGGTTATACCTGGGCGGGCAACAGCCGGGAGAATCGCCTCACGCCGTGGTACAACGATCCGGTGCTGGATGCCCACGGGGAGGCGATTTACCTGCGTGATGACGACTCGGGGGAGATCTGGTGTCCGACTCCCGGGCCCGTGGCCGATCCGACGCCCGTCGAGGTGCGGCACGGCTTCGGCTACACGCGATTCACGAAACACCGCAGCGGAATAGCACACGAGACGACCGTCTTCGTGCCACGTGAGGCGCCGTTGAAAATCACGCACGTGCGGCTCCGGAACGAGGGCGACGCCCCGCGCCGGCTCTCTGCCGCCGCCTATGCGCAGTGGGTGGCGGGCAGCACGCGGCGCGATCGGCGCTTCATCGTGACCGAGTACCACCGCGAGACCGGTTCCATCCTCGCGCGCAATCCGCGAAACGAATACCTCGGCGAGGCCTGGGCCTTTGCGACGTTCATCGTGCCCGGCGTGGCGGAGGGGCGCCACACCACGGTGGGCCCCGAGTTTCTGGGCCCGCTCGGTGATCCTGCGCATCCCGCTGCCCTGCTGGAGGGTGATCGGGAGGGTGAGCTGAACGGCCGGACCGGCGCCGTGGCCGATCCCTGTGCGGCCTTCCTGAGATCTTTCGAGATGGCCCCGGGTGGAACGGCCGAGGTGATCTTCGTGATCGGCCAGGTGGAGGATGTCTACGATTTGTCCAGGCGCCTGGACGATTTCCGCACGCCCGACGGCGTCGATGCCGCCCTCGAGGACGTGCGCGCGTTCTGGCGCGACATTACGTCCGTCTTCCGCGTGGAAAGCCCCTCGCCCGCCATCGACCTGATGCTCAACGGATGGCTCGTGTATCAGAATCTGAGCTGCCGCCTCTGGGGACGGAGCGCCCTCTATCAGTCCGGCGGCGCCTTCGGCTTCCGCGATCAGCTGCAGGATGCCGGCTCGCTGGCGGCCATCCGCCCACAGATACCACGGGACCAGATCCTTCTGCACGCTTCGCACCAGTTCGAGGACGGCGACGTGCTGCACTGGTGGCATCCGCAAACGCGCCGCGGCATCCGAACGCGATTCTCCGACGACCTCCTCTGGCTTCCTTACATAACGCTTCACTACGTCGAGACGACGGGGGACGCTTCGATCTGGGACGAGGTCGCGCCTTACGTGCGCGGCGCGGAGCTGCCGGACGGCGTCGATGAGATCCTGATGGATGCCGTGACGGCGGATCTGAGCGAATCCGTATACGAACATTGCCGGCGCGCCATCGACCGCTCGCTTGGCACGGGCGAGCACGGCCTCCCGCTGATGGGCTCGGGCGACTGGAACGACGGCATGAATCGCGTGGGCCGATCCGGGAAAGGGGAGAGCGTGTGGCTGGCCTTCTTTCTACTCGACATCCTGCGGCGCTTCGCCGCCGTGTGCGAGTCCCGAGGGGATGTAGAGCGCGCCTCCGCGTACCGGCGGCACGCCGAACGCCTGCGCGAATCGGTGAACGATGCCGGATGGGACGGGTCGTGGTACCGGCGAGCCTACTACGACAACGGCGACCCGTTGGGCTCCTCCGAGAACGACGAGGCGAAGATCGATGCCCTCGCGCAGGCCTGGGCCGTGCTCTCCGGAGCGGCTCCGGAAGCGCGTGCGCGCCAGGCGCTCGATGCCCTCGAGGAGCACCTGGTCGATGAGGAGGCCGGCATCATCCGCCTGCTCACGCCGCCGTTTGACCGCACTGCGAACGACCCCGGCTACATCCGCGGGTACCTGCCCGGCGTACGCGAAAACGGAGGCCAGTACACGCACGCCGCACTCTGGGTCGTGAAGGCGATGGCCGAGGCCGGCCGATGTGACCGCGCGGCGCCGCTCCTCGAGATGCTCAGCCCGGTCTCGCACGGCGGCACGGAGGCGGGCGTGAAGCGCTACCGCGTCGAGCCGTACGTGATAGCCGCCGACGTCTACGGCGCGCCGCCGCACGT
>CBFGRV010000128.1:0-4470 GCA_965651265.1 uncultured Rhodothermales bacterium
GACGATGAAGCAGCCACGGCTCCCGGCACCATCCTGGCCGAGGTGACCTGCACGGGGCGCGATTCCCTGCTGGCCACCGTGTACATGACGAGCGGCGAGGCCGCGGGGTCGTCGGCGTGGTGCGCGTGCGGCGCAGCGAACTGCACTATCGAATTTGCCGGACTCGGCTACGGCGACTACGTGCTCGGCATCGCCGAGCCGGATACGGCCTACCGCCGAACGGAGGGCGCGGGGGGCATGGCCCCAACTATCGGTTACTACTCGAGGGGCGGATTGGGCGAGGTCGCCGATACCATCACCATCTCCGAAACGCAACCAAGCGCACAGATCGTGCTCGACGTAGCGGCGCAACCGGCGGCTGATTCAACGGACGCCGATACGACAGCTGTGGACGCGATGTCCACGGACACGCTCGGGATGTAACAAAAAAAGCCGGACGACCGCGCTCGAAGACGCAGTCGCCCGGCTTCATCGATTCGATGTCGAATCGTCGACTCGGCTCGAGCCTGTCTTAGTGTACCACTACGGACAGACCCAGGCCGAACACGTAGTTCACCGACTCGCTCAGGTCTTCGTCGAGGGGAAGTCGGAAGAACCCGTGCGGACGGATGCTGCCGGCGTTGCCGGCCAGGTAGAGGGTACCCTGGTGGACCGTGCGCTCACCGAAGCTCGCGTCCTCCGCCGTGAGGATGCCTGTGCCGCTGAAGCCGGCGCCGATCGAAACGACGCGCGTGTCGTACCAGCCGCGCACGCCGTAATGAGCGAGGAGGTCCGTCTTGTCATCCACGTCGCTCGTGTAGATCAGGAACGACGGGCCGATGCTCCCCTCCAGGCGAACGCCATCCTGGATCGAATGGGCGTACGAGTACAGACCCTGGATGCCGAAGGTATCCATCATGTAGGCCTCGAGACGGTCGTAGTCGGCCATGAAGCCGACAAAGTTCGAGTTGAGAAGGTCGTCGTCGCCCCCGCTCGTCGGGAGGTAGAAACCGAAATCAACCTGCGAGTTACTCATCGGGCGCGCGTAGCGGCCACCGAGGTACACGTTGCCCAGCGAGGTGTTCGAGTCGCCGAAGCCCTCCTCGCTGAAGCCCATGTGCGTAATCGGCAGACGGGCCGCTACCGCAATCGACGGCGTCACTTGATACTGGCCGCTAATGAGGGTTGCGGAAGTCATGAACGTAATACCGTCGCCGCCGTCGAAGCTAGGCTTCATCCACTCGATCGACGCAGAGGTCTTCCCCTCACTTGCCTGTCCATTGTTCGGATACGGCCCGGCAACACCCTGAGCCAAGGCCTGCGAAACCGGAAATCCGATCAGCACAGCGGCCAGGGCGATAGCCTTGTGAATGTGTCGGGTGACTTTCATGGCAGAATGTGTTGTTTACTTGGAATTCTGCCGGGAACTGCGCCGGCCGAAGTGGCCGCATCCCGGATGCGAATGTGTTTGTTGGCGGCGGGCAAGTCCAATCGCGTGCCATAACGGCGCCGGATGTGGCCCGTGTTTGAGGGAGATGGGCTCTAGTTTCCTCGAGTAAACGGGCTCTGAAGGCACACTCCGGCCCAGCGATTACTGTTTGCGTACCGGGGATGGGCCGGGATGTAGATTCTATAGGGTGGCAGGAAATTTCGAACCCTCGGTGCAGACGTTACCTTCACGAATCGGCTGTTTTCACATAGAAGATGGATCCACTCACTCAAGGGCTCCTCGGCGCGGCGGCCTCGCAGGCCCTCCTCCAGCATCGATTGGGGCGCAAGGCATGGCTCGTGGGCGCCGTCGGCGGCATGCTGCCGGATGCCGACGTGTTCATCCGCAGTGACAGCGACCCGCTGCTGGCCATCGAACATCACCGCGGCTTCACACACGCGCTCGCGTTCATTCCCATTGGAGGGACCGTAGCGAGCCTGCCGTGGCTCCTGCGGAAGAAGTATCGCGCCGATTGGCAACCGATCCTCGGCGGCGCCGTCGCCGGGTACGCGACGCACGGCCTCCTCGATGCGTGCACGACGTACGGGACCCAGCTTTTCTGGCCTTTCTCGTCGGTGCGTGTCGCCTGGAATGTCATCTCCATCATCGACCCCATTTTCACGCTCATCCTGCTGATCGGCGTGATCGCGTCCGCCTGGATGATGCGTCGTTCGCCGGCCGTGGTGGCCCTGGTGCTGTGCCTCGCCTACCTGGGCGTCGGCGCGCTGCAGCGGGATCGTGCGCTCGCCGTCCAGACCCGCCTGGCCGAGATGCGGCAGCACGAGCCGACGCGCCAGGCCGTATTTCCGACCCTCGGTAACCTGGTGGTGTGGCGCTCACTCTACGAATCGGGCGACAGCCTCTTCGCCGACCGGATTCGCGTGCCCTTCCTCGCGGGCGCTTCCTGGCAGGCGGGTACATTCGTCGAAAAGACCGAGCTCGACGATGTGCCGGCCGACCTGCGGCAGCACCCACGGATCCGCAATGACTTCGAGCGCTTCGCATGGTTTTCGGATGGATGGGTCGCCGCCGCCCCGGATGCACCGGACGTGTACGGCGACGTGCGCTACTCTCTGCGAACCGACGGATTCGACCCCATCTGGGGAGTGCGCTTTCACCCCGGCCGCGAGCCGCCCACCGAGTGGGTGGACCGCACCCGCGATCGAGAAATCGACCTGTTGGACTTCTGGATGGAAATCATCGGCCAGGGCAACTATCGTCCTGTGCCGTAGCGCCTCGGGCGCTCCGATTCGACTCGCGCGAAACCGGCGTGTCCGGTGCCTCCAAGGCACGTCTCTTCGCGCCCGTCCTGTGCGTATATTGACGAGGTACCACTCACCTCGCCCTGAGACCATGGATCGCCGATCATTCATCCGCTATGGCGCATCGGGCGCCCTTACCGCCTCCATTTCCGCAAATGCGCTACAGCGAGTGGCATCGGCGGGCGGCGCGAGAATCGGTCCCGCACCGCGGCCTCGGCCCGCCTTTGAGCTCGAGGAGATGACCATCTCCGAGCTGATGGAGCACATGGGCTCCGGCCGCTATACAGCGAGGCGCCTCGCAGAGCTCTATCTGGAACGCATCGAATCGCTGGACCGGCAGGGGCCCGCGCTGCACCACATGCTGGAGATCAATTCCGATGCGCTCGCAACCGCGGACCGGTTGGATGAGGAGCGGCGCGCAGGGCGAGTGCGCGGTCCCTTGCACGGGATTCCCATCATCGTCAAGGACAACATCGATACGGCCGACATGATGACTACGGCCGGATCGCTGGCGCTCGTCGGTGCACCTCCCGCCCGCGATGCGTTCATCATGGAAAGGCTCCGCGCAGCCGGCGCCCTCATTCTGGGCAAGGCCAACCTGAGCGAGTGGGCCAATTTCCGATCTTCGAAATCATCGAGTGGATGGAGTGCGCTGGGCGGGCAGGGGCGGAATCCCTACGTGCTCGATCGGACCCCCTGCGGGTCCAGCTCCGGAACCGGTGGAGGCGTGTGCGCCTGTTACGCGGCCGCCGGGATCGGCACGGAGACGAATGGATCCATCGTGTGCCCCTCCAACGCGAACGCCCTGGTCGGCATCAAGCCGACACTCGGCCTGCTGAGCCGCTCCGGAGTCATCCCCATCGCACACAGTCAGGACACGCCGGGGCCGATGGCCCGCACGGTGGCCGATGCCGCCATCCTCCTCGGGGCGATGACCGGCGAGGATCCGCGCGATTCGGCCACGGTGGCCGCCGCCGGCCATGCTTTGGCGGATTACACGCCCTTTCTCGATCCGCGCGGACTCGAAGGAGCGCGAATCGGCGTCGCACGCAAGCACTTCTTCGGGTACAGCCCCGAAGCCGACCGGCTCGCGGAGGACGCGATCGAAGCCATGAAGCAGGCCGGCGCCGAGATCATCGACCCCGCGGACATCCCCCACGTCGGGGAATATGACGACACGCAGTACACGGTGCTACTCTATGAGTTCAAGGCCGATCTGAATGCATATCTAGCCGAGCGCCAGCCCGAGTCGGGCGTACGGACGCTCCGCGATCTCATCGAATTCAATATCGAGAATCGCGACCGCGAGATGCCTTATTTCGGCCAGGAGATCTTCGAGCTGGCCGAGGCGAAGGGCCCGCTCACCGAAACGGAATACCTCGATGCACTCGCAAAAAACCACCGGCTATCGCGCGAGGAGGGGATCGACGCGGTGATGGACGAGCACGGGCTCGATGTCATCGTAGCGCCCACGGGTAGCCCGCCGTGGGCGATCGACGTGGTGAACGGGGACAACTACATGGGGAGTAGCTCAACGCCCGCGGCCGTCGCAGGATATCCGAACATCAGCGTGCCGGCGGGATACAGCCACGGCCTGCCGGTCGGCATCTCCTTCATCGGCAAGGCATGGAGTGAGCCCACGCTCATCCGCATCGCGTACGCTTTCGAGCAGCTGACGAAGCACCGCCGCCCGCCCGAATTTCATCCGACCCTCGAGTTGAACGCGGGATAGCGAGGCAC
>CBFGRV010000129.1:0-4408 GCA_965651265.1 uncultured Rhodothermales bacterium
CCTTTTGCTCCTCCGCAAAGCCGGCCGCCTCCAGGGCGTCCTCGGAGCCCGTGCGCCACGGCTTGTTGTGGAGCCATACCGTGCGTCGTATCTGAAAATCTGCCATTATGCGGCCGCCGCTACCGGCGAGTAATCGTCGTAGGTCGAGTGGTCGATGGTGATACCTGCCTGCACGAGAACGCTCACGTAGGCCTTCACCAGCGTTTCGGTGTCGTCGGCCCATGCCCCAGGGTGCATTGGGCGCGGGGGCAGCTTCACCTTACCGCGAGTGTCCTTGAAGCCGATGACCTCCTGGTAATAGAGTACGGTCCGCTCGAGCGCCCGGAACGCGGCCTTGTGAAGCTGATCGTCCGTCACGATCTCGCCGGCCGCAGAGGCCTCATTCAGCACCTTCTCGTGCTCGTCCTGCCAGTTTCTCTCCAGCACGGCATCGTTCATCACCCAATAGGCCATGCGGTTATGGAGATGCACGGCATACTCGGTCGCATTGATGACCATGCCGGCAAGGGGGGCCTCGCTCGGAATCATCCGCTCGAGGTTCTCGATGAACCGATCCAGGTTCGTCTCTATGTGCGTCTGGACGCTCACGCTGCCAACGTCTCGTAGGTCAGGAGTAGATGCACTCTGTGTCTCAGGTATTTTTCGCGCACGATGCGCGCCGTGCGGGTCACCCCGTTCGCCGCGACCGTCACCGAATCCGCTTCGGAGTCGAAGACGCCCGCGCGCTTCGGCAACCGCAGCACGCTCTCGCCCTCGATGTCGGTGTCGCCACCTTTTTCTCTCCTGATTGCCTCCCCTGACTCATCCAGATAGCATCGCCCCACATAGACCTCGACCGGATCCGGCGGGTCGCCTACCGGCTGCCCGCTCTCCGGATCGATCGGCCTCGTATCATTACCCGGCCGCGTGATCTGGCACGTATGCGGAAAAGGAGTCGGCATCAGGTTATTTCAACAGCAAACACATCCTCCGCCTCGGGCACCCTGACAGATGCCGCCGGCACACGGCGACCCGTACCCACCAAGCGAGCCGCCATGCGCAGAGCCAGCGGATTTATCGCTACGATCTCCGGATCATCTAGCCACCGGAAGGGCGTCTCGGCAATCAGGGCGCCGTAGTCTCGATCGGGCAGATTCTCCAGCTGGTAGTTGATCTGCAGCACGATTGCGTCTTTGGCCGCTTCCGCCTCATCCCCTCCCAGTTCGCTACCAGCCAGGCCGAGAACCTGCTCTGCGATCCGACCATGCGCCTCGAGCACGTCCTGATCGAGTTCCTTGGCCTCATCGCCGAGTAGCGGATGATCCGTGACGTCGTAGGTCATTTACGATCCGTCGTCGGTCACGTCCGTCTGGAGCGTGGACTCCACGACTGGAATGGGAAGCGGCTTCGACTCGGCAAACATCTCGATCGCGCCGCCGTCTTTCGTGAGTTCGGTGATGATGCCGAGCGGCCCCGGATCTTCGCCCATCTTGAAGTTGTCGAGCCGGACCCGGAGGAGCGTCCACGGAGCGTTTGAGTCCCACATGACGAGATCGTCGTCCCCGATCGCTTTCGTGTAGCCGGCCGAGGGCGATCCTCCGACACCGCCTGGATGGTAGTATTCTGCGTCCAGGCGCGTGATGCGGAACTCGCCAACCTGGATCGAGCCGTCCTCGTTCAGCCGTCCCGGAATGCGCGTGTCGTTCGTGACGGCGGTCACTCGGTCGAGGATGTACCCGAATACCTTGACGCCGACGTCGACCATGTTGCCGGTGTAGCCCTTGCGCCGCAGCTGCGTTCGCATGGCCACCAGATCCTCGTAGATCTGTCCCAGCGTGGTGCTGGAACTGGACCAGTCGGCCTGAACCGTGTAGGTCTCAGGGTTGCCGAAATCGATCGTGTAGGTGTCGATGATCGACCCCGTGGCGTCGACGATCGGCCAGGTGACGGTCCCTGACAGGCTCTGAGCCGCGAGGCCCTCCGTCGTCAGGCGGTGAGTCTGGAGGTGGCGCACGATCCGCTCGTCAGCCCACGACTGCAGGCTCTGAAGGCCGGCGAGCTGCGCGTTGTTGAACTCCACCGATCCGATCGCATCGAAAGTCTTGATCGGCACGGGTTCGATGTACTCGAAGCTCCCCGAGGCGTGGCCGATGGAAATACCGGGCGCCCCCCGCCGAACGACGGGCACCGATCGCGTGATGTTGGTGATCTTGCTGCGCGGAACGAGTACGCTCGGCCATGCCTGCCGCCGGGCTTCCGGATAAAAGCGGTCGAGGATAGGCGTCCCGTAGTTCTCAGTCGTCAGAATGACCTGCGCGACCCTATCCGGCCGGAACAGCTCCTGGACTCCGGTCAGGTTGATGAGCGGGGCGATGGCGAGGAATCCGACCGCGTCGGGGTTGCTTGCCATCAGAGCCGCCGTAACGAACAGGAGCGCGAATCCGATTATCGAAAAAAAGACGTTTTTCATCGCTGCATCTTTATGAGGTAGGAGGAAAACAGAATTGCTCGTTACAGCGGGTAGATGTGGAGGGCCTCCAGTGCAGCCAGCGCGTCCGCAGACGGCGCAGCCGTGGTCGAGCCGTCCGCAGCGGTCCACGCCACGAGCTTCGCCTTCTGGAGCGGACCAAAAACGCGCACCAGACCGAACACATCCTTCGACGTGTCGAGGTCGGCCGCGCCCGCATAGACCCCGACGATATCTTCGAGGTAGTCCGTCCCCTGCACCCAGGGCACCATGTCCCCATCGTAGCTTTTGAGGATGGTCCCGGGCGAGATCACCTTCGACTGATTGGCCACGAACTCCTTGAGGCGGTCCATGGGAGCGAGGTTGTGCGCGGCATTGATCGACTGGACCTCGGTCCAGCTCTGCGTAAATTTGACGGCATCCATGAGTCTATCAGATAGAGTGTGAGAGTCTCAGTTCAGGGCGCTAGCCCGTTACATTTTGACGGTAGCCTTGGCGATCGTCTCCTGGGATTCCCGGCTGGGATTGTCGACCTCCACCACGCCGCGGGAGACCATCTCGGGGATGTGCTTCACAGCCTCGGTGATGGCGGCGATCACATCCGCCTTCTCGGTCGAGGCCCTGTCCACGGCGCTGATGAGCTCGTCGACGGCCTTGCCCGGAACACGCCCGGTGAGCGTCTCCCGAAGCGCCTGAAGCCGCGCCTGGCGACGATCCTCCTGCAGCTGAGCGTTCATGGCCTTGAGCTGCTCCATCTCAGCCTGCATCTGAGCGAGCTGGGCGCGCTCATCAGGCTGATTTTCCGCGGCCGCGGACTTTTGGATCTCTTTCTCCGCCGTGACTTCGGTTTTTTGCGTCTCTTGGGTCTTGTCAGCCATCTCTCGAGAATGGTTTGATTGCGTAGGAATAGGCGGAAGGCCGATGGCACTCAGCACAGCCGCAAAGTCATTGGGGGCAGCCGACGCCGTAGCGCCGTCCGGCTCGTAAATCCCGTCGACGAACCCCAGATCTAGCGCCTCCTGAGGCGTCAGCCACTCCTCTTTCGCGAGCAGTTCGTCCAGTTCCTCTGCGCTGAGTCCCGTGCGCTTCTGGTAGAGGTTCAGGATGCGCCCGTTGACTTTGCGGAGCATCCGCGCCGCCTCGTCAGCGGCTTCCTCGATGTCCTCCACCTTGCCGAAGGCCAGCAGCCCTGCGGAGGCGTGATGGACGAGGAATAGCGCGTTGTCTGAGATCTGGATGTCGTCGCCGGCGAGCGCCACCACCGTTGCGGCTGAGGCCGTCATGCCCGCAATCCGGACCTCTACGCGGGCCTCGCTCGCGCTCAGGAAATCGTGAATGGCGAGGGCATCGTCGACAAACCCGCCCAGGCTCGAGATGAAGAGCTTGATGGTGTCCGGCTTGTTGTTTCGGACGGCGCGGATGATATCCTGCTTCGCCTCGGGCCAGAAACCGATGAAGCCCGTGATGTCGAGCTCGAGCACGGTAGACCCGTCCTCGGCATTGACCGGACGGATCGCATACGTCCCCTGCTGGACGCCCTCAGGTAAATTGCGCACTCCTGTTGCCATGATGGGCGAAATCTCCCCATGACAGCGAGCGGGATCACTACCGATTTTGGGTGAGTCCGTGGTTCAATTTTGGTGAGAGGTGCGTACCTTGCCCTATGACCGCGCTCCTTCGTCTCGTCAAGGGGCTCTCCGTACGCCTGCCGTGGCACCCGCCGCGGAGTAGCCATTGGGCGTATCTGGTCGAGAACTACGAGAAGTACCGCGAGCTGGACCGCGTGCTAAGAGAGGATCTGACCGGCGAGGAGATCCGGGAAACACTATGGCGGCTGTACCGCGCGGAGGGATGCTACCTGGGGGAGAACGCGGAGGGCATCGTGGACTGGTTCGCCATCAACACGATTGACTACGAGTATCTGAGGGAGAGATGAACCGAGAGATCAAATTCCGCGTGTGG
>CBFGRV010000130.1:0-4032 GCA_965651265.1 uncultured Rhodothermales bacterium
GAAGCTGCTGGATGTCGAGCTGTCGCCCACCGGCGACGCGACCTCAGGCTGATCGTTGTCACACGTGCCGTTGGAAGCCTGGGAGCCCGAGCTCGATCAGTGGCGTCTCGGTCGGTAGAGAATGCGGTCAATAGGCGAATCCAAGTCCGGCTGAGAAGCTCGTGGTCCGACCGAAGCTCACGTCCAGTGTCGTATGCAGCGGGCCCAGAGCGAGATCGGCGCCCAATATCCCTCGGAATTTGCTCGCTGCGGGGAGCGTAAAGCGAGTCTCAACAGGATCGACGGGTGGACCCATCGGATCGCCCTCGTAGACGTAACTCAGCGTCGCCGCTCGAAGACTCCGGCATACCGGACTTTCCGCCTATCATCAACTCACCTGCGAATCGCATTGCGCGCGGCAACCTGACCCTGCCGGGGCCAGACGTGCCGTTTACGTGGACCTTCGAGGAGCCGGGGCGATATCTCGTGATCTGCGAGGTTTTGCCGCACTTCGCCGTCAATGGCATGTACGGGTGGGTAATCGTGAAGTAGGATGCGCGCCGAATGTCACCCGTTCTTCTGAGATCGATACGCCGGGTCTCTCTGAGGCCCGGCGTACCGCATCAGCGGTCAGGCGAGATCTGAATGTTAATCTCGCTCTGGCCATCCAGGGCCACTTTCTTGTATAGAAGGGAGAGATGCAGCGACGCTCGCTTAATGGATGAAATGCTGCATCGGATCGCCTGTGTCCGCGTACACTGATTTTGTTTACTCGGATTGGCTCTTATTCTTTTGTAAACCAACCATCCCTAAAAAAGCCCCGCCACTCGTTCGAACGGCGAGGCTTCTAAAAGTGCCCAAGAGAGGACTCGAACCTCCACGCCCTAAACGGGCACATGACCCTGAATCATGCGCGTCTACCAGTTCCGCCACTTGGGCAAAGCGGATGTCTACAAATCACGCTCAGCGGCCTCAGGTTCCAACCGGTACGGGCGCGCAGTCCATCCACAATCGTTTTGTGACGTCAATTCACAGAGGCTCGCGCGTTATCCGACAAGAAGATTGAGATAAGGATCGAACACAAACAGCCGGCCCCGATTCAGCCGGCGCGTCACAAGCGTCGTTCAAGGATGTCGTGTCACGCAGATCTGTGAGCTTCGTGAAACCGTAAGCGAGGAGGGTGAAATCATCGCAAGACGGTCAGCGTCCGCGTCTGCACGAAATCCCCTGCGTGCAGCCGGTAGAGGTATACGCCGCTGCCAAGGTCGGCGGCTTCGAACGCGACCTCGTGACGACCGGCGGGCATCGGGCCGTCGACCAGGCGCCGCACCTGTCGGCCCAGTATGTCGAAGACCACCAGCGTTACGTGCGACCGGCGCGGCAGATCGAAGCCGATTACGGTCCGCGGATTGAACGGATTCGGATAGTTCTGCTTCAGATCGAACCGGGCGGGCAGCTCGCCGCCATCCTCGAGGGCGACGCCCGAAGGAGCCGTCCCCGGCCGGTACCAGAACCCGGCCCCCAGAATGCTCGCGGCACCCATAGTTCGGCCCGCCACAGGCTGGCCCAGGGTGGCCCTCAGGATGCGTGCATCGCCGGCCATCGAACCGCCGCCCGATCCCACCACGGTCCGCTGCAACCGGACCTCCTGGCCTTCCGCGGATGCCGCGCCGGTCAGTCCAAGTGCGATCCATGTGCAAAACACTACAATGAGCTTCTTCATGCTGATGTTGCCTCTCTGGATGTTACCACCACCGACCCTCCGGGGCCGGCCCAGACCTAGCGGCCGGCCGACAGCGCGCTCAACCCGTCGACTTCGCGCTGCAGCGCGTCGATCTGCGCCTGCTGTTCCTGGATGGCCTTGATGAGGACGGGCACGAGATCGCCGTAGTTCATGCCCAGCATCCCATCCGGTTCGTCGGGCACCTGGACGGCTTCCGGCACGACTTCCTGCACCTCCTGCGCGATCAACCCCAGCCGCACGACCCCGCCTTCCTGATCGCGCCAGCGGTAGCTCACGGGCCGCAGCCGGCGGACCTCGGTGAGACCGTACCGAAGGTCCTTGATGTCCCGCTTCAGGCGGCGGTCGGATGTCTGGATCGCGCCTAGCAGCGCCCAGACGGCAAGCCAGCGGTTTGCCGGTCGCCCGAGATTTTGAGCGTTGGTGAGACCCGGGTATACCTCACCGTTGCTTTCAAGGACGAGTCTGTTCTGCCCGCCCGTCCGGAAGACTATGGAGCCATTCGGCCAGGCGTTCGTGAACTGTATCGCAGAAGAGCCAAAATCAATGTAGCCCCTCTCTCCCTGGCTGGTATGGTACGAGAGCCTCTGAGCACGCATTAGCATGTGTAGCGTGCCCCCAACCATCAGGGAGCCTCCGGAGACGTGCAAGCTCGCCTGCGGGTCGTTGGTGCCGATTCCCACTCTCCCGTTCGACCGAGCCGCCAATGCTATAAATCCCCCCACTTGCAACCGCCAGGAACTGGTTGTCGGATCAAAATAGTGCTGGGCTCGATTCACATTGTTGATCGCATACCCGTAGACTGGACGTCCACCTTCGTTCGTGTTGACATAGATGCCGCCAGTCGAGCCCGAGGTGACCGGCGCGTTCACCCCGAAATATTCGCCGGTGATGCGAGTGCTTCGTCCTATGCCCACGTACGGGATAGTGGGATTTATAAAAATCTGCGGAGCCAGCGAGAGCGTGACGTCGCCCTCCTCCCCGCCCCCGACGAGCCCGGCGCCTGCCGTCACGGAGGTGATGTCGCCCCCTTCTTCCTCTTCGCCGGACACCTCGGCAGAGATGACAAGCCGGTGGCCTTCCTTCTGGATGGAGATGTTGTCGCCTGCCTGAAGCGCATCCGCATCCAGTGCGCGGGCCATCAGGCTGAGGGGCGCGGCGGCTAGCCGGATGCGCGGCTCGAGTTCGGCCGCTTCCTCGCTACCGAGGGCAACGCTCAGCCAGAGCGGTGCGTCGAACCACTCCGGATCCAGCGGCTCGATCTCCCCGAGGAGCACGGAGAAGACGCCCTCCTCGACCGCCACGCCCGCCCGCGTCTCGGTCCAGATCGGCTCGCCTCCGGTCTGGGCTTCGTAGATCCGAAAGGTCAGCGTAGCGTTTGGGTTCTCCACCGGCTCGCCGTCGGCGTCGGTGAGGTAGCCCTGGTACGACATCGTATTCGCCACCTGGGCGCGGACCGGAAGCGCGGCGCCCAGGGCGAACGCCATCATCACGAGAAGCGCCCGCATGCGATGATTGGGGGATGGAATCATGTCCGTTCACTGATTCGGTTGAAGGAACACCCGTCGCCCCCATAAGCGAAGAACGGCGCGCGATTCCCTCATCCACCCTCCAGGTCGCCCGGCAAATCGTCATCCCGGGATTGATCGCCGCTCGACAGACCGATCATTCATTCTCGAGGTGAAGGCCCTCCAGATAATCCAGCAGCGCGCCGACCTCGTCCTGGCTGAGGCTCGCGAGCAGTCCAGGCCACATGAGCGACTCCATCACGGGCTCCTCGGAGCGGATCTCGCTGCGGGGAATCTGTAGGATGCGGTTTCCCACGACCATCAGGCGGATTCCATCCGCGCCCGCCGACACGACCCGACCCAGGAGCACCTCGCCGTCCGCCTTCGTGATGCGCGTGGGCGCCATGCTCGGCTTGATGCGCCTGGAGGGTTCCTGGATCTCTTCGAGGAGCTCCTCTCGCGAGTAGATCCGGCCGATGTCCTTCAGATTCGGCCCCAGCAGCTCCGTTTTCCCGTCAACGGCGTGGCAGGCGCTGCAGGCAAGATCCGCGAAGAGCTGCCGGCCGAGGGCGAGCCTATCATCGGATGCGATCGCTGGCGCGTCCTCCTCTTCAAGCAGATCGTCCGGCTCGACGGACGCATCGAAGAAGATCCGGTAGATGGCCCCATCCGGCTCGTCGAGCGGCTGGTACCAGTAATCCGACATGCCCATCTGCGTCGCGTACAGGTCGCCGCCGGGGCCGAACTCTAGGTCGGAGATCTTGGGGAGATCCCGCAGCACGGGGATCTCTTCGGCCTGCAGCT
>CBFGRV010000131.1:0-4000 GCA_965651265.1 uncultured Rhodothermales bacterium
GCCGTCGTAAGGCCGAGCCCGCGGACCTGCTCCGGCGAGGCGTACTCCGGCGTCATCAGCCGCATCTCGGCCTGCGAATCGGGCATCGAGATCGGCGTCAGATGCGGATTCAGCAGCCGCGCCACACCGAAGTCGAGCAGCTTCACCGTGCCGTCTTCGGTAACGAGGATGTTAGACGGCTTGAGGTCCCGATGGAGCACCAGATTCTGGTGGGCATAGTGGACCACGTGACAGACCTTTTCGAAGAGCCGCAACCGCTCGTCGATGTCCAGGCGCTGCTCGTCGCAATAGGTTGTGAGGGGGAGTCCCTCGACGTATTCCATCGTGAAATACGGCAGCCCGGCAGGCGTGATGCCGCCGTCGATCAAGCGCGCGATGTTGGGGTGCGACAGCGACGCCAGGATCTGCCGCTCGGCCTCGAATCGCTCGAGCACGGCCTCCGTATCGAGGCCCGGCCGGATGAGCTTCACGGCTACGTACCGCTTGAACGGTCTTTCCTGCAGCGCCAGATAGACATCGCCCATCCCGCCACGGCACAGGAGGCGGCGCAGCCGGTAGGGCCCGATCAGCTCGTCGGGCGGCGAGTCCTTCCCTTTGGCGGCTGAATTCGTGAAGTCGGCCGGTTCCACAAGACCTGCGGCCGGTTCGTCGAGGAAGGATTCAGCCTCGGCGGCCTCGTCAGCCGCCAGCAAGCGCTCGAGTTGCCGACACAGCACGGGATCATCGGCGCAGGCCGCCTGCAGAAACTCCTCCCGCTCTTCCTTCGGAAGGAGCAGAGCCGCGCGAAAGAGGCGCTCGAGGCGGTCGGTGGAAGACATGGAAGGGGGTCGCAAGCCCGGAGATTGGAAAGCCGGATTCCTCCAATCGTATGATAAAGCCTGACGGGCTTCCTCGACAGATCCAGTATACAAAAACCGGGGCCTCCCGTCGGACGAGAAGCCCCGGTTTGGGCTGACCATGCTACAAGGCCTTCGCGAGCACGGTCGAAGGCCTTCTCTCACGGTCCAGCGCCTATTTCAGGAGCAGCATCGTTCGTGTGCTCTGAAATTCGGGCGTGGTCAGGCGGTACATGTAGATGCCGCTGGGCAGTCCGGCACCTTCGAATTGGACGCGGTACTCGCCCGCGCTGAGCGGCCCGTCGACCAGTGTCACCACATGGCGCCCGAGGACGTCGAACACCTCCAGCCGCGCCTGGGACGCCTTGACGAGCGCGAATTCGATCGTCGTGGCCGGATTGAACGGGTTCGGGTAGTTCTCATCCAGCCTATACGCACCGGGCACCTCGCCGTCAATCGGCTCGATGGCCGTTGGGAGAACCTCATTAGGCATGATCTGCCCGCGAATCTCGCCTGCGCCGTACATCTGCGTGTGCAGGTTGAAGTACAGATTGCCGGCGAGTAGCTCATGCCGCATGTCCGACGTAAACGGCTCTGGATCGGTGGGACTCCAGAAGCCCACCACCGTGTTGCCCTGGAATTCGTCGAAGAGACTCCGCACCACCCCGCCGTTCTCACCAAGAGGCGCGTTGTGGAAATGCGCGTTCATGATGGGCCCCGTCAGATCGGATGCCGTCAGCGCGTAGGCTACACCGCGTTCGGTCAGCGTCACGGCTGCCGTTCCCGCGCCGTCGCTCTCGATGTCGCCGCCTTCCTGCTCCGGATCCATGGGCACGGTGGCGCCGATGCCGCTGCTCAGCAGCACCTGCCCGCGGATCTCGCCCGGCCCGTTCGCGGCGGTGTGTACGTTCAGGTAGAGGTCGCCGCTCACGAGGTCGCTGATATTCTCCGCCGTGAGCATACCATCACCCGTGGCGCGCCAGACACCCCTCGCCGAATTGCCGACGAAGTTATCGTGGATGCCGTGTATGACTCCGCCGCTCACGCCGATGGCTCCGCCGTGGAAATGCGCGTTCGTGTGGTCGCCGGTCAGGTTGGTGACGGTCGTGTGGTAAATCAGTCCGTGCTCCGTGAGCGTAAGCGTTGCAACGCCATTGCCCTCCTGCTCGATGTCGGCAAACTCCTGCTCGTTCGTGTAGACGGCCCGCAGGCCCACCCCCTCGGAAGGCAGCACCTGCCCTCGAATCTCCCCACCCGGGTTATCGGTCGTGTGGATGTTGAGGTAGAGCTCGCCCAGCATTAGCGCCTGGATGAGCTCCTCCGTTAGGGGCTCGCCATCACTCGCCGTCCACGTGCCTTCGGCAGTGAGGCCAACGAACTCGTCATTGATTCCCCGCACGACGGAGCCGTTCGTACCGGCCGGTGCGCGATGGAAATGCGCGTTCACCTTGTCGCTGGTGAGGCCGCTCACCGTAACACGAAATTGGAGCCCTTCGTCCGTCAGCGTCATCGCTGCCGTTCCCGCCCCATCCGAATCCACGCCGCCGGGCTCCTGGGCGGGTGAGAGGCGAGCCGTGAACTCGGTCCCTTCGCGCAGGAGCACCTGCCCGCGGATCTCTCCGGGCCCATAGTTCTGAGTGTGTACGTTGACGTAGATGTTGCCGGCGTACAGGTCCTGGATGAGCTCCGGCGTCAGCGGCTCGTCGTCATTCGGGCTCCACACTCCGAACGCCGTGTCGCCGACGAAATTGTCGTTGATGCCGTGCACCACGCCTCCATCCTCACCGGCCGGCGCGCGGTGGAAGTGTGCATTCGTCCTGTCGCTGGTGAGCCCATCCACGGTGATGTGATAGATGAGCCCGGCATCGGTCAGGGTAAACGTGCCCGTACCCATTGCGTCGCTCTCGACCTCTGCACTCTGCTGTTCGGCGTCGAGGGCCGCGCTGAACCCCCATCCGCTCGATGGTAGGATCTGGCCCCTGATCTCTCCCGCGCCGTAGGCGGCCGTGTGTACGTTGAAGTACAGGCCGCCTGAGAGCAGCGTCTCGCGCAGTTCATCCGTCAGCGGTTCCGCGTCATTGGCCGTCCATACTCCGAAGGCCGTGCCGTTCTCCCAGTTGTCGAAGATGCCCCGCACGACCGTGCCGCTCTCGCCTATGTTGCCGATGTGGAAATGCGCATTCATGGCCGGACCGGTAAGACCGTCGACCGTGATGTAATAAATCGCGCCGGCGGGGGTCACCTGCACATGGGCCGTGCCGCTGCCGTCGCTTTCAATGTCGACCCCAGCTTGAGCCGGCGTCAGGAAGGCTGACAGGGATGCGCCGGAGCTCGGCAGCACCTGCCCGCGAATCTCCCCGCCCGGGAAGTTTTGGGTGTGGACGTTGATATACAACTCACCGAGCATCAGGGCCTGCACGAGCGAGTCGGCCAGCGCCTGCGGGTCCGAGGGGGTCCAGATCCCGGTGGCGGTGTTTCCGGAAAAATGATCCAGGAGGTCGCGAACGACACCGCCGTTCACGCCGATCTCCGCACGATGAAAGTGCGCGTTGGTGATCTCGCTCGTGAGCCCGTGGACCGTAATGTAGAAGCGCAGCCCTTCGTCCGTAAGCACGAGGGCCGCCGTCCCGCTCCCCTCGGATTCTACCCCGCCGGGCTCTTGCGCGGGGGTGAGATGCGCGGTGAAAAATGTGGGCGCCTGCGCGCGAACCTGGGGGACTTGTGTGGTGAGCGCGGCGGTCAGTAAGAGAAGAAACGTGATCCCGTAGCGTCGTCTCATCGTTGCCTCCGTAGTTTGAGGTGCATACGAGTAGGATGTACCTCAGCGCAAAGCGATGACTACATCATCTCGAAAAAAATCGCAGCGGGCCGATTCTTCAGCGTCACTCAGAACGACGTCCGCGACGATGGATGGGACGATGTCTCGCGTGAGAGTTCGCTGGTTCGCCGTCGCGCGCCGGCTAGTACACCAGCTTGATCGAGAGCGCCGGCCGGCGTCCGGGTAGCGTCCGGGGCACGATTTCGTAGGCGCCATCGACCTCCTGGAGGCTCCAATCGTACACATTGCGCCGATTGAACAGATTCAGGATGGCGCCTCGCACCTGGACGGTCACGGGACGCATGTCGAAATCGAACGCCATCCCCGCATTCACGCTTCGATACGC
>CBFGRV010000132.1:0-3890 GCA_965651265.1 uncultured Rhodothermales bacterium
GCGACGGAGGACCTGGCGGCCGGCAGGGAGAACGCGATCTTGAAAGCGGCCTGAACTCGCCCTCTGGCACGTCGCCCCTTCTCCTTGATTTCGGAATCGGACGATGAGACGCGGCGATGACGCAAGAGGACGCGGTCCACGTTGAGAATCTCACGAAGGCGTATCCCGGCGGCGACCAGGCGCTTGCCGGGGTTACGTTTTCCATCCGCCGCGGCGAGATTTTTGGACTGCTCGGGCCCAATGGTGCAGGGAAGAGCACGACGGTTCGGATTCTCGCGACGCTGACGCACCCGGACGGAGGTACGGCGCGCGTGGACGGGCTGGACGTGTTAAGACAGGGGCACGATGTGCGCCTGCGCATCGGATACGTGGCCCAGGCCTCCGGCACGGATCGCTACGCCACGGGACGTGAGAATTTGTCGCTGCAAGCCCACCTCAAGCGCGTTCCCCGGCGCGAGATCCCGGCGAAGGTCAACGAACTGCTCGAGTGGGTTGGATTGAGCGACGCGGCCGATCGAATGGTCGATAAGTACTCGGGAGGGATGAAGCGCCGGCTTGACATCGCGATGGGGCTCGTGCACGATCCGCCCATTCTTCTGCTGGACGAGCCCACGACGGGCCTCGACCCTGAGACACGTGCGGCGATCTGGAAGGATCTCGCCCGCCTGCGCCGGGAGAGGCAGCTCTCCGTCCTGTTGACGACGCACTACCTTGAGGAGGCCGACCGGCTCTCCGACCGGCTGGCCATCGTAGACCATGGCCGCGTGGTGATCGAAGGGACGCCGCGCGACCTGAAGGCTCAGATTCAGGGAGACGTCATCACGCTTGAAATCGACGAAAACACGAGCGGCGCCGCTGATGTCCTGAGGCGTACCGACGGAGTGCTGGACGTCATCGCAGACGGCAAGGGTGTCAGCGTGCAGGTCGCCCAGGGAGCGACGGCGATCCCTACCCTCATGAGTACGCTCGAGCGCTCAGGCATCGCCGTCCGCGCCGTCACGTTGAGTGGACCCACCCTCGACGACGTCTATCTCCATCATACCGGACACCGGTACTCCGCGGACAAGTCTGACGCCGTCTGATCCGGTATCTTCTCGGCAAGCGGATCGGAAATCATGCCACTGGATCTCCACTGACAAGACCCATACCGCCAAGGCCGCCATGCAGACCTTTGTAGCCGATACGAATCAGCTGCTGATCCGCCATCTGCGCACGACGCTCCGGCTGCCGATCTGGATTGCCGTCACGCTCGTCCAGCCGGTGATCTGGCTCACGCTCTTCGGACAGCTCTTCCGAAACGTCGTGGAGCTACCAGGATTCTCGACCGGCACCTACATCGAGTTCCTTACTCCCGGCGTGGTCGTGATGACGTCTCTGTTCAGCGCCATCTGGTCGGGGATGGGAATGATCGAAGATCTGAAAGAGGGTGTGCTCGACCGGCTCCTCACGACGCCGCTCCATCGGGCGTCGTTGATCGCCGCTCGGGTGGCGCACACGTCGATCACGATTGCGGTCCAGTCCGTCCTGATCCTGCTTCTCGGATGGATGCTCGGCGCCGGCGTGGCGGGCGGCGTCGGTGGATTCCTCCTGATCCTGCTGGCCGCCGTGCTGCTCGGCGCTGGGATCGCGGCCCTGTCCAACGGCCTTGCTCTCATTGCGAGGCGGGAGGAGACGCTCATCGCGGTAGCCAACTTCTTCGGTATGCCGCTCGTGTTCCTGTCCACCGCCTTCATGGCGGCCGAATCGATGCCGCAATGGATTCGCACCCTCTCCAAAGGGAATCCCGTGAACTGGGCCGTCGATGCCTCGCGCCAGGCGATGCAGGGCGTCGCCATAGGGGATGTCTGGATGAAGTGCGGGCTGCTGGCCGTCTTCCTCATCCTCGCGGGATGGGTAGCTACGCAGGCCTTTACTATGTATCGGAAGACGGTATGACGAACCGGCCGCATCGGCTAAATTGGATTGTCCTGACGCCCCTGCTCACTTCTTGCCTGGATCGATGAAGAGAAAACTGAAGGCCGCGCAGGGAATGCTTTAAAGCTCCGGCAGAGCAACCGGCTTGTCGTACAGCTTGCCCCAAAGGTCGCCTACCTGATCCAGCCTCGCGGCCATCCCGCGGAGCATGAACGTGCGTGGTTGCACGGCCCCGCTCTCGACCTCCTCCCACGTGCAGGGCGCGGAGACCGGGGCACCCGGCTTCGGGCGGACCGCGTAGGCCGCGGCATGCGTTGCGCTGTACTCGTTTCGCCCCGTATCCACGAGAATCCGACCGCGCCGGTCGGCCTTATAGAACTCCTGGGTGAGGTTGTCCGGGTCGCGCTCCACGAGCCGCCGGCCGACCTCGTGGGAAAAGCGCGTGACCTCCTCCCAGTCCGCGCTGCCGTCGAGTGGGATGACGATGTGGAATCCCTTGGATCCGGTTGTCTTGATCCAGCTTTCGCACCCGAGCTCCGCGAGGAGATCCCGCAGGACAAAACACGCCGCGCGGAGCGCGTCCGCGTCGTCTTCGAGCGGATCGAGATCGAAGACGCAGACATCCGGGTGGAAGAGGTCGGGTACGCGCGACGTCCAGACGTGCGGCGTGATGCAATTCTGGTTCGCGAGCCACCGCAGGTCGCGGGCATCGTTGACGACGGGATGTTGCACAATGCCGCCTTTCTTCGGAACGGCCGCGCGCTCGAGCCACGCGGGACCCTTCTCCAGGTTTTTCTGGAAGAAACCCTCTTCGCCGATCCCGCGGTGATACCGCTCCATCGTGATCGGGCGTCCGCGAATGTGGGGAAGCATAGCCTGCGCGACGGACTCGTAGTACTCGGCGAGCTCACGCTTGGTGATGCCGTCATCCGGAAACAGCACCTTGTCCGGGTGGGTGATGTCGACGACGCTCATGAGACCTCGACCTCGCTCACGAGGCGTTCCAGAGTCCATTGACAACGCCCGGGCGCCTCGATATTATTGGAACGTGCGTCACCGGGGCGCCTCCTGTCCGCGGGAAGGGATTATCCCACCTGACATTTACCTGTTCTTGCAGCTACCTCTTTTCTGCCCGAGCAGCGGACGCGGGCGCAACGGAAGGAGGTATCCATGTCTGCATCCCTACCCCGCGATCCGAACCTCGAACACCTGCGGAAGCAGGCCAGGGCGCTCTTCCGCGCTCTCCGTCGCAACGATCCGGAAGCCGTCGAGGCATTCGGCGCGCTCAATCTGAAACGCCTCCCTACGCTCTCGGATGCACAGCATCTCGTGGCTCGCCGCTACGGCTTCAAGTCCTGGCCGGAGTTGAAGGCGCACGTTGACGCCCAAATCGGCGCGGAGGTTCTCGAACGGGCTCGGCAGGCCTTCTGCGACGACGACGCTCCGGCCGTCCGACGCCTTCTCGAGCAATACCCGAGTTTGAAGGCGATCATCAATGCCTCGGCCGAGAGTATGCACGGTCCGCTGATCACGGACGTTCAGAGCGTAGAGATGCTCGACGCGCTTCTGGACGCCGGAGCGGACGTCAATGCCCGAAGCCACTGGTGGGCCGGGGGATTCGGCCTGCTGGATAGGGCGAAGCCTGAGGTAGCGGCGCACGCAATCGAGCGCGGCGCCGTCGTCACGGTGCATGCCGCCGCCCGGTTGGGCATGTTGGAAAGGCTCAGAAAGCTCATCGAGGAAGATCCGGAGCGCGTCCACGAGCGAGGAGGCGACGGCCAGACGCCGCTCCACTTCGCGTCCACGGTGGAGATCGCGGAATTCCTGCTTAGCTACGGGGCCGACATCGACGCTCGCGACGTCGATCATGAATCCACGCCGGCGCAGTATATGGTCCGCACACGCCAGCATGTGGCCCGCTATCTGATCTCTCGCGGATGCAGCACCGATCTGTTGATGGCCGCCGCGCTCGGCGA
>CBFGRV010000133.1:0-3860 GCA_965651265.1 uncultured Rhodothermales bacterium
GCGATGCCCATCAGTGCGAGCCGCCAGCTCGTCACGGCCTGCCGGCCCAGACGCCACACGGCGCCGAGGATCACGGCAAGGACGGCCGGACGGATGCCGTACAGGAAGGGCTCCACGTTCGGCAGGCTGCCGTACGTCACGTAGAGGTAGGCGAAGCCTCCCGTGATGAGGACGGCCGGCAGGATGAAGCACGTGCCCGCGACGACGAGCCCGCGTCCGCCCTGCTGCTCGTACCCGATATGGATCGTCATCTCCGTGGAGTTGGGGCCGGGTATCAGGTTTGTGGCCCCGACGAGATCGAGAAAATGCTGCCGGGAGAGCCAGCGGCGGCGGTTGACGACCTCGTCCTCCATCATCGCGATGTGCGCGGCCGGTCCGCCGAACGCGACCACGCCGAGCTTCAGGAAGAGCCGCGCGATGTCACCAAGGCTGCCGCGCGCCGGCACGGCCTCGACTTCGCCGTGTGCGGGCGCGCCGGCGCCGCGATGATCGGTCCCACCTGAAGGCGGCTCATCCATGGCGGGGCTTCAGTTTGGCGTTCGCGTCTGACATGAATCGGAGTGGATTGTGACGATGTACCGATACCAGTTCTTATGTGGCATCGATAACTTGCTGCATTCCGCGGCGGCGGGCTAAATATATCGGATCCCCCATACTGATTTCGTACCTGCCTTGTGACCTCAACGGAAGGCGCAGTTCCTGACGGACTTCGTCGCGGCGGAGAACTCGATGGGCTTCCATGCGGATCAGGAGGCCGTGCGCGTGCTCGGCAAGGCCATCAACTTCGCGCGCCTCGGCATGGCGGCACTGGCCGGTCAGGAGGCGACGCTCACTGCCGCGCGCATCGTGGATGCTCCGCCGCAGGCCGTGACGCCGGAGTAGAACGGGCCGGCGCGCAGGCGTCGCGGGTGGAACCCCTCCATCCGCATTTCCCTACAACGATGAACAGGGGCCATCCGTGATCGGCCCCCAACCTTACCCACAGGCGCGCCTCGTCCCGCTTCATGTTCGTCTCTCGCGTCCGAGTTTCGGCGCTCGTCCCCTGGTTCGCATCGGAGCCTCGCCGGCCGGCCGGTCGGCTCGCGTTGGTCCTCCTGGCCGGCGCCATTATCGCCATGGCCGGCTGTGGACCGTCCTCGGACGCGTCGTCGGGAGAGGCGGTCGACGGGGCCGCGGTCGAACACGACGGCGAACACGACCACTACCGCGTACCGCCCTCGCACCATCCCTCCGATCCCGCGCTGGCGGGACTATCGCCGCCGCAGGACGAGAGCACCCGGGCGATGATCGCGACGCTGCAGCGGATCTGGGAGGATGCCGCCCGTCGTCCGCTTCCCTATTTTCATCTGAACAACCTCAGGGCGGACATGCTCGCGCGGCTCATCGAGAGATCGCGTTCCGTCGACCCGAACCTGCGACTCACCTACGCGCGCGAACTGCTCTTCGCGGGTCGGACCGAGGCGGCCATTGCGGAGCTCGAAGGGCTCGCCGATGCTTCCGAGGCGGCTGGCGGTCGTGACACACCCTACATTCTCGACCAGATCGCCATCGCTTACCTCCGCCTCGGCGAGCAGCAGAATTGCCTGACGCATCCGGCGGCCGAAGCCTGCATTCTGCCGCTCCGCGGCGACGGAATCCATAAAATCAGGACGGGATCGGAACGGGCGACGGAGCTCTACCGGCGATTGCTCGACAACCAGCCGGGCGATCTGAAGTCGCGCTGGCTGCTCAACATCGCGCACATGACACTCGGGGAGTATCCCGATGGCGTTCCGGCGGATGCGCTCATCCCCGGCCTCGAGCCGCGCGGGCTCACCAGCATCCCACACTTTCCGAATCGCGCGCCCGACCTCGGCATAGACCTGATGGGAATTTCCGGCAGCGTGAGCGTCGATGACTTCAACAACGACGGCCACCTCGATCTATTCGCGACGGCATACGGCCTGAATGATCGGGTCAGGCTCTTCTTCGGCGACGGGCACGGCGGCTTCGAGGACCACACGGTGTCCGCGGGGCTGAGCGGCATCACGGGTGGGCTCAACGTGATCCATGCGGATTACGACAACGACGGCTTCGTGGACATCCTCGTGCTGCGAGGGGCGTGGCTGGATACGTGGGGAGCCCATCCCAATTCGCTCCTCCGCAACAACGGGGACGGCACCTTCAGCGACGTTACCATCCCGGCGGGCGTGCTCACGCTTCATCCCACGCAGACCGCCGCCTGGGTGGACTTCAATAATGACGGCCACCTCGACCTCTTCATCGGCAACGAAACGCGATCGGTATCGGGTCAGGAGATAGCGTTCTACGGTCGGGGCGGCGGAGGCGCGCATCCCTGCGAGCTCTACCTGAACAACGGAGACGGCACCTTTACGGAGGTGGCGGCCAGGGTCGGTCTGGACGTGAAAGGATTCGTGAAGGGGGCCGTCTGGGGCGATGTCAACAACGATGGTCTTCCGGATCTCTATCTGTCTCTACTCGGCGAGCCAAACCGGCTTTACCTGAACGAGGGAGGCGTGGCAGATCTCGGTCCGGGCGGGCGGGTCGAATGGTCCTTCGCGGAGGTGGGTGCACGTGCGGGCGTGACGGAACCGCTCTGGAGTTTCCCGGTGTGGTTCTGGGATTTCGACAACAACGGCTGGGAGGATCTGCTCGTCCTCCCCTACGACATCCAGAACATGGAGCGCATCGGGGCGGACGTAGCGCGCGAGTATCTGGGCGAGGGCACCATCGCCGAGAAGCCGCGGCTGTACCGCAACAACGGCGACGGCACCTTTAGCAATGTGACGGCTGCCGCGGGATTGAGTCGCGCCGTGCTCTTCTCGATGGGATCCAACTTCGGCGACCTTAACAACGACGGGTTTTTGGACTTCTATGTGGGGACCGGATCGCCCGACTTTCGATCGCTCGTACCGAACCGGATGTTTGTGAACGACGAGACCGGCCGCTTCATGGATGTCACGTTCGACGGAGGTTTCGGCCACCTCCAGAAGGGCCACGGTGTGGCGTTCGCGGATTTCGACCGAGACGGCCACCAGGACGTGTACGCGGTGATGGGAGGCGCATTTGAGGCGGATGTCGCGGCCAACGTGCTCTTCGGGAACCCGGGGTTTGGGTCGGAGAATGCGTGGATCCGGCTGCGTCTGGAAGGGCGGCAGGCCAACCGATCGGCTATCGGGGCCCGGATTCAGGTGTCGGTGACGCGTCCCGACGGCACGCCCCGGCAGATTCATCGCACGGTCACGACGGGGGGCAGCTTCGGTGCATCCAGCATGGAGCAGGTGGTCGGGCTGGGCGATGCCGTGCGGATCGACTCGGTTGCGGTCCGGTGGCCGAACGAAGGCTGGACTCGCGAGGTCTTTGTCGACGTCCCATTACGACGGGACGTCCGGATCGTCGAGGGCGAGGGCGCCGAGGTGCTCTAGGGTGAACCGGGCCCATTCCGCGTGGCAGGGTCTCATTAGGTAGCAAGACGAGTAATCGGCGAGACGGAAGACGGGCGACGTATGGGCGACATGTTACAACGCCGCGAATCGAGAGGTGGACAAGCGGATTTTGTCCAGGGGACTGGACAAAACGAGCCGCACAGATGACGACGAAATCGCTTGATGTGGGCGGTGAGGGATTCGAACCCCCGACCTTCTGGGTGTAAACCAGACGCTCTAAACCAACTGAGCTAACCGCCCCCAATCTGGACGCGATGCCGCCCTGTGAATCGGGCGCCCTTCCTTCAGCATCCATCCTCCACAGACGAGAAGTCCGCCCGGCCAATTGGCGGACGGACGGTACGATCGAGCGGGAAACGGGACTCGAACCCGCGACCCTCAGCTTGGGAAGCTGATGCTCTACCAACTGAGCTA
>CBFGRV010000134.1:0-3798 GCA_965651265.1 uncultured Rhodothermales bacterium
CTGATGATCGCCGGCTACGTGAACATCACCCCGCAGGTGTTCTTATCCCCACACCACTAGCCCCATGATGGCACCATGAAACCATTCATCGCTTCCCTGACTCTCGTCTGCGCGCTCCTCATCGTGAGCGGATGTGATCGGACCGAGATCATGCCGACAGAGGCCACACACGACCCCGTCGCCACCCCCAACATCCTCTCGAAAAAAGCCGGAAGCTCCGCGAACCTCGACCCCGCTGCGGCGAGAATCGTGGCCATGGTCGACGAGATCAACGAGAAATTCTCCGCCGCCGGCAGCGAGCTCCGGCTCGAGTATCCGTGGATGTTTCAGGTCGGCGCCGGCGTCGATCCCTTCGGGAGCCTGCGCACGGGCGCACGCTGGATGAAGGCCGACGTCGAGTACGTGTTCGACCGGCGCGACTTCACGACGCAGATCGGCGAATCCGAACTGGAGGCGGTGATGGTGCAGTCCTTCCAGTCCTGGAACGACATCAGGCGGACGTACCTCAACCTGCAGCGCGGCCCCGACGTGCCCGACGATCCGCTGGAGAATCCCGATTTTCTCGACGGCACCTTCGTTCCAGGCCCGGATGGGAATCCGGTGTGCGCGACCTTCATCGACGTCTTCTCCCCGACATTGATAGACGTGACCCCGACCGGAGGCCTCATCATCGACCCCATCACCGACATCCTGGTTGGAGGATGGCTCGATCCTGCCTATTTCGAGCTCTGCCTGGGCAGCCCGAGCATCCTCGGCGTCACATGGTCGTTGTCGGGCGGCGACTCGAACGGCGACGGGTATCGCGACCTCGTCTACGTCGAGCAGTTTTACAACGAAGGGTTCAACTGGGTGACGAGCGGATCGCAGTTCCTTGACTTCAGCCCGAACGCCGGCATTGACGTCGAATCCGTGGTCGTACACGAGAACGGTCATGCCGTAGGGCTCGGACACTTCGGCGGACCCGTACGGAATCAGCCTTTCAAACTACGCGGCAACAACAAGGTGTTCACGCCGGAGGCCGTGATGAATGGCGGTTACCTCGGCGGCGAGAAGCGCACGCCGCTGCCGACGGACGTCGCCGGACTGACCACGCTGTACAGCGGGCACATGTCGACTACGATCTTCTGAGCCCCTGCATCGAGCAGTCCAGGGGCTGGACAAAACGCTACCGCGTCAGCGCCCGCTTCGACTTCGCGGGCCGCGCGGCCAGCAGCATCGCGTTGCTCAGCGACGAGCTCGCCAGCAGGCACTGCCCCGGACCCAACGACGAAACCGTCGACCACAGCGCATCGTGCACGCCGCCCGTCGTGTCCTTCACGGCATTCAGGTTGGATGTGGACTTCATCTGATGCATGAAGCGCGTGTTGGCCAGCTCGAAGAGCTCATCCGGCACGTGGTTGGGCTGCTGCGAGACGAGCGCGAGGGCCATCCAGCGCTTACGGCCGCGGCGGCTGATCACCTGCAGGTTGTCCAGCACGGCACGCATCCGGTGGGCCGTCGCGCGCGAGACGAAGGTGTGGACCTCCTCGACCACCACGAGCAGCGGTGGGCGCGGCCGGCCGTTCGGCATCGGCTCGCCGATGGGGGTCGCCACGATCCGCTCGAACAGCGCCTGCAGCATGTACGCGATGGCGATGTTGCGGCTGCGGTCGTCGGCCTCGGCGACATCCAGCACGGAGAGCCGCCCCGGCACGAGCAGATCGTCGACGGGCAGCTCGGGGATGTGCTGCGTCGCGTTCCAGTCGAGCACGTCGGAGCGCCCCAGGTGCACCAGCTTCGCGCGCAGCGCCGCCGCCGTGGGCAGATCCTCCGGCCGGATGCGCGGGATGAGCGGCACGCTCTGGTTGCTCTCCTGCAGGCCGTCGATCAGATCCTGCAGCGTGTAGGGACGCAGGGATGCGGCGCCGTTTCCACCCTGCCGCTGAAGATACTCGTTTCGGCTCGCGGCCTGCTTCGTCGCGGCCTCGAACATCCGGATGTGCCCCTCGGAGAACTCCAGGATGTCGGCGACGATCTCGGGCTGCATCGCGGCGATGGGCACCTTGAAGCGCACGGGCGACTCCGCCGCCGTGTTGGCCGAGGCCGGCACGTACACGTGGAAATCGTCGATGCCGCGCGGCTCCAGGCCGTACTCCGCGCGCAGCAGGTCGATCATGCGGACGTCGTCGGTGGGGTCGCCCATCCGAACGTACTCGCCCTCGACGTCCACGGCGACGACGGCCCAGCCGGCCGCGATCGCCTCCTCCATCATCACCTGCATGGTGTTCGATTTACCCGAGCCGACCGTACCGAAGATGCCGACGTTACGCGGCAAAAAATTCTTGTCGTCGGACTTCATGTGCACCTGCACGGCCTCCGCGCCGATGAGCCGCCCCAGGTAAAAATCGCCCTCGATGCCCAGCAGGCGCTTCAGGCGATCCGCCGGAAACGGGAGCACGTCCGATCCGGGCCGCGGCCGCACGGGCGTCGGGATGAGCCGCGTGCCGTCTTCCAGTTGCCCCATCAACTCCACCACTCCGCTCACGTCGAAATCGGACGCAGCGGCGCCATTGACGGCCTCCCCCGCGCCGCGATGGAACGGCCCCTCGACCACGCGCCCGAGGAACTCCACATCCTGCTCCGAATCGCGGATGCTCACGTACAACTCACGCCGGAAATGGCCGACGCCCGCGGCGCCAACGGCCACCCAGACCGACGCATTGTCGACGGGGCGATCGTCGACCCGAACCGTGCCGATCCGCACATCCGGCAAGACTTCAGGGGTGTTCCAGGCTGTCATGGGTTGCTGTTGCTGGTTACTGGTTGGGCAGGTCGGCTGTGGGCTTCAACGTTGGGGGTTGAGCTGACCTGGCACCCTGATCGTCTCGAGGCAACCTGCACAAATCGGGCAGTCGTCGAAGGATCGGGGCGCCGGGTCGGTCCCTGCTCTTATATCGTTCCGGTCAGAACATGGCACGGACTCGCTGGAAAAGCCTTTGCACTCCGCGCATCACCGTGGCCTCCAATCCGTCGCCGGCCGACCAGTCGCTCACGCGGCACTCCGCGCCCGTCGCACTGCGGCGCGTGCGCAGCTCCATGTCGAAGGGCGACGTCTCGCGCGCGTGCAGATGCAGGGTCTGCGTCGACTTCGGCGTCAGCGTCATCCCGGCCGGCAGCGATTTGCACTCGATGACGGCCGACACCCGTTTGCGAGTGCGGTTGTGCACCTCGCCGAAAACATAAAATTGCTCGGAGCCGCCCCGGAAACGCTTGTTCGTATCGTAATTCACGAGCACGACCTGATCCTCCCACGGGTAGCCGTAATCCTGCACGCGGCGGACCATGAAATAGACGACCAGGCCGAGCAGCAGAAGCCAGACGAAAGTCTTCATCGGTTTTGCCTCCGGTCGTTTTGGATGGGGGATGTCATGGCAGGGGCCCGCAAGATGTGTTCCAACCTGTCTCGAACTTACTGCGAGATGGCCAGTGTGCCCGCGCAGACGGCGTCGTAATCCGGCAGCCGCTCTCGGGTGGATGGACCCCATTCGGCGCCCGATGTGGAGTCGGCCGGCGCGCCGTCGGTCGGCATCCAGGCCTCCCACGTGCCGTCGTAGCGCATCAGGCCCGTGCGGTGCGAGCCGTCGAGATCCACGACGACGAAGACGAAATTGTCCTGGCGATCCGCACGGTCGATGAGCTCGGCCAAACGCATGAGGCGGACCAACGCGTTGTCGGCGGGCAGATACGCCAGCTGGACGATGGGCGTGGCGACAGGCGTTTCGCTCGTTTTGGACGGAGGTCCGAGGTCAGATGTCAGAG
>CBFGRV010000135.1:0-3643 GCA_965651265.1 uncultured Rhodothermales bacterium
CTCACGTGACGGCAAAGACACGCGCGAGGAGCAGCGAAATGGGCATCAGCGCGAGCACCAGTGCCCCCGCCCACCATTCTCCAAAACCCGCTGCGAGGACCGCATCCAACGCGATCAACGAGATCACGCCCGCTCTTACCGCTGTACGAAGGCGATTTGCGGACGGATCGATGCAGGCCCGAACGAAAGGCGGATACACCAGAAGCGCGAAGAGCGCTAGAAAGGGCGCCGCCTGCCGGAGGTGAAAGTCGAGGCGAATGCCCAGGAGGAGGAGCGCCGTGGTCACTGTTCCGACCAGCAGAATAGCCAGAATCCCCGTCATCCGCGTGCCGCCTGCGACCTCGCCGGTACTGATGGCCGTAACGGCGCCGATGTACGCCACCGGAATCCCCGCGAGGAACCAGAGCTCACCTACCATGGCCGGTACGGCGCTGATTCCAAGCAGCAAATTGCCCCCCCGGCAGATCCCCATGTTGATGGGTCCTAGCAGAGCGTGGTGCTTCCCGGCCGCGTCGTACAAGACGGCAGACAGGGCAACGACGAGCGCGATCAGAAATGACAGTGTGCCGACCATGGCCGCCGCCGCAACGCCCGCCAGCAGCAGAATCACTCCGAGGGCGGCAGCATGGCGGCGTTCTACGCGCCCGCTGGGGATGGGCCGCTCCGGACGCTCGACCGCATCCAGCTCTGCATCGAAAACGTCGTTGAGCACGACGCCCCCTGCGTAGAGTCCCGCCGTGGCGGCCAGTAGCCACGCCAGCATCGCACCGGGCCGGTCGGTGCCGGCCGTGAGAGGAAAGTCGGACAACAGCCGGGCCAATGCGCCGCACGCGGCGAAGCCCGCCAGGATGTCCGCGAAGGCGGTGACGACGTTGGCCGGCCGGGCGAGCTCGAAATACGCCCGAATCCGCGGGCTCATTTGATGATGATGTGCTCGCTTCGGCGACGTTGCTCCTCGATGACCGGCTCTTGTCCGCCGCGTAAGACCGAGTTGCCGCCGTAGAGCTCGCGCTGATCGATGGGCTCGGGATCGAGCCAGTCCTCCGCTCGCATCTGACCGCTCTGACTGTACACGGCCAGGGCGTTGTCGTAGGTGACGGCCCGGATGTCGGCCTCGGAAATTCCTCGCTCGGCCATCAGGCGCGCTGTTTTGGGAACGGCCAATGGGTCGCTGATTCCCCAGTCGGCGGCGCTGTCGATGAAAATGCGCTCCGAGCCGTAGCGCTTCACGATCTCCACCATCCGCTCATTGCCCATCTTCGTGTGCGGATAGATCGTGAATGCTGCCCAAAAGCCCCGATCCAGCACCTCAGCGACCGTCTCTTCGTTGTTGTGGTCGACGATGACCTTCGTGGGATCGAGCCCGTGCTCCTCGCACAGGTCCATGCTGCGGCTGGTGCCGGCCTTTTTGTTGCGGTGAGGCGTGTGGATGAGGACGAGCATATCGAGCTCGCGTGCCAGATCGAGTTGGACCCCGAAATACTTCTCTTCGGCCGCCGTCATGTCGTCAAAGCCGATCTCCCCGATCGCTACGACGCCCTCCTTACCCACATACAGGGGAAGCAGCTCCATCACCTCCTCGGCGAGCCGCTCATTGTTGGCCTCTTTTGAATTGAGCCCGATCGTGCAATAGTGGCGGATTCCGAACTGTCCGGCACGGAAACGCTCCCATCCAACGATCATCGAAAAGTAGTCCTGGAACGAACCCTTACTCGTCCGCGGCTGACCGAGCCAGAAGGCGGGCTCGATAACCGCCACGATACCCGCGTCTCGCATCGCCTCATAATCGTCCGTCGTGCGGGAAATCATGTGGACGTGAGGATCGATATACATAGTGTTCGGCATCAGGAAGCTTCCAACGATGATGGAGACGGGACGTCCGTCAGGTCGATACGATTTTGTCGGCGAAGCGCTCCCACGTGAGGTCACCTCCTCGAATGCGGGCCACAAGATCGGGCCGCTGCGAGAGCAGATCCTGCGCCGGAGGTGAATCCGACGCGGCGAGGGCGAGGGCGGCGGCCTCTCGCTCGGCTTCGTTGTGGCTTTCCAGGGCGATGGCGAGCTCCTCGAGATGGTTCTCCGCGAACGGCGCCACCAGCCGCCAGAGCTCCGGGGAAACGCTACGATGGGCGGCCCACCTCTCGCGAGCATAGTCCACGAGCATCCGCGCGAGGGTCGGGTTCGCGCGCTTCTCCAGCCCGACGACAGGGTACAGAGGGCTGCCAACGAACAAAGCCTTGAGGATCATCTGATTCCATGCGCCCTCGTCGAAGTATTCGGCAGGGTAGGGATTGTGATGCGCGACGGCGTTGAAGACGGATGTGATGTTGCTGCGCACCCCCTCTGCAGCCCGGCCGCGAAATTCATCCGGGAAGGGAAGGAGCGGGAGGCAACGGTAGAGAGCAACGGATTCGCGAACGTCTGCGGTGGAAAAGAGCTGCTCGATGGCGGATACATAGCCGGCGCGATCTTTAGTAGGATAGGAGAGCACGAGCGCGGCGCGAGCGGCCTGATCGATGCTCCACTCATGTGGATGCCATCCAGGCCGGACGGACTCGGCCTCGGAACGATCGTGTTCGCTGAGTTCGAGGTCGTGCTTGCCCACAAATCGTGGAGCCCCGCTGAACGAGGTAAAGAATTGCCAGTCGGGAGCGCCGCCGGCAATGAGCTGTCGCTTTTCGCGGAGCCAGGCAAGGCCATCCGGGCCGGATCCCTCGCCGATCCACCGCTCGAGCAGGTCGATGACTCTCGGGAGATCGGCCTGATACTTCGGAGCCGCCATCATATTCTTGCGTATTACCTTGAGATCGAATGCGAGCCTTGCATCGCGAATCATCTCCTCGTGCTCGCCACTATCGTACTAAGTATCAGAGGTCATCCCGAATGATCCCGCCTCTTCGCTGGAACAGCGCCGACGAAAGCCTCTCGCTTCTGGATCAGACGAGACTGCCCACGGAAGAGGTCTGGCTAACGCTCCGTACGCCCGAAGAAGTAGCGGAGGCGATTCGGAGTCTCCGCGTTCGAGGCGCGCCGGCCATCGGCATCGCGGCGGCGTATGGCGTCGTGTTGGCGTTGCGGGATCCCACCGATGAACCGCACGCCCGGGCCATGCAGGCGGCCCGTCTTCTCGAGGCCACGCGTCCCACAGCCGTCAATCTTTTCTACGCGCTCAACCGCATGCGGGCGGCCATCCAGCGCAACCCCGAATCGGGCCGTGACGAGCTGAAACACGCCCTGCTTGACGAGGCGGATGCCATTCTTCGGGAGGATCAAGAAGCCGGAAAGCGCCTAGCCGAGCACGGATTGTCGCTGTTGCAGGATGGACAGACGGTTCTTACACACTGCCATACCGGAGGCGTAGCTACCTCGGGGTATGGTACCGCTCTGGCGCCGCTGATCGTCGCCCCTAGCAGAGGCGTAAAACTGCGCGCTTTTGTCGACGAGACGCGACCGCTGTTGCAAGGTAGCCGCATCACGGCCTGGGAACTGCAGAAGGCCGGTGTGCCGACCACGCTCATCTCCGACTCCATGGCCGGCCACGTTATGAGGGAGGGCCGCGTCGATGCCGTAATCGTCGGAGCAGACCGCATCGCCGCAAATGGGGACGTCGCGAACAAGATCGGCACCTACTCGCTGGCCGTAC
>CBFGRV010000136.1:0-3641 GCA_965651265.1 uncultured Rhodothermales bacterium
TACGGCCCCGGCCGGTACGACCCATCCTATGAGGAGGGGGGGATCGACTACCCGTACGATTACGTCCGCTGGACCGAGCAGCGCAATATGGAGGCCGTGCTGGATCAGATGGCTCGTGGCAGGCTGGATGTACGCACGCTCACCACGCACCGCTTCCCCTTCGATGATGCGATGGAAGCCTATCGGATCATCAAGACGGGAGAGGAAGACTTCGTTGGTGTTCTTCTCGAGTACGACGTCAACCGGTCTCATTCCCCGGTTTTGCAGGTTCGGCCACGTGAAGTCGCGGTCGCGAGGGACCGGCTCGGTATTGGTTTCGTCGGTGCCGGCAACTACGCGGCGCTTCATTTACTGCCCCACGTGCAAAAGCACGAACATGCGCGTCTAAAGGGGCTCGTGACGGCCACCGGACTCAACGCGCAGCAGAAGGCCGAGAAGTTTGGGTTCGAGTACTGCACCACGGAGATTGAGGCCATCCTCCAGGATGAGGAGGTGGATGTGGTCTTCATCGCCACCCGGCATAGCACTCACGCCAATTTCACGATACGAGCGCTTGAGTCCGGCAAGCACGTCTTCGTTGAGAAGCCCATGGTGGTGTCGGAGGAGCAGCTCAAAGGCGTTCGCGCCGCCTATGAGGAAGCCACCAGCCGGCGCCCCACGGCACTCATGGTCGGGCTGAATCGCCGCTTCGCACCCATGGTCGCCGGGATGATGGATGCGCTCCCAGCCCGTACACCGAAGCAGATGATTTATCGCGTCAACAGTGGGCACATTCCCACATCGACGTGGCTTCACGAGTCGGAGGAAGGAGGAGGGATGCTAGTCGGAGAGATGTGCCACTTCATCGATCTCATGCAGTTCATCGCCGGCGAACGCCCGGTCACGGTCTATGCCAGTGCGCTCAATGTGCACAGAAGTGATGTGGCTGATCACGACAACCTATGCGTCGTGATCGAGTTTGATGGCGGCTCCGTGGGGACGCTTGCCTACAACACTGTGGGTGACAAATCCGCCTCCAAAGAGCGCATTGAGGTCTACAGCGGGGGTGTCGTTGCCATGCTCGATGACTTCCGCCGGCTCGATATCGTCCAGAACGGTCGGCGAACCACAACGAAGAGTAGAAATCAGGACAAGGGGCAGTCGCGGCAAATCGAGGAGACACTGACAGCGATGCGCACGCGCGGGACCGCACCGATACCTTTCGACCAGCTCGTCACCGGTATGCAGGTTGTTTTTGCGGCGAAAGAATCGCTTGCGACTCGCAATCCGGTTGCTATCGAGCCGTATCGTCTGGAGGTTGGCTCGACGACTTGACATGCTAGGACGCGCAGGCCTTCACCTCCGCACCCTCCCGCACCTCCGGCCGTGGCAGATTCTCGGTAGGATCATCGCGCCCCTTCGGCGAAGGATTTCGTCCGCGGTCGAGATTCCGCGCAATAATTCCGGGCATCTGGAGCCTCGCGTTCCGTTTTTGCAACACGAACCGTGGAACACTCGCGACGAGATCCTGACGGGACGTTTTTGCTTTCTCAACCGCACCGAGGATCTCGGGCATCCGATCGATTGGCATCCTGCCAACCTTCCTCTTCTGTGGCGCTTCAATCTCCACTACTTTCACTTTATCCACTTGCTCCAGCCGGATGAACAGGTCCGATGCTGCCGGTCGTGGGTCGATTCGAACGGATCACGACGGACGATGGCATGGCACCCCTATCCTACTTCGCATCGGATCGTCAACTGGTGCAAGGCCAATCTCGCGGATAGCGATCTCCGCGAAAGTCTTTACGCTCAGGCGGCCCACCTTGCCCGGAATCTCGAAACGTACGTATACGGAAACCATCTGATCGAAAACGCGCGCGCGCTCGTTTTCGCAGGCGTCTTTTTTGATGGCGCCGGGGAGTCTGGCCATTGGCTTCAGAAGGGGTTGGATATCCTTCGGACCGAAGCCGACGAACAGATCTTGCCTGACGGAGGACATTACGAGCGCAGTCCGATGTACCACGCGCTCATGCTCGAGGCCTACGCCGACGTACTCAACATACTCCCGCCCGGGGATCCAAACACCTTGTGGCTGGAGCCTCTTATCGCAAGGATGTCGACGGCGCTCCACTCGATGATGCATCCAGACGGCGATATCGCCTTGTTCAATGATGCTACGCTAGAGATCGCTCCGCCGGCGAGCGAATTGTTGACCTACGTAGAGCAACTAGGTGTAGTGTTTGAGAAGCCATCCCCGCGTCGAGATCTTCCTGCCACAGGGTACTTCGTGAGCGAGAGCGACAGAATCTTTCTGATGGTAGATGGCGGACCCGCGGGGCCCGAGCATCTCATGGCGCATGCTCACGCCGACATTTTCAGCTTCGAACTATCGCTCGACGGATACCGATTCATCGTCGACTCAGGGGTCTACGAATACCAGGAGGGCGAACGACGCGACTACTCACGCAGTTCGGCCGCCCACAATACGGTAGCGATCGATGGGCAGGATCAAATCGAGTGCTGGGGGAGCTTCCGCGTCGGCCGACGAGCGGCGCCGCATAACGTCCGAATGCGTCGGGAAAACGGACTCGCGACCTTCGAGGGCGTTTTCTCCGGCTACGGAAAAATTGTCGGAGACGGTATCGAGCATCGCCGATCCATCCGTATCGACCATAGAGAGAAACGGATCATTGTGCACGATGAAATTCTGGGCGGAGGGCGGCATCGAGTCGAAAGCCGGGTACATTTCCATCCCGATGTGACGATCGAAAAGGGCGCATCTATTCGACTTGCTCGAGGGGATGCCGCGTGTCGTTTAGAGGTGCTTCAAGGGCAATTGAGGTGGGAGGAGACGGCCTACTATCCCCAATTTGGTGTAGAGCAGCAACGTGAGTGTGCCGTCATCGGAGGAGTAGTCGACCTTCCTGTCACGATCGAGTATGGAATTTGGTACTGAGCTTGTTAGGCCCGAGTGTGCCGGATTACCCTGCGGATTTGCTGCCGAGCTGAGTATTGAGCCACAACACTGAGCCTTATTCCGGATTGAGCCGGGATTATATGCGCCTCCTGTTCATATCCAACTACTTCCCACCGGAGGTGAACGCACCCGCGACACGGCTCGTGGAGCATGCACGCCAGTGGATAGCCGATGGTCATGACGTCGAGGTGATGACCAGCGTGCCCAATTTTCCGGAAGGGCGGATCTACGAGGGTTATCGGAATCGATATCAGGAGGAAATTGTGGACGGAATTCCGGTCTTCCGCGTGCCGATGTACGTGGCGGAAAACAAGGGGACGCTCAAGCGCACGTTGAGCTACATCTCCTTCATGATATCATGCATCCTCCACCACGGAAAAACGCGAAGGCCGGACGTGGTGGTTGCCACATCTCCGCAGTTCTTCGCTGCTATCGGGGGATACGTCGTGGCACGTTTGAAGCGCGTGCCATTCGTACTGGAGGTCCGCGATCTATGGCCGGATTCGGTTGTGGCCGTCGGCGCGGCCAGACGAAGCCCCATCATTCGGTTCTTCGAGAAAGTCGAGGTGTATCTCTATCGCCGATCTGACCACATCGTCGTGGTCACCAACGCCTTCAAGCGGCACATTATCGGCAAGGGCATCGCTGAGGAGAAGATCAGCATCCTGAAGAACGGTTTTGACCT
>CBFGRV010000137.1:0-3524 GCA_965651265.1 uncultured Rhodothermales bacterium
GGGCACATTAGCGACTTCTCAGCTCCGTCTCTAAGATCGACAGCAGCGTTTCCGCGCGCTCTTTGGCCTGTGCTATTGCGTTGGATCGAAAGCGGTGCGACTCCAACAGGCCGACGAGTGCTTGACGAACGGCCGGACGGGCCCGGAAATCGGCCAGAATCGGCGTGAGCTCGACCGGAGACAGATCCTCCCCGTTACTTGCTCGCCACGCTATGTCCGCAGGAATCAAGGCCGCCACAGCCTCGTCGTATCGGTCCGCGGCCCTCTGACCGTTCGTCCCGGAGAGCGCATTCCAGCGAGCGTGGTAGTTGTGATAGTCGATCAGAGCGTCCCGCACCGCTCGATTTTGAATCAGGCCGAGCCTTCCGGAGTTCACGAGGTCCTGATAGGCACCGTCCTGAAACAGAGTCGTCAGGTGAAGCTGTCCGCCCAGGCGTAACCACAGCAGCACCTCGTTCGCCGGCTCCCGGGGTTCGGCGCCGTTAGCCCATTCCCAGATGCGGGCCGTCCAGGCACTGTGCTCGTCCAGCCGCGCGGCGTGCGATTCGTAGGTGGAGACGTGAGACCGTGTATCCGCGGCCAGCGCCAGGAGGTACTCCGTTTCCAGTCGGTGCTCTTGATATCCTGCATTCCAGTTCTCGAGCGCCAGCGCCGTGAGGACGCCCGAGACTATGAGCAGGAAATCTCGGGCTATCGATCGGAGCTTGACCTTCCTGGGGCGATTCGGCCGCGATTCTATGACGCCGGTGCTCGGGCCGTGAGTGTCGCTCGTGGACGGGAGTTCCAGTAAGGGGGCGTTCGAGTCCCCGACGCTTTCAGATGTGGTGTGCATAATCATTGCGCTCAGTAGCACGCGTCCTGGCGGCCGCCTGCAGCGGGTTGTTGGGCCTGCGACGCCCCGATTTCAGGGCCGGTCGTAGAAGATACATACTCGGCCGCCCGGAGCGAGCCACTTCCCGAGAAGCGCGTCCGCCCGTCTCGGTCGCAACGTGACGGCTCGGCGCGGCCGGCGCCGCAGCCGGCCCGACGATCAATTTAATCGCCGTCCTCGCGATCCACTACTTCAGGAGGAGCATGAACTTCGTGTCCGTCTTCTCACCGGCCGAGAGCCGGTAGATGTAGACGCCGCTCGAAAGCCCCGTGCCGTCCATCGTAACGTCGTAGGTCCCCGCCGCGAGACGCCCATCCACCAGCACGTTCACGCTCCGGCCCAGCGCGTCGAAGACCTCCAGCCGAACCTCGCTCGACGGCACCGAGAAGCTGATGCTCGTCGAAGGATTGAACGGATTCGGATAGTTCTGCTCGAGCGCGAAGCGGCCCGGCTGCTCCCGACCCTCGGCGGCGACGTTCGTCACCTGGCCGACGTCCTCCGGCGTCTCCGGCACGAGCTTGTACGCGTCGGAAGAAAACCACCATAGACCCTGCATCGCGTCGATGATCTCTCCCTCCGCGAAGCGCGTGTTGAAGTCGGAGGGCACCGCGTGGGACCTGTCGTCGCCGAACACCGCATTCTCTTCGGTGCCGTCCGACGAGAAGGTCCATGCACCCAGGCCCGCATCCGGCTGAATGATGTGCACGTTCTCGAAGCGCACCATCATGCCTTCATAGGCCTCGGCGATCGTCTCATCCTGCAGCGCCGCGGTGTCCAGCACCTTATAGTCAAGCGGATCGCTGCTTCCGATGACTTCGAAGGTCACGCCGTAAAGCTCCGTGACGTCGAAGTTCTCGATCACCCTGGCCTCCGTGATGCTGATCACATCGCCCCGCGACAGGCCGGCCTCATCTCCCTGGGGATGGACAGCAGAATACCCGTGTATGGATCGAGAGTCTCTCCATCCTGCACGACCACCAGCCCGGACGTGGCCGGGTCGCTCTGCACGGTTACCGTTAGATACATGGGCAGAATCTGACCCTCGAACGGGCTGGCGCCACCGAACTCCTCCCAGGTCTCCTGGATGTCGGCAATTTCGTCGATGCCGTTGAAGAGCACGCGCGTGGTCCCCGGGCTCGGCGTGGTGAAGTCCGTCCCTGACGTGTCGGTGACGATCGCCGAATACCAGACGAAAGTCCCGTCCTCCTGGGCCGGAATCGTCGCAGTGAGCCTGACGCCGCCGTGGAGCGCGACGGTGTCGGGCTCGTCCATCGTCGAGCTCTTGTAGACGAGCTGCGCGTTCGTTACGGTATTTTTATTGCCGTCGATGTTCACGGCCACGACGAAAGGGCCTTCGCCGGGCACGACATGTCGTCGTTTTGTACGATGGTCTGGCCCCCGTCGCTTGTGAGCGCCCAGTTAGGCCGGGCATCGAAGGGATTGGGCGAGCGCCAGATCTCGGCTTCGTTGAAGAGAACAAGCGTCTGCTGATAGTCGACGAAGTTCTCCCATCTAATCCGCTGCGAGTTCCCGCCCACGTTCATGTGCAGGTCGGACGTCTCGACGATCACAGGGTCTCTAATGCCCGAAGGCAATCCAAATCCTACGTCGTCTCCAAGGAGCGTTATCTCCTCCGGCGTAATCTGAATGCTGTAACCGACGTAGTTCACCACGCCGGTGATGGTGACGGCATCCCCCGTGAAGAGGTCCAGGACGCCGTGCTCCTCGTAGTCAGGGTAGGGGTCGACGATCCGGATGTCGTGGCCGAGCCGGCCGTGCGCGAAGGCGCTCGTGTCATTGGACAACTCCAGTCAGCACTCAATCTGAGTTCGCAACCGGCGCTCAGTGTAGGAGATGACAGCGCCGCCTATTGACAACCGAGGCCATACACATGTTAGGCCTCCTCTTTGAGCATGCTGCTCAACGCAATGTGGATTGCAGAGGTGAAGCCACCCTGTCTCGATGGAAAACGATCATGCTACAGAGAAAGAAAATTCCGACCGCCAGCTCCCATTGCGGCAGTTGCTGCTTGAAGGAGTCACCCAGATCTGGATGCTCCGAGATGAACCGCACCGCATCCTGCTTAGAATTTAGGAACGGTTCGATATCTGCGTACTCCTCATCAAGTTGCAACTCCCGCGCCTTTTCGACAATCACGTGGACCTTGTAGTCAAGCATCATTTCCAGCGCGAACGCCCGGATTCCATCTGGAAGATCTGGATCGAGCGCATACATTTGCCGAACGCGTTCCTCTTGTCCTACAAGGACAAATGACTCTGGGCTATGGGCCACGTCGTTTCTGATTCTGCGTAGGGCATGAAGGGCATCATACACATTTCGAGGAAGGAGTCGGAGTGCATATGCCACCTCGACCTTGGCCGAATACGTGCTGAGTGGTCCCGGATAATTCAGCAACGCGTTGCGCTTCGTCTTGCTAAGATCCGAGGGGAATACAGCTTCGAAAAGCCGTCGGAGATGATTATCGACGTGTGCAGCACCGATAAGTACTGCTCCTCGATCAGACTCCCCGATCAGATTTTCTAGGAGGTCCGCGAAGAGGGCACTTATCTCAGGATGTTGCAGTGGGTAGTACATCTCTTCATGTTCGAATCTTCGCGAGATAATTCAGAGATCGTGCCTGTGGAGGCATAAC
>CBFGRV010000138.1:0-3513 GCA_965651265.1 uncultured Rhodothermales bacterium
CGGGCGCTTGCCGCCGGCCATGCCGGCGGGCTTTTTTTGTGTACCTAAGCCTTATTCAGCCATGCCTTCCAACCTGAAACTTGTGACTCGCGCTCACCATCCGTCAGACACCATCGTCGAAGTGGGCCCGGTTTGTGTCGGTTCGGGCGAGCCCGTGATGATCGCCGGCCCGTGCTCCGTGGAATCGCGCGAGCAGATCTTTGTCTGTGCTGAGCACGTTTCGTCAGCCGGTGCGCACGTCCTGCGCGGAGGATGCTTCAAACCGCGCACCTCGCCGTATGCCTTTCAGGGTCTCGGATATGCCGGACTCGAACTCCTTCGCGATGCCGGAGCAGCATACGGACTACCGACCATCACAGAAGTGATGGATGCCGGGGACGTGGACGCCGTGGCCGAACACGTGGACATCCTGCAGATTGGATCTCGCAACATGCAGAACTTCACACTCCTGCGAAAGGTGGGACAGGTGCAGAAGCCCGTATTGCTGAAACGCGGGATGATGTCGTCGATCGACGAGTGGCTGGCTGCGGCCGAATATATTCTTGCGGAGGGGAACAGCGAGGTCATTTTGTGCGAGCGCGGCATCCGGACCTTCGAGACATCCACCCGAAACACGCTCGACCTCTCCGCCGTGCTCGTGCTTCGAGAACGCACGCACCTGCCGGTCGTGGTCGATCCGTCGCATGCCTGTGGTGTTCGGCGGTGGGTCCCAGCCCTGACGCGGGCGGCACTGGCCGTAGGTGCCGACGGCGTGATGGTTGAGATCCATCCGTCACCCGACGAGGCGCTGAGCGACGGAGCGCAGTCGCTCACGCTGGCGATGTTCGACGAGTTGGCTGCGGATTTGCGATGGACGCGGCCGGCGGCGTAGCGGCGCAACGCACGCCGCTACGCGAGTAGGAAGCTCCCCTCTATTTGGCGAGGATCATCTGCCTGTATCGGCTGAATCCGCCGGATTTCAGATGGTACACGTAGGTGCCGCTGGGGAGATTTCCGGCGTCGAACGCTATCTCATATGTGCCCGGCTGCTGCATCTCGTCTACCACGACGGCCACGCGTTGCCCGAGCATGTTGTAGATCGTGAGCGTCGTCTGTCCCGCCTCGATCAGCGAGTAGCCGATCGTCGTCGTGGGATTGAACGGATTCGGATAGTTCGCATCGAGACGATACTCGGTCGGCACGTCGCCTTCTCCCGCCTGAATAGCCCAGATCGCGTTCTCGGAGTACGCGAGGTCCGTCACCGACAGAGATTCCAGCGTCAGCACGTCCTCGATCTGGGAAACGTTGAGAGGAGCCTCAATGAGGCCGTTGGCTCTGGACAGCGAGATCGGATCGCCCTCCCGAGCGCCATCCACATTGTCGGTGATCGGATCATCCGCGCGCAGGACGACGACGGCCCGTCCATCCAGCACGGTACCGCGGCCGATTTCACGCGAACCGCTGCGGGCCACGACGGCCTCACCATCCTCCAGGAAGGGCGCCGACACGATCATGGTCGCCGACCCGGCCAGTCCGGTAGTAGCCGATCCAACAAGTTCCGTGGCGGTGGAACTCGAAGCTACGCGCTTCTCCGTCGAGGAAGACGTTTCTGCGGAGCTCGGATATGTAAGTTCCACTTCCCTTGTGACGTAGACCAGGTATCCAGAACCTGGACGCATCGATTGGAGAATGTCGACGTCCTCACTCGGCAAGAACACGCGTCCGCTGATGTCTTTGACGGCGACCACAGAGCTAAGGATGTTCTGAACGGCCTGTTCAACGTTCATGGGGCTCCGACCCCAGAAAGCAACGGTGTTCCATCCGGGGCGAAGGGGAATGCCGTTAGAGTTTGATGGAATCTCACCGCCCAGCAGATCGAGATTGGCCGAATCCATCACGTAGATGACGTACGCCCTGGTAGGCTCCCATTTGTTCAGAGTAGAAATTCCCCGATCCGGCCAGTAGATACCACCCATTCCATCTTTCGCCAGCACCAGCTCATCGGCAATTGACGCCATCACGGAACTGAATGCGACGTCCTGTGGCTCGATGTAGCTGGAGATCATGTTCCATCCCCGCGTAAGGGGAAGCGAATGGCGGGCGATGGTGGTGAAACTGCGCGCAGTCGTCCAGTCGCTCGATACGCCGCCATTGAGCGCCCTGACCCTCCAGTAATACGTCTCACCATGATCAAGCCCTGAGAGACTGTAGCTGGTCGATGTGAGGTTCTCTTCGTCAACGACGTCGATCGTTCCGAAATCATCGTTGGTCGAGACCTGCAATCCATATGAGTTCGCGCCGATGACACTCTCCCACTCCAATCTCACGGACAGCGGAAGGTTGCGCTCCCCATCGTCCGGTCCCGCCAGGGTTGGCAGGTCGGGGGCGTTCGCAAGAGTCGTGAATCTGAACGGGCTGGAATACGAGCCGGCCATTCCGTCTGAGCTCACGGCACGCACTCGCCAGTAATACGTCCTGTCCGCACTCAGCCCCGAAACAGGCGCCGAGGTGCCGATGACGCCTTGTCGTTCGGTAACGACATTGTTGAAGCTGCTCGAAGTGGCCACCTGCACGTCGTAGCTGTGGCCACCTGTTACAGCTCGCCACGATAGTGTGACCGGCATCTCTAAGCCGGTGGCGCCATTATTCGGTGACACGAGCTCGGGCGCGGAAGGTGCTGCGACAGCCCGGAGAGAGGCCAACTCATAGATGGCATTTGACGAATACTTGCCAGAGCTATTCAGCACGGGGCTGTTCGATGCATATGTGACGACTACAGCGCCGTAAGAACCGCCGTACTCTCGATTTCGCGATCGATCCCAGATGCGGAAGTGTAGCGTCTCACCGCCGACAAAACCTTCGACGACGTCTTCCGTGATGGCATCATCCCCCCAGATGGTGATGCCCAGATTGTTGCCGTTCCAGACGCCGACGCCCGCACAAATGCCGCCGGGAGTAAAGACGGCGATCTCGTCGTTGTTGGCGATTGCAGACCCCTCGATTCGGGGTGAAATGCTCGTAGGAATTACTAGCGTCGCATCATCGCCGGTGACCGACGAGCACTCTGTAAAATGGGATTGGCCGTGAGAGGGTGGGGCGAGCGTGCCAACAGTGATGAATAGCGCCGCGGCGACGGCTGTTTGTAGATGGGGGATTCCATGCAGTCTGAACATGCCGATTCCGGTTCGAGCTTGTTGAGGATCTGCAAGAACTCGGCGGCAGTGAGGCTCGACCCGTTTTGGATGGAGATCACGGCACCGTTCCGAGCTTGCAGTTTTATCCGCTCGCTACCAGGAATGCGAGTCGATGTCAGACACGCGCGCACAATGACCGTACCAAATGCATTCCGGGCGCGGCAGTCCCCGAAAGCCGGATTGCCGGTGGATTCCAAAACGGCAGTGTGCGGGTAGAAAAGATCCGGCGAAGTCAGATCATCGGATAAACGTACGTTGTCGTGTACGTACGTCTCGGATCGGCGGGCTCAAAGAAGGGTCGCCCGTCCAACTCGATCCAGGCATGTCCATCCAGCCTCCG
>CBFGRV010000139.1:0-3480 GCA_965651265.1 uncultured Rhodothermales bacterium
GACAGCACGTCGTACACTTCGTAGACGCCGAGCATGGGGCGCGCGTCATCCGACGTATTCACCTCCATGTAGGCCGTCACGGCGTCGAAATTGAAATCCAGGCGATTGTTCACCCGCGTGGCCGGCACGAGCACGCGCAACGCATTCCCTCGGAGCACGACGGCGTGACCGGGCGAGTCCATATACATGGGCAGACCCGGATTCGTGGGCGGCAGAACCACGCTCGCATCCTCCGTCCGAAATTCCTTCACGGCCAGGCCACCCGGCACGCGATCATCTTCGGTGAGCACGACCCAGTGGGTGTGAAAGATGACGCCGTCGTTCTCGTAGTTGCGGTCCAGGTTTTCGTCCCAGAGCGGTGTGTCGTCGAAGTCCGGATGCGAGGTCACGGCGAGCGCGACGATTCCCTCCGTGTCACCGAAGCCCACATCCGTGGGCGATAGGTTGGTCGGAAAGACGTAGCCCAGCACGGGGGCGCCGTCCATCTGCCCGCGCGCCTTTGGCGTCGTTGCCCCGGCGGTACCGGCCACCTGCTGCTCGAAAACGAGGAGATCCAGATCCGCCATGTAGCGGATGGCGGCGTCCGTGACGTCGAGGTCGTCCGTCTTGGCCGTGGGCGTGACCTGTGCCTGCGCACATCCTACCGCGAGCATGACGAAGGCGAGAATCAGTAGGCGAGCTTTCATGCTGATGTTCCTGGGTGAATGAATGGATGATTTGAGGATGATGACGGTGTTATTCGGGTTAGTTCGGACTCCTAACTAATCTACAGTGGCGCACCTTCTTTTGTCAATAGATCAACCGTAGTCGCCGCTCATCGACATTTCGACGGTGCGATTCGCGTCATCCTCGTGCAACTCGTCGCCGGGGATGAATCCTGAGGGCTTTTCATGGCTTTGATCCCTCAAACGCTCGTCCGCAGGACGGCAATGCATCCATTCGATCATCGGCCATGAGATACATCATCATCCTTCTCACCTTAGCGGGATTCGGCCTGGCACCGTCCGCCATCGCGCAGATTCCAGGCGCCGGCCCGCCGCAGGGGCGGATCACGGGCACCGTCATCGACGCGGAAAGCGGCGAGCCGATCGGTACGGCAACCGTCGGCATCTGGCGCGAGGCCGACTCCACGCTGGCCACCGGCGCGGTCACGCGGCCCGACGGCGGCTTCGACATTCAGGGCCTTCCCGATGGTGCATACTGGGCCCGCATCAGCTTCGTGGGCTTCGCATCGCAGACCATATCGGGTATCGTCATCGGGCCGGACTCGCGCAATGCCGATCTCGGCACCATCGAGCTCCAGGCCGACACACAGATGCTCGATGAGGTCGAGATCGCGGCCGAGCGAGCGCAGATGCAGATCCAGATCGACCGCACCGTCTTCAACGTGGCGGACGCGCCCGTTGCCATCGGCGGCACGGCGACGAATGTGCTCGAGACCATCCCCTCCATCGACGTCGACGTGGACGGCAATGTGAGCCTGCGCGGATCGGGCAACGTGGCCGTGCTCATCAACGGCCGTCCGGCGCCCGTCGGCAACGAATACATCGCCATGTATTTGCGGCAGCTTCCGGCGGGCTCCATCGATCGTGTCGAGGTAATCCCGAATCCATCCGCCCGGTACGAGCCCGACGGAATGGCGGGCATCATTAACATCGTGCTAAAGGAGGAGGCCGAGCTCGGTCTGGGCGGCACGGTGGTCGCCGGCGGCGACACGCGGGGTGGCTACAACGCGAGCGGCACCTTTACGTACGGGCGCGGCCCACTGAACATGGCCCTCACGTACGGATTCCGGCAGGATGAAGGCTCCGGCGGCGGCGAGAGTTTCCGCATTAACAAGTACGTCACGCCGTGGACCTACTTCGATCAGTTCGAGGAGGATGACGAGTCGCAGACCTCGCACTTCGTGAGCCTGTCGAGCGACCTGCAGCTCTCCAGGAAGACCGTCGTGAATGCGTCGGCGCAGGCCGGTTTTCGTAACGAGACGGAGAAGGAACTCACCGACTTCTTCGAGCTGGACGATCAGCGCGATCCCTTGAGTCAGCTTCGTCGCGAGATGCTCGAGGACGGCAACGGCTGGAACGCCGACTTCCGCGTCGGCATCACGCACAACTTCGCCGGCATGTCCACAGGCCGCGCGGGAGGCGGCGCGCCGGGTGGGGGCGGCTTCCGGGGCCGCTGGGGAGGCGGAATGCGAGGAGGCGGCCCGGGCGGACCCTCGGGCGGAAGCGGTCACACGCTCTCCATCGAAGCACGCTTCGATGCCTCCGCCAATGAGGGCGACGAGCTCTTCACCGAGCTGGATGCGGGAACGAACGATATGCATCGCCGCCAGAATGCCTTCACGGATCGCAACAACCAGGAGGCCTCCCTCCAGGTCGATTACGTGCGGCCGATCGGCGCCTTTCGTCTGGAAGCCGGCTACAAAGGAGACCTCGAGATGATGTACTCGGACCTGTACTCCGAGAGTGCGATGGGGTCCGGGCCTCTTCAGCCCGATGAAGGCCTCATCAACACCTTCGATTACGATCAGCAGATTCACGCCGTCTATCTGCAGCTGGCCCGGCAGTTCGGAAATATCGGCACGCAGGTCGGATTGCGGGGCGAGACGGCCAACACGACGTTCACGCTGCGCAATACGGACGAAAACTTCGACAACGACTACGCCAGCCTCTTCCCGAGTGCATTCCTGACCTACTCGCCGGCGCAGGGCACCACGTTTCGCGCGAGCTACAGCCGGAGGATCATGAGGCCGTGGACGTTTTTCCTGAATCCGTTCCCGAGCTACGACGATCCGCTCAACATCCGAACGGGCAACCCGTCGCTGAAGCCGCAATACATCGACGCCTTCGAGCTGGGCTACATCCAGTTCACGCCATGGGGATCGGTCACGTTCTCGCCATTCTACCGGCGCACGACGAACGTCATTCGATTCTATCAGGAGTTGCGGGAGGACGGCGTGACCGTCCGGCGTCCCGACAATTTCGACACGTCGAGCTCCTCCGGCGTCGAGCTGATCACCTCCTTGGATGCCGGGGCCCTTCTTCCGGGGCTGCGCGGCTACGTGAGCATGGAGGGCTTCCGGATGGTAACGGACGGCTCGAACGTCGACGCGGCGCTGCAGAACAATGCGTTCGGGTGGGGCGGGCGTGCGAACGTCACCTATAATCTGGGGAATATGTTCGGCCTGGGCGATCTGGACCTGCAGGCCACCCTCCGCTACCGCGCTCCGATGGAGACGGAGCAGGGCCGTGTGGGCTCGTTTTCGTGGACGGATCTCGCTCTGCGCCAGGAACTCTTCAATGATCGGGCCAGCCTGACGATTCGGGCCCGCGATGCACTGGGCACGGCGGGATTCCACAACATCATCGACCAGGAGAACATCTACAGTGAATTCAGCCGCGAATTCGGTGCGCGCGCTCTCGGCTTCACCTTCACCTACTCGTTCGGCGAGCAGCGCCAGCAGCCGCAACGCCCGCG
>CBFGRV010000140.1:0-3355 GCA_965651265.1 uncultured Rhodothermales bacterium
TAGGCAAAGATGAGGAGCCCGATGGTCTGATAGATGATCGGCGCCGTCTGGAGGGAGAAGAAGATCAGGGCCAGTGCGAAGGCCAGCGGGGGCGTGGCGTAGCCGAGGTACGCGATGCGCTCGAGGGAGGCGGACATTCTCGACGGCCTCCGAACACTCAGATAGGCTAGAGGCAGGGCCAGCGCGCCGGCCAGCACGGCGGCAGGTCCCGAGGCCGTGAAGGATGTCCAGATGGCGGCCACGACGGCGCTCGCCTCACCGAAGGCTTGCGAGGTCGTCGTCCAGAACGCGAGCGAAACGATGGGTAGGGCGATCAGCGCGATCAGTGCAACGATGAACAGCACGATCGGGATGGCCCACAGGCCCGGACGATCCGGCGCCGCCTCCCGACGCACGCCCGAGCCGCTTCGGTGAAATGCGAGCCCGCGCAGGAATCGCGCCTCCGCGAAGAGCAGCGCGCCCGTCAAGCCCAGAAGCATCAACGCGAGCCACGCCGCGTACGTCCGGTCGAAGGCGCCGGCGTATTGCAGGTAGATCGCGTAGCTGAACGTCTCGAACCGCATGAGGGAGACGACTCCGAAATCGCCCAGCACGTGCAGCGCGACGAGAAGCGCTCCGGAGAAATACGCGGGCCGCAGCTGAGGGAGGATGACTCGCGCAAAGACCTCGCGCGGTTTGTGGCCGAGCGACCGCGCGCTTTCTTCGAGGGATGAATCGAGTCCACGAAGAGCGGACTGAAGATTCAGGAAGAGGTAGGGGGAGGTTGCCAGGCTCAATGCGATGAGCGAGCCCCAATATCCCGTCGGCCGCGCGAGGTCGATTCCCACGAGCCGGCTGAGGCTGCCGTAGCCGCCCGTTGCGGAGAGCAGGGCGAAGGCCATCACGTAGCCGGGCACCGCCAGCGGAAGGACCCCCAGAACCGTGAGCGCCGGACGAAAGGGCAGCCTCACGCGCGTCGTGATCCAGGCCAATGGTAGGCTGATGGCGGATGCGGCGATCAGCACGCCCACCGTCAGCAGGACCGTATTGACAAGCAGTGTCCGGTTGCGCGGCCTCAGCAGGAGCTCCTGCAGGTACGCGAGGTCGGCATCGAAGGCTCGAACGACGAGGTACGCGAAGGGCACGAACACCCCGGCCACAACGACGACGGCCGGCAGCAGAAAGTACCAGGACGCGCTAACGCGGCGATATAGGGTGGGCGTAGAGATGGCCGCAACGGGATGCCGTGTCTAGAGGATGCCGGCCTCGCGCATGAGCTGCAGCGTTGCCTCCAGATCGCCGAGCTCGCTGAACTCGACGCGGGGTTGCAGCTGCTCGATGCGGTCGGCGGCTAGCCGACCTGCATCCGTTTCGACCCCCGCGATCACCGGGTACTCCTTCGTGTCATTGCCGAAATACTGCTGCGATTCCTCGGACAGCAGGAATTCGACGAACCGCACGGCCGCATCCTTGTGCTCGCTGGACTGAAGGATGCCGACGCCGGCGACGTTGATCAGATTGCCCGCATCACCCGGGGCAAAGAAGGTCTGCTCCACTGGAAAATTCGGGTCGTCGGCTTTGAAGCGAAGCAGGTAGTAGTGATTCGGCAGCCCGAAATCGATCTCGCCGTCGGCCACGGCCTGCACGATGGCCGAGTTGCGCGGATAGCTCTTGGCGCCGTTGTCGCGCATGGCCTCGAGCCAGGCGCGCGTGCTGTCATCGCCCACGAGGTGCCGCAGCGCCGTCACGTGGGCCTGGAACGAACCGTTGGTCGGGGCCCATCCCACACGATCCCGGTACTCGGGCTGGGCCAGCTCGAAGATGCTCCGCGGAAGCTGCGTCGTGTCGATCCGGTCGCGAGCGTAGACGAGTGTCCGCGCCCGTCCGCTCGTGGCGATCCACGTGCCGGCCTCACCGCGGTACTGTCGGATCACAAGCTCGAGCAGCGACTCCGGCAACGGCGCGAACAGGCCTTCCCGCTCCAGCGCGCCGAGCGCTCCTCCATCCTGTGCCCAGAACAGGTCGGCGGACGACTGCTCGCCCTCCTCGATCAGCGCGACGGCCAGCTGGGCCGTGTCGCCATAGCGGACTCCGACGCGGAGGCCGGTCTGCTCCTGGAAGCGTTCGATCAGCGGATCGACCAGTGCGCTGCTGCGCCCCGAGTAGATGACGAGGTCATCGCCGTTTGATCGGCAACCGGCGATCAGGATGAGGATGCCGAGGAGGATGAGGGAGGAGGCGCGACCGACCATGACAAACCACGAGCTTGTTTAGACTGAGTCTAAGTTCGCGGCTGCCTATGCTTGAAGCCGGCGAAAGATTCAAACACCAGGGCAGAGGCGAGAACAATGCATCCTGGATCGCCTGCCACAAACGCAGAGGACTGACTGAACGATGAGCACCACAAATATCCCCTCGTTCCTTATACAGCTCGAAGAGCGCTTCAATCGCGCCATGGTATCCAATGATGTGGAGGCCATCGCAAAATGTATCACCGATGATTGGATTCTCGTGACCCCGGAGGTCGGACCCGTTCCGCGCTCGCGAATTCTGGATGTGATCAAATCCGGAAAGCTTACGCACTCATCGATGACGAAAACGGCGACGCATGCGGCCGTTGTAGGCGACATGGCCTGGATCACCGGCCGTGGACAAAACACGGCCACCTTCGACGGTACGCCCATCGAAGCGGATGAGTATGTAACCGATATTTATCGAAAGGTGGGGGATGAATGGCTCTGCATGCTGACGCATCTCACTCCCGTCCAAAAGTGATCTTGCTGGATACTCGCCGGCCAGGGGAATCCGCAACTCAGGCAGAGTACGCCCCGTCCTCCCGCGATACCTGCCCCAGCGACTCGAGGATCTCCAGCCACTCGGCCACGAGCTTTCGATTGGCGCGGGTGAAGCGGGCGGCCACCTCCTCGACCGTGCCCGGGCCATCCGACTGGAGTACTTCCTGGATGCTCTGCGCCTGCAGCACGCGCTCTTTCGGCCAGGGCCGCTTTTCTTTGACGCCGTCGGGTGCAACGGTAGTCTCAGCTTCGATTTCGAGCGCCGTTTGCGCCCCGGCATCGGGATTCTGGTATTCCGGACGCAGATAGCGGATGATCCCGCGCTCCTCCTCCGCCGCGCGCTGCTTATTGAGGGCAACGACGCGCTCGAGGATCTGCTCGTCGGTCAGATCCACCGGCCAGCCATAGGCCTCGGCGACGGCGGCGTCGAGGTCGTCGTGGAGATCACGGAGGACGGCGACGAGGCCCTGCTCGTGGATCTTCTTCTCGGCGGCGGTGAGGGGTTCACCGGAGCGAAGCTTCTCCAGCACGTTGTACATCCCGGTCATCGTCAGCTTCTCGTGCTGATCGAGCTGGCGGGC
>CBFGRV010000141.1:0-3308 GCA_965651265.1 uncultured Rhodothermales bacterium
CGATCCTGCATTTTTATCGCTCGCCTGAGAACGCCGTCCATAACTACATCGCCGCTCGCGTCCTGCCGGGCGCCGAGCAGCAGGCGCTCGCCGCGATGGAGACGGCCTGGCAGCGCGCGGACCCCGATCGCGCCCTGCCCTACGAGTTCGCCGACGGCACTTTCGCGCAGCTCTACGAGCGGGAGCAGCAGCTCGTCGCGGTGGTCGGCACGTTCACGGTGCTCGCCATCCTCATCGCGTGCCTGGGCCTTTTCGGCCTCGCATCGTGGAGCGTCACACAGCGCCTGAAGGAGGTCGGTATCCGAAAGGTGCTCGGCGCCTCGTCGTCGGGCATCGTCATGCTGCTTTCGCGCGATTTCATGCGGCTCGTTGTCGTCGCTCTCCTGCTCGCCGTGCCGCTCGGATACCTGGTCATGTCCGAGTGGCTCGCCGACTTCGCCTACCGGATAAACATCGGGGCCGCCTCCTTCATCCTCGCCGGGGGCGTCGCCGTGGCCATCGCCTTTTCCACCATCAGCGTGCTTGCCGCGCGGGCGGCGCTCACCAATCCCGTACAGACGCTTCGGTATGAGTGATCGCCGTCTCCATCCGATTCCCGGGGGCTTCGCCGGCCAGCGCGAGCACGAACCATCCCGTCCATCGGATCACCATCCGCATCCGGCCGAGCCCTGCGACTCACAGCCCCATCGTCATCATTATCGCATCATACAACCATGATTAGGACCGTCAACCTCTCCAAAGTCTACCGCACCGACGAAGTCGAGACCTCCGCGCTCAACAACGTCAACCTCGAGATCCAGCCCGGCGAGTTCGTGTCGATCATGGGCCCGTCCGGATGCGGCAAATCGACGCTGCTCAACATCCTGGGTCTCCTGGATAATCCCTCTGGCGGCGAGTATCACTTCCTCGGCCACGAAGTCTCCCGGCATTCCGAGCGGCAGCGCGCGAACCTCCGCAAGGGCACCATCGGCTTCGTCTTCCAGAGCTTCAATCTCATCGACGAGCTGACGGTCTTCGAGAATGTAGAGCTGCCTTTGCTGTACATCGGCGTGCCTTCGAAGGAGCGCGTGCGCAAGGTGGATGCGACGCTCGAGCGCGTCGGCATCATGCACCGGCGCAACCACTTCCCGCAGCAGCTCTCAGGCGGCCAGCAGCAACGCGTCGCCATCGCGCGCGCCGTCGTCGCCGAGCCCAAGCTCATCCTCGCGGACGAGCCGACGGGCAACCTCGATTCCCAGAACGGCGAGGAGGTGATGAACCTCCTCATGCAGATGAACGAGGCCGGAACGACCATCGTGATGGTCACGCACTCGCCCGCCGACGCCGAGTACTCGCACCGCATCGTGCATCTGTTCGATGGACACGTGGTGACGGAGAATTTCCTCCAGCGAAAGTACGCGCTCCATCCTCAGTCCTAGCCCGCCGGGATCGACGCCCGCCGTCCGACCTCAGACCTCTGACCTCTGACCTCTACCCCTCTGCCCCCTAACCTCTGCCCTCCGACCTCCGCCCTCCGCCCTCCATCACCTAACCCCCCATGCTCCGAAACCACCTCAAAATCACCCTCCGCAATCTCCTTCGGCACAAGGGCCACAACATCGCGAATCTACTCGGTCTGGCCGTCGGATTTGCCGTCTGCATCCTGATCTCCCTCTTCATCTACCACGAGGTGGGATTCGACCGCTTCCACGAACGAGCCGAGCGCATCTATCGGGTCGTCAGCGGTTCGTATAACCCGGGCTCGGAGCCGCGCCACTACGCCACCAGCAGCCGCCATGTCGCGCCCATCCTCGCAACAGATTATCCGGAGGTCGAGCGCGCGGTACGGCTGTACCCGTGGGCGTGGGACTTCCTGAACGTCACGCACGAGGGACGGCACTTCTTCGGCGACCAGATCCTGTTCGCCGATTCTTCCTTCTTCGATGTATTCACGTTTCCGCTTACGCACGGCGATGCCCGAACGGCCCTCCGCGAGCCCATCACCGCCGTCGTCACCGAATCGATGGCGCAGAAGTATTTCGATTCAGCGTCGATCCTCGGAGAGACGATCACGCTGAACGATTCGCTCGACTTCACGATCACCGGCGTCGTCGCCGACCCGCCCGCGCAGTCGCACATCCGGTTCGGCATGCTGGTATCGTGGGGACACTCGAAAGATTTCGGCCGGCCGGCCCCTGGGATTGGACAAATTTCTGGATGCACACCTACGTCCTCTTGCGGCCGGGCGCGTCGCCGGCCGATCTCGAGGCGAAGATCTCTGATCTGACCATGGTGCACTTCGGGGAGCAGCTCGCGGAATATGGTGGACACGTGGAGCTCGGTCTGCAGCCGCTCACGAGCATCCATCTGGATTCGGGTCGCACGGCAGAGCTCGTGCCGGCGGCGAACCGAACCTACCTCTACGCCTTCGGCGTCATCGCGGCGCTCGTGCTCCTCATCGCGTGCATCAACTTCATGAATCTGGCCACGGCCCGCTCGCTGGAGCGCGCCAAGGAGACCGGAATCCGCAAAGCCATCGGATCGACGCGCCCGATGCTCGCTCGCCAGTTCCTCACCGAGGCCACGCTCTTCAGCGTGCTGGCGCTCTTGCTCTCCGCATCAACACGGACGACGTGCCGGGCACCGTTGCCGGCCTCGAATCGAAATGGGAGCAGATCTTCCCCGGCTACCCCTTCAAATATTTCTTTCTAGATGACTTCTACGACCGCCAGTACCAGGACGAGCGCCGCCTTGGGTTCATCTTCGGCACGTTCGCGTCGTTGGCCATCCTGATTGGTTCGCTAGGCCTCTTCGGGCTCGTTGCCTACGCGGAGGATGCACGGCGGAAGGAGATCGGGATACGTAAGGTGCTCGGCGCCACGATCTCCTCCATCGTCGCGATGCTCACGCGCGAGTTCGCCGGCCTGCTCCTGATAGCCTTCGTCATTGGGCTGCCGCTGGCCTACCTGGCCATGTCGCGCTGGCTGGATGCCTTCGCCTTCCGCACGTCGCTTTCCTGGTGGATGTTCGCCGGTGCCGCCGCCGCCGTGGTGGCCGTGGCCCTCTTGACGGTCGGCTACCGCGCCGCCCGGACGGCCCTGATGAATCCCGTCGACTCGCTAAGGTACGAATAGGGTTACTCGTTGCTGGTTGCTGGGCGAGTGACTGAGCCCAAGCTCACTCCATGTCGAGCACGACTACTTGGTACAACAGATAAATCCGAACTTCCGGATTTAATTGGTACAACAGATAAATCCGAACTCCCGGACTATTCGGTACAACAGATAAATCCGAACTCCCGGACTATTCGGTACAACAGATAAATCCGA
>CBFGRV010000142.1:0-3204 GCA_965651265.1 uncultured Rhodothermales bacterium
TTCCGGCTCACCATAGATGCCGAGCCCGAAGAACGCAAAGTCGTAGCGCGCGGGGTCATCGGAGTGGAGTATCCGGCAATTCTCCGTTAGCTCCTGGCAGGCCATCCAGTCGTCGTAGGATCGCTGAAGCATGCCCAGCCGTCGAGCCTGGCGGCCGGCGTGCACGTCGAGCGGCAGCATGAGCTGTCGGGAATGGATGCCTCTCCAGATCCCGAGGTCGACGGGTCCGGATCGCACCATCCACCGGAGATACATGTTCAGCCGTTTGCAGGCGCTGCCGGTATCGGGTCGTGCCAGGTGTTTTTGCAATCGAGCCGGCGTCTGCCGATGCGCCGTCATCACGGCCTCGCTGAACCCCTGAATGGCCGGTCGGACATCCACATGATCCTCTCGAAGGTGCTGTATGAACAGGTGCTCCACGGTGTCGTGCTGTCGGAGAAGAGCCCCCAGGTTACGCGTGAGCCAGAAGGCGTCGATCGGCTGAAAGGTGCGGTGCTTGAACCCTTTCAATCGATCCGCATCGTGCTCCGGGTCGAAATTGAGGACGAACTCGTACGGCCGGTAGCGCATTCGCTCGCAGAGCTCCGCCATCTTCGCGAGGACGGTCTCGCGGCGGCCCCAGGCGAGGAGGGCAGCGTATAGCCCGATCACCTCCTGATCGCGGGGATCATCGAAGCCGTGCGGGATCGAGATCGGGTCCGTGTCGATGAAGCGAGGTCGTTCGTAGTACTCCACGACGGCATCGAGATAGGCCATCGTCTCTACCGGGATGGGCATGTTGGGATGGGGTCACGCGATATGGAAGCGGTCGAAAAGTTCGACGGCCGTTCGCACCTCGACGTTGCCGCCGGAGAGGATGATCCCGATCCGCGGGGTGCCCGCGCCGGGGACGAACCGCGAAAGCCGATGGTCGAAGAGCGCCGCGGCGGCCAGTGCGCCGGTGGGCTCCACGACCAGCTTCATCCGCACCCAGAGAAAGTGCATCGCGCGCGCGATGGATTCCTCCGACGCCGTGACCATGTCATCCACATATTGGCGGACAAGGGGGAAGGTGAGGCGGCCGAGAGATGGCGTGCGTGCACCGTCCGCAATCGTATCGGGATTGTGCACGGTGTGGAGGCGGCCCGTCTTGAACGAGCGGGTTGCGTCATCAGCCAGGGCGGGCTCGACGCCGATGACGCGGGCGCGTGGCTGGAGGGCTTTCGACGCGATGGCGGAGCCCGAGAGCAGCCCGCCTCCGCCGCAGCAGACGAGGAGGGCCTCGAAAGGGCCGGCCTCCTCGATGAGCTCGCGCGCTGCCGTACCCTGACCGGCTATGATGTCCGGATGATCGTAGGGAGGGATGATGGGGATACCGCGCTCCTGGGCGATCTGCGCGCCCAACTCCTCGCGTGTGGTCGTCGATCGATCGTATGTGATGACTTCGGCCCCGTAGCCGCGGGTGGCATCCAGCTTCACCTGAGGGGCATCCAATGGCATGACAATCGTCGTCTTGACGTCCAGCAGCTGCCCCGCCAGCGCCAGGGCCTGCGCGTGATTTCCGGACGAGTACGCCAGCACACCGTTCGCGCGTGCCTGTGCATCCAACCGGGAAAGGGCATTGTAGGCGCCGCGGAATTTGAAGGCGCCGGCGCGCTGGAGATTCTCGCACTTGAAGAAGAAGTGTGCGCCGAAGCGCTCGTCGTAGGTGCGAGAGGTGAGCACGGGCGTGCGATGGGCAACGCCGGCCAGGCGCTCGGCGGCTGATTCGATCTCGGAATAGGTGACGGTGTCGGACACGGCGGGGGATGGAATGCAAAGAGGCCGCCTCCAGGAGTCGGAGACGGCCTCATCATACCAAATGTTCATGGATCCAGCAGGGGCTACTCGCCGGGTGTCGAATCGGTCGTCGCGACCGCATCCTTCTTCCGCTCGTAGCGCTCGACGACAACGTGGATGTCGCTGGCGAGCGAGGCGAACGCTCCGATCGCAGCCAGCGTGGGCGAAAGCAGGATGGCCGCCGCCGCGCCGCCTACGCCGACGGAGAGCGGGAATTCCATGACCGTCCGCCCATCTTTCTTGACGAGGATCCGCCGGGCGTTCCCCTCCTCGATGACCTCGCGCACGCGATCGACGAGTTGGTTGCCCTTGATCTTGATCTCTTCGAGGGTTTCTTCGGCCTTCTTTCGGGTGCTGTCCAGTTTGGGCTCTGCCATATCGAATCCTGGTTGGGTGGTGGTCGCTCTATCAGTACGATATCCGACATTGAAGAGGTGGGTTCCGTAGGAGGCCGGAGCGAAGATGAACGTCACAATTGGCCTTGTGAGAGGTGCGACCTTCGCAGCCCATTCGCGCACCTGCCGAACGGTCTGCCACCCGAACAGGCTCCGGAGCTTCGCGGTGGTATCAACCCGGTACCGGTAGAAAGTACGAAGGGCATTACAGATCGTAACGACTTTTGGCGATCCCGGGGGCTTAGGCTCGTTTACCTAATCAGCCCGCCTTCCAAAAATTCTTCTCTCCTGTAACGGAGTTGTTTGCTCGGCTTAATCGAGGCGGCTCTGGTGCCTCAAATCACCTTGGCACGGCACGTGTTCACAGGGGCGTCGCACAACATGCCCGAACGGTAGTGTCGTTCCCGTCGACATGGGGACCTACTGCTTAAGAAACGGGCGGAGAATCCGATCCTTCGGAGTACCGTCCGGCTTAGCAGAGCCGCATTTCGGGATCGAAACAAAACTCGTTTCAACCACAACACAACAACGGAGGCTCAACAATGGGTCAGCAACAACTCCTCCTTCTTGTGCTCGGTATCGTGATCGTCGGCCTCGCGGTCGTCGTAGGTATCCAGGCCTTTGGAGAGAACCAGAAGAAAGCCAATTCGGACGCGCTCGTGAACGACGCGATCCGTCTTGCCTCGGACGCTCAGGCGTGGAAGCTGAAGCCGGCAGCGTTCGGTGGCGGCGCCAACATCACCGGCTGGACCGGCATAGAGCTCGCACAGCTCGGGTACGTCGTCGACGCTCAGGATATCTACACCAACCTGAACGGCAACTTCAGCATGGAAGGGGACCAGAACGGTGTAACCATCATTGGATGCTCCATTGATGCGTACGGCCCAACGGACAATGCCACCTACAACCGGGTGGAGGTCACGGTGGTTGGCACCAGCCCCGAGGACATCACCACTGAGGTGACGAGTCCGGAGACGTGCGAAACGTCTGC
>CBFGRV010000143.1:0-3143 GCA_965651265.1 uncultured Rhodothermales bacterium
GACGAAACGGACGACATCCGCATCGATTGGACCAGCTCGCTGCCGGTGGCGATCAGCTCCAGACTGGCCCTCAAGCCCAGCCTCCGAATGCTCTGGCGCAATCGGCCGTCGTTGGCCGAACTCTCGCTCTTCGGGCCGGACGGCGAACCGACGGGCCTGGTCGTTACTGCACCGCTAGAGAAAACGGATCTCCTCTTCACCCTCGCGCTTGTCATAAAGCTGTAACGGCATCTCGGAATCACTGCCTCGATGGATCCGAGAGCATTTTCTTCGTCTTGATCCCTCCACACGAGAGCGGGGTGTGTGGAGATATGCAGCGTCCGCCCGTATCCTGGTATCGAACGTGGTCGCCTCGACGACGGAACGCAACCCGGACGTGCGGCCAGCAACCCGCCACCGTGCGGTGAGAACAACCTGATGGGATGGGCGACAACGACGGACAATCTGACGCACACGGTAAGGACACCGGCGCTTCTGTGAAGCAGCATCACGATCCTTCTTCACGTGCCTCAACAGGTATTGAAGGTCTCGACACCGTCCTCGGCGGCGGGCTCCTCCGAAATCGTACCTACCTCGTCGAAGGGGCACCCGGAGCGGGAAAGACGACGCTGGGCCTGCAGTTCAGCATGGCCGGGGCCCGCAACGACGAACGCGTCCTCTTTCTTACTACCGGAGAATCACACGAGGAGCTGCATCAGATCGCGGAAAGCCACGGGTGGTCTCTCGATGGTGTCACCGTGCACTACTTCCGCGCGCTCGACGACGGTGAAGGGCGGCCCGCTCAGTCGGTTTTCCATCCGGCTGAGGTCGAGTTGCCACGGACCATGGAATCGCTCCTGGCGATCATCGACGAGGTCGACCCGCAACGTCTGGTCATCGATTCGCTGACGGAAATCCGGCTGGTAGCCACGAATCCTCTCTGGTATAGGCGCCAGATTCTCATTCTGAAGGACGATCTCGCACGACGCAGATGCACGACTATGCTCTGCGACCGCCGACAGGATCCCGAGCCGCCGGTACAGACCATAGCCCATGGCGTGATCAACCTCGATCATCGCACGCCAGACTATGGTCCGGATAGGCGACGGCTCCGGATCGCGAAGCTTCGAGGGCAGCCGTACGCGAGCGGTTATCACGACTACAAGATTCATACAGGCGGGATCCAGGTCTATCCCCGGCTCGTCGCGGCCGAGCATCGCACTGCCTTTCAGCCGGAGGCAATCCCGAGCGGCGTACCCGAACTGGACGCGCTGTTCGGCGGTGGAGCCGATCGCGGAACGGCCACCCTTCTGATGGGACCCAGCGGCACAGGCAAATCGATCGTCGCGTCCAACTATGCCGTAGCCGCCGCGAGCCGCGGTGAACCCTCGTCCATGTACATCTTCGATGAGCGGGTGCAGACGCTGCTGAGCAGGTCGCGGAGTCTCGGCTTAGGCATGGAAGAGGAGATCGAACGGGGTCTGATCGAGGTGCACCAGATCGATCCGGCAGAGCTGACTCCGGACGAGTTCAGCCAGAAGATCCGTCGAGACATCGAAGAGCGCGGCGTGCGGCTCGTCGTCATCGACAGCCTGGCCGGCTACTTTCACGCGATGCCCAATGAGCACTTGTTGATGCTGCACTTGCACGAATTGCTGAGCTACCTGAGTCAATCCGGCGTAAGCGTGCTGCTCGTGATGACGCAGCACGGCCTGCCAGGCTCCACTCCGCACCGGAACGTCGACATTAGTTACATCGCCGACTCCGTGCTCCTCTTCCACATGTTCGAGCATGGCGGGAAGCTGCACAAGGCGATATCCGTGTACAAACGTCGCGGCGGCCCTCATGAGCAGACCATCCGCGCTCTACACCTTGGACCCGACGGCATCCGCCTGGGAGAGCCTCTGACGGAGTTCCATGGGATTCTAACCGGCATTCCCCTCTTTACTGGAGAATCCTTGCCTGATGGCCGAGATCTTGATCCCTTCGCTTCCTGATCCAACTGGAAACGCCGGTAACGCGCTCGGCCGGCGCGTACTGGTGATGGCGCCATTCGGGCGTGATGCAGCGGAGGTCTGCCGGGTACTGATCGACAGCGGCATATATGCCGTCGCCTGTGAGGACATGGCCACGTTGTGCCGGGAGGTCCGAAATGGTGCGGCAGCCGCCGTGTTGGCCGAGGAGGCACTCGATGGCGAAGGCCGAACCTTGCTCTCAGCGACGCTAGCCAACGAATCGGCCTGGTCGGACTTCCCCTTGCTCGTCATGACCTCGCGAAGTCGAGACGAGCGCGACGAGTGGGACGTGCTCCGTGGCATCGAGGGCACGGCCTATATGAGCTTGCTCGAACGGCCCCTCCATCTGGCCACGCTGGTAAGTGCCGTTCGTACGGCGATTCACGCCCGGGATCGGCAATACCAGGTGCGAGATGCGCTCGACCTACGAGACAGAGCGGAGAAACGGCTGCGCGACCTGAACCGGACGTTGGAGCGCCGGGTGCGAGAGCGAACGGCAGACCTCGAAGCTCGAAACCGCGAGCTTCAGAATTTCGCCTACGTGGCCAGCCATGATCTCCGCGAGCCACTGCGCAAGATTCAGACGTTTGCGGGCCTGGTTCAGATGGAAGAAGGAGACAAACTAGGAGCTGATTCCCTCCTGTTCCTCGAGCGCATGTCCGCGGCTGCCTTGCGCATGGACGGGCTGCTTCAAGACCTGCTCACCTTCTCTCGCGTCGCGACGCACGGAGTTCCGGCGACCGCGGTTCGACTCAACGAGGTCCTCGCAGACGTGCTGGGGGATTATGAGCTGGCCATCCGAGACGCCTGCGCCGACGTGCAGGTGGATGCTGAAGTCACGATAGAGGCCGACCGTCCCCAGATCCGGCAACTGCTCACCAATCTCATTGGCAACGCTTTCAAATTTCGGCGCCCCGATGCGTCGATGCGTCTCCGAATTCGTGCGCAGGTGGTCGACGATCCGAGGAACGAGCTTCTCGAAGCTCCCGGACCGGTCTGCCGCATCACCGTCGAGGACGATGGAGTCGGTTTCCATCCACGATTCGCCCGACGCATCTTTGAGCCGTTCGAGCGTCTCCACGGTCACGGCGCCTACGAAGGCACGGGGATGGGTCTGGCCATCTGCCAGCGCATCGTGCAGCTGCATCG
>CBFGRV010000144.1:0-3126 GCA_965651265.1 uncultured Rhodothermales bacterium
CCACCGGCCCCTCAACGCCTCAGGATCTCGATCGCCTTTTGACCCACGCGCGGGAGCTCCGCTCCGAAATGGCGGGCGCCTTTCGACGCGGTACGTTATCGGTGGAAGACAAGGCGTTGTTCGAGCAGCTCTACTGGGCTTTCGGGATGGAAATCGATCGCCGGGCGCAGGTAGCGGATCCGATGCAGCGCACTCGAGCGCTCGACGCTTTGGCGTCCGAGCTCGTCGATCACTATCACTGCAACTTTTCTGTATTCCGCTCGATGGTCGATTACTGGGCCATCGGACAGCGATTTCCTATTGTCCCGATACATCGTCTCGACGAGCCGCCGACTCGCCGCGGAATTCTCGTAGATCTGACGTGCGATTCGGACGGCAAGGTGGACAAGTTCGTCTCCGAAACAGGCGATAAGAGGCACCTCGAACTGCACGACGTCCGCCCGGATGAGCCGTACTACCTGGGCCTCTTCCTCATGGGTGCCTACCAGGACATCATGGGGGATATGCACAATCTATTCGGGCGCGTGACGGAGGTCCACGTGTTCGCCGACGAGAATGAGCCTGGCTCGTATTACATCGAAGAGATCCTGACCGGTGCGACGGTGGAGGAACAGCTCGCGCTCGTTCAATACCACGCCAACGACCTGGACCGGAGAATGGGAGACCTCATCCGGCAGCAGGTGTCGGCCGGTCGGCTGCGTCCGAATGAAGGTGTAAAGCTGCTCAACGAGTATCGCCGGATGTTCCGCTCCATGACGTATCTCGCGACCGAGACCGACCGGGTTTCCACCAACGTTCAGTAGGTGAACGAATCGTTAAGAGAAAGCGACAATGACGGAGAATCCTGGCTGACGCCCGTGGCTAATATTAATTCAGAAGGCATCCATGTTAGCCGCTCTAGCTACTCCAATCAGGGCCGTAGACCTGACTACTGCACGCAGAGATGATTGAAACGCTTGTCCTGCTCATGGGGGCATTGCCCTTCCTGGTGGGACTATACGCCCTTCGGCGGATCAAGGATAGCGACGACGATGGCTCGGACGATCAACCGCCCCCCCCCGATCCCGAGCCACCGACCCCTGTCCTTCCCCCCTCGCCCCGCCACTATAGCCGGAGCTCCACGCTCGCGGCCGGTGATCGCTCTCCCAGACCGCGGAACTCGCCGAGGATACCCCGTCGCATTCGAAAATGTGTATCTTAGCGCTCCGGTTCGACATCGGAGATTAGATGCCTGAGTATGGATCGACTTGAAATCAGCGGCGCGGCTATCGTCCTGATCAAGGGCGATATTACGGATCAGCAAGTGGACGCGATCGTGAATGCGGCCAACTCCGGACTTCTAGGCGGCGGGGGTGTTGATGGCGCCATACATCGTCGTGGCGGGCCGCGCATCCTGGAAGCCTGCCAGCGGATTCGAGAGGAAGAGTATCCGGATGGTCTTCCGACCGGGGAAGCGGTAATCACGGAGGGAGGAAATTTGCCCGCACCCTACGTGATTCATGCCGTCGGCCCGCGGTGGAACGGCGGAGATCGGAACGAGGCCGATCTGCTCGCCGACGCCTACTGGAACTCGCTGGAGCTCGCACGCGAGCACGGCCTCCGCCGTGTCGCATTTCCTTCCATCAGCACCGGGGCCTACAGGTATCCGGTAGAAGAAGCCTCGGCCATCGCGCTCACGATAGCAGCGGACTACCTCTACGACCATCCCGGCGAGCTGGACGAACTTCGATTCGTGCTCTTCTCCGACGCTGATCTCGAAGCCTACCGAAAGGCTCTCGCTGCCGTCGAAGCCGACCTCAGCAACTCGGCGGGTCAGGCCAAAGCATCATAGCCTCGGAGCGCACGCCATCATAGGCGAATGCCTAGAGCCGACCTACGCAGCCCAGTCAGGCACAGATCAGGAGCCGGCCCCGTTCATCTCGAAGTATTCAGAGATTACACCCGCAACCAGCGAACGGTACTCATCCTCCTGCATCGGGACGAGCTCGCTCAAATGGCGATTGGCTTTGTGCGAGCCAATGGCGCGGAGGGCAGCGACGGCAAGACGCCGGTTCTGGGCGTTCTCATCGGACTTCGCAATCTTGGCGATCTTCGCGACGGCGCTATTGAGGTCGATTCGGTCGCGGTAAATGGTGCTGAACACAAGAGCGTTCTTCAGCGTCTGCGCTCGGACCATGGCCAGCGGCGAATCGAGCGAGCGCTCCAACTGAACCGACATCAGATGCCGGAAGGTCTGCTCTCCATAGGGCACGACCTTCGTCGCGCGGGGCTGTCCATGAGCAGCGGGGACGGTGGTGACGAGAACGAGAGCGAACAGTGCCAACAAGGATTTCATGACGCACCTCGGAAGAGTTAGACGTGCTTCATGACCTTTCGATGATTGCGCCGACTTCGCACGGCTACGGGCCCTCCCGCATGCCGGTTACAGGGGGAGAAAAAAATACCCGCTGCACAGCGCATCGATAGGATGTGCGTCGGTTGGACGCATCGCTCACACGATCTCGATCGCCAGGGCCGTGCCTCCCCCAGTCCCGTGACAGATCGCGGCCAGGCCATTCTGCCCGCCCCGTTGACGTAAACCGTGGATCAGCGTCGTGGTGATGCGTGCCCCCGACGCACCAATCGGGTGGCCGAGAGCAATGGCTCCGCCATGGATATTCAGCTTCTCGAAGGGCACGTTGAGCATCCTGTTGAACAGGATGTTGTTGATCGCGAACGCCTCGTTGTTTTCCGCAAGGTCGAAGTCGCCTATCGAGAGCCCGGTTTTGTCCAGGACCTTCTTGACAGCAGGGATCGGAGCCTCCGGAAAGCGCCAGGACTCGCCGGCCGACCACGCGGAGCCAAGCAGCCGCGCAATGGGTTGGAGGCCGTGCGCACGAACGGCATCGCTACTCGCGAGGATCAGCGCCGACGCGCCGTCGCTGATCTGACTGGAGTTTCCCGCCGTGAGCACTCCATCCTTTCGAAAGGCTGGACGCAGCTCCGCCAGCTTTTCGGGAGATGTATCTGGTCGCACCCCTTCGTCCGCAGAGAGGGTAGTGGTTTTGCCGCGCTGCGAAAGCTCGATGGGGACGATCTCATTACCGAAATTAGCTGCCGCGGCGCGTCGATGAGACTCCGCCGCGA
>CBFGRV010000145.1:0-3084 GCA_965651265.1 uncultured Rhodothermales bacterium
GCGGCGATGTAGTTATGGACGGCGTTCTCAGGCGAGCGATAAAAATGCAGGATCGGCGCGACTTCCTCCTTCAGTGAGCCGAAGTGGTAGTCGTCCACCACGCCTATGATCTGATAATCCTGATCGCCGCGCCGGACGGTTCTGCCCTCGACATTATCCCAGCCGAAGGCGCGCAGAGCCGCACGATTGACGATCACCGCTTGCTCATCCGTGGCCTTCTCCCGATCGAAATTCCGGCCCCCCACGAGCTCGACTCCGTACGTCTCGAAGTAGGCATCATCCACAAAGGCGACGCGCACGCGCAGCGGATCGCCATCGCCCCATCCCTCAGGCCACGCAAAGGTGAACCATCCGGCCCAGCGTCCCGGCGTGTGGCTGGAGGTCGACACGGCAGAGATCGCGCTCGAGCGACGCAGCTCCGTTCTGAAGGTCTCCAGGCGGGCGGCCGCCATCTCTGAATCCTCGAAATCCTCCGGACCCACCTCCACGACGACGATCTGCTCGCTGTCAAATTTCAGCTCGGCCGACTGCATGTATCGCACCTGCTGGCGCATGACCAGCGTGCCTGCGATCAGTGCAGCGGCCAGTGCGAACTGCGTGATGACGAGGCCGTGCCGCAGCCGCGTGCCGGATGACTCGCCGGCGCGGATCGAGCCGCCCCGGAGCGAATCGATCGGACCAACCCGGGTAATGAACAGCGCCGGGTAGGCCCCCGCGAGCAGTCCGACCGCCAGCCCGAAAAATATGAGCACGGCCGGGATCAGCGGCGCGGATGCGGGGGCGAGCTCGAGGTCGAGCCCATACGTATCGTTTATTATAGGAAGCGCGAGCCAGACGACGGCGATGGCCAGCAGGAACGCGACGATGGTAAGTACAGCGGCCTCGCCGATAAACTGCCGGATGAGCTGCCGCCGGTGCGCGCCCAGCACTTTGCGCATCCCGATCTCACGAGTGCGCTCCAGCGAACGGGCCGTGGCCAGGTTGATGAAGTTGATGCCGGCGATCAGCAGAATGATAAACGCGACGCCCAGCATGATGTAGGCGTACTTCCGATTGCCCGTATCCGCGTTGTAGAGCTCCGACAGCGGTTCGAGCAGCACGTTCGTCCGCGAGGCTACCTCCTCATCCCAGATGTTGCGCACGAGCTCGGGGAACTGCGCTTCCAATGCGGCCGGGTCGGTGCCCGCGCGCAGCAAGGCATAGGTGAAGATGAACGATCCACCCCACTCATCGACCACGTCCGCATAAAAGCGCGCGCTTGCCAGGGGCACGGCCAGATCGATTTCGATCGACGAGTTGGCGGGAATCTCCTCGAGCACGCCACGAACGACGTAGTCGGCGCCGTTCTCGAGGCGGAGGGGTTCTCCGATGGGATCGCGGTCGCCGAAGTATTTCGCCGCCGTCTCGGCGGAAAGCACGACCCACGACACGTCGTCGAGCGCGGCCGCATCGCCTTTGGCTAGATCAAATGAAAAGGCGCTGAACAGCGTCGGGTCGGCGTAGGTGACCATTTCCTGAAAGCGGCGGTCGCCGACGCGGATCCACTCGTCGGTCGTCCAGAACCGCACCGTCTCCTCGACGGACGGAAACTCCTGCTCCAGCCGGTCGGCCAGGGGCACCCAGGTGTCGCGCGTGACCTGCGTGCCCGTCGGGGTGACGCGCTCCTTGTAGACGAGATAGAGGTCGTCGGCGTGCTCGTGAAAGCGATCGTAGGTGAGCTCGTGGTGCGCAAAGAGCAGGATGACGATCACGGCCGCCATGCCGGTGGCCAGTCCCACGATGTTGATGGCCGAGTAGCCCCGCCGTTTCAGCAGGCTGCGGATAGCGACGGTCAGATAGCTCTTGAACATGATCCATCCTCCGATAAGAGTGGGGGTGATGCGGATGAACGGTAGGTTGGATGGTCAGCTACTGAAACACGAGCCGGTCGGCATCGCCGAAGGTCTCGTAGCTGGAGGTCACCACCCGCTCGCCCGGCTCGAGGCCGCCGAGGACCTCGAAATGGGTGGGATTCTGCCGGCCGAGCTGGATGAATCGCCGCGTGGCGTGATCGCCCGATGGATCCACCACGAAAATCCAGTTGCCGCCGGTGGTCTGGTAGAATCCGCCCCGCGGGACCATCACGGCTTCGGCCGGATCGCTCATCTCGAGGCGGAAGCGCAGCGTCTGCCCGCGGCGGATCCCGTTGGGTGCATCCCCGATGAACTCGAAATCCACCTCGAAGCGACCCTCGCGGACCTCCGGATAGACGCGGGTAGCAACGAGCTCGTACTCGCTTCCGGCGACTTCACCCTGCGCCCGCTGGTCGCGCACCACGCGCGAAATGTAGAACTCGTCGATCTGCGCGCGCACGCGATAGCCGTCGAGTACATCGATCTGTCCGAGGCGCGAGCCGGCACCGCGAATCTGTCCGATCTCCGCATCCAGCATGGACAACTGCCCATCGATGGGTGCCTGCACGACGAGGTTCTCGAGATTATCCTGGATGACGTCGAAGTTGCGCTCCATGCGGTCGAGTGCGTTCTCCATCTGCGCGACCTGCTGGACCATCCGCAGGGAGTCTTGCCGGAAAGCCTGCAGCGTGAGGTCCTTTCGGTGCTGCCAGTATTCGTATTCATCCCGCACGCTTTCGAATTCCCGCTCGGAGATCAGCCGCTTCTCGTACAGCTCCTCGAGGCGGTCGTGCTCCTTGCGCAGCCGCTCGATGTTGTAGTTCATCTCGGTGAGCTGCTGGCGGAGATTGAGCGAGTTCATCTCCATGTTGAAGCGGGTGTTCTGCAGGCGATCTCGCTGCTCGATGCGCTGCGCCTCCGCATTGAGCAGGCGAAGCTGCAGGTCGTTGTTGGAGAGGCGGAGGATGGGCTGCCCGGCCGTGACGTTCGCCCCTTCGCGGACGAACACTTCCTCGATGCGCCCGCCCTCGACGGCGTCCAGATAGACGGTCGTGCGCGGAAGCACCGTGCCGGTTACGGAGATGAGCTCCTGAAACGGGCCTTCCGTGACGAGGCCGATGGTGACCTTCTCCTGGTCGACGTTGAGCCGCTTGCCGCCGGTGCCGGAGGCGATGGCGTAGCCGATCAGCCC
>CBFGRV010000146.1:0-3033 GCA_965651265.1 uncultured Rhodothermales bacterium
TACGGCTTCGACTTCGCCTTCGTCTTCTTCCGAGCTTTGGCAGCCTTCGCGTCCTTCGGTCCTCCACGCCCATCCGTAGCGCCTTCATCCTTCTTCTCCCGCTCGATGCTGCGATTGATCCACTTCTGCTGAATGGCCGTCACAATGTTATAGACGAGATAATACAGGCTTAGCCCGGAGGCCAGGCGGTTGAATATGGCGAAGATCATCACGGGAAAAACGTACGTGAAGATTTTCGCTTGCGGGTTCGTCGCAGGATTCATCTGCATCCGCATCTGAACGATCATCGAAATGCCCATAAGCAACGTGAATCCGGCGACGAAATTGCCGTAGAGCGGGATGGTGAACGGAAGGTTCAGGATCACATCCGGTGCCGAGAGGTCGTTCGCCCACAGGAAGCCCTGCTGGCGGATCTCGATGGACTGCGGCAGATAAAGCCAGAGCGCGATGATGATCGGATACTGCAGGAGCATCGGGAGACATCCCCCCAGGGGGTTGACGCCCGTATCCTTGTACATCTTCATCATCTCCTCCTGCTGCTTCTGGGGATTGTCCCCGTACTTCTGCTTGATCTCCTCCATCCGCGGCTGGAGCTCGCGCATCCGAGCCATGCTCCGGTAGGATGTCTTCGTGAGCGGGTAGAGGACGAGCTTGATCAGAATCGAAAAGATGATGATGACGATCCCGTAGTTCGGGATAAACCGGGCCAGGAACGTGAACGTCGGGATGAAGATGAATTTGGCCAGCGGGCGCGTTATCCATTCGAAGAAATCCCAGCCGTAATCGACCATATCATAGAGGCCGAGCTGGTAGGCCGTGATCCGATAGAACTCCATCGGCCCGATGTAGAGGCGGAACTCATCCACACCGTCCGGTTGATCGAGCGCCAGGCGGGTCGTGTAGGTCTCCCAGAGGTCGGGTTGCCCGCGCGTCCCTATGCGCTCGCCGAGAAGCTCGGCGCCGCGAGTAGGCGATGACGGGATGACGACAGCCGTGAAGTATTTCGTCTTGATGGCCGTCCAGGTTACGTCGCCGGCAAGTCGCTTCTCCTCGTAGGCATCATCCTTCAGGAGAATGCTCTCCACCTCGCCGCCGCTGCGGGCATAGGCACCCGTAGATTCCGCCTCGTTGTCGGGATCGTCCTCGGTGAAGGGGATGCCGCCGTCCCAGATCACCTCGTAGCCCTCGGTCGTGGAGAAGCTGGACGGGTTTGTCTGCTCGACGGCCATCAGCACCTCGTACTCGCCGGGCTGGAAGGTGTACGTCAACCGGATGGCTCCCTCGGCGATGGGGGCGACGAAAGTGAGCGATCGCGGCGCATCCTCGACGACGAGCGTGTCGCCCTCGAAGCTACTTTCGAAGAAGATGGTGCGCGTATCGACGAGATGACTCTGCGGGGTCGTAAACGCCAGGGCGATGGCCCCGGGTGAGTCGGCCGCGATCATCTGAACGGGTGTCTCCTGGTCGAACTTTTTGTATTCCTTCAGGACGAAGGAGACCAGGGTTGCGCCCTTCGTGGAGAAGGTCGCCGTGTAGAGGTCATTCTCGATGACAATCTCGCGGGCCTCGCCCTCTGTGGCCGCTGTGAGCGTGGTGTCGGCATCGAGCCGAAACGAATCGGCCACGACCGAGGCGTCGTCCCCCTCCAGCACACCCTGTTCGTCCGCCCGACCGCCGACCGTGTCCCGGACTCCATCCTGCCCGACCATCGAGGTATCCGAAATCGAACCCTGCGTGGTTGGATCCGGAGGGGGAGGGGCCAGTAGCCAGAGCCAGACGAACATGATGATCGCGATCAGTACGGTCGCGATGACGACATTCCGGTCCAAATTCAGAGCGAGTTTAGCTGTTCTTGAGGCGTGCCGTTTGGTGGACGGTGGGCGGCGTCGGTCGTGGTTCGTCGACGACCGCCGGGTGCGACGCGAAGCAGATTAAGATATGAACTTCGGCGTGCCGCGTCGACCGGAGCCGACCGGAGCGCGAATGTGTCCGCCCGGCGTAACAATGCCCCTCTGGCGCTGTTCCGCTCTCACGCAAGTTTCACTGCGAAGGCAGGGGAGTGGCTGGCGTGGCGGCGGTACTTGTCTATTCCGTCTCGTCCCACTCTTGACGGAGGCGTTCAACCAGAGCATCGAGTGCACGGGGAAGGTCGCCGCGGATCCGCGCCTCCGCCCCTTCATCCGGGCCGCGGTATAGCACCATCAGCGTGAGCGTGTCCGGCCGTTCGCCGAACGATTTCACAAGCGCATCCTGGTGCGTCCGGTAGACCTCGCGGAGCACGCGCTTGATGCGGTTACGTCGGACGTTTGAGGTCAACCTTCCCGGCGCGAATCCTACCTGAACGGGCACATCGACGCCGGTGACTTCTCGGGGTACGATCCGGTAGAGAAGTCGAATGGATCCGCGGCCCAGCGTGCCGACGTCATCGCGGGAGCGGTCGAAGAGGGGCCTGATCAGCCGCTGGCGCTTGAGCCGGAGGGGGCGAGGCAACTTCTGGAACGAAGCCGACCGCTCATCCGCTCGTCGATCCACGAGAGCATCCTCGGTGCGGGGTTACTTGCCGCTCCGCGAGTCGCTGACAGTGAGGCGCTTGCGGCCTTTCTGGCGACGCCGCTTCAGCACCCGGCGGCCCGTCTTGGAGCTCATGCGGGCGCGGAATCCGTGCTTGTTGGCGCGCTTGCGCCGACTGGGTTGGTAGGTCCGTTTCATGACGATGAGAAGCCTGGGCTCGAATTCTGCGGGGCCTGCCTATACGCCTCGCCTCCGCGCAGGTTTTCGGAGGGACGTCGAAGATTTCATCGCGCAGACCGGTAAGGTACGGCCCGTGGCGTGCAGTTCCGTTGAATTCAGTATTTGAACGGGCTGTGGAACGGCTCACCAAGTATGCTCACCGCGAAACTCACCGACGATGCTGCAGTTTCTAGAGTTCGGCAGTGTGCGTGACGATCGGATCTCGGCGCGCCGACGAAAAGCGGGAGTAGCTCAGTTGGTAGAGCATCAGCTTCCCAAGCTGAGGGTCGCGGGTTCGAGTCC
>CBFGRV010000147.1:0-2982 GCA_965651265.1 uncultured Rhodothermales bacterium
GCGTGCAGATCGAGGATGAGGTACATCTCGTTCTTCCCGACCCACTCGAGCAGGGCATCCACCATCTCGAAGCCCTTCTCCCGCCAGGTGATTTCGCCCGGCACGGGCTCCTCCTCGATGGGCGGCGTGAACCACTTGTAGTGCATGGGGAGGCGGACCGAGTTGAATCCCCACGCCTTCATCGAGTCGATGTCGATTTCTCGCGTGTGGTTCGCCAGCCAGGCCTCATAGAACTGCTCCTTCCGCTCCTTTCCGACGAGTGCCTCGATGTCGGATTCGATCACGTACTGGGGCCCGCGCGTGCGCAGCATGTATCCCTCCTGCAGCATCCATCCCCCGAGGCCGATGCCGCGAAGCAGGACCTCGTTGCCGTCGGCGTCCACGATGCGCGGGCCGTCGGCTCGGAGGAATTGAGCGGAAGCGGAGGAGGGAGTGAGGGTGATCGCCGCGATACAGACAGCCGCTGCGATAAGGATGCGATGGCTCATGGCTGGATGACGATCCTAGTGGAGGCGTCTTTCGTTGCACGAAGCGAACTCAATCGCGACATTGGTCCTGTAGCCGGTTGGGTAGTCGCAGAGTCGACGGCGAGCTGCCGGCAGCAGATTACGAACGAGCGAGGAGGAGAGCCATGCCCCAGAACTATCATCCCGGCCAGCGCTCGATCCAGGACCGCTTCGACACTCGCAGGCTCGTCGATCGGCTGGCCGAGTCCACATCGGACAGGATTGCCCCTCGTTTCAAGGCGTTCATCGAGCGGTGTGACATGTTTTTCCTGGCCACCGCCAACCAGGACGGTTGGCCGGAGGCTTCGTACAAGGGCGGCGCGCCCGGCTTCGTCCGCGTCATCAACCCGACCATGCTAGTCTTCCCCGTATACAACGGCAACGGGATGTTTCTGTCGGCGGGGAATCTGCTGGTGAATCCGCGTGTCGGCATGCTCTTCATCGATTGGAGTACGGGCACCCGCCTACGGCTAAACGGCGAGGCAAGCATCGACCCCGACGATCCGCTGATCGCGACGTATCCCGATGCCCAGTTCGTCGTGCGGGTCCGGCCGCGTACGGTCTTTGCGAACTGTCGAAGGTACGTGCATCGCATGCAGCTGATCGAGCGCTCGCCCTTCGTGCCATCCGGCATCGAAGAGCCGCCGGTGCCCGACTGGAAGCTGGATCCGTGGTTCGAGGGCACGCTGCCTGCCGACGATCCCGCACGCGACCCCGATCACCCTGTGGCTCCGGCCAATCCGCTGTTCTGAACGGAGGATGCCCGAGCCCAAACCCATCTTCTTTCGGACGCCCGCGGACTTCTGCGCGTGGCTCGAGGAGCATCACGCAACGACCGATCACATCTGGGTGGGCTACTACAAAAAGGCGACCAAGAAGCCGTCCGTGACCTGGGAAGAGACGGTCGAGGAAGCGCTGTGCTTCGGCTGGATCGACGGGATTCGGAAGTCGATCGACGGCGAGAGCTACATGAATCGCTTCACGCCTCGGAATCCGAAGAGCGTCTGGAGCAAGCGAAATATCGAGCTCGCAGATCGGCTCATCGCGGAAGGTCGCATGAGGCCTGCCGGACTCGCGGCCTTCGCGCACAAGGATGTGCATGCCGACAGCGGCTACGCGACGGCCACCGACGGGGCATTGACCGACCGGATGGTGGCTCACTTCAAGAAGAACCAGGCGGCGTGGGCGTTCTACGAGGAGCAACCGCCCGGCTACCGCCGCCAGGTGGCACGCTGGGTGACGAGCGCGAAGCGTGAGGAGACGCGGGAGCGACGGCTCGCGATGTTGATCGAGGAGTCGGCGAATGGACGGCGCTTCGATCCGTTTCGCCGGGTAAAAGGAGGGTAGACCCGCGGACTGTTGCGATTTATTCACCCACCTCTTGACATTCGCCTCACCATCGACTTATACTGAACCACATGGTTCAGTATCAACGAGTTCAGCTGGATGCCTCGTTCGCCGCGCTATCGGACGCTACCCGGCGCGGCATTCTTGAGCGGCTGGGGCATGCGGATGCTTCCATCACGGAGCTTGCCGATCAGTTTCGCATGACCCTCACGGGCATAAAAAAGCACGTCGGCGTGCTCGAACAGGTGGGTCTCGTCACCACGGAAAAGGTCGGGCGCGTGCGGATGTGCAGGCTCGGTTCACGCCGGCTGGAGGAGGAGGCGGCATGGCTGGAGAGCTACCGCCGGCTCTGGGAAGCGCGCTTCGACGAGTTGGATAAGATCATTGACGAATCTCAACGAAAGGAAAACGACGATGCAAGGAGAACATGAAAAGGAGCTCACCCTCATGAAGAACCGTACGACGGTGGAACGAACGTCTGAGCGCGAGCTCGTCGTCACTCGCACCTTCAACGCCCCCGCGCACATCGTATTCGAGGCCTGGACCAGGCCCGAGCTGCTCATGCGGTGGTGGACGCCGCCCTCGTTTGGGATCACGTTCGTCTCCTGCGAGGCCGATGTCCGCACGGGTGGCACGTACCGATTCGTCTTCAGCCACCCGGACTTCGAGCAGCCCATGGCGTTCTTCGGCAGGTACGTCGAGGTGATTCCCGATTCGCGGATCGTCTGGACGAACGAGGAAGGCGAGGAGGGTCCCGTGGCGACCGTGACCTTCGAGGAGAAGGACGGCAAGACGCTGCTGGTGCTGACCGAGCTCTATCCCTCCAAGGAAGCCCTCGACGAAGCCATAGAATCCGGCGCCAGCGGCACCGGCGCCGCAGGCGAGCAGTTCGACCTGTTGGACGAGGTCCTCCTCACCCTCGTGTGAACATGAGAACGCCCCGACCCAGGCTTTACACATTAGTGGTCGTCGTGGCTGTGGCCATTGCCGCGGCCGCAGCCACGACGCCCGCTGGAGCACAAGCCATGCGCACACCGGAATCGAAAGGTCATGCCAACGTCAACGGCGTCGAGCTCTACTACGAAGTCCACGGCGACGGTCCACCCCTCATCATGCTGCACGGCGGCGT
>CBFGRV010000148.1:0-2950 GCA_965651265.1 uncultured Rhodothermales bacterium
TCGCCCGTCTCCGTGCCCGGCGGCGTCGGATTGTGCTGGATGACCAGGTTGTACCAGTCGATGAACCAGAGCGCCCCGTCGGGCCCGACGCGCGCCTGGATGGGCGAGAACCACGCATCCCGGCTCGCGACGAGATTCGCGTCATTTCCGGCTCGAAAGCCGCTTCCCTCAGGCTCGAGGAAGAACGTGCCGAGCAGATGCCCGGTCGGTCCGCCCACGAAGGCGGCACGATTCCAGTACTCGGGTGGAAAGCTGCGGGCGGTATATATCTCGTGTCCTGCTCCCGCCGTGTACTGGCCGTGCCAGTCGACCTGATGAACCTCGTCCGTGATCGGAAAGAAGGAGGCATCATCGGCAATTGGCGGAAGGACCGGAATGCGGCCGTCCCAGTCGGACTCCTCGCCGGTGGCGAACTCGCCGTCGAGGCCGGCTCTATATCGGTTCGGGATCGCTGCGAAGGTGCTGGGATTGCCGTTGGCCGTGGAGCCGAAGACCAGCCCCTCCTCGCTGAAGCCGAGGCCCCAGGTGTTGTTGTTCGTGATGGCGATCTGCTCCAGCTGCGTTCCGTCGAGGGTGAAGCGGTGGAATCCCTGGGTCAGGCGGACGGAGTCTCCGCCGACGGCGCCTGAGAATCCCGCGTAGCCGACGGCGCCCCAGATGTGATTGTCGAAGCCGTAGCGAAGATTGCTCGGCCCGGCATGCGTGTCGAAGGTGCCCCATCCCGTGAAAAGAACCTCCGTTTGATCGGCCCGGTCGTCGCCGTCGGTGTCTTTGAGGAAGAGCATGTCGGGGGCCTGAGCCACGATGACCCCGCCCTCGACCAGCACCAGGCTCGTCGGGATGTTCAGGCCGTCGGCGAAGATGGTGACCTCGTCCGCCCGACCGTCCCCGTCGGTATCTTCCAGAATCTTAACCCGATCCTGGCCGCGGCGGTCCGGCTCGAAGTCGTTGGGATAGTCGACGGTTTCTACGACCCATAGTCGTCCACGCTCGTCCCAGGCCATGTCGATCGGATTGACGACGTCGGGCTCGGAGGCGAACAGCTCCAGCCGGAAACCGGGCCTCAGCGACGTCTGCTGGATGGAGGCCTCCGGCGGCAGCGGCTCCTGCAGGCGGGTGATCGGATCTCCCGTGATGCCCCAGCCAACGCCGGGCGGATAGTAAGGAACGCTCCCTTCGAGGCCGTACGGCAGCTCGGGTCGTGAAAAATCTGCGGTGAGCGCGGCGTCGCCGGCCGCCCACCGAATGCCCCGGTTCAGCAGATCCTGAAAACCGGATTTCGACCACGTCCGCCCATCGTGGCCCCACGCCGTGTAGAACACGCGACCTTCACCGTGGGTGCGTACCCAGGTCCACGGCTCTTCGTGGGTCCCGCTGCGTCGAACGGAGAGCACCTGCTTGTCCGGATTATGCTTCGTATGTACGTACGTCTCATCCCAACTTGCGAAGTTCGGTACGCCCTGTATCGCAGGGTGCTCGGGCAGGACGATGTCGGTGCGGAAGCTGTCCGCTCCGTGACTCTTGAAGGCCCCGCCGACGAGGCTGATGTACGCATCGGAATTCCCGAACATCGCCGAGGCACAATGGATGGCGACGAGTCCGCCGCCGCCGGCCACGAAATCGAGCAGGGCCTGCTCCCGCTCCGCGGACAGGTGCGGGTGGTTGGCATAGAGCATGACGACGTCGTAGCGGCTCAACACGTCCGGATTCAGGGTAGAGAGGCGCTCCGTATAGAAAATGTCGATCCCCTGGCCGGCCATGAAGGGCAGGATCTGCCTGACACGGGCGGCGGGCTGGTGATGCCCGTCGTCCCCGAGAAACAGGACGTGCAGCTTGTCGGGCGTCGTCGACTGCGCCGGCGCAGGTCTCGCGGTCAGCAATCCGATGCAGATTCCAAGGGCGATGGCCAGACACGGCCGCCGGCTGAGCGCTCGCAAGGTGGTCATAAGGCTTTGTGCTGTTGGCAAATCGTTAAGACGCGCTGCTGCTTTGGGCGTCGAAGAGCCGGCGGAGAAACGCGAGGCCGTCTCGTGCAAGCGTATCCGGGTCCGGCGCGAGCGGGCGCCAGATGGCGGCTGCCCTGGCGATGGCTTCCACACGATCCGAAAAGGTTTCGATGACGACCTTGCCGCCGTAGTCGATGTCGTGCAACGCCGCCGCGACGTCCACCCACGGAAGATGACCCGTGCCGGGCGTCCCCCGGTCGTTCTCGGCCACCTGCAGGTGGATGAGTCGATCACCCGCCTCCCGCAACGCATCGGCGGGACTCTTCTCCTCGATCCCCAGATGAAACAGATCCAGGCTGATGCCTACGGCCGGATGATCGACGCGGTCGACGAGCTCAATGGCCTGGCGGGTCGTGTTCAGAAAACTGGTTTCAAAGCGATTGAGCGGTTCGATGCCCAGCATGACCCCGCGTGCCGCTGCTCGCTCACCGAGGTCGCGCAGCACATCGGCCAGCTCCGCGACATCGCGCGCTCGCTCCGCCGGCGTCGCTAGCCAGCACCGCCCGACCGCCGAGTAAAAAGGCCCGACCAGCGTGGGCGACCCGGCGGCCTCCGCGATGTCGATACACGCCGTCAAATAGTCGATGCCGTTCCTCCGCTCGTCCGGCAGCAGGAGGTCGCGTCCCTCGGCGATGACGGCGCATACGGACAAAGCCAGCCCGTATTCATCGGCAAGATCCCGCGCTCGCCCCACGTCGAAGTCGCCCGGTGTCTCGACGGGCAGCTCGACGACATCGTATCCCAGACTCGAGATGTGCGGGATGAGCGCCTCCAGCTTTTCACTGGTCGCCGGCGACGTCCACACCCAGGTGCTGATGCCAATGTCCACGTGAGCCCTTTTCGGAAGGTTGAATGCCTGCCTACCCCAATATAGCCATTTGACTCGCGTGCGCGACCCCGCAGGGTCCGGGTGCCAACCATGACGAATTCGAGGGATCGGGAAG
>CBFGRV010000149.1:0-2647 GCA_965651265.1 uncultured Rhodothermales bacterium
TCTCCTATCTCCTATCTCCTATCTCCCATCTCCCATCTCCTTTTCTCCCATTGCCCACCCTCTCCCCATCCCCCCATGCGTCCCTTTCTCCCCGCCCTCCTTCTCCTGATCGCCGGTTGTGCGTCCGATCCCGATCTCGTCATCCACAACGCGCGCGTCTTCACGGCTGACCCCGCGAACGAATGTGCGGAGGCGGTGCTCATCCGCGGTGAACGGATTGCACTCGTCGGATCGAACGACGATATCCTCGCGGCCGCCGGCGCCAACGCCCGGCTCATCGACGCGGAGGGCCGGCTCGTCATCCCCGGGTTGAACGATGCGCACGCGCACGTCTCGCCGTCCGGTCCTTCGACCCGCGTCACGTGGGAGAATCCAACGGCCGACCCACCGTCTGCGCTCGTGCTGGATAGTCTGCGAGCCGCCGTCGCCCGTGCGCCGGAGGGCCAATGGATTGACATTCCTGTATCGGAGGCCGTGCTAAATAACCCCCAACTCCGACGCGATGCCGTCGATGCGATCGCGCCGGACAACCCCGTCGCGCTCGCGGCCTGGAGCGGGCATGGCATCGTGTACAACTCGGCGGCGCTTGCCGCTCTTGATGTATCGGATTCCGTTTCCGATCCCCTGGGCGGCTGGTTCGAGCGCGACGCCGACGGGCGCCTGACCGGCCGCGTGGACGAGTACGCCGCCTACGCTCTGCTCGGCCGTCGCACCGGCGCCGAGGATCCGGCCGTGCTCGCCGGCGCTCTCGTGGGTTACGCCAACATGGTTTCGCGCTGGGGCGTGACCAGCGTGCAGAACATGGTGACCGGCATCCCGCCGGATGCGCTGGCCGACGTGCTCACCACGCTCGATGCCCCCATCCGATACCGATTCGTTCCGTGGCCCATGTCGACCCCGGCAGGACGCGACCTCGCCCCGTGGGACGTTCTGCGCTTTTCACCGGGTAGCGGGTCCTTTCGCGATGGCGGCCTGATCACGGTATCCGGCATCAAATACATCCTCGACGGCACGCCCATCGAGCGGCTCGCGGCGATGCGCCGGCCGTACGCGGATCATCCGACGGGCGGCACATTGAACTTCTCGGTCGACACGCTGCGCGCCATCCTCACCGAGGCCCTCGCGAGCCGTACGCAGCCGCTCTTCCACGCCGTGGGCGACAGCACCATCGCCACCATCCTGCGCGTGATGGAGGAAATCGCACCGGACTCCGCCTGGCCGCCGCTTCGCCTGCGGATCGAACATGGCGATGGCCTCGCCCCCGATCTCCTGACCCAGGCACGTCGGCTCGGCATCGTGGTCGTTCAGAATCCATCCCACTTCACCGCCGTCCCCGAAATCACGAGCCGCCTGGAGCCTGAGCGACGCGCGGGTTTCATGCCGATGCGCTCCCTGATAGAGGCCGACATTCCGGTGGCAATCGGATCCGACGGCCCGCCGAATCCCTTCCTGAACATCATGTTCGCCGTAATGCACCCGGTGAACCCCGCCGAAGCGCTCACCCTGGCCCAGGCCGTGCGCGCGTACACCTGGGGCTCAGCCTACGCCGAGTTTGCGGAGGACGAGCGCGGCACCATCGAGCCCGGAAAGCTCGCCGACCTCGCCGTTCTGTCGCAGAACATCTTCGAGATTCCCCTCGAGCAGCTGCCGGCCACCGAAGCGGTCATAACTATCGTCGCCGGCCACCCCGTCGAGTGGTAGCGGTCCGATCAAGCTGCTTCTGAGCTCTAAATTCTGTCGCCATCCCCCGGTCGCCAGTGTGCCAAATCTCCCTCCGCACGCTTTCCTCTCCGACCTCTGACCTCTGACCTCTGACCTCTGCCCTCCGTCTCCCATCTCCTATCTCCCATCTCCTATTTCCCCTCTCCTATCCCTACTCTCCCGTCATTGCCTCATATACCCTCTTCACCTGCCGCCGCAGCTCGTCCACATCCCCATCGTTCCGGATCACGAAATCGGCCCGCTCTAGCAATTCCTCGGCAGGAAGCTGCTTCTCCATACGTGCCAGGACGGCCTCTCGGGGCACGCCATCCCGCTCCATCACGCGCTGGATCCGCCTTTCCTCATCGGCGTGGACGACGGCGACGGCATCGAGATGCTTCTGCGCGCCCGATTCGTAGATCAGCGCCGCCTCGTGCACGAGCAGCGACACGCCGTCCGCCTCGGCTCGCGTTCGCGCCTCCTGAAATCGCCGGAACACGCGCGGATGCACGATTCGGTTGATCCTCTCGAGCTTTTGATCGTCGTTGAAGACCAGCGCGGCGAGATAGCGCCGGTTAAGCGCGCCGGAGGGCAGGTAGCTTTCCTTGCCGAATGCCTCCACGATCTCTCGGCGCGCCTCCGGATCCTCGACCTGTAGCTGCTTGGCCTCCTCGTCGGCATAGAAGACACGCGCCCCGAGTTCTTCAAACAGCCGGCAGACCGTGGTCTTTCCGCTGCCGATCCCCCCCGTGACGCCCAGCGTGCGCGTCATGGCGCCGAACGGTTGGACTCCGAAATGAACCGTGGCCGAGTCTTTAATTGTCTTTCCTTCATCATTTCTTTATATTCGCGAAACCGACTGCGTTCAACCCGCCGTTTACCATCTATAAGGTAGCTGACGAGGGGCACGTTCGCCTGGTAGTGGTAGACATTCTTGGAAGGGAAG
>CBFGRV010000150.1:0-2579 GCA_965651265.1 uncultured Rhodothermales bacterium
GTCAGAGGTCAGAGGTCAGAGGTCAGAGGTCAGAGTATGCTATAACGAACTGAAGAGGTTATATCGGCGCGCCTAATGTGTCTTTTGTATTCAGGCCCGACAAACAATTTAGGCGTGTTGGACATGGCACAGCTCAAGACCTTTCGCGAGCTCAACGTCTATATGCGGGCGATGGCAGCCTCCAGAAGAATCTTTTATCTCTCGCAGCATTGGCCCAGAGTGGAACGCTACGCGTTGACGAATCAAATTCGCCGATCCTCAAGAGCCGTGTCGGCGCTTGTTGCCGAGGGATGGGCTCGGCGCCGATACACCCCTGCTTTCGTCAATAAAATCAATGAAGCTCTGGGCGAAGCCTACGAGACGAGAACGTGGATAGAACATGCTTACGAGTGCGGCTACATCGAAACTGATCTTAAGGTCGAGCTTGACGCGGAATGGAATGCGATCGGCGGCATGCTTCAAAGAATGATCGACCGCTCGGCGGAATTTTCTCCGATCAAGAGTGGGAATGGCACCGCTTGACCATGCCGAAGATTCTAAGAGCCGCCACGTCCGACTTCCGACCTCCGACATCCGTCCTCTGACCTCTGACCTCCGACCTCCGACCTCATGTCTATCCACCGTCAGAGAAAGCTGCTAGCCTCCATGGCGACCTACGCCGTTCTCGCAGTCTCCGCCGCAATCGCCGTCTACCCCATCACGCGCATCTTCACCATTTCCCTGCGGCCCGGGAATCGGTTGCTCTCGACGTCGCTCTCCATCATCCCGGAGGGGGCCACGCTGGCGAACTACAGCGAGCTGCTGACGGAAACGCTCTTCCTCCGCTGGATGCTGAATTCGACCTTCGTGGCGCTCGTCGTCACGCTTACCGGCGTGGCGCTGGCATCGACGGCCGGGTACGCGCTCTCCCGCTACCGCTTCCTCGGACGCGGATCGGTGCTCAGCGGGCTGCTGGTCACGCAGATGTTTCCCGCGACGATGCTACTGCTGCCCCTGTACGTCGTCCTCATCCAGCTGCAGCTGCTGAACTCGTACATCGGTCTCATCATCATCTACACGGCCACGGCGCTGCCCTTTTGCGTCTGGCAGATGAAGGGCTATTACGACACCATTCCCTTCTCGCTCGAGGAGGCGGCGCGCATCGACGGGTGCTCGCCCTGGCAAGCCTTCTACAAGGTCGTGTTTCCCCTGGCGGCACCTGCGCTCGTGATCACGGCGCTATTCTCCTTCATGACGGCCTGGAACGAGTTCGTCATCGCCAATGTGGTCATCCAGGATGCAGAGCTCTTCACCCTTCCGCTCGGCCTCAAGCTATTCCAGGGCACGATGGTGACCCAATGGGGGCTCTACGCGGCGGGGGCGCTCATCGTATCCATTCCCGTCGTCATCCTGTTCCTCGTACTGAGTCGCTATCTGATCGGAGGGCTGACGCTGGGTGCGGTGAAGGGCTGATCGATCAGGGGTGGATGGAGAGATTCGTGCTCACCAACGGCGGGGTATGCGCATAAGTCCTGCCGGGGCGACGAAGGCAATGTACACCAGATACAGCGGCTCCAGGAGCAGTTGGATGGAGACGAGATCCCGCTCGCCCAGGTCGCGGGCGGCTTCGCGGAGAATGAGGTGCTGCAGGAACAGGCGGATGCCGAGGAGCGCGGCGCCCGTCCAGCCCGCCAGGAACGGTGCCAGCCAGAGCATCAGGCCCGTGCCGTGAAACAGGGCCAGATGGGCTTTGATGGATGGCGCATAAAAGCGCCCGGCCGACGTGTGGCGGCGCTTCTGACGGAGCCATTCTCGAAGGTTGCGCGGTCCATCGGTAGGCACGAACGATGTCGGATCAAGCAAGGCGCGGACGTTCGCCGCCCGCCGTCGGGCGACGAGCTGCACGAACAGGTCGTCGTCACCGCTCATCGAGCGAATGATGGGCTCGAAGCCACCGACGCGATCGAATACGGCGCGCGGATAGCTGAGATTGCGGCCGACCGCCATGTAGGGCCTGCCGAGGCCGGCGGCGCCGGCCGTCAAGAATCCGGTGACGAAGGTCTCGTAGCGTGCCAGCCGTCCTATGAAGCCGCCACCAGGTAGAAACGGACTGTATCCAACCAGAAGAGAATCCGTGCTCGACTCTGCATGGGCAGCGGCGAGAGATGTCAACCACGTCGGAGGAGGATCACAATCTGCATCCGTGAAGGCGAGCAGATCGTGACGCGCTGCCCGAATGCCTCTCGTCAGCGCCGGTTTCTTGCCGGCGCCACTCGTCCTGAGGATCCGCAGATGATGAAAGCGATTGCTCCAGTCGTGGAGGATCGCGGGCGTACGATCGGACGAGCCATCATCCACGACGATCACCTCGTAGTCTGGATGATCCTGTCGGGCGAGCGCATGCAAGAGGCGAGGCAGGGTTTCCTCCTCATCGCGAGCGGCAACGACCACGGTGATGGGCGGTGTCGACGACCTGGATGCCGCCGGCCTGGCCGATGAGGGTGCGGATCGGCGGAACCCGCGCCGGAGAAGCATCCAATAGGATGCCTGGACGGCCAGCGCAATGAGGAACGGAAGTGTCATGTCTCATAAGGTCGCGA
>CBFGRV010000151.1:0-2423 GCA_965651265.1 uncultured Rhodothermales bacterium
CGCCCTGAGACGGTCCATCTGAGGAGATCCACTACCGGGCTTTCGCGGGCGGCGAGTTTGTCCGATTCGTCGTATGCGTTGTTGATTTCGGAGACGGCAATCCGGCGCGCATCGTACAAAAGCCTGCGAAGCTCCGGAACGTCCGTGATGTCGCTCAGGCGTCCCTCGTGAAGAGCGCGGAGAAGTGTTTGTCCACGAGGGCCTATCCGCTCGAGCGCGAGGGCCAATTGCGGATCGTCCCTCGTCATCGCCACAGCCAGTTCCTGCGCAAGACGGCCGGCCGACTGTCCCCTCGCCACGGCGCTCGTCAAAATGCGGTCTATTTCAGGCTGCAAATTACGAATATGGCGCCTAACAAGCGTCTCAAAAGCGCCCGACAGTCCGCCCCTTTCAAAGCCGCCCCTGCCTCTTGATGAGACGAGATCGATGCCCCTTCGGATCATCATGTTCTCTATGGTGCGGGTGGGGACGGATGCGAACGAATGAGACACCGAAACCCCCGCCGCCGTAGAGGCTCTTTGTAGTCCTTCCAGATGAGCTGATGCGGCGAGTTCCGCGGCCTCCAGTGCCCCCCTTGACAAGAGCCGCTCGAACCGTACGGCGAATCGGGCGATCTCCTGCATGATGGACTGGCGAAGGAGTTCGGCGCGCTGCGGCGTTATGATGCCGCGCAGCGCCTCCTCTTCGATCCTGACCAGCATCTCCGCATACTCTCGGTAGAGGGCCGCCACAAGCCGGTCCGGCACCGTAAATTGGCGTCTTGCGCGGTGCAGGGCTTCGTTATATTCGTCGGCCCACCTAGGCACCGTTCACCCCCAGTTCAGACAGTAGCGCGTTTTCCTGAGCCGCCTGGAAGTCGCGGCGCTGCACGTCGAGGTCTACCTCCGCCTCGTCATACTCCACATCGTACAACTCGGCAACCCTTTTGGCCGCGTTCGACCGGCCCGTAGATCCAATCGGAACGACGTTCATGCCGAAGAACGTAGATCGGAGCCGTTCGGCCTCACCCTCTTCGTCCAGAGGCCGGAAGTCTTTCTTCCTCTCCACAAAAAACTGCCCCCACCTGTCAGGCTGATCCGGCCACTCGATCTGCTCCAAACGTTTCCACGCCTGCATCTCGAACTCATCCAGTGCGGAGGCGAGCATGTTCAGATACGAGTGCTCCCCTTGGGCCGCGTCCTGGGCCGCTTCCGTTGCCGTCCGCTGCGCTCCGCGGGCTGAGTCTTCGTACCCCCTGAGAGCCGAGAAAAGAAAATCGCCCCGCATGTCGTCCAGCCATTCGCGGGTTGCCGAGAGAGATGCCGCGCTCGGTTCTGCGAATCCGGGTGCGGAGGAGCTTTCGGCGCTGTAGAACCACACGGTAGGGCCTTCCTTTAAGTCGGCCAGAATCCGCTGCCTGTCGTCCTCGTCCTTGTAGGGCATCGTCGCACGGATGATGCTGCACGTACGGTGCTTGTTCTGAAGCTCTGAGTACGTGTTGAAAAAGACGATATTCTGCTCTGCTAGCGTGTGGCCCGGATGCCGCATCGTCGGAAGCTCGACGCGAAAGATGGGGAGAATCCGATCAGCTAGGTTACGCTCGGGAGAGTCGTAGTAGTAGAACCGCTCCGGATCGGTCCCGCCGTAGGGGATCAGCTCGAAACCAGTCCCCCCGTCGACGCGGACAATCTGTTCCTTTTTCTGAGATCCCGAGTTTCGTTCTTTTTTCTTCTCCTGGAGCTCGAATACCGCGAACCCGTCCACCCCGTACACGGTGAAGCGTTTCCGCTTCTCCCCCTGCTCGAATACGCTCGTTTTCGTGTTGTGCCAGTGGCAGACGACGGCCATAACCAGGTTGCCGGCCCCGTCCTCAACCGTGATCGGGACGGCCTGCGGCTGGATGAGGCGAACGTACGAGTCTGATACCGGCTGACCGTCCACCTCGATCGGCCCCTCGGTGATGGCCCACGCGACTTTCTTCGTCGTGAGCATCGTCGCCACCTGGGCCAGTAGAGGCACGTAGTTCGTCCCCTTGCCGTCCGCGTTGTGCCAGATGCGGCTCGCCACGCTGGAGAGGTCCATTATATCGCCCAGGCCGTCTTCCCCCTCGCGGTTCCACACGCGGACGATCTTCTTCTCGGCCTGGATGATCCGCCCTACATAGGCATCGACGACCGCCGCAAAGAGCGGAACGAAGTTGGCGAGCTTCTTCCTTTCGTTGAAGCTCTTCTCGTGCTCGCCGGTCTCTCGGCGGATGAGGTACTTGTCCGTCCTCAGCTTCCCGACATCCGCCTCGTAGACGTCATCGATCAGATCCCATTTGGGTTTGAGTTCGACGTAACGCTCGTCGAAATCCTCCCACCATCTGTATTCAGCCATCATATCGGAAGGTATGCGCCCCTGACGGGCCGAATCGGTGTCGTGAGTTCATTGAAGGCATCCGC
>CBFGRV010000152.1:0-2325 GCA_965651265.1 uncultured Rhodothermales bacterium
TCCTACCCGGGGAGCATCGGGTTTCAGCGTGACTTCGGCGACGGCTCCGACGGCTGGAGTTTCCTGTCCAGAGACGCCGTCAAGGTGATGCTGGGCGAGTGCCGGGATGAGAAGCCTGCCGGCGAGATCGGCGATCACTCGTACGTGGCCTACCTGCTCGTCGACGGCGTCTCTTCCAGCGGGTCCGCCGATCCTATCCCTGGCCGGGCAATGTTCGGGAGCTTGCCGCCGTGATCGAACGTGCCGCGATACTCGGCGGCGGTGACGCCTGGACATCGCGGGTGCGATGAGCACCAAACTCTACGCGATGGAGAAGCGCCAGGAAGAAATGGCGGCAGGCCCAGACGACGGACCCCTTCCGACGATCGATGAAGCCATGGCTCGACACATCGAATGCGCACTGCCTCGGACCATGGGCGCATCGAGGGTCCCTACGGGGCTGCAGATCTCCTGAACATCAATCCGAACACGCTGCGCGGCCACGGCTCGGTGTGGACTGGAAGGCGTTTCGCGGGGAATCGGGGCGCTCATGATGTGCACCCGTGACGCTTAGACGCTAGCCGTGCGCATACGAACGCGTTCGCTCGGACTCAGTGCTGATGTCTGCTCGCCGTCGCGTGGTGCTCGCAAGTGACCTTCGGGTTGAACTGGGCAAAAACGCCGTTCGGATTGTCTCTGTAGATCCAGACATGCCGGTCATAGTGCGATGCAAACATATGGGATTCATCGAGTTCCGTCGATGGATCGTCGACCATTTCGTCGAACGGGACACCGTGGAAAGAAGGAGGTCCCGCATTCAGCGAATCCCAGGCCGCCTTGAATACGAGGTTCTCCACAGCGACCAGCGCCAGTGAGCCATCCGACTGCGGCTCATAAATCAAGACGGCCGGCTGCAAGAAATCAGTGTGGAGGCCGACTCCATCGACACGAGGCTCCACGGACGTGATTTGCAGCAGGTCGGGGCGGAAGTAATGGATGCCCATCGCGCCGTCCGAATCCGGGCGCCCCATCATGGTGGCCGTTTCGCAAACGTTCGATGGATCGCGGATGTAGCCGGCCTCCAACGCGGCATTCACATCCTGGTACCGCGCCGTCGCTTCTTTGACGGCCTCCAACGTCGGCTCCGTCGACGCGGTCGGCCCTGTAACGGACTGACCCATTGCAATTCCGACCGGAAGGGCGACGGAAAGTATCATCGGAATCAGATGCCGTACTTTACGGTTTTTCATCTCAGCCTCGCAGATTGGTGGGAAGGCCGGCCTCTTCCGGATTTCGATACGATGGACCGGCCATGCTTCCGGTTGGGGCGAGACATGAGGTACGACTCCGAGATGGATATGCCCGCGGCAGTCGGAAGGGCGAGAAGATATTCCAGGCCAGAGATTCTTCCTATAGCCGCGGGCCCGTGCGAAAAATTTCAGCGGAGGCCGCTTGCGACGGGATCGCAATCGTTCAGAACTGATATCCCACGCTCACACTCAGCGCCCTTGGCATGATGCCCTGGCCCGTAGTGTTGAAGGTTCGGGTTGTCGTCCCGGCATTCGGTCCGGTCGCGACGATCGACTCGGCCGAGCCGTCCGGCAGCACGCGGATCACATCCTCGCCCGTACGCGAGGCCATCAGGGCAATGGCCTGCGTGTCGAAGAGGTTCACGCCGCTGGCCGCAACGCGCACGTGCCGGTACGTATAGGCGACGCCGGCAGCCACCTCGCTGTAGGCCGGGATCTCGATCGTGTTGGGTCGATTGGCCATGCGCGGTCCCGTGAAGCGGACGTTTCCAAAGGCCTCGAAGCCGCTCCTCTGGTAGGTGGCCGTAAAGTCCGCCAGCACGCGCACGGCATCGTTGAGCAGGTTGCCGCTGTAGTCCCGAACGTGCTGCCCGCTGTACGGATTGTCTCCGGGGATGAAGAACTCATACTCGAAACGCGTGAACCGCGGATCCTGCAGCGTGGTGACGAGCTGCAGGCGGAGATCTCTCGTCGGATTGACGACGGCCTCCACCTCGGCGCCGATCGTTCTCGTATCGCCGGGGATCGGGATGAACGCGAAGCTGCCGTCTGCGCGCCCCCGATGAAGGTTGGAAATGAGGTTCTTGCTCGACCCGTAGAAGCCGGTCACCAGGACCGACCAGCGCGGGTGAATCAGCTTCACGCCGACCTCTCCCTGCAGAATGGTCTCGATCTCACCCCGGTTGGTCTCGCCGGTAACCTGGCTGCCGTTCGACGTTTGGAAGGTCCATTGCTGCGAGGTCGGGATGCGCGCTCCCCGGCTGCCGCGCCCATAGAGCGCCACGGCATCGGAGAGACGATAGTTGACGCCCAGCGA
>CBFGRV010000153.1:0-2298 GCA_965651265.1 uncultured Rhodothermales bacterium
GCGCCGGGTTTGATTTCGGATTCGACGTTGGTCCCCTCATCTCGCGAGAGCAATTCGATAAGACGAAGGCTCACGTGGATGATGCATCCCGGCTTGGAGCGTCCATACTCACGGGTGGAATGCCGCGTCCCGACCTGGGGCCGTATTACTTCGAGCCGACGATCCTTGCCGACGTTCGACCGGGCATGCGTGTGTACGCTGAGGAGACTTTCGGGCCGGTCGTTTCGGTCTATCGATTCCGCGATGTCATGGAGGCGGTGCAGGAGGTGAATCGCAGCAGATACGGATTGAACGCATCGATCTGGACGGGGGACGTGCGACGCGGCCGGCGCATCGCCGAACACATCGCATGTGGCAGCGTCAACGTCAACGAAGCATACGCGGCATCGTGGGGTTCGGTGGATGCTCCCATGGGCGGGATGAAGGAATCGGGAGTAGGACGTCGCCACGGCCGCGAAGGGCTGATGCGATTCGTCGAATCGCAAACGATCGCAATTCAGCGCGGGAGCTTCGTGGGCGCTCCTTTCGGGGAGGAGGCAGGGAATTACCAGGCCATGATGATGAGGGCCCTCCATCTTGTCCGGAAGCTGCGGCTCCCGATATGACGAGAATCCTTCCGCCGCTTTTCCTTCGACGCCGATAGAATGGACGAATGATACAACCCTACCTCGCCGATGACGCTTTTCTAGACGACGTGATGAAGGCTCGCGCCCGGTCTGGCGAGCTGCATCTCTGGTGGTTGGGGCAGAGCGGTTTTCTTGTGCACTGGGATGGGCACTCCGTTCTCTTCGATCCCTATTTGTCCGATTCACTGACGCGGAAGTATGCCGGGACGGAACGGCCACACATCCGAATGTCGGCCAGAGTAATCGCACCGGAGCGGTTGGATTTCATTGACGTGGTCACCTCGTCACACAATCACACGGACCATCTGGACGCGGACACCTTAAAGCCGTTATTGCAAGTAAATAAGGATCTGATCCTCATCATTCCAGAAGCGAACAGGGCGTTCGTGGCCGAGCGGCTGGGCGTTGATCCGGCAGATCCGATAGGGCTCGATGCCGGCGAGACTGTCCCCATCCCCGGCGGAACGATGAGCGCCATTCCCGCCGCCCACGAAGCCCTCGAACGCGATGAACACGGGCGACACAGGCATCTGGGATACATCGCGCAGATCGGTCCGTGGACGATCTATCATAGCGGCGATACGGTGCGCTATGAGGGGATGGAAGGGCTGCTCGCGGATCGGCATGTCGACATCGCGTTGCTCCCCATCAACGGCCGCGATCCCGCTCGCGGTGTCGCAGGCAATCTGGATGGCCAGGAGGCGGCCCGCCTTGCCCACGAAATCGACGCAGGCATTGTGATCCCGTGCCACTACGACATGTTCGAGTTCAACACCGCCTCGCCCGTGGCATTCGTTCAGACCTGCGAGCAGTTGGGTCAGCCTTACGTCGTCCTCCGCAACGGCGAGCGATGGTCGTCATCGGCCCCGATCGCGTGATTTCGAGAAAGGTGGAAGCCCCGATGACGGAGAATCATGAAGCGGCGCCCTGCAGTTCGGTGCGGACCAATGCGACGCCCCGAACCATGCTGACCAACTTCTCTCGTGCGGCCCACCTCGCGGTTTGACTGAAGCCGCAGTCCGGCGTCACCACGAGCTGCTGTGGCTCCACGAATTCGAGCACCTGTCGAACGCGATCTGCAACGAGTTCCGGGGTTTCGATAAAGTAATTCTTCACGTCCACCAGTCCGGCCGCGACCGTCTTGCCCGCCGCCGCGACATCCGCAAGAAGCTCGATCTCTGCCATTTCCCTGTTCGCAAATTCCATCGCGAGCTCATCGACTCGTGCATCGAGAATGTGCGGAAAGAGCGGCCGATACGTACGATGCGCCACAGGCCGGCCCACAAAGTTTCCGAAGCAGAGATGCAGTCCGATCCGGGCATCGACACCGTCGACCGTGCGATTGAATAGCTCCACGAATTCCGCAGGGGAATCCGGATGCACAGCGTACGAAGGTTCGTCGAGCTGGATGAAGTCGACTCCTTCGTCCACCAGTGCGCGCAACTCGGTGTTGATGATATCCGCGAAGGCGTAGGCAACCTGCATCCTATCCGCGTAATGCGGGCCGGGTACGATGATGCGCCCCGCCAGGGTGAACGGCCCAGGACAGGGCATCTTCACGCGTCGGCTCGTTCGGTGGCGTACGTAGCGGAATTCGTCGACCAGCCCCAGCCCATTAGGGGCCTCGAAAGGCTCTACGGCCTCCAGGCGCTCGCGCTGATCGTGGCCGGCA
>CBFGRV010000154.1:0-2262 GCA_965651265.1 uncultured Rhodothermales bacterium
CACGACGTCGCGCATCGAGCGGCGCGCCAACGAGCTGCTCGAGAATGGAGGGCGGGCCATCAAGCGGATGTCGTTTCAGCGGGCGCTGCAGGCGGAGACGACGCAGGAGATCGATTTCGTGGAGGCGTACGTGCACGATCTCGCGAAAGTGCTCGATCTGGAGGCCATCGCGAAATCCGGGCTGAAGATCGGGGCCGATCCCATGGGTGGGTCGGGAATCGCGTATTGGGAGCCCATCGCGGATCGATATGGCCTGGATCTGGAGGTCGTCAACCCCGCCATCGACCCGACCTTCTCGTTCATGCGGGTCGACAAGGACGGCAAGATTCGGATGGACTGCTCATCGCCGTACGCGATGGCCGGGCTCATCGAGCTGAGGGACCGGTTCGACATCGCTTTCGGGAATGATTCGGATTTCGACCGCCATGGGATCGTGACCCGCGGAGGCGGGCTGATGAATCCAAATCACTACCTGTCGGTGGCCGTCTGGTATCTGTTCCAGCACCGGGATGGATGGCCGGCGGATGCGGCCGTGGGGAAGACGCTGGTCTCGAGCTCGATGATCGACCGTGTGGCGGCGAAGATCGGGCGGCCGCTGGCGGAGGTCCCGGTCGGTTTCAAGTGGTTTGTGGAGGGTTTGCTGAGCGGTTCGTACGGGTTTGGCGGGGAGGAGAGCGCCGGGGCGTCTTTTCTGCGGCGCGACGGCACGGTCTGGACGACGGACAAGGACGGTATCCTCCTCGACCTGCTGGCGGCGGAGATCATGGCGGTGACCGGGCGGGATCCCTCCGAGCACTATGCCGCTCTCGAGGAGGAGTTCGGCAGCCCCGTCTACGAGCGCATCGATGCGCCGGCCACACGTGAACAAAAGGAGGCGCTCAAAAACCTCACTCCGGAGGATGTGCGGGCGGAGACGCTCGCAGGCGAGCCCATCCAGGCCATTCTGACCCGGGCTCCGGCGAACGACGCCCCCATCGGGGGACTGAAGGTCGTGACCGAAAATGGGTGGTTCGCCGCCCGGCCTTCCGGGACGGAGGAGATCTACAAGATCTACACGGAGAGCTTCCGCGGAGCGGATCATCTTCGTCGCATTCAGGAGGAAGCGCGGGCTATGGTGGATGCCGCGTTTCGTGCAGCCGGATTGCTTTAGCCCTGCGATGTAACCTTCAGGTAGAGGTCTTCGAGGCCGCCAAACTTCGCCTTTCCGGCATGGTAATCGCACCCACTTGAGACGCCGTTTGGTGCGGCCCACTCTCCGTGGAGAGTGGCCTGACTTCAACAGCCATGCAGGAGAGATGATGAGGATTCGATACATCGCGGTAGTCATGCCCATGATTCTGGCCACTTTTCTGGTCTCGGTGATGGCCGGTTGTGCCACGCTGGGCATAGGGAGTGCCAACATGATCTCGCTCGAGGACGAGTGGGAGCTGGGCCGGCAGCTTGAGGCCGAAATCGCACGGGAGATGGATCTCGTGAACGACCGGCAAGCGCTGGAATACATCAACCAGGTCGGCCAGCGCATCGTTCGGCAGACGAACATGCGCGATCTGCCGTGGAAATTCCACATCGTGAATGATCCGGCCATCAACGCCTTCAACATCCCGGGCGGGCATGTCTATGTGAACACCGGTCTGATCGAGGCCGCCAACAACGCTTCCGAGCTTGCCGGTGTGATGGCGCATGAGATCGCTCACGGTGTGGAGCGGCACGGTACGGAGCGCCTTACGAAAGCGTACGAGCTGAACATCATCGCCGCTCTCGTGCTCGGTCAAGATCCAGGGATGATCGAGCAGATCGTCGCCCAGATCGTGGGCTCGGGCGCCATCGCGAAGTTTTCGCGCGACGATGAGCGCGAGGCGGATGCCCTCGGCGTGCGCATGATGTACAACGCCGGCTACAATCCGGAGGGGATGGCGGACATGTTCCGGACGTTACTGGAGGAGCGGGAGCGCCGGCCGTCCGCCATCGCGCAGTTCTTCTCGACCCACCCGCTCAGCGAGGAGCGCATCGAGTCGATCGAGCGGCAGATCGCCGGGATGCCGCGCCGCTCAGGCCTCGTAACCCAGGAGCAGGGTTTCCTGACGCTGCAGTCGCGGGTGAATTGAACTGGACTTCGGCGTGATTGGGGCTGTTTGGGTGTCCCTGACGGCGCTATTTCCGAAATCCGTGTCAGCTGGACATCGGATGTCCCTTACAGCTGGATGAAGAATGTCCCGGAGAGCTGGACGAGGATGTCCCGGATGGCTGGATGAAGAATGTCCC
>CBFGRV010000155.1:0-2207 GCA_965651265.1 uncultured Rhodothermales bacterium
ACCTGCTCCTCGAGATGACCGTGTTGTGCCTCAGCGTTTACGTATGGAATGCCCAACCGGCCGCACAGTACGGAGAGTGATCCGTCGTCAGTTACCCCCTCGTTGTCCTGCATCACCACGTTAAAATCCGCTGCACGCAGATCCTGATACACTTCAGGAGACGTCACGAAAAAGAAATCGTCGGCGTCGGCTCCCTCGGAGAGGTGAACGGAGTGGGCATCGGCAGCAAGGGGACCGGCATCGGCGTATTGCAGAGCGGAGTAGCCGTTCTCCGTATTGTTGTGGACGGCTACCACCGTGCTCAGCTCGGAGAGTCCGATGATCTCCAACAAGGAATCCGCGAATGCCGAGACCACATCGGCGGCCGCTCGGGAAGGTCGGCTCTGGCGTGCCAGCGTTGAATCCAAACCGTTGGGCGTGAATATCCGGTTCGGGTCAAACGCAAAGGTCGAATCGCCAAGCTCAAACCGGACATTGCGCCTCCCGGTGTGCTGCAGCTCGATCACCCTGCCTCCGAGCACTTCGACAACCTGAAGCGCGGCCTCTACGGCCGTATTCTCGTCGTCGTGGAGATTGATGTAGGTGAATCCCGGCCGAGATGCGGTATGGATGACCACCTCCACCGTCGTGGAGCCAACCTGCAGCGGAATGCGCTCCTCGGTGATCGGGTGGCGAGTATCGGTACAAGCGCCGGCAAGGATCATCACAAGGAGAGCCACACGAAGTGGCACCGGGACGTCCGGCAGATCTCGGCGTCCCCGAGTCCGCCGGGACTGCTCAAACTGATTCCGTGCGCGCACCCTCAACCTCAGCAGCAAGAGTTTCCGCTTGCCCGATCAACTCCTCGATGGCCATCAGGCCCTGGCTCCAGAAGCCTGGGTCAGTGAGATCGACCTCCATCCGGCGGAGGAGTACGTGCGGCCAGTCGGAGCCGCCGGCCTCGAGAAGCGACAGGTAGCGCTCGGGAAAATCGACGGCATTCTCGCGATACCTGGCATAAAGCGCCAGCACGAGTAGCTCACCAAACGCGTAGGCATAGACGTAGCCCGGCGTATGAAGGAAATGCGGGATGTAGCTCCACCAAAGGCGGTAGTGCTCGCCGAGCGTCACGCTGCCCTGAAACATGTCCTCTTGCGTCGCAATCCAGTGCTCGGCATAATCGTCGGCAGTGAGCTCGCCCGACGTCCGTCGCGCCGTGTGGATGCGATCCTCGAAGCGGTTCATCGCAATCTGCCGGAATACGGTTGCGATGGTGTCATCGATCTTACCGATCACCATCGCGAGCCTGGCGCGCGGCGATTCTTCGCGCTGAAGCAGGCGCTGAAAAACCAGCATCTCCCCGAAGACCGACGCCATCTCGGCCGTCGTGAGCGGGGTGTCCGACTGCAGCACGCCTTGCGCGCGGGAAAGATACTGATGAACTCCATGCCCGAGCTCATGGGCGAGTGTCTGCACGTCTCGGATCTTCCCCGTGAAGTTCATCAAAATGTAGGGATGCGCACTGGGCACGGCGCCGTGACTGAAAGCGCCGCCGCGCTTACCGGGGGCCGCGGGAGCATCGATCCATCGCTTCTCGAAGAACTCACCCGCAATACGGCCCATTTTGGGATGGAATTCTGAATAGGCATCCAGCACGATTACTTGCGCCTCGTCCCACTGGTACCGGGTCGCGGCCTCGGGCAGCGGGGCGTAGCGGTCGTAATCGAAGAGCTCATCCAGCCCCAGAAGTCGCCGCTTTACGTTGTAATAGCGCGCCACGAGATCGTATCGCGAGGTGACCGCATCGATCAGGGCGTCAACCGTCTCATCGGCAACTTCATTCGACAGATTGCGGGACGCCAGCCATGTCGGATAGCCGCGGAGGCGATCATCCGATGCCTTGTCGGCGAGGATGGTGTTGAAGACAAAGGTGAGCGTGCGAAGATGCTGCTGCAGTCCATCCGTCAAGCTCATAGCGGCCGCGCGCCGAACTTCCCTGTCCGCGTCATGAAGGCGCGACAGAACCTCCTGCTCCGTCAACTCCTCGCCGTCGATGAAGAACCGTGCCGCCCCTAGCGTTTCATCGAAGAATCTATTCCAGGCGCTGCGTCCGGTAACCGACTTCTCTGCGAGAATCTTCTCCTCCGGCTCGGAGAGTAGATGATCCTTTCGCAGCCGCTGCATCTCCAGATAATGCCGATAACCGCTCAGCTCCTCGTGCTGCAACA
>CBFGRV010000156.1:0-2186 GCA_965651265.1 uncultured Rhodothermales bacterium
ACCGCCTGATTCTGGGATTCGACAAGACGGATGAAGCCGTCATCATCTTCCTGGATGGAGGAAGTCGGAAGTTGAGCCACGACGACGCGACCGTGCTGTTGAAAGGGATCTTCACATCCATGCAGCGCCGGAGCGACGACAGGGCCTTAAGAGCCTGAGCATCTATCGTACGATCACCAGGCGCTGCGTCTTTGTCAGCGCACCCGCTCTCAACCGAACGAAATACAGGCCGGGTGCGACGTCCGGGTACCATCTAAGGGAATGTCGGCCCGGGGGATAATCGCCGTCGGCGAGTCGCGCGACTTCCCGGCCCAGCACGTCATAGGCGGCGAGCTCGATACGACCGGCATGCGGCAGTTCGAAGGCGAGGCTTGTCCATTCGCGGCCCGGATTCGGATAGGGCTGCGCTAGTTCGAACCGCGGGACGAGCCCGTCTGCGTCCTCAATCGGTGTGGGCCCCGGGAAGAAGAACTGCACGACGCGCTCCATCATGGCCTCGCGCGTTCGAATACCGTGGATGGTCTCGAAGGGGAAGCCCATAACGACGAGCTTGCCTTCCTCCGTGCCGCCTCCAAAGGTCCCCGCATACTCGATGGCGGCGACGTTGCCATCGCCGTATCGCAGTGTGGCCACGGAGCCACCGACGGGCGTGAAGTAGTCAGGATAATCTTCCAGGTATGGAGCCAGGCCGAAAGTCAGGTTCGCTCCATCAAAGATTCCGCCTTGAACGCCCGTGACTTGCCTGCTGTCGGCCCGGTCACCCGCGTAGGCCACCTTCAAGTAGTTACGGATGAAGGCGCGATCTGCCGCGGATCCTCGTTGATCCAGATCCCATGCGATCTCGGAGCCGGAGACGAACAAGCGCCCGCCGCCCTCCAGATAGGCGCGGACGAACTCTTGCTCGGCGTTCGAGAAGGTCTCGTCGGCCGTGGATTCATCGCCGACCATCCAGAAGACGGCATGGTAATCCGCCAGATCGACGAGACCTTCGACCACGGCTTCGTTGGCCACAGTCTCGAAGCCGATGCCGTTTGCTGCCAGGGCCTCGCCATGGACGGCGGCGAAGTTGTGTCGGGGCTCGTTCCAGGACCCCGATGACTCCGTGCGATCGAAGCCGTCGACGATGAGGATGCGCCGCCCCTCGGCATCCGGCGCGAAGCCGTATATGTCCGAGTACCAGCTTTCGTTAGGCGGGGAAACGCTATCGATAGATACGATGAAGTAGTAGGACGGCTCATCTTCGGCTATTCGCAGAAGCGATCGATCCTCCGCGCCCGCTTCGGCAACGAGCGTCCAATCGGCGGCGATGTTGGGTGTGGTCGACCGATAAAGTCGGTAACCACCGTGGTCGTCGGATTCACCTTCGGTCCAGCCAACGAACTGACCTTCAGGGTTCGAAATGACGGCCGTGAAGGTGGGTTGCGGTGGAGGTGTGACATCCGGATGTGCGATCGTGACATCTACAAAATGCTCCGCCCGGTTGCCGCGGGTGTCTTCAGCAAAGAGGAGGATGGTGTAGTCGCCCTCGGCTACGGTCGTCACATCGAAGGCCGATTCCTGGTATATGCCGTTCGTGACGATGTAGACGTGGCTGGAAGTAGACGATTGCGCCCGGTCGTATACGTTGTGGACGTAGGCACTCGAGAGCTCCGAGTCGAATCGGAATTGCACGCCGTCATTTCCCGGCACATATACCTCTTCGTCACGATCCCGGCTCAGTACCTTATACCCGACGATATAGGCGCCGTTGTTCTGCCGGGCCTCGTTCGCCGTCGGAGGCCCGCCAGGTTCGCGGACGCGAAATGTGATTTGAATCAGGCCGGCGAGCGTGTCGGGCTCACCCGGCGTGGCGGCATCGAGGCGTACTCGCTTGGGCAATCTATAGAATCGGACGTTCTCGATCGTGGGCGCCCAATTGTCGATGAACGGGGTGAGGCCGCCATCTGCTCGGAGTGCCTGGCGTCCGACGTCGGGCCGGCCGTCCTTGAAGTGAACGTGTCCCTGGCCCGACTGGATGGTGCCCAGAACGGTCTGGAGGGCAAACGCTGAATCCCCGACTGCCAGGCCAGGCGATGGATCGATGTGCACGTACGCGTACGATTCGACAAAATTCTTCTCCACCCGAACCCAATCACCTCCGATGCCGGTAACCCGGCCATCGACCACCGAATAGACCGGGCTGAAGT
>CBFGRV010000157.1:0-2129 GCA_965651265.1 uncultured Rhodothermales bacterium
ATCTCTGGAGCGTGCCCATTCATCCGCCGGTGACCGGAAATTTCGATCATCCCGGCTATGTGTTGGGGCTCGGTGCCGATCAAGCGGGCAACGTCTATGCCGCGGGAATGTACAGAGATACGCTCTACCTCCCGCCGGATACGCTCGTGCAGTTCCCGCTCGAAGCGCCTCAGTACGTCGGTGACGTCTTTCTCGCAAGTTACGATCCCGACGGCCAGCTTCGCTGGAGCCGCCGGATCGGCGGGCCCCGCCACGATGTCATGGCCGTGTGGAGGGAGCATCGGGGCGCCTTCGACGTGGACCTCGAGGGCAACACGTATCTGGGCAGCTTCTACAGCCGAGGGGCGACTTTCGGAGAAGGGCAGCCCAACGAGCTGACCATCTCCGAAGATGCATTCGCCATTGTGAGTTACGATGCGGAGGGCTCGTTTCGGTGGATTCGAACCCACGAGGATCTCGGGATCAGCGACAATGCGGGCCCATACCTGCTCGCCGTCGACGCGGAAGGCAATGTGTTCGTCGACTGGCATGTCGACGGCACGGGCGGCGTCAATACGGTCATCGTGGGCGACACGACCTTCACCGACCCGGCTAACGGCGGCGAGTTCATCATCAAGGTATCTCCGGAGGGAGAGCTGCTCTGGGCCCGGCAGATCGAAAGCGACGGCAATGAATGGGTGAACGGTATGGCCACCGACGCGAGGGGACACCTCTACGTCACGGGCAACTTTGATGGGTCCTATCTCCGTCTTGAGGACGTGGTATTCGAGAAGTCCATCTACGGGGAGCGAGAAGACAGCTACGTCGCGCACTACGACCCGGACGGACGGCTGCTCTGGGCCGAGCACATCGGGGGCGACGGGATCGAGCGAACGATGTCGATCGCGGCGAGCGCTTCGGGCGACGTGTACGTAACCGGCGAGTTCTTCGAAGGGACAATGCGGCTGGGGGGCGAGACCTACACGCCGGAGGGCTACGACAACTTCTTTCTTGTGAAATTCGGCGCCGAAACGATCACGTCGGTGGAGGGAGATGTCGGCCCCGGCACCTCCGGCCTCCAACTGGAGAATTTTCCGAATCCCTTTTCAAAGAGCACGACCATACGCTACGTAATCGACGAGCCCGGTCACGTTCGTCTCAGCGTCTATGACCTTTTGGGCCGCAAGGTCGCGGTGCTCGAAGATGGCATGCGGCAGGCGGGCACGCACGAGATCAGGTTCGATGGCTCCGGTCTACCGCCGGGGAGCTACATCTACAGGCTAGAAACCGCCGGCCGGCACGCAGCGCGGAGCATCGTGCGGGTGGAGTAACGTCCGGTCTTCAGATAAGACCTTCTTCTAACGAGTGGTGGGTTCTACTCTGGGAACAATTTATCAATCTTGGCATCGAAAACACATCGTTGGCAACTAATGCCATTAGCCCGAACATTTGCCATTTATGGACGTCACAGTCGACAACTTTGGGCGAATCGTGATCCCGAAGAAGATTCGGGATCGGCTCGGGATCCACGCCGGCTCAACGCTCCGCCTTGATATCGAGGAGCACGACGACCAACAGCGCCTCGCGTTGGAGCCCGTCCGCGAAGAGGCCGTACTTCAGCGGCGCGGCCATCTACTGGTTCATACTGGCGAACTGACCGACGATGCTACGGAAGCCGTCAAACAAGTCCGGGACGAGCGTACGCGCAAGCTCATGGGCCTGTGAGCGTCTGCATGGCCATCCCATAGTTCTCAGCCGCCAATCCACGGGGAGTGCCGCTTGCGTGTATTTTTCGACACCTCCGTCTTGGTTCCTGCGTTGGTGGCAAAGCACCCTCGTCATGACGGCGCCGCCTCTCGGCTCGAACTGGTGCACACGGGCGAAATTCGACTCGTGATCTCTGCCCATACCATCGCTGAACTCTACAGTACGCTGACGGCGATTCCTCTCTCGCCGAGCATCAGTCCTTCCGCCGCTCGAGAACTCATTTCGCATAATGTCCTGGCAGAAGCTGAGATAGTCAATCTCAATGCTGGGGATTACGAAGCCGTGATGGCTCGGATGGCGGAACTTGGACTTTCTAGTGGCGCCATCTACGACGCTCTTCATGCATATGCGGCTCGGAAATCGAAGGTCGATCGGCTCTGGAC
>CBFGRV010000158.1:0-2123 GCA_965651265.1 uncultured Rhodothermales bacterium
GCCTGCAGCTGCGGCGACATCAGATCCTGCACACTCGAGAAGAGATCCGCCACCTGCACGACGTGAAAATCGGGCTGCGGGATGCGCGTGAGACTGCGGTACGCGTTCACGAAAGTCAGGAGGCTGCTGCTCCGCTTCTCGATCGTGCGCACCGCGTCACGCACGTCGGCGATCACCTCATCCGAAACGTGCCCGTTCGACCCCGACTCGCCCTCCACCAGCAGCTCTTTTGCCGATGAGGCCAGCGACGAGATCGGCGTGATGGAGTTCATGATCTCGTGCGTCAGCACGCGCGTCATCTTGTGCCAGGCCTCGATCTCCTTCTCCTCCAACTCGCTCTGGATGTCCTGAATGGAGACGAGCTTGATGAGCTCGCCGCGCATCTTGAATTCGGTGGCATTGAGCGAGAGCTGCAGGAGCTCATCGTCATCCACGATCTTGACCTGCGCACGCTCGCCCGCGCGCAGGCGGAGCAGGGCATCGACGAGCTCGGCACTCAGCCGCTCCAGTGCCTGGATGTTCTTCAGGCTCGGCACGCGAAGCAGGCGCTTCGCCGCGTTGTTGATGAGGGCCACCGAACCATCCTGCCGAAATGAAATCAGCCCCACGCCGATGTGCTGGATGACGGTCTGAAGGTACCGATGCTGCTCCTCCTTCTCGGCCCGCGCGGCCCGAAACTGCCCCATTACGTCGCGGAAGGCACCGCTCAGCTCGGCGAACGATCCGCCGCGCCCCTCCGCCGTGAAGGTCTGCGAGAAATCCGAATACTGGATCGATCGAAGAAGCCGGGTGAGATCGCGGTTCGTCTTGTCGACGTACCTCAAGAATGCGCGGATCTGCAGAACGGCCACGAATCCGAGCACGGCGGCTGCGATCGACATCCCCAACTCGAGCCACAGCAAAACGGCGCCCAGGATCGTCGCCCCGATCAGCAGGATGCGCACCGTGCACTGGACGCGAAAATTTCTCATGCTTTGAGCCGCGCTGATGTCGTATCCGGCCCGGCACCTCGCCGGAAGCGCGGGATCGGTGCCGGATACCTTGCTAGATGCCGTATTTATCGAGCCGGCGATACAGCGACGCCCGAGTCAGCCCGAGCTCATCGGCAGCGCGCGTGATGTTGCCCTCGTACTTGTCGAGCGCCTTTCGGATGACGAGCTTCTCGACGTCCTCGAGGTTCAGCCGGTCGAAGCTCAGGCGATCCTCCTCGGCGTAGCCCTCGGCGGCGAAGAAAAAATCCTCCGGCTGCAGCACGTTCGTCTCCGTCATGATGACGGCGCGCTCCACCATGTGCTGCAACTCGCGCACGTTGCCCGGCCACGAGTACTTCTCCATGCGGCGCAGCACGGCCGGATTCACCCCACGCAGGTCCTTCTGGTACTTGCGCGTGTACGAGGCGAGGAAGTGATCCACCAGCAGGGGGATGTCTTCGGGCCGCTCGCGCAGGGGCGGGAGCCGGATCTCGACCGTGTTGATCCGATAGAGCAGATCCTGGCGGAAGCCGCCATCCCGAATCATGTCGTAGATGGGCATGTTCGTCGCGCAGATCAGCCGCACGTCGATCGGCCGCGCCGCGTTCGAGCCCACGCGCGTGACCTCGCGCCGCTGCAGCACGGTCAGCAGCTTGGCCTGCATCTGCGGCGAGATGTTGCCGATTTCATCCAGAAAAATGGTGCCGCCCGAGGCCACCTCGAAACGCCCGGCGCGATCCTCGCGCGCATCGGTGAAGGCGCCCTTCACGTGCCCGAAGAGCTCGCTCTCGAAGAGGGTTTCGGGGATGGCGGCGATGTCGACGCTCACGAACACCTCGTCGGCCCGCTTCGATGCGCGATGTAGGGCGCGCGCGACCAGCTCCTTGCCCGTGCCGTTCTCCCCCAGGATCAGCACGCTCGCATCCGTCTTCGCCACCTTGTCGATGGTCGCGAACACCTTCCGCATGACCGGCGAGACCCCGACGAACTCCTGATAATTATGATCGAGGTCCGCGTTGAGCTGCTTCTGGCTCGCCCGGAGCCGCTCCGCTTCGCGCTTGGAGGCCCGCAGGCGCATGGCCGCGTGCAGCGTTGCCACGAGGCGGTCGTTGCTCCACGGCTTCAGCACGAAATCGGTGGCCCCCTCCTTGA
>CBFGRV010000159.1:0-2071 GCA_965651265.1 uncultured Rhodothermales bacterium
TATTCCATTGTCGCCGACCTTCGAAATCATGGGCGGATGGATGTGTACCTCGGTGATCTATTGGCCGCTGATCTGAACTCGGGGAGGCTCACCGAGGCTGAAGCGCTTCGCATCCTTCAGTCGCTGTGGAGCCTCATGGCCGATCGGAATACGAGGGTGCACAATCGTGTCATCGTTGGCGGACTGGGGCGGCGTAACGAGATAAATGCCGACCGATTTGCGCTCCTCGCCCTGGAGGCGTCTCGAACGGTCCTGGAGGCGGAGCCGCAACTATCCCTCCGCTTCTATGATGGAATGAACCCGGAGCTCATGGCCAGGGGCCTGGACGTGATCGGACAGGGTCGTACGTTTCCGATGCTGTACAATGATGACGTCAACGTCCCCGCCGTGATGAGCGCATTCGACGTCGATCGTGCGAGTGCGGAGCAGTATGTGCCGTTCGGATGTGGTGAGTACATCCTCGAAGGTCGAAGCTTCGGTACGCCCAGCGGCGTGATCAACTTGCTCGCTGCCCTGAACGCAACGTTGCGCAATGGCCGTGATCCTGTCTCTGGTCGGCAGGTCGGACTCGATGTTGGGTGCCTTGCCGATTTCGATTCCTTCGATCAGTTGTGGCATGCCTACACACAGCAGGTTGAACACTTCGTCGCGTTGATGGCGCGCCAGCAGAAGATCGAATACGATGTCGCCGGGCGTGAGGCTTCTTTCCTGTACCTCTCCATGCTGTACGACGACTGTATAACCCGTGGAGAGGCCATGTTCTCGGGAGGGGTACGCCACTTGGGAGGCACTCTCGAGACCTACGGCAATACGAACACGGCCGATAGCCTGACGGCTGTCCGACGGCTCGTCTACGAAGAAGGGCGGCTCTCCGTGTCGGAGCTCATGGCGGCGCTCGACGTCGATTTCGAGGGCCATTCCCGCATCCGAGGCCTCCTTCATCGAGCGCCCAAGTACGGCAACGATGATGACGAGGCCGACGCAATGCTCGTCCGTGTTCACGAGCACGTTTGCAATGCGACGCGACGTCTAGCCGCCGAGGTCGGCCTCGATTCCTACCTCGTCGTCAACATCAATAATAGTGCAAACACCTTGATGGGACGGCGCACTGCGGCATCGGCGGATGGGCGGCGCGCACTGACGCCAATGAACAACGGCAACAATCCATCAAGTGGAAACGATCGCAAAGGGGTGACAGCATTCCTTAATTCGATCGTAAAGCCGCCGTCACACATTCATGCCGGTGCGGTGCAGAATATGAAGTTCAGCCCGGAGCTATTCGGGCGCCACCGCTCGAAGTTGGAGGCCTTGCTTTCGACCTACTTCGAGGAAGGCGGGGCCCAGGCCATGATTACCGTGGTCAACCGGGATGATCTGGAACGAGCGCTCGAGAATCCCTCCGCCTATGCGCATATCTTTGTCCGCGTCGGTGGATTTAGTGCGCGTTTCGTTGATCTCCCTCGCGATGTGCAACAGGAGATTCTCGAGAGGGCTCTTTACTGATGCAGCTTCCTGATGAACACGCGATCCGAGCCGACCTCGGGATGGTCTTCGACGTTCAGCGGTTCTCGCTGAGCGACGGGCCTGGTATCCGCACGACGGTCTTTCTAAAAGGATGTCCGCTTTCGTGCCTCTGGTGCCACAATCCCGAATCACAAGGATTTCGACTGCAGTTGTCCTACGAAGCCGATCGCTGCCGTCAATGCCACGCGTGTGTCGACGTTTGCCCTACGGAAGCACTTACCGTGGTAGACGGCGCTCTCGTTGTGGAGCACAGTCTGTGCAATGGATGTGGAACCTGTGTAACCGCGTGCTCGCAGGAGGCTCTTTCGATGATCGGTCGCGAGGTGTCGGCCGGTGAGATCATTGACGAGGTTCTTCGAGATCGAGCCTACTTTGAGCACTCCGGAGGCGGTATGACCTTGTCCGGTGGTGAGCCCATGGCTCAGCCGGCCTTTGCTAGAGCGCTACTTCAACTTGCTCGCATGCACGGGCTGCATACATGCCTGGATACCAGCGGGGCCGCACACGTCCGCCGCTTCTACGAGGTCTTGCCGTTCACCGACCTCTT
>CBFGRV010000160.1:0-1917 GCA_965651265.1 uncultured Rhodothermales bacterium
CATCCGGCGCCTGGACAAACCTTCATCCAAATACCTGGACATCCGGATGTCCAGCTGACACGGATTTCAGAAAAAGTCGCATTGAGGAAGGGCACACCCGTCCTCGAATCCATCCCTATCCCTCCGGTGATATCCGGCGAGATCCCGCCTCGATGGTGACGTAGCGGATCTCCGGGTGCGCCTCCCGCAGCGCGCGGTCGATTCGGGCCACGGCTTCCTCGACCTCGGCGACGTCGAGGTGGTCATTGAACTTCAGATCGAGGTTCAGCACGACGATCTCCGGGCCCACGTGCATCGACATCATCCGCACGAAATCCTTCACGGCGGGATCGGCACGGGTCAACACCTCCACGCTGCGGCGCACCTCCGGGTCGACGCTCTCCCCGAGCAGCAGCCCCTTCGCCTCGATAATGAGGAGCGAGGCCACGACGCAGAGCAGCAGTCCGATGCAGATGGAGGCAACGCCATCGAGCACGGGCATATTCAGCCTGTGGGCCAGGTAGATCCCCACGAGCGCGAAGAGCAGGCCGAGCAGCGCCGCCGTATCCTCGAAGAGCACGGCGAACGTGGTCGGATCCTTGCTGGCTTTGATCTCCTGCCACATTCCGCGCCCGCGGGCCTGCGCGCGGAACTCTTTGAAGGCCACCCACCACACGACCCCCTCGAAAACCACGGCGATGCCGAGCACGATGTAGCTGATCGTCGGATCGCCCATTTCGGTGGGATGCAGCACGTGTAAGATGCCCTCGTAAATCGAGATGCCCCCGCCGACGCCGAAAATCAGCACGGCCACGATGAGTGTGTAGTAGTAGACCTCCTTGCCGAAGCCGAATGGATGCTCCGGCGTCGGATCGCGCTTGCTCCGTTTGATGCCGAGCAGCAGCAGCCCGCCGTTACCCGTGTCGACGAGGGAGTGGATGCCCTCGGCCAGCATGGCCGAGCTGCCCGTGATCCCGGCCGCAATGAACTTGGTGATCGCGATCGCGAGATTCCCGACGATAGCGGCGTAGACGGCTTTCTTGCCTGAGGCCATGGGCGCTGGGCGCGTTTCTGGTTGCTAGTTGCTGGTTCCTGGTCGGTCTAGTACGTAGTGGTTGGTTCCTGGTAGGTGCCGGCTCAGTTTCTGGTTACGTGCTCAAAACCTGCACGCTGCAACCCCAAACCAATAACCTCCTCCACTTTGCAACGATCACGGAAGTTCGCATCACTCGCGGGTAGAGAAGATTGGCATGACTCGTAGGAAACGGCTTGGAATCTCGAGCCGGATGAATTTCGGGCGGCAAGATCGGCTGGGCAAGACGCCTGGCCGGCAGCGCCGGCACGCATGAACATAGACAATAATAATGGATCGGCAGACTCGAAGCGCCCGGAGAGGACCAGCTTCGAGAAACTGCGCCGGGAGATGGCCGGTGTCGAGAAACTGCCCCGGGAGATGGCCGGCGTCGAGAAACTGCGGCGCCAGATGCACTACCTCGCTCGCCGCGCCGCTGCAGCCCATCCATTCGACAAACTGATCGCCGCGGAAGCGGGGCTCCTCGTCCTCTTTCTCGGCTTCGTTCTCCTCTGGACACCCGCCGTCGGCGACCTCGATCGCGAGAGCTTCAACCGCGCGACCATCGTCTATGCGGCGAACGGCGAGGAAATCGCGCGCTTCTTCCGGGAGAATCGGACATGGGTCGAGCTCGAAAACGTGTCGCCGCACGTCATCGACGCGCTCATCGCCACGGAGGACCGCCGCTTTTATGAGCACTCCGGCATCGACGTGATCCGGATGTTCGGCGCCATCTTCAAGACAATGGGCGGCTCCACCCAGGGCGGCTCGACCATCACGATGCAGCTGGCGCGCAACGCCTTCCCCGAATTCATGCAGGATCCGATGCTGGTCCGAAAGGTGCGGGAATGGATCACCGCATTCCG
>CBFGRV010000161.1:0-1915 GCA_965651265.1 uncultured Rhodothermales bacterium
GGCGCGCGGATCTCCGCGGGAAAATCGGGCAGCGTAGCCAGGTCGTTCTTCGCGTACGCGCTGGCGAGTGTGAACTGCGATCCGGTTAGCTGCATCCCGTCGCCGGAATCGCCGGCAAACAGCACGGTGGCCTCGGGAATCTGTCGAGTGGATCGCTTGGGGGAGGGAACGGCCATGTTGGAGATGTGCGAGCCCACGTTACAAAACAGTGGTCCAACGCAGGCATGCTCGGCATGTTCGGCCCATCCCACCCTTCTCCCACAAAACGGGACATCCGCCGAGCATCATCCGCCTTTCACCACCCAACCAACAACCACTGACATCCCCCTGGGGGATCAAATGTGAACAACTCCAGGGCAATCCGAAGTATCATTCCAAAACTTTTCATATTTCCAGGCGTGGTAGCGACGGTTTCCTGGATGTATTGATCAGCGCTATGATTCCCTACATAGCAACTACTGAGGATATCACGGTGACCGTGCGGCCCGTGTATCTCGACAGCCAATCCGACTTCATCAGCCGCCGGTTCGTGTTCGGCTACTTCATCCGCATCGTGAACAACGGTACGGACGAGGTTCAGCTGCTGCGACGCCACTGGTTCATCCGCGATGCGGCGGGGCACGTGCAGGAGGTCGAAGGCGAAGGGGTCGTCGGTGAGCAGCCCATCATCGGCCCGGGTAAGGACCACCGGTACAACAGCTTCTGCGTGCTCGAGACCTTCGAGGGCACGATGGAGGGCACCTACCTCATGGAACGGTCCTCCGGCGAGCGACTCAAAATCGCCATCCCGCTCTTCCATCTGCGCGCCGCCGCCAATTGAGGGTCTTCAACAGCCCGGCGGCTGGAGCGGTGCGCTCCATCCGAGCACGAGCGTGACGCCGACCGACGGCTTCGAGCCCGCGATCACACGATCATCTCTACATCGATCCGATAGTCGTCCGTGTCGAGTTCGATGGTGCGATTCCCGTTCGCGAGCCGGAAATCCTTGATGGCCTCCGGCAGCATCTCGCGCGGCGTATCCATCCGAAAGAGGGCATCTGCCACGACGTGCCAGTCCTCCGGCGTGAGATGCACGGTGGCGCGGTCGTCCTCGGCCACGAACGGCGCGTAATCGAGCACCTTGTTGAGGTGATTGATCGCCTGCTTCTGGTGGAGGTTGGGATCCATTATATTGAATCGTCTTTGAGATCTATGAATCAGTCTTCGGGATCGTCGAAATCGTGCTCCGCCGATGTTCGAGGTTCGATCCTAGAACGCTGCCGGGCGGGTGCCGTTCTCCAACCACTCGCCCGCTGAACGCCAGTGAGGGCATGAAGCCGTATCTCGACTACCTCCGACATATCCTGGATCACGGCGTCCGGAAGGACGACCGCACGGGCACCGGTACGCTCAGCACGTTCGGTTACCAGATGCGGTTCGATCTGCAGGCGGGCTTTCCGCTCCTGACCACGAAGAAGCTCCACGTGCGCAGCATCCTCTACGAGCTCTTCTGGTTTCTGAATGGGGACACGAACATCCGCTATCTGAACGACAACGGCGTCTCGATCTGGGATGAGTGGGCGGATGCCGATGGCGAGCTCGGCCCCGTCTACGGCAAGCAGTGGCGACGATGGGAGGGCGCCGACGGCCGGCTGTACGATCAGATCACGTCGGTGCTCGAAAACATCCGAACGAATCCGGATTCGCGTCGGCACATCGTGAGCGCGTGGAAAGTGGATGAGCTCGCCGACATGGCGCTGCCGCCCTGCCACGTGATGTTCCAGTTCTACGTGGCGGAGGGGCGGCTCTCGTGCCAGCTCTATCAGCGGAGCGTCGACAGCTTTCTGGGCCTGCCCTTCAACATCGCGTCGTACTCCATCCTCACGCACATGGTGGCCCAGCAGTGCGATCTCGAGGTGGGCGAGTTCGTCTGGAC
>CBFGRV010000162.1:0-1848 GCA_965651265.1 uncultured Rhodothermales bacterium
CGACCGTCCAGTGCAGCGCGAGCGCGTTGGGATGCTGCAGCCCCGACCGGCGCATGGCCACGTATGCGTAGGCCACCATCACGAAGAGGGCCAGCGGCTCGAGCGCGCTGAAGATGCCGCCGATCGGCAACCAGTACTGCGGCACGCCCACCCAGTAATAGTGATGTGCCGTCCCGAGAATCCCGGCGATGAAGACCAGCCCGACGATCACGTACAGCCACTTCTCCATCACCTCGCGGTCCGCGCCGGAGAGCCGTATCAGAAGGTACGCGAGGAGGCCTGCCTGCACCATCTCCCAGACGCCCTCCACCCAGAGGTGGATCGTCCACCACCGGTAGAAGATGCTGACCGTGTAGTTGTTGAATGCGAGGAGGGCGGGAAGGTAAAGCACCGCCGCCAGGCCGAGCCCCGCCACCAGCACGGCTTCCGTCGTCGTCCACCGGCCGGATTTCCGAATGGTCATGAGGATGTTGTAGAGAAACATCAGCATCACGACCACGATGGCGATCTTGACGATGTAGGGCTGCTCGAGAAGCTTGTTGCCGGCCGTCCACCCGAACAGGAATCCGATGACCGCGGTGAGCCCGCCTGCCACCCACAGGCCCAGCTGCCAGTACGCCAATCGCGGGCTGTAGATGTCCGTGCGCGATTCCTCCGGCACCACAAAGTAGGCCGCACCCATGAAGCCGGTGAGTACCCACACGATCAGAAGGTTCGTGTGGACGGCCTTCACGCGATCGAACGGCAGCACATTCAGCAGAGGGTCTGGCCCCAGGTACTTGACCGCGGCCAGCAGACCGAAGACCATCTGCAAGCCGAATAGGCAGACGGCGAAGGCGAAATACCAGTACGAAATAGCTTGGGTGCGATAGCGCATGGGGCTCGCGTTAACGGGTGACTGGGGGCGGACCGGGAATCAGCGCAGCGTCATCAGATAATCGACGAGATATCCGATTTGCTCGTCATCGAGTCGCGTTCCGTAGTCGGCGGGCATCAACGAGACGCCGCCGGGGCCGCTCGAGAAGTTTTCGCCCGGAACCAGATGCACGCTTGGATCGGTGATGGATTCGCGGATGTATCCTTCGGCATCCGAGGCCGAGCCCGTGTACGATGCATCCTCGACGGTCTCGCCCGCGCGCTGCCCGATGCCGGCCATGGAGGGGCCGGCGAGCGTGACGCCTTGCGTGATGGAGTGGCACGCCTGGCAAGCAAGCTCCGGCGAGCGGAATAGCTGCTCGCCGAGCGCCACGGGGTTATCGGAGGCGGCCGTCGTCGGCGCCGTCTCGGCCGGCGATCCCTGCATGGTCCCGCTCGATACCACGATCGGCCTCGGCGGCCAGCCCTGATTGTCGACCTCCGCCACCCAGTCGAGGAAGGCGATCACCTGCCGGATCTCCGTATCATCCAGATTCGGATTCGGCATGATGCGCCGGTGAACCACTTCCGAATAAAAGCGGGATGGATCCTGTAGGAAAGCCGTGAGATAGGCCTCACCGCGCTGCTTCGTGATCTTGGTGAGATCCGGAGCGTAGTAGGCGCCCTCCCCGAAAAGCGTGTGGCAGTTGATGCAGTTGTTCCGATGCCAGACGTGCTTGCCCTCGATCACCTCTTCGGTGATGTTCTCCGCATTCGTAAGCTCATCGAACTGCCGATGGCTGTCGATCGTGAGGCCGATGAAGATGGCCGTGAAGATCAGCGTGCCCCAGATGAAAAACAGCCGGGTGTGGCGTTTCGTCATGATACGGAAATCGGTTTGCGGGCGAGCTAGCTACACGCGAATGGTGCCCCAGTTGTCGATGGCGATCCATCCGGCGTAGACAATGGTCACGACCATCAGCGTGAGCACGA
>CBFGRV010000163.1:0-1845 GCA_965651265.1 uncultured Rhodothermales bacterium
GTTTTTCCGTATATCCGCATAGATCCCCATGGCTGAAGGAACGACCACCACTAGCGTCCGGCTTCAGGTAGCCGGGGCGAATGAACGCGATGTTGGTAAAGGCACGGCGCGACTTACCAGCGCCGCCTTCGAACAACTGGGCCTCCAACAAGGTCAGGTAATCCAGATCACGGGAAACCGTACGACGGCCGCGGTGGCCTTGCCGCCCTTTCCCGAAGATGAGGGGCTCAACATTATCCGGCTCGACGGACTCATCCGGGCGAACGCCAACGTCAGCATGGGCGATATGGTCGAGGTGAGTCCCGCCGATGTCTCGCCCGCAACCAAGGTCACGCTGGCGCCCGCGCAGAAGAATGTCCGCCTGATGGGATCGGGTCAGGCGCTCCTACGGACGCTGTTCCGACGCCCCGTGGTAGCGGGCGACGTGGTGTCGACCTCGGTGTACCGACGGACGCAGGACATGGATCAGAACCTGTTTCCGGAGGAGCTCTTCCGTCGTTTTTACGAGCAGCGCGCGTTCGGTTTGCAGGAGATTCGCCTGCTGGTGGTGTCGACGGCTCCGCGCGGTATCGTGCAGATCATGCAAGATACCGAAATCGAGCTGCTGCCCCAGTACGTGGAGCCGGACGAGCCCCGGACGACCGACGTTACGTACGACGACATAGGCGGGCTCGGGGACACTATCGAGCAGGTTCGCGAGATGATCGAGCTGCCGCTAAAGCACCCTGTGCTCTTTCAGCGGTTGGGGATCGATCCGCCAAAGGGAGTCCTTTTGCACGGGCCTCCTGGTACCGGTAAGACGCTTTTGGCTCGCGCCGTTGCGAGCGAGTCCGAAGCCCGGTTCTTCCACATCGCCGGGCCGGAAATCATGGGCCGCTTCTACGGCGAGTCTGAGGAACGCCTGCGCGAGGTCTTCAACGAGGCGCAGGCGAACGCCCCCGCCATCATCTTTATCGATGAGATTGATTCCATCGCGCCCAAAAGAGAGGAGGCGACCGGCGAGGTGGAAAGGCGTGTCGTTGCGCAACTCCTCACACTGATGGACGGCCTCGAACCGAGGCAGAACGTCGTCGTGATCGGCGCCACAAACCGCATCGACGCCATCGATGAGGCACTCCGACGGCCGGGTCGGTTCGATCGCGAAATCGTAATTGGTGTCCCGGACCACGAGGGTCGCCGGCAGATTCTGGGCATCCATACTCGCGGAATGCCGCTCACCGAGGACGTGAACCTGGACGAGCTCGCGCGAATCACGTACGGGTTCGTGGGCGCTGATCTCGCGGCTCTCTCGCGAGAGGCGGCCATGGAATCCCTCCGCCGTAATCTGCCCGACATCGATCTGGAGAAGAGGGAGATCCCCGAAGAGGTTCTGGAAAACCTCGTCGTAACGTCGGATGATTTCATGAATGCCCTTCGGCGCGTGCAGCCTTCGGCGCTTCGAGAGATCATGATCCAGGTGCCCGATGTGACATGGGACGATATCGGCGGGCTCGAGGACGCCAAGCGGGAGCTCCGCGAGGGCGTGGAGCTGCCACTCAAGGATCCGGAGGCGTTCCGTCGTGTGGGTATCCGACCGGCCAAGGGCTTTCTGCTGTATGGCCCGCCGGGCACCGGGAAGACCTTGCTGGCGAAGGCCGTTGCGCGCGAAGCAGAGGCCAACTTCGTGGCCACGAAATCCTCCGATCTGTTGTCGAAGTGGTACGGGGAATCCGAGAAGCAGGTCTCGCGCTTGTTTCAGCGGGCCCGGCAGGTAGCGCCCACCGTCATCTTCATCGATGAGATCGACTCGCTTGCGCCACAGCGCGGCGGCGGATTCGGCGAGCCGGCTGTCACCGAGCGCGTGGT
>CBFGRV010000164.1:0-1817 GCA_965651265.1 uncultured Rhodothermales bacterium
ACCCGCGGCGCGATCGAGGCCGCCGTGGAGTCGGCGCGTTTGCGCGGGCTGCGAGTCGGGGCGGTGCACCTGCGGTGGATCAATCCGCTGCCGTCGGATCTCGGCGAGGTCCTGGGCCGATTTGAGCATCATCTCGTGCCCGAGTTGAACAACGGGCAGCTCGTCCGCATCCTTCGGGACCGGTATTTGCTGCCTTTCGTCCCGCAGAACAAGATCAAAGGCCTGCCTTTCCGCGCGAGCGAGATCGAAGAAAAGATCGTCGAAATTGCAGGCGCTGCGGTGGCTTAGACGAGTACAATTGCACCAACGCGTTCCCTCTTGAGCGCGAATCAGTACATCCCAGTGCCGCTATGAGCGAGTCCTCAAACAACGGACAGGACCAGCAACCGCAACAGCCGAAAGGCGTCAAGCCCGTACCGCCCCCGGGTATGAAAAAGGCGGCCGGGCCTCCATCGGGCGTGAAGCCGGCCGGGCCTCCATCAGGCGTGAAGCCCGCGGGACCGCCTTCCGCAAAGAAGCCTGCCGCTCCGCCTTTGGGGACGAAACCGGCCGGACCGCCTCAGGCCAGGAAACCGGCTGGGCCGCCGACGGCCAAAAAACCGGCGGGTCCGGGGGCCGCCCGCAAACCCGCCCTTCCGCCGACACCAGGCGGTGATGGTGCACCGGCGCCACTCACCCGAAAGGACTTCGCATCGGATCAGGACGTGCGCTGGTGCCCGGGATGCGGCGACTACGCCATCCTCGCCAGCGTGCAGCGCCTGATGCCGGAGCTCGGTGTCCCTCGCGAGAACACCGTCTTCATCAGCGGCATCGGATGCTCGAGCCGCTTCCCGTACTACATGAATACGTACGGCCTCCACTCCATCCACGGCCGTGCGCCCGCCATCGCCACGGGCCTCAAGGCGAGCCGCCCCGAGCTGGACGTGTGGATCGTTACGGGGGATGGGGATGCGCTGTCGATCGGCGGCAATCACCTCATCCACCTGCTGCGGCGCAACGTAAACGTGCAGCTGCTCCTCTTCAACAACCAGATCTACGGCCTCACGAAGGGGCAGTACAGCCCGACGTCCGAGCTGGGCAAGATCACGAAGAGCACGCCTTTCGGGTCGATCGACCATCCCTTCAACCCGGTCACGCTCGCGCTGGGCGCCGACGCCTCGTTCGTGGCCCGCACGATGGACCGCGATCCGAAGCACTTGCAGGAGATCCTCCGTCGGGCGCACGCGCACCGCGGCGCGGCCTTCGTCGAGATCTACCAGAACTGCAACATCTTCAATGACGGCGCCTTTTTCCGCTTCACGGAGAAGGACTCGAAAGCGAAGAGCACGATCTTCCTCGAGCACGGCAAGCCCCTCGTCTTCGATGGCGGCAAGCGCGGGCTTCGGCTGGATGGCTTTCACCTGCACGCCCTCGACCTCGAGAACGGGCAGTGGTCCGTCAACGACTGCCTCGTCTACGACGAGACGAGCATCGAGCTGGCCGGCATCACCGCGCGGATGTTCTGGCAGGATGACCTGCCGCGCCCGTTCGGCGTCTTCTACCGCGAGGAGCGCGCCACGTACGACGACCTGCTGAGGACGCAGATCGAGGGCATTACCGAGAAGCGCGGCCCCGGCGATCTGGAGGCGCTGCTGAACTCGGGGGATACCTGGGTGATCGAGGAGGCGTAGCCAGCCGTCGAGGCGGTGTGGGAACGCCGTTCATAGAGGCGGAGGGGCCTGGCGCGTCTCTGTAGCCGGATTTTCCTGAAATTCGGCTGTCATGGACATCGTTCGTCCAGGATAGATGGACATCGTTGTCCAGGACAGATGGACATC
>CBFGRV010000165.1:0-1811 GCA_965651265.1 uncultured Rhodothermales bacterium
GCCTCCATCGTGATGTTCGTGACCGCATGGTAGTCGAAATCGTCCGGGATGGCCTGGGACTCCATCCTCTCCATCTTCTGGACGAGGTCCCGCTGCCGGTCGAGATAGCCCTCGTACTTCAACTCGATGTCGACCAGCTCGTCGGCTGACTGCAATCCGGGAAATGAGTGCGCGATGTCCTCGTAGCGACCGAGGTACTTCAGCAGATCGCGTAGCACCACCTCCGGCCGCTTTGCGAGGTGGATCAGCCGCTGCGGCCCATCGATCGGGCTGGAACCCACGCGCTCGAGGTAGCCATTGACCTCCTGCGGCGTGATGGTGGTGGCCTCGAGCGCTGCGCGCGTGGCGGCAAGGGCGTCCCGCTTCCTGGCCATCCGATCATGCCGATCCTCCACGGCCAATCCGAGCCGGTAGCCGAGCTCGGTGAGGCGCAGATCCGCGTTATCCTGGCGGAGGAGCAGCCGGTGTTCCGCACGCGAGGTGAACATGCGGTACGGTTCTTCCGTGCCTTTGGCCACGAGGTCGTCGACGAGCACGCCTATGTAGGCCTCCGAGCGCTTTAGCACGACGGGCTCCTCTCCCCGCAAGCGCTGGACGGCATTGATGCCGGCCAGGATCCCCTGCGCGGCGGCCTCCTCGTAGCCTGTCGTTCCGTTGATCTGCCCCGCAAAGAAGAGCCCATCGACGAGTTTCGTCTCCAGGCTGTACCGGATCTGGTAGGGCGGAAAGTAATCGTACTCGATGGCATATCCGGGCCTAAGCATATGCACGCGCTCCAAACCAGGCACCATCCGAAGCGCCTGGAACTGCACCTCTTCAGGAAGGCTCGTCGAGAATCCGTTCACGTAGACCTCGTGTGTGTGGAGGCCTTCCGGCTCGAGGAAAATCTGGTGCCGGTCCTTCTCGGCGAAGCGATCGATTTTGTCTTCGATGGATGGACAATAGCGTGGGCCGGTACCCTGAATGCGGCCGGCGAACATGGGGCTGCGATCGAAGCCCCGGCGAAGCTCCTCGTGCACCGCCGGATGCGTGTAGGTGACCCAGCAGCTCCTCCGTTCGTCCGGCAGGCGGTCCGTCATGAAGGAGAACGGCACAGGCTCGGGATCGCCCGGCTGTTCCTCGAGTGCGGAGTAGTCGATCGTGCGCCCATCGACGCGGGGCGGCGTGCCCGTCTTGAGGCGCCCGCTAATGAAGCCCAGCCGCTCGAGCGACGCAGTGAGCCCCACGGATGCGCGCTCGCCCATCCGGCCTCCTCCGTACTGGCGCTCGCCGACGTGGATCACTCCGTTCATGAACGTGCCGCTCGTGAGGATGACGCATTCCGCGTGGAAAACTTGATCCAGCTGCGTGCGCACGCCCACGACGCGCCCGTCCTCGACGAGTACATCCATCGCCGTATCGGCCCGCATGAACAGATTGGGGGTATTTTCGAGCGCCTCCCGGACGGCGGCCGCGTAGAGCATCCTGTCGCACTGCGCGCGCGGCCCCCAGACGGCGGGGCCTTTGCGCCGATTGAGCATCCGGAATTGGATGCCGGCTCGATCGGTGACCCGCCCCATAAGCCCGCCGAGGGCATCGATCTCGCGGGCAATGTGCCCCTTCCCGATGCCGCCAATGGCCGGATTGCACGACATCTGGCCGATCGTCTGCAGGTTCATCGTTAGGAGGAGCGTGCGGGCGCCCATTCGCGCCGCGGCATGCGCCGCCTCCGAACCGGCGTGCCCGCCGCCCACCACGATGACGTCATAGTTGAAATAGTCCATATGGAATGCTACTCGGTTTTCGGGTCTCTGTTTTCACGAGGCGACCAC
>CBFGRV010000166.1:0-1767 GCA_965651265.1 uncultured Rhodothermales bacterium
CCGGATGATCATTCCTGATGCCGCAATATCTTCTCCATCTTCTTACCTCGCGCCAGCTCATCGATAAGCTTGTCGAGGTAGTGCTACATAATGGGGATACACGCTCCCGAAGCTCGTCGTATAGATGCGATGTTTCGACATGATCCAGACTCGATTGCCTGCTAAAGTGATCGCCCGTTGGCTGACCGCGAATTCTCTTGATCGTCAGTGACTCATCTCAAGGAATCAACCTGGCTTTGCAGCGAAGTTGACAAGTCCTCATCGAACCGAGCAGCTACTCCTCCCTTTCGGCTTTTACTTCCACCTCGAGGTCGGCCAGCTGCACATCCACACCGACTCGTAGTGTATTCTGAACCTCCGCCACCGAATCGGTATGCCGGAGTAAGCGCCGAACCTCGGTTTCCGTCGAATCCCGGGCTACAACTCGCGCGCGATACGTGACGTTGCGCGCCGGCTCTCCGACTCCTCCAAACTCCCCCTCCACCTCGACACCGACGCTTTCCACCGTAATCCCCGCCCTCGCCGCCTCGCGATACACATCGTTGCAATAGCAGGTCGCCAGGGCCAGAAACAGGAGCTCGCCCCCGTTGGCGCTCGAGCCGAATCCGTCCGGCTTGGGTGGAATTTCGATGGTGTGTCCAACCCCGTTGGTGCTGAGCGCCACCCGATGAACGCCATTTCTGTTCTCGACTCGAGCACGAATGTTCATATTTGCCAAGGTACGCGTTTAAGTATTGGGTTTGAAAAACTCGCCTTTATCGCATCTGGAAAAGCCACCGGCCCCAAGCCGAATCGTGATTTCGGATGCGGCTCCGGACTCGAGGTTCCGTCGGATCTGACCGCCTCATTTTCTCGGTTCAATTTTGTCTTGCATCATCGAGTGGAGGGCGAGAGTGATGGCGATCGAAGTCCGACCGGCGACCAATTTCGACGACGTCAAAACGATGCTCGGACCGAGGCCGCACGTACGATCTCGGCGTATCCGGCGAAGTAGGCGCTCCTGATTTTACCTCACGCGAGGACGGCCTTACGTCTTGTCGGCGTCACGCCCCCTCTCCTGTCCGTAGTACGCGCCCGGGCCGTGTTTGCGGAGATAATGTTTCTCGAGCAGGATGTCGTCGATCGGCCGGGCGTCGGCGCGAATGAGCAGCGTGTTCAGCGCCATCTCGGCCACCGCTTCGAGCACGACGGCCGCTTCGACCGCCTTCGACGGCGTCGGTCCCCACGCGAACGGGCCGTGCCCGGCAACGAGCACGGCAGGCATCTCGGCTGGATGGATTCCTTCCTGGATGAAATGCTCAACGATGACGGCACCGGTGTTCCCCTCGTAGTCGGCTCGGATTTCGTCTTCTCGTAAGCGCCGGGTCACAGGGACGGGGCCGAAGAAGTGATCCGCATGCGTCGTGCCGAGGCAGGGAATCGGGCGTTCCGCCTGGGCCCAGATGACGGCGTGCTTCGAGTGCGTGTGGACGATCCCGCCGATCTCCTCGAACTCACGGAAGAGGCGGAGATGAGTCGGCGTGTCGGAGGACGGCCTCAGGTTGCTGTCGATGGATCGACCGTCCTCCAGACTCACGAGGACGATGTCCTCCGGCCGGAGCTGATCGTACGGCACCCCGCTCGGCTTGATGGCCATCATGCCGGCCTCGCGATCGACCCCACTGACATTCCCCCAGGTAAGCGTGACCAGTCCCGCCTTCACGATGTCGAGATTGGCCCGCCAGACCGCCTCCTTGAGTTCGAGGGCTTCCATGTTAGCTGCGCGTG
>CBFGRV010000167.1:0-1748 GCA_965651265.1 uncultured Rhodothermales bacterium
CACCGTGCCCATCAGAGCAGGTGCACCGTGCCCATTAGAGCATGTTCACCTCGTCGTCCGCGAATTGTCCAACATACCGCGAAATGACGGGAATGTCTGCGTTCGACGAAAAATCCACGCGGTGCATCCTGAATTGAATCGTCCACGCGGCACTCGTATCTACAGTCAAATGGCGTCCAATGAACGATTGGCGTCTAATTATTGGTGAAGCCACCATTCGGAACCGTCGATCGAGCCGAAAACGGGGACGAAGTGGCGCGAAGAGCATAGAAGCACGGGGTCCGAGCAGAACAAGAATTAGCAGTTTCGAAATTCAGCCCGAACAGGTCCGAATTCATAGCGACCAAATCCACGCTCAGCACGACCAAATCCAAATCGATCAGTACCAGGTCCAAATCCTGGCAATTCCATATCCAAATCCAGCAGTACCAGGCCAAACAGCAGCATGGCGGAAACCACACTGAATGAGCCGGAAGTCAACCTCGAGGCGGCCATCGATCACGGCATGACCGAAGAGGAGTACGGGTGGATGCTCCAGAAACTCGGGCGCAAGCCGACGTACGTCGAGCTCGGGATCTACTCGGTGATGTGGAGCGAGCACTGCTCGTACAAGAACTCCATCGCCTTGCTCAAGACTCTTCCGCGCGAGGGCGGTGCGCTCCTGGTCGCGGCCGGCGAAGAGAACGCGGGCCTCGTGGACATCGGGGACGGACTCGCGGTCGCGTTCAAGATCGAATCGCATAATCATCCATCGGCCGTCGAGCCGTATCAGGGTGCGGCGACCGGCGTGGGCGGCATCCAGCGTGACATCTTCACGATGGGGGCGCGTCCCATCTGCTCGCTGAACTCCCTGCGGTTCGGTCCGCTCGAGAATCCCCGCGTGCGCTATCTATTCGATGGGGTCGTGCGCGGCATCGGCGACTATGGCAACTCCTTCGGCGTGCCCACCGTCGCCGGCGAGGTGTACTTCGACGAGTCGTACGAGGGCAACCCGCTCGTAAACGCCATGAGCGTTGGCGTCGTCAGGATCGGCGAGACGGCGTCGGCCGTGGCGAAAGGCAAGGGGAATCCCGTCTACATCGTGGGATCGGCGACGGGCCGCGACGGCATCCACGGCGCCACCTTCGCGTCGGAGGAGATCTCCGAGGAAAGCGAGGCCAAGCGCCCGAGCGTGCAGGTGGGCGACCCCTTCACCGAGAAGCTCCTCCTGGAGGCAACGCTGGAGGCCATCGCGACGGGCGCCGTAGTCGGCGTCCAGGACATGGGGGCGGCCGGGCTCACGTGTTCGTCGTGCGAGATGAGTGCACGCGGCGAGAGCGGGATGATCCTTCACGTCGATAAGGTACCCGTGCGCGAGCTCGGTATGACGCCCTACGAGATCATGCTTTCGGAGAGCCAGGAGCGCATGCTCATCGTGTGCGAGAAGGGCCGGGAGGATGAGCTCGAGGCCATCTTCAAGAAATGGGATCTCAATGCGGCGAAGATCGGCGAGGTCACCGACGATCCGCGGGTCCGCATCTACTGGCATGGAGAGCTCGTGGCGGATGTCGAGGCCGATCACCTCGTCCTCGGCGGCGGCGCACCCGTTTACATCCGGGAAACCAGGCGGCCCGCGTATCTCGATGAAATCGAACTGGACCTCGCGTCCATTTCCGATGTCGCTGCTGGTCCCCAGCTGGACTCGAATGGGCAAGGTCGCAGCGACCGCACTTCCCAACCGCAGTCTTCCCGGGCGCAAACTTCCCAAC
>CBFGRV010000168.1:0-1617 GCA_965651265.1 uncultured Rhodothermales bacterium
TCCGGCACGCTCCGCAAGCCGCCGCCCACGGTCAGCGGGATGAACACCTGATCGGCGGTCCTTCGCACGACATCCTGCATGATGCCCCTATCCTCGTGTGTGGCGGTGATGTCGAGGAAGACGAGCTCGTCCGCGCCCGCTGCGTCATAAAAGCGGGCTTGCTCAACCGGATCACCGGCATCGACGATGTCGACGAATCGAACGCCTTTGACGACGCGTCCGCGATCTACGTCCAAACAGGGAATGATGCGCTTGGCGAGGCCCATCTAGTCGCTCTCGCCCTCCGTGGTGCGGATTCTCGCCGTCGTGTAGCGCTCCAGGTCGACATCCTCCTTGTAATTCCAGCACCAAAACTGCTGGCATGGAAAACGATTCTCATAGAGCGCGCGACCGATGATCACTGAATCGACGCGGTATGGCTTCAATTCGGCAAGTCGGATGAGATCCTGATACCCGCCAACCCCCCCGGAGGCTGTGATGCGGACCCAATTCAGGCGCTTTCCGAGCTCGCGGTAGGCATCAACGTTGGGGCCCGTCAGAGTGCCGTCTCGCGCAATGTCGGTATAGATGATGCGCCGCACGCCGCGATCCTCCATGTCGAGAGCGAGATCGATGGCATCGATGCCGCTGCCCTCCGTCCACCCATCGAGTCGAACTTCACCGTCGCGAGCATCGACGCCCACCACCACACGGTGGCACGTATGCTTGGCGATGGCCTCGGTAATGAAGTCGGGATTGCGAACGGCGGCAGTGCCGAGAATCACGCGGTAGACGCCGAGATCCAGGGCCTCCTCGATGTCTTCCATCGATCGGATGCCGCCACCGAGCTGGATGGGGATGTCGAGCTCGGCACAGATGCGCCGGATTACGTCGCGGTTGTCTTTCCCGGCGTTGCGGGCCGCGTCCAGGTCCACGACGTGGAGTACGCGAGCGTTTTGCACCCTCCAGAGCCGGGCCATTTTGACGGGATCGTCATAGTAGATGGTCTCCTGCTCGTACGAGCCCTGATAGAGCCGGACGCACTTCCCATCTCTCAGATCTATGGCGGGGATTACGAGCATGCTGCTGGCCGGATAGACGGCAGAAGGCCGCTAATGCCTCTCGCGCAAAAAGAAAAGGCAAGAAGCGTGGTGCTTCCGCCTTCCGCAGGAGAACGTGTCAGTGAACGCGCTCCGCAAAGTTTTTGAGGATTTGAAGGCCATTACGCTGGCTTTTCTCGGGGTGAAACTGGACCCCATATACGTTGTTCCGGCCCACGATGGCGGCAAAAGGCACCCCATAATGGCATGAAGCAAGCACATCCGATGCCTGGGTGGGGACGGCCGCGAAGGAGTGCACGAAGTAAAAATGAGGCTCAGCCGGTAAGCCGAAGAGCAGAGGCGATTCGCGGGTGGGCTCGATGGTGTTCCATCCGATGTGGGGGATCTTGAGCTCCACATCCCAGACGGTCTCTACGGCGTGCGTGGCCGACACCGGGTAGCCCGACACCGGTTCGTTCCGGGAAGGGACCTCATCCAGGCGAACGACCCGACCGGGCAGTACGCCGAGGCCCGCATGCGTCCCCATCTCTTCACCCGCCTCAAACAGGAGTTGCATTCCGACGCAGACTCCAAGGAA
>CBFGRV010000169.1:0-1606 GCA_965651265.1 uncultured Rhodothermales bacterium
ATGGTCCGGTTCATCTGGAGCGAGAAGATCCCCAGAATCATCACGGCCAGTAAGGCGAATAGCGTCTGCGGCATGACACGTACCTCCTTTAATCGCTCGCCGTTACACGCAATACTTCATCCGCCGAGGTTTCCCCCAGCTTCACCACTTCGCGCGCGGATGCCAGGAGCGTCAGCATCCCTTCCTTGACGGCCAGATCTCGAATCCCATCCTCGTCGATCGTTTCGCCGGCATTGACGATCAGTTTCCGGATCGCCGGCGAGAAATACAGCGCCTCGCTGATCGCGCGCCGGCCCTTGTATCCCGTGCCGTGGCACGTCTTGCAGCCTTCGCGGAAGCCGGGACGGTAAAAGGTCAAGGTAGCGATCTCTTCGTGGCTGAAGCCAAGCTCATGGAGCAGCGTGTCGTCCGGGTTTGGATCTTTCTGCTTGCAGTCCGGGCACAGTATCCGTATGAGGCGCTGCGCCACAACGAGATTGATGGCGTACGCCAGAAGGAAGGGCTCGATGCCCATCTTGTAAAGCCGGGCGACGGCACTCGGGGCATCGTTCGTGTGGAGCGTGGAGAAGGTCAGGTGGCCCGTGTTGGCCAGCTTTATGGCCAGCTCCGCGGTGGGACGGTCGCGCATTTCACCCACCATCACGATGTCGGGGTCGTGCCGGAGGATGGAGCGCAAGGCGTTCTCCATATCGAGCCGCGGGCCCAGCTTGATCTGCCGGACGCCGTTGATCACGTACTCCACCGGATCCTCGACCGTGAGCGCGTTCACCGTAGGTTTCACCACCTCCCGAAGGGCCGCCACGAGCGTCGTGCTCTTACCCGAACCCGTCGGACCCGTCATGATGATCATCCCATGGGGTTGCCTAATCGCCCGCTTGAACTTGGCCAGCGCGCCGGGAAGGAGTCCGATGGAGCCGAGGTCGGTGAATATCTTGCGGTCGTCGAGCACGCGGATGACGATGCTCTCGGCCTTTACCTCGCGGTTGGCGCTGGCGATCGGGAGGACGGACACGCGGTAGCGGATGAGTGCGTCATCCACGTGCCGCTGGATGTAACCGTCCTGCGCGATATCGCGGTCGAACCGGTCGATGTTGCCGCATCGGTCCTTGACGACGGCCAGCATGGCCTCGGGGTGGACCTTGTCCTGAACGTGCCAGAGCTGAAGCTGGCCGTCGATGCGGAAGTGAAATTCCGTTTCCTTTCGCGCGTTCGGGAAGATGTGGATGTCCGATGCATCCTGGCGAACGGCTTCGACGAGGGCTGCTTCGAACAGGTTGATGAGCGTCGACCGATTGATCTCCGCATCGAGGGCTTCCTCATCGACGAGGCTGGACCGATCCTGTTCGTAGGACGCGCCCAGGTCATAAGCGTCATCGCCCTCCTCCTCGAGCCGTCGGAGATACTCGTTCTGCTTGGGGAAGAGCTCCTCGATGAGCGGCGCGATCTCGCGCTCCGGAGCGTAGCGGAGCTCGAAGTGGTCGAGGTGCAGGTCGTGAATCAGCCGCAGCGTCTCCGGCCGCATCGGATCGCGGGTGGCGAAAATGAGCCGCATGACGCCTCGCTCCGCATCGATCTCGTATTCGATGGGTAGCACCCGAAGACCGAG
>CBFGRV010000170.1:0-1557 GCA_965651265.1 uncultured Rhodothermales bacterium
TGAAGGCGTAGAGACCGACGTGACGGCTCGAGACATCAATGAAGCCGTACGCGAGGTTCGAGAAAGAGCGGGCAAAAGATCGAAACGGTAGCCCCTACGCCGCGGAGGCGGTGTTGCGGGTGCCCGCCGGCTGCGCGCCGTCCTGCTCGGCGGCGTCCGAGGCCACCTCGCCGGTCGTGCCGGTCTCCATCGGACCGGGTGCTACCCGCTCGCGGTCGAAGTAGCTCTTCAGCTCGGGCAGCGTCTCCTCGGAGGTGCGAAGGTCGCGCACGATGCGCCCCTCCTCGAGGACCGCGATCCGGTCGCAGATCTCGACGACGTGCCCGATGTCGTGGCTCGAGATGATGGCCGTCGTGCCGGCTTCCTGGTTCAGATCGCGGATCATCTTCAAGAGCCGCCGCTGTGAGCCGGGGTCCAGGTTGGCGAAGGGCTCGTCGAGGATCAGCAGCCGCGGCCGCATGACCATCGCGGCCACGATCCCCACCTTCTTCCGGTTGCCCAGCGAGAAATCGCGGATGTAGCGCGTGCGGGAGCCCAGCACCTGATCGGTGAAGAGCGGCCGGTACGGATCAAGCGCCGCCTGCACATCCTCGCGCGTCATCCCGTACGTGGCCCCGACGAAATCCAGATACTCGTCGGCCGTGAGAAAATCCAGCAGAAAGGATTCATCCAGATACGATCCCACGTCCACCTTCCAGTCGTCGCGCCCGGCGATCTCGCGCCCTCCGACCCGCACGAGCCCCTCATCCGCATACACCAGATCCAGCACCAGCCGCAGGAAGGTCGTCTTGCCCGCGCCGTTGTTGCCGACGAGCCCGAAGAGCGCGCCCTCCTCGATCTCCAGCGACGGCACGTTCAGCTCGAAGTGCGCGCCGTACCGCTTGACGAGTTGATCGATCTCGACTCTCATGCCTGGCGTCGGAATCCGGCCGCCATCGCGTAGCGCTGCGTCGTGAGGTGACGCGCGAAGAAGGTGGCCAGCTGTGGGGTGAGTACGTAGGTGAGGAGGCCCGCGGTCCCGATGATCATCATCGCGATCATGGGTTCATCCCCCATCACATACAGGAGCAGCGCCGGCGGCGCGGCCAGCGGAATATACCACAGCCAGTGCAGCAGCGAGAACCCTTCGAAGTCGAAGAACCCGACGCGCGTGAGGGTCACACGCCGCTGGTTGTTGAGGGCCAGCATCATGATGAGACTCGTCGAGATCCCCAGGTTGTAGCAGAGGAAGGCCACGTGCATGGGCACGAGGTGCTTCGCGAGGAGCAGGAAGAGCGGCAGCGTCAGCAGGAAGAACCCCACGCAGGATCCGTGCAGGATGATGAATTTGGCCATCACCATTTCGCGCAGCGTGAAGCTCCGCACGAGCACCCCGTCGAAGTAGGAGCTCTCCCACGAGAACATGAGCTGCCCGTAGTTGAAGGCGAAGATGCCGGAGGCGAACATGACGGTGAGCGCCTGCACGATGATGCTCGTCAGCCGCTCGATCTGCGTCAGCGGGATGGCCACGTAGGTCAGCACGAAGACGACGGAGACCAGGAAGTAGAGCTTCGGCCG
>CBFGRV010000171.1:0-1539 GCA_965651265.1 uncultured Rhodothermales bacterium
AGCCCCACGCCGAACGGTCGCCCGGGAGCAAGGCGCTCCTTCAGCGGCGCCGCATACCCCTCGAGCTGCTGCTCAACCTCGTCGAGGCCTTCTCCCGGATGGATGTTCGTGCAGTAGGTGAGCTCGAAAAAGCCGTCAGGACCGACCCGCATCGTGCCAGGAGTAGATTTTGCTCGTCTTCGAGGTTCAATTCAAGCGATATCACGCATGGCGTTCGATTCGCACGGCGCAGTCGCTTGTCGGTCCCGCAAGATTTCGATGGCGTTTCGGTAGACGTCGTGATCGACATCGTGGACTTCGACGCCACGTCCAATGCCCTCGAGCAGCATGATGGTGAGCTGTCCGCCCAGGTGCTCGCGGAAGATCTCGAGTCCCCGGAAGAGGCAACGTGGATGGTCCATCTCATCGATGTGCTCATCAAGCTCCGGAACGTAGACGTCGAACCCGACCTGCTCGAACAGTTGGATGGTGCGTTCCCATTCGGATGCGCTGAATAGGCCCTGCAGATGCGAGTACGTGGTGTCGAGCGCGATCCCGATGGCCACGGCTTCGCCGTGCCGCAGTCGATAGTCGGTCAGCTGCTCGAGCTGGTGCGCTGCCCAGTGCCCGAAATCCAACGGGCGTGAGGAGCCCATCTCGAATGGATCGCCCGACGTTGCGATGTGCTCCAGATGCAGTTCGGCACACCGCCGAATTAGGTGCTGCATGGGTTCGAGCCGGCGCTCACGCGGGGAGAGGGCGCTTGCATTTGCCTCGATCTCATCAAAGAACTCAGGATCTTTGAGAAGTGCCACCTTGACGGCTTCAGAGATCCCGGACCGCCAGTCTCGATCGTCGAGCGTGTGCAGAAATGCGGAATCGTTCACCACGGCGAAGGGGGGCGCGAAGGCTCCTAGGAAATTCTTCACGTTGAACCGATTGACACCGTTCTTCACACCGACGGCCGAATCGTTCTGAGCCAGGACGGTCGTCGGGATGCGAATGAGGCGCACGCCGCGATGCGCCGTCGCCGCGGCGTAACCCGCCAGGTCGATGACAGCGCCACCGCCGACCACCAGCACGTACGAATGCCGGCACAAGCCTGCCTCGTAAATGGCACGGTGAAGGCGATCGACGAGCGCGGGATCATTCTTCGCTGCTTCGCCCCCTGGCACGATCACCGGCTCCGAAGCAGGAGCCAGGGAGGGTCGGTTCGCGAAATAGTCGTAGATCTGCTCGGATAAGCCAGGATAGTGGGCGAGGAGCCCATCGTCTAGCACGATCAGGATCTCATGCGGTACCGGATCAGATCCGGACTCGATGATCCGCCCCAGCAGCTCGTTGTGCGCATCGAACACCCCTGCCGTGAAGTGAACGTCGTACGTATACGAGGTGCGAAATGACTGGTGGATGGTTGGCATGGGAACGGCACTTCATGAAACGAATGGCGTGGCGTCTAACCACTGACGCTTCGAAAAGATGCCCGGGCCCTCGGCGCACACGGCCTCACGTGACGGCAAAGACACGCGCGAGGAGCAGCGAAATGGGCATCAGCGCGAG
>CBFGRV010000172.1:0-1524 GCA_965651265.1 uncultured Rhodothermales bacterium
CTCGCAGCCCGCGCAAACGCGCCGACTCCACGGCGGCCTCGATCGCGCCGCGGGTCGAGCCCCATCCCACCACGAGCACGTCGCCCTGGGGATCGCCGAAGATCTCCGTCGGCGGCATTTCCTGGGCCACGCGCTCTACCTTTTCGGCCCGCAGCTTCGTCATGAAATGGTGATTCTCCGGATCGTAAGAGACATTGCCGGTCTCGTGCTGCTTCTCGAGTCCGCCCAGCCGGTGCTCGAGGCCGGGCGTGCCCGGCTTCGCCCAGGGGCGCGAGAGCGTCTCCTCGTTGCGGACATACGGCAAGAAGACATCCTCTCCATCCACCTGTCGGTTCGTCTCCGTCGCGAAGCGCGGAGCAAACTTCGGCAGATCCGCCACATTGGGGATGAGCCACGGCTCAGAACCGGTCCCGAGATATCCATCCGCCAGCAGCATCACGGGCGTCATGTACTTCACCGCGATCCGGCAGGCTTCGTACGCGGCGAAGAAACAATCGCCTGGCGAGCCGGCCGCCAGCACGGGCATGGGTGCCTCGCCGTTTCGGCCGTACATGGCCTGGAGGAGATCCGACTGCTCGGTCTTCGTGGGCAGTCCCGTCGACGGCCCGCCCCGCTGCATGTCGATGATGACCAGCGGCAGCTCCGTCATGATGGCGAGCCCGATCGTTTCGGTCTTCAGGGCGATGCCGGGCCCGCTCGTGGCCGTCACGCCGAGGTTGCCGCCAAAGCTTGCGCCCAGCGCGGAGCCGACAGCCGCGATCTCATCCTCCGCCTGAAACGTCATCACGCCGAACTGCTTGTGCCGGCTCAGCTCGTGCAAAATCTCGGACGCCGGCGTGATCGGGTACGAGCCATAGAAGATCGGCAGGCCCGATTGCCGGCTTGCCGCGATGAGCCCCAGCGCCAGCGCCTCCGTCCCGTGGATCGCACGGTATTTTCCCGGCTGCAAGGGCGCCGGCCGCACCTCGAACGGTACGGCAAACTCCTCGATGGTCTCGCCGTAGTGATAGCCCTTCTTCAGGACGAGCGTGTTCGCATCACGAATCTCCGGCTTCTTCGCGAACTTCTTCGCCAGCCAGTCGAGGGCGGGCTGGATGGGCCGTGAATACATCCAGAGAGCCAGCCCCAGCGCGAACATGTTCTTACTCCGGTCCATCTCCTTCTTGTCGAGGCCGGAGTCCTTGAGCGCCTCGTGCGTGAGCGAGGTGAGGGCGATCTCGATGACTTTGTAGCCGTCTAGCGAGCCATTCTGCAGCGGATTCTCGCTGTAGCTGGCGAGGCCCAGATCGCGCTCCGTGAACGAATCCGTGTTCACGATGAGCGTGCCGCCTTTCCGCACCCGATTCAGGTGCACTTTCAGCGCGGCCGGATTCATCGCGATGAGCACGTCGACTTCGTCCCCGGGCGTGCGCACCTCCACGGAACCGAAATGCAGCTGGAAGCCGCTGACACCGTAGGTGGTGCCGGCCGGCGCGCGGATCTCCGCGGGAAAATCGGGCAGCGTAGCCAGGTCGTTCTTCGCGT